>NZ_FIZY01000294.1 GCF_900060185.1 Grimontia marina | reverse complement strand
AATACAGCACTAAAGAAGGCGTTCAGGAAGATATCCTGGAAATCCTTCTAAACCTTAAAGGTTTGGCTGTACGCGTTGCTGAAGGCAAAGATGAAGTGTTTATTACACTGAACAAATCAGGCTCAGGCCCTGTTGTTGCAGGTGACATCACCCACGATGGTGATGTAGAGATCGCTAACCCTGAGCACGTAATTTGTCACCTAACGGATGACAACGCTGAGATCGCTATGCGTATCAAAGTAGAACGTGGTCGTGGTTACGTTCCAGCTTCAGCTCGTATCCATACTGAAGAAGATGAGCGTCCAATCGGTCGTCTGCTTGTTGACGCAACTTACAGCCCAGTAGACAAAATTGCCTACGCTGTAGAAGCGGCACGTGTTGAGCAGCGTACTGACTTAGACAAGCTTGTTATCGATATGGAAACGAACGGTACTCTAGAACCTGAGGAAGCTATCCGTCGCGCAGCTACTATCCTAGCTGAGCAATTGGATGCATTCGTAGC
>NZ_FIZY01000293.1 GCF_900060185.1 Grimontia marina | reverse complement strand
GCGAGATATAATGGCCGGGTTTGCGGCTACCGTTTCCAGACAGCCGAAGTTTCCACATTGACACTGTTCGCCGAGTGGATCGATTTGGATATGACCTATTTCACCCACGTTACGGTTATAGCCTAGGAATACTTGACCATTGACGATAATGCCAGCTCCAGTTCCTCTGTGTACGCTGACCAGAATAGAGTCTTGGCAATCTTTGCTGGCACCGAAATAGTGTTCGGCAAGCGCCATACCGCGCACGTCATTGCCGACAAAACATTCAACATGAAAATTATCACGAATGATGTCACCTAAAGCGAGTGCATCAATAGCAATGTTGAGCATGTATTCTACGACACCCGTTTATGGGTTGACTAAGCCGGGTAGGGCAATACCAATGGCAATGAATTGTTCGATTCGCTCTTGCTGTTGTTTGATAAAAGTATTGAGGTAAAAAAGGAGTCCCTCAATTAATTGTGTTTGGTGAGAATAGTGAAACTCGTGATAGTCAGACGCGAGT
>NZ_FIZY01000292.1 GCF_900060185.1 Grimontia marina | reverse complement strand
CAATTTTCCTTACCTTGACTTCCCTCTCCCTCCTCTTTTTCCCCCTCTTCGTTCTCTACCCTGCTTTTCTTTTCCTCCTTCTGTTACCCCAGGCAGCTTGGCGCTGCGATCCACATGCTCAACTCCCAGACCAATTGCGAGGCTCGCAATGGCGGTACTTACTACCGATTGTGCCCTACCAAGTTGCTCCTCTGCGGTGGAACATGACCGCGTGCCGGCCGCTCCTCCAATTCCTTTGGGTGTATCATCATTTCTCCTCACTATTTCTTCTCCCTTTTCCCCCCTTTCCCTTCCTCCCCCCTCCCCCCCCCTCTTCCCTTTTCTCTACCCTTCCTTCCCACTTTTATATCATAACTTTTCCAATAAGTTACTCATTCGCAACACCGCTATTTTGCTTCATCCATAAGCTGAGCTCTACAAAAAAGCGGCCCTGAGGCCGCGTTCATAGTGTACCGCCGAATATAACTAGAATAAAGACTTATTAATTACAAATTGTCACATGATTGCCG
>NZ_FIZY01000291.1 GCF_900060185.1 Grimontia marina | reverse complement strand
CGATGATGTCAATATCTCACGTCATAATATTGAAGAGAATTTTGCCGCTTTTAACTTCAGTCGTGTCGAAGATATTGCCTTGTACGAACAGCTATTAAAAGAAGGCTTCAACGTCATTAGCCAAGCACTCCGTCAAGTAGAGCAAATCTTCGTCGATACCAAGTTTGAATTTGGTTATGTCACCGATGCTAACGGCGTTGAGAAGCTCATTTATATGGATGAAGTGGGTACGCCGGACTCGTCTCGCATCTGGGAGAGCGCTTCCTATCAGCAAGGACGTATTGTGGAAAATTCGAAAGAGGGTGTTCGGCAATACTTGCTCAAAAACTGAACAGACCCTGATATTTTAATCAACAAGGAACGGATGGCTGAGAGAGAAGCGCTTGATCGTGAAAATGCACTGCCTTTGGCTGAATTAATGGATATTTCCAACACCTATCTTGCGATTGCAGAGAAAATTGTTGGCCAACCGATAGCATTAAGCCAAAACCCAAAGCAAGAGATCATTACTA
>NZ_FIZY01000290.1 GCF_900060185.1 Grimontia marina | reverse complement strand
TACGCAAAATAATAGCTGCTGCTAATGTTTCACGAAGTGGTGCTCGCCCCGCTTCGGTACGGTAACCGCGCTGATGTAAACCACCGCCCACCATATCAATCCCTAAAATGGCTTTATCTTTATGCAAGCGCACATGGACACGAAGATCTGCATGATCTTTATCGATCGAAGGGCGCGGTAAGTTCTTTTTGGTGAAACAGTCGACAACCGCATCCTTTACTTTCATCCCGCCGTACTGACTGTTACGGATTTCGTTATTAGTGCCGTTAAAGTCGACAACAAATTTTTTCGAACTATGAAAATGATTAACCCAGTTCACTGAACTTGCTGACAAGTAAAGATCCATATCATTTTGGCAGGTAAATTCAGAGAGGACGCGAACAAATCTTGATGCTAGACGGCTCCACAAACAACAGCGATAAATCTGCTCTTTCGACGCTTTAAATTTTACCCCGGCCTGCACTGGTTTTGCGTCCGTAATCCCTAATTTGGTTAGTTCTTCAACTAATAGGTTCTCA
>NZ_FIZY01000289.1 GCF_900060185.1 Grimontia marina | reverse complement strand
CATCGCCTCACTTGCCGTACCGACACCGGGTAAAAACAGCTTATCTGCCGTCAACACCACATCAGGATATTTTGAAATAGTGACTGGGTAACCCAAGCGTTCGATGGCAAATTTCACGGAAGAAACATTAGCGCAGCCTGTATCAATGATGACGACCTTTTGCGGCTGGCGGCTGTTATCACTCATCGCTTCACGGACTGACGACATTACAGTACTCCTTTGCTGCTAGGTAGTTCATTGCCTTCCACTTTAATGGCTTGGCGCAATGTGCGGCCAAAAGCCTTAAACAAACTTTCAATAATATGGTGATCATTATCGCCACTGGATGAGAGATGCAGCGTACAGGCCAAAGTGTCGGTTAATGAACGGAAGAAGTGATATACCATTTCAGTGGAGAGATCGCCGATTTGCTCACGTGTAAAGGTGGCCTCAAATTTCAGATAAGGGCGACCCGAGAGATCGAGCGCACATTGTGCTAAACACTCATCCATCGGCAACGAAAAACCAAAACTACCAAT
>NZ_FIZY01000288.1 GCF_900060185.1 Grimontia marina | reverse complement strand
CTGGTGGTCACCGCCACCGTCACCGATGCGGCGGGCAACACCGCCAATGGCAGTGACAGTGCGATACTGGATACCAGTGGCGGCAACCCGAACCTGGGGACACCGACCCTGACCATTGATGAAGATGCCAACAATGATGGCTACATCAATGACGACGAGCTGGATGGCGACATCAACTACAGCGTGACTCTGGGTGAAGGTACCGAAGTGGGTGACACCATCGTTATCACCGACCAGGATGGCAATGAGGTGTACAGCGCCACCATTACCCAGGACATGCTGGACAATGGCCTGTCGCTGACGATGACCCCGCCAGCGACCGGCACCGGCCTGACCTTGACGGCCACCGTGACCGACACCAGTGGCAACACGGCGAGTGGCAGTGACTCGGCCACCCTGGATCACGGCAGCAGTGCGCCTACCGCACCGACTGTGGTCATTACCGAAGATGCCAACGATGATGGTTACATCAACGATGGCGAGCTCAGCGGCGAGGTGGATATCACCATCACCCTGGGC
>NZ_FIZY01000287.1 GCF_900060185.1 Grimontia marina | reverse complement strand
CGTTAACTATGCAAAGCGTCAACAAGGTCGTAAAGTATTTGCAGCGCAAAGTACTCACTTGCCATTGAAAATTAATATGGCGGGTGTAATACCTGCAATTTTTGCATCGAGCATTATTTTGTTCCCAGGAACATTAGCCCAGTGGTTTGGCCAAAATGGTGAGAGCAGCACATTCGGTTGGTTAACTGATGTGTCTTTGGCTCTTAGCCCAGGTCAACCTCTGTACGTTATGCTTTATGCAGCGGCGATTATTTTATTCTGTTTCTTTTACACAGCGTTGGTTTTTAACCCTCGTGAAACAGCGGATAACTTGAAGAAGTCCGGTGCGTTCGTACCCGGCATCCGCCCAGGTGAGCAGACAGCGAGATACATCGATAAAGTAATGACAAGATTAACCTTAGCCGGTGCTCTATACATTACCTTTATCTGTCTGATTCCCGAGTTCATGATGGTCGCATGGAACGTTCGTTTATACTTCGGCGGTACTTCACTACTTATCGTAGTGGTAGTAATTATGGA
>NZ_FIZY01000286.1 GCF_900060185.1 Grimontia marina | reverse complement strand
CGCTCAGTGCACGGCCCCACACCTGAACATCGTCTACCTGCCCGTTGATAAAGCTGTCTGCACCCTGCTCGCCGTTACGTGCACCCAGCATCAGTGCACGGCTCGACGCTTCATTGAAGGTGATGTAGCTGTGGGTGTGAACCGCCTGCCCGTTAACGTACACCACGCCTTCACGGGTGACAGGGTCATAGCTCAATGCCAGGTGTGACCAGCTCTCTGCACTCAGTCCAGAGTCATCGTTTTCTCTGTAGGCGCGTCCTATCCCTGATGAATGATCATTCTGCCTGTCAATACCCAGGTAGAAGCGCTGGTAACCGCCGTCATGGCTGCCCATTACCTGACGGTCTGCCCCCGTCACTGACGCGTAGTTCACCCAGTACATCAGCGTCATCGGGGTATTCCCCGACGCGTGATAGCCTGTGGTGGCATACGCCTCCAGACTACGCAGATCCAGGGTATGGTCACCACTCATCAGTGGCTCTTCCTCTGACGCGGTCAACGCCACGTATTCCGACCAGTTA
>NZ_FIZY01000285.1 GCF_900060185.1 Grimontia marina | reverse complement strand
GAGATATTGTTGTAGTGAGAGAAGGCCACGCTTTGCGTCGATAGGGCGTTTAACGGTGCTTTTTCGGTATTGGTTGCCTTAATAACGATGCCGTGACGGTCTTCAACTAATTGAGGCGGTGTACCATCGCCATGAGAAACGGTCGCATCTATTTGTACGAGTGCATCCAGCGCTAAGCCTTCCACAACCACAGTGGAGCGTGCAGGTAAGTAATTAACGGCACGAGCAATGGAAGAATCTGGGAAGAAGGTTTTATACACTTCGTCAACGGCCTCAAGATCCTCCAACTTTGTGATATGAATATTTGTTTTGACGATATCATCCATCGGCACGTCAATGCTTTCGAGTATCGTTTTGATATTGCGTAGACATTGTTGTGTCTGTTCTTTTATCCCGCCTGTCACTACATTCCCCGACTTTGGTTCGATAGGCAGCTGAGCGGAAATATGATTGTAGTGGGAAAACGCAACAGTCTGGCTTGAGAGTGGTGTTATCGGCGCGTTGACGCTATTTCTAGTTAA
>NZ_FIZY01000284.1 GCF_900060185.1 Grimontia marina | reverse complement strand
GAACACTTTTGAGATCTTGAATGCCGAGTTCTGCGCAATCTTCCGCCCCTTCTTGAGCACTGAACATGGCCTCTTTCCCGCCGGCAATCAAACCAATCACCATCTGATCGCTAACCCCAAGTGTTGGAGGGCACTCAGACGCATCAAGAACGCCTAATCGGCCACTGGTTCCTGCACCGATATAGATTAATCGACCACCATGTTTGAAGGCATAGGTAATTCGATCCACGGCTAAGGCGATCTCCGGAAGGACTTTTTCGACGGCCAGCGGAACGTGTTTATCTTGTTGATTGAGCCGTTCTACAATTTCTTGTGCTGATAGTAGGTCAATATCCATTGTGTCAGGGTTGCGACCTTCGGAAGTAAGGTGAGAAAGCGCAGAGAGCAGCGCGTCATTAGTCATACCATTCCTTACTTATTAATGAGTAAAATAGACCACACCCAACGAAGCGAGAGCGCTTGCTCCGGTTACTTCTGGTAGATTGCTGGGTAAATTATGCAGACGACGTTGAGCAAGCCAAGCAAAAGCCAT
>NZ_FIZY01000283.1 GCF_900060185.1 Grimontia marina | reverse complement strand
TGCCATGGGCGGCTCAACCAACACCGTATTGCACCTATTAGCAGGCGCTCAAGAAGGTGAAATCGATTTTTACATGGGTGATATCGACCGCATGTCACGCCGCGTACCTCATCTGTGTAAAGTCGCGCCATCGACTCAAAAATATCACATGGAAGATGTGCACCGCGCGGGTGGTGTGATGGCGCTTCTTGTGGCATTGGATCGCGCAGGCCTCATCAATAATCAAACTCACACCGTGTTGGGTTTATCGATGAAAGAGCAGTTGGCTCAATACGACATCATGCAAACCCAAGATGAAGACGTCTTAACCTTTTTCCGTGCCGGTCCTGCGGGTATTCGTACCACTAACGCCTTCTCACAACAATGCCGCTGGGATCGCCTCGATGACGATCGCAAAGAAGGCTGTATTCGCACCAAAGAGCATGCTTTTAGCCAAGATGGTGGCCTAGCCGTCCTATCAGGCAACATTGCCGTTGACGGCTGTATTGTCAAGACAGCAGGGGTTGATGAAGGTAGCCTGAAATTTGCAGGCCCAG
>NZ_FIZY01000282.1 GCF_900060185.1 Grimontia marina | reverse complement strand
AACTGGCAGGTGGCGTTGCAGTGATCAAAGTCGGTGCAACCACTGAAGTAGAAATGAAAGAGAAGAAAGATCGCGTAGAAGATGCATTGCATGCAACTCGAGCTGCTGTTGCAGAAGGTGTTGTTGCGGGTGGTGGCGTTGCACTGATCCGTGCTGCTTCTAAAGTGGTTGGTCTTGAAGGTGATAACGAAGAGCAAAACGTAGGTATTCGAGTTGCACTGCGTGCGATGGAAGCACCAATTCGTCAAATCACCAAAAACGCAGGTGATGAAGAGTCAGTCGTTGCTAATAATGTACGTGCGGGCGAGGGTAACTATGGTTACAACGCGGCAACGGGCGAATATGGTGACATGATCGAAATGGGTATTTTGGATCCAACTAAAGTGACTCGTAGTGCGCTACAGTTCGCAGCTTCAGTTGCGGGCCTTATGATCACTACTGAAGCTATGGTGACTGATCTACCGAAGAAAGAAGCGGCAATGCCTGATATGGGCGGCATGGGCGGTATGGGCGGTATGATGTAGTTATCACCTCTGAA
>NZ_FIZY01000281.1 GCF_900060185.1 Grimontia marina | reverse complement strand
CTCTTTTCTTATCTTTCCATTCATCTCTTCCCCCTTCTTTCTTCCTTTTTATCCATCTCCCCTTTGTCTTTCTCTCTTCTCCCTTTTTTTCTCTTTCTTCTTCTTACTTCTTTTTTCTTTCTATTTTCTACATTTCTTTCCTCTTCTTTATCCTTTCTCTTTTTGTCCTTTTCTTTTTTCTCTTTCTTTCCTCTCTCCCACTTCTTTTCTTATCTCTTCATTCCCTTCTTTCTTTCTTCTTTCTTCTTTTTTTCTTTTTTTCTTTCTTTTCATCTTTTTCTTTTTTTTTCTATTTATTTCTTTTCTCTTTTGTTTCTTCTTTTCTTTCTAACACCAACCCATCTTCTTTTTACTTCATCAATCTCTTTCTTCATCCTCTCTTCTTTTTTATCTCCTCTCTCTTCCTCTTCATCTTCTTTACTTCTTCTTTTTTCCCTTTTTTTTTCATCCTTTTCTTTCCCTTCCCTTTTACCCTTTCTTTCATCCTTCTTTCTTTTGTTTCTCTGTCTTTTCTTCTTCACTCTTCCTTTTCCTTTCTTTT
>NZ_FIZY01000280.1 GCF_900060185.1 Grimontia marina | reverse complement strand
TATACAAGAAAGACCAGAAGCAAATCGAGTTAGGTAAACACTCAACAAAGAAAGAAGCATAACTACTGGTGTAATACATAGCGTTTCGAATTATAAAAGGGTGACTCTTTGAGTCACCCTTTTTGTTTACTGTTTTTTTATCCAGTAAAACTTTGCACAAATCTCACTCTATGTAATACTTTAGCCACTGAAAATTACACGGTCTATTGAGATGGATAAAATAGAAATAAGGGGCGCTCGTACGCACAACCTAAAAGACGTCCACCTAACCATTCCTCGTGACAAATTAATTGTTATCACAGGACTATCAGGGTCGGGAAAATCGTCACTTGCGTTTGACACCCTTTATGCAGAAGGACAACGTCGTTATGTTGAATCCCTGTCAGCTTACGCTCGTCAGTTTCTTTCTCTTATGGAAAAGCCCGATGTCGATAAGATCGGAGAGTTAACTCCGGCCAGATAGATAAGGCAAAATTCGTCGCCACAAAGTCCACATTCCGCTGTCGAAACCGTCACTGAAGGTTATGACTACCACAGATTACT
>NZ_FIZY01000279.1 GCF_900060185.1 Grimontia marina | reverse complement strand
TGGTGACCACAGGCGTGCCCGGCGCCGTGCTGCCGACATCCAGTACCGCGCTGTCTGAGCCATTGGCGGTGTTGCCCGCCGGGTCGGTGACGTTGGCATTCACCGTGAGGGTGGTGCCCGCTGCCGGCGCATCCAGGGTCAGGGCCAGGCCATTGTCCAGCATGGCCTGGGTGACCGGGCCGCTGAACAGGGTGTTGCCATCCTGGTCGGTCACCGTGAGGGTATCGCCCACAGCAGTACCCGCGCCCAGTGTCACGCTGATGTCTATCTGACCATTGAGCTCGCCATCATTGATGGTGCCATCGTTATTGGCATCTTCGGTAATCACTACCGTCGGTGAGGCCGGTGCGCCCGTGCCGACGCCGTAATCCATGACCGCCTGGTCGCTGCCTTCGGCGCTGTTGCCGGCCGGGTCGGTGACCGTGGCAGTAATCGCCAGGGTGTCGCCAGTGGCTGGCGCATCCACGGCCAGTGACAGGCCGTTATCCAGCATGTCCTGAGTCACGGTGCCGGAGAAGATGACGTTGCCATCCTGGTCGGTCACGGTGA
>NZ_FIZY01000278.1 GCF_900060185.1 Grimontia marina | reverse complement strand
CATCGAATCAGCAAGATTCTAGAGGCCTTTTCGGATAGCACAGTGAATACCTATATTGTGCCGGATTTTTTTACCTTCAATTTACTGCATTCGCGTTGGTATACCATCGGCGATGTTAATGCTTTTAGTATTTTTGATACACCATTCAATGGGTTAGGTACGTGGCTAAAACGTTTTGAAGATTTAGTCTTAAGTAGTCTTATCTTGATTTTAATCAGCCCTGTCCTTATTGCGGTTGCGGTAGGCGTGAAACTCAGCTCACCAGGCCCTATTATTTTCAAACAGATGCGCTATGGACTGGATGGAAAATCTATCAAAGTATGGAAATTCAGAAGCATGCGTGCCATGGACAATGGGAACAAGGTTACACAAGCAACAAAAAATGATCCCCGAGTGACTCCTTTTGGTGCGTTTATTAGGAAGACGTCATTAGATGAGCTACCACAGTTTATTAATGTGCTACAAGGTCGAATGTCAATTGTTGGTCCTCGCCCTCACGCCGTGGCACATAATGAACAGTATAGAACGATCGTTAACCGCTACATGCTA
>NZ_FIZY01000277.1 GCF_900060185.1 Grimontia marina | reverse complement strand
ATTACGCTTCAACAGGCTTGCGCCAGTCGTCAGAGCCTGAAGTACCCGCATTCACGTGATCCCACAGGATTTTACGGTAAGACATAGAAACCGTAACGTTTTGTGTGAAGTCGCCGTTCGCTGGATCTTGGCAATGTGGCATTTCACAGTGGATATCAACGATAGAGGCACTTTCAAGTTTAGTGGTGAAGAAGTTCTCTTGTTTACCTTCGATAGAAGTGCGGTACCATTTTAGCTCAACCGATTTCATCTTCTCGCCAGACGCCAACGCGTTATAAAGAAGAGGAACCGCTTTATTTAGCGCAACGGTGAATTTGAATGGTTTGTGAACACGCTGACCAGAAGGCTGACCTGATTGTGGGTCTGTCGGTACAGTCACAACGTGGTCAAACATTTGAACCAACATTTGATCTTCATGACCTTCAACGAACGCATCGCCGATAGAGTCAGTAGAAAGAGCGCCTGCAGTAATCAGACCCTGAGTTTCGCCTTCAATAGAGATATAACATGGAGTTGGCATTGCAAATTCCTTACTTTAAATGATGAATGGT
>NZ_FIZY01000276.1 GCF_900060185.1 Grimontia marina | reverse complement strand
TTGAGGAAAGACCGCCAAAGCCTTTTTTGATGGTTTCGTGGCGGGAGAACTCACGGTATTCCTGCGCCTGAATGGTCACATCACCATCCGCCACCAAGGTCACGTCACCTTGCGCGTCCAGCGCCGAACCCACCACAGATACCGCGCTTTCATCCAGACTCGTGGTTAAGCCATCTCCAGCCTGAATGGTGATGTTGTTTCCAGCACTGATGTCCGCACCGACTACGGTTTCTTTGAGGGATTCATTAATCTCTACTTTCTTGCAGCCAAAGGATTTACTGGTTTCCTTACGCGAGTATTGATATTCGCTGTCGTTGGCAGCGAGGAGTGATACGTCCCCCTCAGCTTTCAGGGCCGCATTGTTGTCTGCGGCGATAGTACTTGCTGTGGAGGTGATATTACCGCCGGCGGTCAACGAGACATTGAGAAGTGGCCCCCAATTTTCGGACATGACTTTAAGTGATTGATCTGTTTTGATAGTCCCCAGAAAGACTGGAGCAGATGATGACAAGAAAACGTAGAAACCACTCACCCGAATTTAAAGCGAAGGTG
>NZ_FIZY01000275.1 GCF_900060185.1 Grimontia marina | reverse complement strand
GGAAGGACAACCCACATTGAGGTTGATTTCATCATACCCACGCTCCGAGGCAAGCTTTGCACACGTCGCTAAGTCCGCAGGATTAGACCCACCTAACTGTAACGCCACAGGATGTTCTTCTTCGTTATACGCAAGAAAGTCACCTTTACCGTGGATAATCGCACCTGTTGTTACCATTTCGGTATACAACAGCGTTTGCGATGACAATAGACGATGGAAGTAACGGCAATGTCTATCTGTCCAATCGAGCATGGGCGCAACGGATAAGCGTGAAGCATGATACATAATGGTGTCTCGCATCGTTCAAAAATCAATCCAGCTGAAAGTTCTCAGCATTAAGGAGGCGGGATTATACAGAGCTTGATGGGTGGCGGCAAATTACACGAATGAGACTAACGACCTCTCTAGGGAATTAGTATAAAATAGTCGGACTTCGCTAAGACAGGTGACCATGTGAATCAAAAGCTAATACAACAATTGGAAGATATCTGTTCCGCAAGAGGTGTACGTCTCACTCCTCAGCGTCGAACTGTTTATGAGCTTATTTACGAA
>NZ_FIZY01000274.1 GCF_900060185.1 Grimontia marina | reverse complement strand
GGCGATCATACAAACGAATTTCAGCTGGCAAGGCTTTATCGGCGGATACCCAGTGAATAACACCTTTCACTTTGCGTCCATCTGCCGGGTTTTTACCCAGAGTATCCATATCGTAAGTGCAGAATATTGTCGTAATATTGCCTTGTGCATCTTTTTCAATGCGTTCTGCTTTTATTACGTAAGCGCCGCGTAAGCGAACCTCTCTGCTTAGCACTAAACGTTTGTATTTCTTGTTGCCTTCTTCACGGAAATCTTCACGTTCGATCCATAACTCACGCGTAAAGGGTACTTCGCGCTCACCCATTTCCGGTTTATTTGGGTGATTAGCAAGCGTCAATGTTTCCACTTTATCGGCATCAAAGTTTTCGATCACCACTTTTAGAGGGTCAAGAACCGCCATGGCGCGAGGCGCATGTTCGTTTAAGTCTTCACGGATGCAAGACTCTAACGAACTGAATTCGATCATATTTTCCTGTTTTGTCACCCCAATGCGTTTGCAAAACTCTCGAATCGATGCTGGTGTGAATCCACGGCGGCGTAGACCTGAAATCGT
>NZ_FIZY01000273.1 GCF_900060185.1 Grimontia marina | reverse complement strand
CGTCGAAGATCAAGTCACAGAATCTCTAAAAGCATGGAATAACCGCATTGCACACATACACATGACTAAATTATACGATTAAGAGCATGTCGGTTTTAAAGGAGATGACTACATTAACCTAGTTGTTGGGTTACAATGCAATCATCCTGTCGCAGAGCTAGTTAAGGTTAGACATTTATTTTTTTCAAGCAGAAGACAGCATACGAGATCGCATCTTTGAGCGCACACCACACTGACATACCTAGCATAAATGGTGGTTCACCAACGGCTTTTGAATTAAACACCGTGTCCTCTGGGTTGCTGCGGTTCTCCAGAAGGTGGGTTCTAAAGTCGATAGGCATATCCGCAATCGCTGGGATCTTGTAACTTGCAGGTCCGTTAGTCATTAGGCGACCCTGTTCATTCCAAACCAGCTCTTCGGTTGTTAGCCAGCCCACACCCTGTACAAATCCGACTTCAACCTGACCAATATCGATCGCAGGGTTTAGTGATGCGCCCACATCGTGCAAAATGTCGACGCGCAGGATTTTGTACTCACCTGTCAGCGTATCAAT
>NZ_FIZY01000272.1 GCF_900060185.1 Grimontia marina | reverse complement strand
GCCAACTGATATGACTAGGGGATGGTCGACGTTCTCTTTGTTTCCGGGGTTGAAATAGACAGTACGCATTCCCGCGTTAATACCCGCTTCAACGCCCAGAAGCGTGTCATCAATGAACAAACATTCTTGAGTGAGCGCAGCCATATTCATGGCAGCGTAGTGGAGAAGATCGGGAGCAGGCTTCCAACTGTTGGCATCAAAAGCTGAAAACACTTTACCTTTAAAGTCGTCGAGCATTCCTGTCATTGCCAATGAAGATTCAACCCGAGACTTAGGCGCATTAGAAGCGATACAAAACTCGATGTCCTGTCGCTTTAGGAATTCAATGAGCTCGATGGCACCATCCATCGGCTTTAAATGGCGTTGGAACAAAGCTTCTAATTCAATACGATATAACGGCTCAAGCGTATCAATCGAGATAGATAGCCCTAAACGTTCTTGTGTATCCATAAAGATGTCGGCCAGCTTTCCACCTTGAAAGTGCGCATAGAAGTCATTAACGTTTAGCTACGCCCCAAAGCCGGTGAATACATTCACCAAGGCTTGGCAACACAGC
>NZ_FIZY01000271.1 GCF_900060185.1 Grimontia marina | reverse complement strand
TAACACCACGGCCTTTTTGAAATCAAAAAGCGGCACAGATATAGCGGGGCTTAAATTTTCTGACTTTATTAACTCCATGTTGCGGCTTCGTCCTGACAGGATCTTACTTGGAGAAATTGACATTGAAAATACAATGGCATTTTTGAACATTGCTAACTCTGGTCACTCTGGTTCTATCTCGACTATTCACGCCGAAAACAGAGAGGAAGCTTTAAACAAGCGCTGTTTGAATGCCCAACTGTCAGGAGTGAAAGGGGATAAGAGCGTTATTATGGGGTATGCTACAGAAGCCATTGACGCTTTTGTTTCTTTGTCAAAAACGATTGAGAATGGAAAGCGTGTTTTTAAGGCACTGATCACTGAAGCGTAATGGTTTCTGTAAGTTATTTTGCTCTAGTGATATTATAAATAATATAAACACCGCTAGAGCAATCATTATGAAACTAAAATATTTATTCCAGTTTGTTTTTTCTCTTTTACTTCAACACCTTCTTTTTCTTGGTCTATTAATCCTTTTTGTTGATAGCGCGATTATTACCCATAATTTATCTTCGTTT
>NZ_FIZY01000270.1 GCF_900060185.1 Grimontia marina | reverse complement strand
AAGAAGCGATGAAACCAAGAACACTTGAATGTGTTTGGTGTTAACTCCGTAGAGTCAACATTTGAGAACTTTTACAAACAAACTCATTTGAGTTTGTTTAGTCAGCTTTCCAGATTTTTAAAGAGCAAAGTGATGTTAAAACCACTTTCTAAATATTCTCGCAAGAACACTTAAAGAGTGGTGGAGCTAGACGGGATCGAACCGTCGACCTCTTGCATGCCATGCAAGCGC
The DNA here is from genome assembly GCF_900060185.1 of Grimontia marina. Classification (GTDB taxonomy): domain Bacteria; phylum Pseudomonadota; class Gammaproteobacteria; order Enterobacterales; family Vibrionaceae; genus Enterovibrio; species Enterovibrio marinus. Next base: position 330 of record NZ_FIZY01000270.1, on the reverse strand, counting down.
TCTCCCAGCTGAGCTATAGCCCCAAAGCTTGGTCTTTTTTCTTATTCGAGGCATGACTTGAGGAAGTTTAGGAACCTAAACGACGAGAGTCACAACAAAGAAGAAGGAAAAAGTGGTGGGCGATACCGGGCTCGAACCAGTGACCCCCTCCTTGTAAGGGAGGTGCTCTCCCAACTGAGCTAATCGCCCACATATGTTTGCTCTCACCTTTAAAAAGGCAAAACCCAAACTGAGTTTTACATCCTCTGTGGAGAAGATGGTGGGTCGTGCAGGATTCGAACCTGCGACCAATTGATTAAAAGTCAACTGCTCTACCAACTGAGCTAACGA
>NZ_FIZY01000269.1 GCF_900060185.1 Grimontia marina | reverse complement strand
ACTTCGTCTTCATAAAACACCGGATGGTCAACACTGCATTTGTCCAGCGCCTCACTTATCTGAGCGAGCTTTTCTTCCTTGTCAGGGTCTCGAATATTGAGGGTAGGTGCCGCCCTACGCCAGACGACCCCGATTTTCGGTAACCAACGCCTGACCGTAGAAGCCGCCACTGTACTTTGGAATACATCATTGAGCTGCATCGTTAAAAGCTCTGTACTCCAGCGGCTTCGCTGATAACCGAAATCCTGCGGGGAAAACTGAACCAGAATAGTCAGCATCGCACACATTTCGCTAACGGGAAGCGTTGGCGGTCTGCCAACAGGCAAAGCGTGCAGGGCATCCATACCACCTTGAGTAAACCAGTCAATCCACCTACCCACTGAGGAGCGGGCTGCACTGATAATACGGCAGACATCGACAATCGTTTTGCCTTCGTGGAGTTGCATGAGAGCAATAAGTCTGCGGGCATAATCCTTGTCCTTGGTAGTCTGTATCGCTTTTTTCATCCTACGACGTTCGCCACGAGGTATCGGTGCTATGATGGCCATCACTCAGTCCTTTT
>NZ_FIZY01000268.1 GCF_900060185.1 Grimontia marina | reverse complement strand
TGCATCAAGAAGACAGGGTACGAATTAAATTCGAATAGTCTTCTTTAATGTCGTGGCTCTCTTCGCGTAACTGCTGGATTTTACGGCAAGCATGCAGCACTGTCGTATGATCTCGGCCACCAAACGCATCACCAATTTCAGGCAAGCTGTGGTTAGTCAGCTCTTTAGCCAGTGCCATCGCCAACTGGCGTGGACGGGCAACCGAGCGAGAACGACGTTTAGAAAGCAAATCCGCCACTTTAATTTTGTAGTATTCCGCCACGGTCTTTTGAATGTTATCAATGGTGACCAATTTTTCTTGCAAAGCTAATAAGTCACGCAGCGCTTCACGCACAAAATCGATGGTGATCGGACGGCCGGTAAAGTTAGCGTTGGCGATAACACGATTTAGTGCACCTTCCAATTCACGCACGTTGGAACGTAAGCGTTTGGCAATAAAAAAGGCAACTTCATCGGCAAGATGAATTTGGTGATCTTCTGCCTTCTTCATTAAAATCGCGACACGCGTTTCAAGCTCTGGTGGCTCAATCGCAACCGTCAAACCCCAACCAAAACGAGATTT
>NZ_FIZY01000267.1 GCF_900060185.1 Grimontia marina | reverse complement strand
ATCACAGGTGTAAACATATGTGGCAATTGCTCAGGAAGGTGAAGCACTTTATGGATAACGTATCGCCGTACCCGGGAGGTTGCCACGGCACGGCGAAAATGTAGCACTATTCGGATCAGTTATTTAGAGCGTAACCATCAGGGACTCAATGACCTTACTCCTGATGAAGCCTACTTCGGCAGGCAAAGATACGCAGCATGAGCGGGATCAAACACTTAAAAAATTAGCTTGTGTGTCCAACCAATGGGGTCCACTTCTTGCGCCATAAGTTGATGGGGTGAATATAAGTATCTCAATCGGACATGGAGTTGTCTTTAAGTGACTGATCACTCAGAGAGTTTATCTTTCAAATCGGAGATGCCCAAGACTATGTCATGTCATCAACAGTTGATAAATCATAAAGGTTAAATGAGAACGGAGAGATTTTGCAACGGTAAGTTGAGAAGTGGACCCCATTGGTTGGACACACAAGCTAATTTTTTAAGTGTTTGATCCCGCTCATGCTGCGTATCTTTGCCTGCCGAAGTAGGCTTCATCAGGAGTAAGGTCATTGAGTCCCTGATGG
>NZ_FIZY01000266.1 GCF_900060185.1 Grimontia marina | reverse complement strand
ATGTCAGGCCAGAGCAAGACGAAATTTCGCTGTTTTGTAGTGAGTTAACCGGGATAACTCCGCGTAAAATTGAAAAACAGGGGCGACCACTCGCAGGTGTCATTCAATCAATGGTTAAGAACTTTGGCGGCCCAAATAAGATTTATGTTTCGTGGGGGCGTGATGACCAAATTTTAGCTAAAGAATGTGGGCAGAAGGGGATCGTTATGCCTTTTAGCGAGTTCATCAACCTAGCAACGCTCTACCGTATTCAGCAGAGAATGAAAGAAAAACGTATTGGTCACCGCGCCGCACAAGAAGCGCAAGGTATTGAGTGGGAAGGGCGACAGCACTCCGCTTATGTGGATGCCTACAACCTTGCGAAATTGGCGTTAACAATGTTGTAATCCGCTCTATTTTTGAGCGGAAAGTTTAGCGCGGATAAATTCACTGTGGTCGACATACAATAATTCTGCCGCTTTGCGGATCACCGCCTCTTCGAGTGGGTCTATCTCACCGTCCGAGTGCGCCACTTGCCACATCGCCTTGATAAGTTCATATCGCGTATCTTGCGAGAGCTCACGTAATT
>NZ_FIZY01000265.1 GCF_900060185.1 Grimontia marina | reverse complement strand
AACGTCTTTGATGCCTTAACAAGTCATCGTCCATACAGACAAGCTTGGTCTGTTCCTTTCGCCCTTCTCGAGCTGGAAAAAATGGTCGTGAGCGGCAAGCTTGATAAACACTGTGTCAATGCCCTTCGTTATCATCAAGAGTACTTAAAACAAGTGATTGATACCCACCCAGAAATTGACCCGAAGGATAGAATCAACTGAACAGAAATAAACGCTACTCGGAGTTAGGAGTGTCAAAATAAGAAAGTGAATCCAGCGCGCAACTTTAACGTTTAGTAACCACAATCTTCTTTTACCTAATCATTTCATCATGCTAGAGTTAACAAAGCGTTAACATAAAAACGATAATACTTTTGCCACTAACATGGAGTTAGAGAATGATTCAGCCTAACGAGTTAAGCAAAGCAACTTGTGCTCTCCCACCACCGAATGAAATGATCTTGAAATGGGCAGCGGAGCGCCCCAATCAAGTTTATTTAAGACAAATTATTGACCGACAATTTGTTGAATACACCTATGCAGAGGTTGCCGACAAAGCACTCAAACTCGTCTCTGCACTGCAAGGATTA
>NZ_FIZY01000264.1 GCF_900060185.1 Grimontia marina | reverse complement strand
CTCTTTACTTTCAGAGCTACTACCCAACAAATCTAAATCCCGCCGACTAACGCTCTTTTTGCGTCGGGTTGTTTTACCTACCAGCGTGCTAAATCTAGCGGCTGTTGTGTCTTCATTTTGACGAAACACAACCTTAAAGTCGGTGGTTGTTACAAATTGGTCAAAGCTTCCTTTTCCGTAAGTCGTTTCTAACTGGTTTTTATCTTGCGCGACAAATATTGAAGACATGTTATAGGAACGTTGAAGCGCGGGCGCTTCTTTTAATGCTTTCATATACCCCATGCGCGGAAATTCATCCATCGCAAAAACAACATGCTGAGCACCGATAATACTTTGATCTGTGAGTGATAAAAATTCATTCACTAGATATTCGACCAGCATACGAATAATCGGGGCCATTCTTGAAACATCGTTTGCAGGAATGAAAAGATACAAAGAAAACGGTTTATCGGCTTTAAAGTTCAAATGCGTAAAATCACATCGCTCAAGATTTCGAGCAATATTTGGTCTTGAAAATGGCTCTAGAGCTTGCTTAAACGTTGTCACCGTACCTTGAAACTCATTGCCCCCTTTTT
>NZ_FIZY01000263.1 GCF_900060185.1 Grimontia marina | reverse complement strand
CGTAAGTTTTTCATTCACCGTTTCAACAACTTGCGAGAAATCAAACAACCCTTGCTCTTTCGCCATTTGACTATAAAAAATAACTTGAAACAGCAAGTCACCCAATTCTTCTTTGAGATTAGGCCAATCTTGGTTGTGGATCGCTTCCACCACTTCATAGGTCTCTTCGATTGTGTAAGGAACAACCGTGTCAAAAGTTTGCTTGATATCCCAAGGACAACCTGTTTTTGGGTCACGCAACTGTGCCATGATCTGTTCCAGTTGTTCGATTGGGTGGCTCATTTATCCGCTCCTTACATCAATATTTAAAATAAAAAAGCGAGCAGTCATTGCCACTCGCCTTTGAAAACCTAAGGCGCTTGCGTCGCGATTTAATTGCGATTCACGCCAATAAGAGTGTTACTGTGATATGAAATTTAGCCTAGGCGTTTCACCAGCATGACATCTTTGATCTGTTCTACTCGCCTTGCTCCTCGTGACAGCGCTTCGATGTTGCTCACTTCAAGATCAAAATCCATGATAATCAACTGTCTTTTGTAGTCGCTACGACTTTTCATGCTGATGACTTTCACTTT
>NZ_FIZY01000262.1 GCF_900060185.1 Grimontia marina | reverse complement strand
AAAATGGCGAACGGTGAACGGATTGCAGGTGGCAAAGGTCAAGCAATGGTTGCTGAAATCAGTCGTGAAGGTGAAAGCTATTTTGAAAATTGGGTAAACAAACGCAAGTTATCAATTGATTATTGGATTGATCAGTTAACTAACGGTAAGGCGCACTTACATGCTGTTGCTCCTAGTATGTATTGCACCAACACTCAATGTTCAATGCGCATCAATATTGATTTAAGTGAGTGTGTGGACTGCGAATACGATTTTATTGAAAACGCTGTTTATGCCGAATCTTCTCGCATGGATGCGATGAGAAATATTGAGTTTCTAAAAGAATGCGGTGAATTGAACTCCAGTGCCGCAACTAAATACTTTATGCAGGTAAAAGCGGCAGAGGCGATCATGGATGATTTGGGATTCGACCATGATAAGTATGAGTTTGCAGAAGATGTGCGGAGTTTAGTTATAAACACGATAATGGTGGCGTAAGACATGACAGATAGAACGGAATTAAGCTCAACAGAAAAGCAGTTGAGAGAAGCTCTGAAGCGTCTTATTGACAAACAGCCGACCCACAGGGAGTTGAAG
>NZ_FIZY01000261.1 GCF_900060185.1 Grimontia marina | reverse complement strand
AAGTGGTTTACATACGGTTTATCGGCAGCCATGCACAATACGAAAAATTCGTCGGGAACGAATTTTCATGAGCAACGCGAGCCCGAAGGGTAAGGCTCATGGACGAGCCGAATAAAAAATTGATGTGCAAACGATTTGAAGCCAAAAAGTAGTAACAAGAGGTAAATATAATGGACATCAGACCTATTAAAACAGATGCCGACTACCGCGCGGCATTAAACGACATCGAAAACCTAATGATGGCGGAGCCTGATACCGTCGAAGGCGAAAAGCTGGACATTTTGGTTACGTTAATTGAAGCCTACGAAGCAAAGCATTTTCCAATGGATTTGCCAGACCCTGTTGAGGCAATAAAGTTTGAGATGGAGCGCAAAGGCTTAACGGTTAAAGATCTTGAACCCATGATAGGTAAAAGCAATCGTGTTTATGAAATCCTAAACCATAAGCGATCACTCACGCTAAAAATGATTTGGAAACTTCATGAAGGGCTAGGTATTCCAGCAGAGTCGCTGATCAAGCCACCGCAAGTTCGCGCTTCATAGCGCTGCGCATAAAAATTATGTTGTCATGAATGACG
>NZ_FIZY01000260.1 GCF_900060185.1 Grimontia marina | reverse complement strand
ACGGGGGCATCAAACGTCATCCCCGGTGAGTTTGACGTGCAGTTTAACTTCCGTTTCAGTACCGAGTTAACCGATGAAGAGATCAAGCGCCGCGTGCATTCTATCTTAGATGCCCATGGATTGGATTATGAATTACGCTGGACATTAAGCGGCCAACCTTTCTTGACCGATACGGGTTCATTACTGACTGCCGTCGTTAAAGCCGTCGATGAGGTGAACCACAAATCCCCAGAGCTAGTGACGACAGGGGGCACATCTGATGGACGCTTTATTGCCCAGATGGGCGCACAAGTAGTCGAACTTGGTCCTGTTAACGCGACAATTCATAAAGTTAACGAGTGCGTTAAGATTGCCGATTTAGAGAAACTGACGGATATGTACCAAAAAACCCTAGAGAATTTATTGGTGTAATTCATGACTCCAGAGCAGTTGACCGGACAAACCGACTCCCATTTAACATCAGTACTGATTGGGCAGAAATCTTTCTTGGTTCACCCCGGGGTGATCCAAGATTTGCTCGATTTAAAGAAAGCGGCTGACGATGCTGGTTTTGATTTCCATATCGCCAGTGGGTTTCG
>NZ_FIZY01000259.1 GCF_900060185.1 Grimontia marina | reverse complement strand
GCCACGAGGTATCGGTGCTATGATGGCCATCACTCAGTCCTTTTGTCGGTATGTTTCGGTTTGGCGATTGATCAGATCGCACAAAGCGGACTGAGTTTCTCTTATCTTTGAGATCTACTATTAGGAACAGCTATTTAGCTAAGTTTATAGGATGGGAACTACCCAATGTAGTTACTTATGAAGGTAGTGAAACACTTCTTTATTTAGAGTGCATTTTTCCTCTGTTCTTTATCGAACAAAAAAGGGGATGGTCTGAAATACAAGCAAATACGCCAACACACTATGGCATAAAAAATCTTAAAAGATCAGCTGCTGAATTCTGTTTGGGAATAGATAGTTTTGATTATGAAAAGAGGCTGACAAAGCTCAATAATGTTCAATCGGAATGTATGGCGAAGCTAAATTCTCTCAGAGATTTCTCTACTAATGTTGCTGAGTTTAATTCCATAGGAACTAAATAGCTGTTCCTAATAGTAGATCTCAAAGGTAAGAGAAACTCAGTCCAGTTTGCGCGATCTGATCTATCGCCAAACAGAGAAAACCCACAAAAAGGACTGAGTAATGGCCATCATAGCACCG
>NZ_FIZY01000258.1 GCF_900060185.1 Grimontia marina | reverse complement strand
GCCGGGGCCGGGATAGACAGGCTAAGCCCATTGTCCAGCATGTCCTGGGTAATGGTGGCGGTGTACACCTCATTGCCATCCTGATCGGTGACCGTGATGGTGTCACCGACTGCGGTGCCGTCGCCCAGGGCGATGGTGTAGTTGATGTCGCCATCGAGCTCATCATCATTGATATAGCCGTCATTATTGGCATCTTCGGTAATGGTCAGGACTGGGGCCGCAGGGGCGCCGCCGCCCGCGCCGTAATCCAGGGTGGCGGAGTCTGAGCCTTCAGCGCTGTTGCCGGCAGGGTCAGTAATGGTCGCCGTCACTTCCAGCGTGGTGCCCGTAGCCGGTGCATCCACGGCCAGCTGCAGACCGTTATCCAGCATGTCCTGAGTGACCGTGCCGGAGAAGATGACGTTACCGTCCTGGTCGGTCACTTCGATGGTGTCACCCACGTCGGTGCCGCTGCCCAGGGTGACGCTAATGTCTATCTGGCCATTGAGTTCGGCATCATTGATGTAGCCGTCATTGTTGGCATCTTCGGTAATCACCACAGTCGGCGCGGTTGGGGCGCTGTCGCCGTAATCCAGTGTCG
>NZ_FIZY01000257.1 GCF_900060185.1 Grimontia marina | reverse complement strand
CATCAGCATTCAAAATCATGTGTAAAAAACAGGAGAAAATGTCACTTTTTTTTAACCCTTGAATTTTTTTGGTAGACACTCCCGGCTTCTGGGTTCCTTTTTGTGATGGTTCTTATTACTCTTCAAAAGCTCCCAATCTTCAAGACCATTGACCGTAATTGGAAGCCTAATGTGCGTAAAAAGGGGCGGAGCTTCAAGTTTTAGAGAATGGACTCTGGGAGAGGGTATGTGGCAAAGGTTACTCAATTTAATGTCCCTCACATGGAAATAACATTGGGATCAAGAGCTTTATTATCTTAAATTCTAAAGTCCACATCCACCATTTCCCTAGTAAAAAGAGGGGCTCTGTTATTTAGCCATTTGTGTACTTTTTGTGAGGAGGTTATGTCAATAATATCCTTTTTGCTGCTGAAGTTGCGGAGAGTTTTGGCCACATATTCTATTGTAGTCTGGATCTTCCTCGGTAGGCTAAGCGTCGTTCCACACACAACAACATCTCTCCACTGTTTGTTTAAAGTTTAGAAAGAAAATATCCATCGTTCACAAGATCGTAGGAGAAGGACACGACTTAAGGATCCCCC
>NZ_FIZY01000256.1 GCF_900060185.1 Grimontia marina | reverse complement strand
ATGTTATTCAGCATCAAATATTACCTTCTTATAGTCGTGCTGCTGTTGCTTGTATAAAAGCCGCAAAAAATTACAAAGAAGCATGTGAAATTCTTGCAACTGGAAAAATTCAAAGAGAAAAAACCAAATAACCAGCCATAGAAAGGGTTGCAGCTACCAACTAATCGCCTTTTCTACATTAAAAATGAATGAGGAATAAAATTAAATGAAACTAAGAATAGAGCCAGTATCAGCAATTTGTATTTCAATACTATTAGCATGGGGGCGGGCAAAGTTGACAAATGAACCGATTTGTCAGGTTGAAGAAATTCACAAAGGAAAAACGTTTTTAGTGCCCAAATACTGTAGTGATGTTTTAACTCAATAAGTTATAAAAAAGGCCGCAGTGATGCGGCCTTTTAGTTTCAGTTAGTATTATGAACAAGCATAAGCTGTTCTAGATCCCCTAGCGAAAAAATCGCGGAACGGAATGTCATCATCAAAATCCATAGGTGGTTCATTGTATTGAGGGGGTAGCGCTCCACCTTGCGCGGAATCGCTGCCTTGCGGATTTTGAGGTTCATTTTTAACACGCCCACCTA
>NZ_FIZY01000255.1 GCF_900060185.1 Grimontia marina | reverse complement strand
TGGGCGACGGCACCGCAGTCGGTGACACCATCACGGTCACCGATCAGGATGGCAATGAGGTGTACACCGCCACCATTACCCAGGACATGCTGGACAATGGGCTTAGCCTGTCTATCCCGGCCCCGGCAGATGGCACCGCCATCACCCTGACTGCCACCGTTACCGATCCGGCGGGCAACACCGCCGAAGGCTCTGACAGTGCGGTACTGAGCAGCGGCCCGGCGGCCCCAACGGTCACCATTACCGAAGATGCCAACGACGATGGCTACATCAATGACGCTGAGCTCGACGGTCAGGTAAACATCACCATTACCCTGGCAGCCGGCACTGAAGTAGGTGACACCATTGAAGTGACTGACCAGGGTGGCAATGTCATCTTCTCCGGCCCGGTCACTCAGGAGATGCTGGATAATGGCCTCGACCTGAGCATCGATCCGCCTGCCACCGGCACTGAGCTGGAAATCACCGCCACGGTCACCGACAGCGCCGGCAACAGCGCCGAAGGCACTGACTCCGCCACCCTGGATTACGGCGTGGGCACCGGTGCCCCGGCGGCGCCGACTGTCGTGATTGATGAAGATGCCAACA
>NZ_FIZY01000254.1 GCF_900060185.1 Grimontia marina | reverse complement strand
TGTTGGCATCTTCATCAATCACGACAGTCGGCGCCGCCGGGGCACCGGTGCCCACGCCGTAATCCAGGGTGGCGGAGTCAGTGCCTTCGGCGCTGTTGCCGGCGCTGTCGGTGACCGTGGCGGTGATTTCCAGCTCAGTGCCGGTGGCAGGCGGATCGATGCTCAGGTCGAGGCCATTATCCAGCATCTCCTGAGTGACCGGGCCGGAGAAGATGACATTGCCACCCTGGTCAGTCACTTCAATGGTGTCACCTACTTCAGTGCCGGCTGCCAGGGTAATGGTGATGTTTACCTGACCGTCGAGCTCAGCGTCATTGATGTAGCCATCGTCGTTGGCATCTTCGGTAATGGTGACCGTTGGGGCCGCCGGGCCGCTGCTCAGTACCGCACTGTCAGAGCCTTCGGCGGTGTTGCCCGCCGGATCGGTAACGGTGGCAGTCAGGGTGATGGCAGTGCCATCTGCCGGGGCCGGGATAGACAGGCTAAGCCCATTGTCCAGCATGTCCTGGGTAATGGTGGCGGTGTACACCTCATTGCCATCCTGATCGGTGACCGTGATGGTGTCACCGACTGCGGTGCCGTCGCCCA
>NZ_FIZY01000253.1 GCF_900060185.1 Grimontia marina | reverse complement strand
AGATAAATAAGAAGGGGAAAAGGGAAACAGAAGAGAAGGAGAAAACAAGGGAAAAGGAAGATGGGAAGAGAGAAATACAGTAGACGGTTGAGAGAAAGGAAAAAAAAGGGAGGAGGAAGTAGAAGAAAAGAGAAGAGGGGATAAAAAGAAGGAAAAGGAAAGGAAAAGAAGAGGAAAAAACGGAGGAAAAGAGGGAAGAAGGAAGAAGAAAAAATATAAAAAGATATATAGAAAACAAAGTATTGAAGAGGAAAAGGAAGAAAAGTAAAACACGAATCGGTGATAAGTGAATTGTAATGAAAAAAGAGAAGGAAAGAGCAGTTGGAGGGGATGTTGAACTTTGGTGGTAGAATTTTGTTATAGGAATAAGAGTTTTAGGAGGGGCGAGGTGTGTGCTGGGTGGTTATGAAAAACGAAGAAGCCTTAACAAAGCATAAGACGGTCAGAGCAGAAGTATTCGGGCAGCGTTTGTGGGGCACTTCTGCTGCGTTATCAGCTTCTCATGTAGGCCAGCTAATAATCCAAGCCTGGGCTTCTCATACATTCCTCACAAACCGCAGCAAACACGACCACTACAGCACAACATCACGCAGC
>NZ_FIZY01000252.1 GCF_900060185.1 Grimontia marina | reverse complement strand
TCCAGCGCCTCACTTATCTGAGCGAGCTTTTCTTCCTTGTCAGGGTCTCGAATATTGAGGGTAGGTGCCGCCCTACGCCAGACGATCCCGATTTTCGGTAACCAACGCCTGACCGTAGAAGCCGCCACTGTACTTTGGAATACATCATTGAGCTGCATCGTTAAAAGCTCTGTACTCCAGCGGCTTCGCTGATAACCGAAATCCTGCGGGGAAAACTGAACCAGAATAGTCAGCATCGCACACATTTCGCTAACGGGAAGCGTTGGCGGTCTGCCAACAGGCAAAGCGTGCAGGGCATCCATACCACCTTGAGTAAACCAGTCAATCCACCTACCCACTGAGGAGCGGGCTGCACTGATAATACGGCAGACATCGACAATCGTTTTGCCTTCGTGGAGTTGCATGAGAGCAATAAGTCTGCGGGCATAATCCTTGTCCTTGGTAGTCTGTATCGCTTTTTTCATCCTACGACGTTCGCCACGAGGTATCGGTGCTATGATGGCCATCACTCAGTCCTTTTGTCGGTATGTTTCGGTTTGGCGATTGATCAGATCGCACAAAGCGGACTGAGTTTCTCTTATCTTTGAGATCTACTATTAGGAA
>NZ_FIZY01000251.1 GCF_900060185.1 Grimontia marina | reverse complement strand
GATGAAACCAAGAACACTTGAATGTGTTTGGTGTTAACTCCGTAGAGTCAACATTTGAGAACTTTTACAAACAAACTCATTTGAGTTTGTTTAGTCAGCTTTCCAGATTTTTAAAGAGCATGTGATGTGTTCTAGTGAACAACCACTTTTTAAGAACACTCACCATTCTCTGTTCGAAGAGAAGTGTGCTTAAAGAGTGGTGGAGCTATGCGGGATCGAACCGCAGACCTCTTGAATGCAAATCAAGCGCTCTCCCAGCTGAGCTATAGCCCCCTGATGTTTTGTTCTTTCAGGAGAAAGAATGGTGGGCGATACCGGGCTCGAACCAGTGACCCCCTCCTTGTAAGGGAGGTGCTCTCCCAACTGAGCTAATCGCCCACATATGTTTGCTTTTACCTTTGAAAAGGCAAAACCCAAACTGAGTTTTACATCCTCTGTGGAGAAGATGGTGGGTCGTGCAGGATTCGAACCTGCGACCAATTGATTAAAAGTCAACTGCTCTACCAACTGAGCTAACGACCCAGTGGCGTCCCATAGGGGAGTCGAACCCCTGTTACCGCCGTGAAAGGGCGGTGTCCTAGGCCTCTAGACGAATGGGACACAC
>NZ_FIZY01000250.1 GCF_900060185.1 Grimontia marina | reverse complement strand
CGAAAAGGGGGGAAACGAGGGGAGTCATTGATGGCTTGCTGAAGGTCAAAACCAGTGGCAAATACTGACATGGAGAGGAACTACAAAACATTGATAGTGGAGAAAAACAGACAAAAGCGAGGTTGAATAAAGAGAAAAGGAGCTGAGGATGAGAGAAAGACGGCAATGGCAAAGAACAGAAAAAATGGGGAAAAAAGGAGAAGGATAATGATGGAAAGGAAAAGAGATGCAAGAAGATGTGCCAAAGCTGAAATGACGATAAAGGGGGTATCGTGGAAGATAAGCGTATGAACAAGGAAAAGGGTTTGAAAGCGGATGTGCAGGAGGTTGTAAGAGAAAAAGAACGGTAAAAAGTATGTGGTTGTAGTCGTGTACGCAAATTGATTCCAGTAGCGGGCAATGCGGTCTTTTGCATGCATTTGCATGGCGATGTAGACATGTTGCAACTTACCCAGACGGTCCAGTTCAAGTTCATCACTTACTTTTCCCAGCATATGATCTGGCAGAGTGCCTTCACTACTATCTCTTTTTCTGTCTTCGTATAACCCTATTAATTTCACTCCTTTCTTTTTTTTTTTTATAAACTCTTTCTCCTACTCTATGCC
>NZ_FIZY01000249.1 GCF_900060185.1 Grimontia marina | reverse complement strand
ACCGCTGGCAATCACTTCTTGCTGCTGTGTTGACCACACCAGCCAAGGTATTTCAGCGTCTTGTTGACTACTCAGCCGAACGGTCAGAAACTCGCTCACTGATCCCTCCAAAGCGACGGCGTATGACCGTTGCGGTTTCTCTATTATCACTAAACAATAAACTGCGAATACGAACTCGCGAGTCATCAACCAAGATTTGAGCATCCAGTTCAAAATAAGCACTATCGACAGCTAGGTACTGTTTCGCTTCTTCTTTCACTTTGCTCTCCACAGCGGCCAATGCGGCCTCTGCGAGAAAATTGTCTACCGATGCCCAACCATCAAATGGTCGGCTCTCGAGTAAGTTTTTTGCATCCCCTTCACTTAAGTGCGGGCTGAACATCGCCACCAATAACTTGGCATGATCGGGGGCCAAGGTATTGATATTCAAACGCCAATCATCAGTGGGGAGAGTGCAGATATAAGGTGCTATTTTATTCATTACATCCCCGCTCACCTGCTGAACCGCGCGCAGCTCACTGCTATCCGCAAGTAAACTATTCGCCGCCAGATAAGCAGGAGACATTGATTCATAATGGCTGTCTTCTACGCCATAAGAGGACTGT
>NZ_FIZY01000248.1 GCF_900060185.1 Grimontia marina | reverse complement strand
ATCCCATATTCATCGCACAATAACGAATCAAATCAGGTTCAGGCTTACAGCTATTCGCATCAAAGGCTGAAAAAATACGTCCTTCAAACAAGGGAAGCAAACCACTCCGTTGTAAAATTGATGATATTTTTTCTTTAGGTGCATTAGAGGTGACACAGTATTCAATACCCTGCTGGCGTAAATACTCAAGTAGTTCTATCGCACCATTCATGGGTGAAAGAGATTGCTGGAAGAGCTCATTAACTTTATCCCGATAAAGGTTCTCTAAAAGATCAAGATCGGCGTTAATGTTCGTATGTTCAAGTGCTTGCAACAGTATATCTGCAATTTTACCGCCTTCAAAATGGTTGCGCAGTTGTGAAAAAGTAATATCGGATCCAAGTTGGTTTAAGACATAAACCAATGCTTCGCAGCACAAATGCTCACTATCCACCAAGGTGCCTTCGCAGTCGAAAATAATGCATTTTATTTTTTTTACAGCCATAAACACTTCCTTCATTCGATACTTAATCTTACCCCTTGAATGAAGGGATAGAATGATTGAGTTAACAAAATGAAACGAAGGTAAGAGTTGATATGCATAACTTATATCCGCATCACTCTTTTA
>NZ_FIZY01000247.1 GCF_900060185.1 Grimontia marina | reverse complement strand
CAAATTAAAACGCCGCAACTCTTGCCAGCCATCGTTTACGCGGCAGCAATTGGAATGAGTGTGAGCTTAGCGCAATATTTGCCGACTTTGATGCTCGGCGCAGGAAGGATCGCCACTATTACTACCGAAGCCGTTGCACTCTCAAGTGGCTTTGACCGCAGAGTCACCGCTATCTATGCCATTTGGCAAGCCCTACTGCCTTTGATTTTTTTCACCTTGGCGATTGTGATCAGCCGACTACAAATTCATCGCCGTACCATCAACCCTATCGTTAAAAAAACTGCCCGCAAGGAAGCCATTACTCATGATGTTCTGCCTCGAAAACCTCGCCATCCATAAACAAAATGGTGAAGTTCTCTTATCGGATTTAAATATCACCATCTCCCCTGGTGAAATTGTTAGCTTAATGGGGCCGAGCGGCTGCGGAAAGTCAACGCTACTTAATGCAATTGCTGGTCATTTGGGGAGGGATTTTAGCTTCCAAGGCAGAGTCATACTGGACGATGTCGACATCACTTTGCGGCCTGCACATCAGCGGCAAGTCGGTATTTTATTTCAAGATGATCTGCTCTTCCCACATCTGACGGTTTGGCAAAATTTAGCTTTT
>NZ_FIZY01000246.1 GCF_900060185.1 Grimontia marina | reverse complement strand
GGGGAGGTGAAAAGACAGAAAAGGGATAATGGAGGAGGGAGGAGAATGAAAAGTAGAATAAGCGAAAAAATAACGGGGGTTAGGAAAGATGAAGGGCAGGGGGAAAAAAGGGGAGAAGAAAGAAAGAAAAGAAAAAGGGAGGGAAGAAAGAAGAGGAAGAGAATACAAAAAAGAATGGAAAAAAGAAAGAGGAAAAAGAAGAGAAAGAAAAAAAAAGGAAGGAGAAGGGAGGAAAGAAAAAAAAGAGGAGAAAAGGGAAGGGGAGGGGAAAAAAAAAAAAGAAAGGGAAAAGAGGAGGAAGAAAAAGGAAAAGGAAAAAGGAAAGAGAGAAAAAGAAAGAGAGAAAAGGTAAAAAAAAAAGGGAAGTATTAGAAGAAAGAAGGAGAAGAGTGAAAAGAAGAAAAAAAGGTATAAGAAAAAGAAGAAGAAGAGAAAAAAGGAAAAAGAGGAAAGAAGGAAGAAGAGGAAAAAGAAAAAAAGAAAAAAAAAGGAGAAAGGAGAGAGAAGAAGGAGGAGGGAAAAAGGGTGAAAGGAGAGAAAGGAAAGGAAGAAAAAGGAGGAAGGGGGGAAGAAAGGAAAGAGGAAGGGGGAAGATGGAAAGAAGGGGAG
>NZ_FIZY01000245.1 GCF_900060185.1 Grimontia marina | reverse complement strand
GCCATCCATCACCACCGAATGACCAGATTGGGATTGGCCCAAGAACTTGAAATTTTCGACCCACTTTACTTCAGCTTGCATTATTTTTGCTCTCTTCTCTGTGCGATGAAACTACAGGTTATCGGTTGGAAAAATCACGCCCGTTTGGCGGCGTATTTCTGTCAATAATTTGGAAACGGTGAGTGAGCGTAATTTGCATCGCTCATCTATTGTCTTGTTCTGTATCTGATCTGCAAATTTTTGTGCTTCGTAGAACATGCGGTTGGCGTGTTGCTCAATACTCAGATCTTGGGTTTGACCACCACGGTTAATTCTCGTGATGCGGTTGCAGGTAGAGATCATCTCAACGTGCAGTGCGGCCCCTTCACCTTGAATTTCGCTCGGCAAATAGGAGTCACTGGTTTTTGAATGCAGTAATAGCACATCAAAACCGTCATATCCTAAGATCACACTGCCGTTACCATCAACCCCCGTCTCCAGTAAATGCGCTTGGGCTTGCACCGATTTAGGCTCACCAAACAGTTCAATGGCTGAGCCCAAACAGTAATAACCAATATCCATGATCGAACCATTAGAGAACTCGGGCAAAAAGGTATTGGGCATCTCACCCTT
>NZ_FIZY01000244.1 GCF_900060185.1 Grimontia marina | reverse complement strand
AACGCGTCTGAGCTGGGCAATGACAATGTGCAGCTGCAGGTAGTCGTTGACCACGATGAGCTGGTTGCCGGTGGTCAAATCAACCTGACCATTAACAATGGCGGCACCACCTCCCTGGTATTCCTGTCACTCGACAACAACGGTAACCCTGTGGTGGTTGACGGCAACGGTAATGCCGTATCCGGCTTTAGCTACAACAATGGCACCATTACCTGGACCGAAGTGGTTGCCGAAGGCAATACCATTACGGTATCGGCGACCCAGACCGACAGTGACGGTAACGTCTCCGATGCCGGCAGCGATACGGCGGAAATTGATACCACCGCCAACACCACGGCACCGACTGTCACCATCGTCGATGACAACAACCCTGACGACGGTGTGATTAACGCGTCTGAGCTGGGCAATGACAATGTGCAGCTGCAGGTAGTCGTTGACCACGATGAGCTGGTTGCCGGTGGTCAAATCAACCTGACCATTAACAATGGCGGCACCACCTCCCTGGTATTCCTGTCACTCGACAACAACGGTAACCCTGTGGTGGTTGACGGCAACGGTAATGCCGTATCCGGCTTTAGCTACAACAATGGCACCATTACCTGGACCGAAGTGGT
>NZ_FIZY01000243.1 GCF_900060185.1 Grimontia marina | reverse complement strand
CCCCTCCAATTATTCTTACCTCCTCCTCCCCACCCACTTTTTCCCCTTTTCTTCTCTTCTCATTTATTTTTCCCATCCTCTCCTCCCTCCTCTTTCCCTCTTCCTCCTCCTCCTTTTTTTCCCTTCCTCCCTTCTCCCTTTTTTTTTCCCCTCCCCTCCTTCCCCCCCCCCTCCTCTTTTCTCCTCTCCCCCCCTTCCTCCCTTCCTTTCGTCATCATCCAGATCCCTGCAAGGTGTCGTGCGTCCCAACAACCTCTCTCCCCCGACTGGTTACCTGTTCCCCCTTCCACCTCTTCTTCCCTCTTCCCCCCTCTCCCCCCCTCCCCCCTTCTTCCTCCCTTTTTTCCCTTTCCTTTCCCTCTCTTCCCTCCTCTCTTTTTTTCTCCTCCTTCCTGACTTTCTTCTTTTCTCCTCTGATTTTTTTCCTCCTCCCCTTTCTTCTTCTCTTCTTTTCTCTCTCTTTTCCCTCTCTTCTTCCCCCCTCCCTCCTCTCCCCTCTTCCTCTCCTCCCTCTCTTCCTACCTCTCCCCTCTCCTCCTTCCTCCTTTTCCACTCCAGTTTTTATATGTTAACTTTGACCGCCTTTTGAGCGAAATTCAGGAACGTTATGATCGT
>NZ_FIZY01000242.1 GCF_900060185.1 Grimontia marina | reverse complement strand
TTCAGCCCAAATTTGTACCCGAGTCAGTACCACCACTACGGCCCAGTAAATTAATGCAACGGCGAGGAAAGCTTCAAAGAAGCGAAAGCTTGACGAAGCTTCCATCTGCGCTCTGGCCATGATCTCAGCGACTCCTAATGTAAAAGCTAATGAGGTCGATTTGATCATATCAATGAAGTAATTCATTAATGATGGCAACGCGATACGAGTAGCTTGCGGCAAAATAATGCGGCGCATTGCTTGGCTTGTGGTCATACCCACAGACAAACTCGCTTCCATTTGGCTGCGATCAATACCCAAAATGGCGGCGCGAATACTTTCTGCCATATAAGCGGCGAAGTGAAGAGTTAGCCCGATCACCGCGGCGCTAAATGCATTTAAACCGACCATCCACGGTAACACTTGTGGCAGACCATAGTAGAGTAGAAATAGTTGTACCAGCAGGGGAGTGCCGCGGAAAAAGCTGATGTACAGTTGGCTTAGCGGATCCAAAATGGGCACTTTGAATACACGAATATTGGCTAAAATGACCGACAGGATCAAAGCAAACACTAAGCCCCAAGTCGCCATCTCCATGGTGGTGCCTAAATACCTGAGCAGTATTGGCATCAGCTCA
>NZ_FIZY01000241.1 GCF_900060185.1 Grimontia marina | reverse complement strand
GAAGGGTAATTTGCGCTTCTCCTAAAATGGCCGTTGCGGGAGTACGCAATTCATGGCTGACGTTCGCAAAAAACTCTTTCTGCTGACGTTTAGCTTGCTCCAATGTTTCGAGTGCATTGGCGAGTTCTTGGGTGCGTGCGGTGACTTCTCGCTCAATGAGTTGACGCGAAGCGATCTCTTTTTGCTGCGCATTTTCAAGGCTTTGTGCCATGTAATTAAAATGCTGCGCTAGGGTTCTGGGCTCACTTGGCCCGCTGACCGATACTCGATGGTTAAGATGGCCTTGTTCTAAAGATGAAGTGCTTTTTAGCAGCTCCGCTAACGGTTTGGATAAGGTACGCAGTAACCAGCCTCCTAGCAGCAAGCCAAAGACTACCCCCAGTAATGATAAGGTTACAATGACATTTTCTACATCAGATAATGATTTCATCGCTTCCGCTTCATAGCGTGCAGTACGTTGTTTCTGTAGAGAAATAGCTTGATTCAGCAGCTGGCGTAGGTCGGTATTATCCACTTTATCAAAGGTGTCACTGAGTAAAAGCCAGCGATCATTATTGTCTGTGATTTTTGCGATTTCCCAGGATCGAAGCGCTGTTTTTAATCGTCCAAAGTTAGTTTCAAA
>NZ_FIZY01000240.1 GCF_900060185.1 Grimontia marina | reverse complement strand
CATTAGTGAAAAAGGCGTAACGCTGCTTGCCTGCTGGTAAGTCAATAATATCGACAGGAACCAATGACTCCAATGCTTGCGCGGCATTGGCTCCATGCAAACGAAGTTGGCCCATATGCGAAACATCAAACAAACCAGCCGCCTCGCGAGTATGCAAATGCCCTTTCTTTACCCCTAATGGGTACTGAACGGGCATGTCATAGCCAGCAAATGGCACCATCTTCGCTCCAACTTCGATGTGCAGCGCATGTAAAGGAGTAGTGAGTAGTGTTTGATTTGCATGTTCTTGAGTCATTTTTATCTCCATTTCAGCCGACCCAGCAGGGAATTCACCACCAAATGTTGGCTATTATGTCCAAAGAAGAGGAAACCATGTTTCCAATAGTGAACAAGAATGCGCCCGCTCGGGCGGATTAACAAGTTCGAAACAAGATGAATTGTCAAAATTAACAACCCAATCACAATTAAAAGTCGCGAGATGCTTACCATAGCCGGAGCTAAAAGTGATTAAAAGCACACTACAGAGGACAAAGCCAACAAATAGCAAACGATTGCTGTCACTATAAGAAACTTCGCGTTTTCACACTCATTTTGCCGTAACCCACAAAATCAATGCATCCTCT
>NZ_FIZY01000239.1 GCF_900060185.1 Grimontia marina | reverse complement strand
GGTCTTTCTCCACCGCTGTCGCTTGTCTTTCCGACAATGACAAAGACTGTTCAATGCACTCGGGCAGCCCGAGATATTGCTCATATTCACCCAGTAAAAGGTGAGATTGTTCAGGGGTGGTTTCCTGTTGCAGGGCATCGGTTAGGGCATCGATATCCGCAAGGCTTGTGGCCAGAGCCCGAAGAAGTCGCGTTTGGTTGGCTTCCAAATCCCGAGGCCAAGCAATGCCTTGAGGCATCAGTTGTTGCAACACATCTAACCAGGCATCGGTGGATTGTGCGCGCGTCACTCTATCCATTGCGGTACCTCGAAAGTGATAAGCTCATCGCTTTGGCTGGTGATGTCACTGTCCAGTGGGTGGTGTAATCGACAAGTCCAGGTGCGGTGCCAATCGCGGTGCGAACCTGAGAGAGCAACAAGCTGCTGCCGGGATGGGCCAGTAAACGCTCCAATCGCGTCAGTTGCGCGATGACAGCCGCGCGTGTGTCGCTGTTATCCGGGGTGAGCTTAATGGTCAGTTGAACGGGCTTTAAACGCAGCTTGAAAATGATGGTTTCAATCCCTGCAGGGCGGCCTACCTCCAGCCCTGTGGCTGGGTCTTTATGCCGATAGATATACTCTCTGACAGC
>NZ_FIZY01000238.1 GCF_900060185.1 Grimontia marina | reverse complement strand
GTGCACGTAACGGCGAGCAGGGTGCAGACAGCTTTATCAACGGGCAGGTAGACGATGTTCAGGTGTGGGGCCGTGCACTGAGCGGGAGTGAGGTGCAGGGTTACATGCTGACGCCACCGGTGGCGGGCGAAGCAGATTTATTGGCGTACTACGACTTCAGCCGCGCGAAGGGCCGCTGGGTAGAGAACGTGGCGAGTGGCGAGTTTGATGCGTTGTTGTCGGCGGACGGTCTGCTGAGCCCGGCTGAGGCACTGGCGGACACAGACGGAGACGGTATCCCGGACCGGCATGAACTGGCGATGTGTACCGACAGTACGTTAGCAGATACGGACGGTGACGGGCTGAGCGACGGCGATGAGCTGGGCGTGAGCGGTACACAGGCCCCGAGCAATGCGTGCCGTGCTGACAGCGACGGTGATGGCATTCCTGATGGGGTTGAAGCGGCATTGGGCAGTGACCTGATGGTGGCCGATACGGGGCAGGATGCAGACAGTGACGGGGTCAGTAACTGGTCGGAATACGTGGCGTTGACCGCGTCAGAGGAAGAGCCACTGATGAGTGGTGACCATACCCTGGATCTGCGTAGTCTGGAGGCGTATGCCACCACAGGCTATCACGCGTCGGGGAATACC
>NZ_FIZY01000237.1 GCF_900060185.1 Grimontia marina | reverse complement strand
GTCAAGCGCCCTTACCAACCCGGCCAAACACAAAGACGCCCACGGCCCCCGTCCAGCCAGAAGGGAGTCAATCATCCACCCCTCGGATAATACATGATAAGGCGGAAGGGGTACTGGTGGCAATGAGTGGCGCAGCGACAGACAAAGTTAAGAATACCAAAAAGATGACGAAGCTGGTCATCGCCACTTTATCACGCAAGAAATAGTACAAAAAATCAGACTGTTTAAAACGCTCCCAACGGGATGGAGCAGCAGCAAATTGGCTCATGATTAAGCTCCTTTTCCAGTAAGGTTCACAGTCGGGTTAATCAGACCGTATAACAGATCGACAATGGTGTTGGTGACAACAAAAATCAGGCCAACGAATATGACGTAAGCGGTGATCAGCGGAGTATCAACTCGGTTGATCGCTTCAAGGAAAAGAAAGCCCGTCCCCGGCCACTGAAAAACAGTCTCGGTTAAGATGGTGTAGGCCACCATAGTCCCAATTTGTACACCGCCGACGGTTAGCACCGGTAACATGGTATTTTTAAGGGCATGTTGGTAGTAAATTTTGTTCAATGCCAAGCCTTTATCTTTAGCAAATTTGATGTATTCCGAGCTCAGCACTTCCAACATTTCAGAACGCACTA
>NZ_FIZY01000236.1 GCF_900060185.1 Grimontia marina | reverse complement strand
GTTTCTCTAAGCGGCCGTCCATCAGCTTGCTAATCATTTCTAGCTCACGTTCGCCAGATTCACCTGACAGCGCAATGATCGGAATCTGCGGAGAATGTGCCTTAATGATTTGGCTGGCTTCAAAACCATTCATAACTGGCATTTGAATATCCATCAAAATCAAATCGATGCAATTCGCTTTAAAGATTTCTACTGCATTTTCACCGTTGTTTGCCTGCAAGTTGTTAACGCCAAGTTGGTTCAGATACATTTGAACTAGTGAGCGTTGTACTTCTTTATCGTCAACGATGAGTACTGTGGGTGCTTTGTTATTTATTAGAAATGGCTGATCGATGGGTTGTATATCGTCAACGGTTCTTTGCTCTGTCTTCGTTTTAGGCTGTTGCCAACCTTTGAAATCAGGAGTACGAAGCGAGTCGGCTTGGGGAGCATTGGGTACCATAGGAAAGTATAAGTGGAATTCCGTAAACTCCCCCAGTTTCGATTTGCATTCAACTCGGCCGCCAAAAGAGCGCATGACACGCTGGCAATAGCCGAGCCCAAGACCGCTGCCTCCGCTTTTTTGATAAGAGAAAAAGTCATCGAAAATTTTATAAGAAATGGCGTCGTCAATCCCCGGGCCTGTATCTCTG
>NZ_FIZY01000235.1 GCF_900060185.1 Grimontia marina | reverse complement strand
GATGAAACCAAGAACACTTGAATGTGTTTGGTGTTAACTCCGTAGAGTCAACATTTGAGAACTTTTACAAACAAACTCATTTGAGTTTGTTTAGTCAGCTTTCCAGATTTTTAAAGAGCATTTCTCGTAAAGAGAACGTGGCACAAAAACCACTTTCTAATGACTTTCTTCCCGGATTGGGGCAGCAAAAGTTCGCACCCTGTAAATGTTATTTAAAGGGTCTGCGAGTCCATTGCAGAAAATGATTAGAGAGTGTGCTTTTTCTTTAGGCAAGGCGAAGTGTTTCGACGTTTAGTTCGCTAAACGAGAAAGCCTTCAACGCAGCATAAAGGAAAAGTGGTGGGCGATACCGGGCTCGAACCAGTGACCCCCTCCTTGTAAGGGAGGTGCTCTCCCAACTGAGCTAATCGCCCACATATGTTTGCTTTCACCTTTAAAAAGGCAAAACCCAAACTGAGTTTTACATCCTCTGTGGAGAAGATGGTGGGTCGTGCAGGATTCGAACCTGCGACCAATTGATTAAAAGTCAACTGCTCTACCAACTGAGCTAACGACCCAGTGGCGTCCCATAGGGGAGTCGAACCCCTGTTACCGCCGTGAAAGGGCGGTGTCCTAGGCCTCTAGACGAATGGGACACAC
>NZ_FIZY01000234.1 GCF_900060185.1 Grimontia marina | reverse complement strand
GGTCACTGACCAGGATACCTCAACAACCGGGACTATCACGGTCACTGACCCTGACAGTGGCGAAACCGCCACCATCGGCAATACCACGATGGAAGGCAACTACGGCACCTTTGAACTGGTGGACGGCGAGTGGACGTACACCGTCGATCCGGACAAAGCCCAGTCTCTGCCAGAAGGACAGGAAGCCAACGACACCTTTACCCTCACCGCTTCTGACGGCTCAACCCATGAGATTGTGGTGACCGTGACCGGCACCAATGATGCGGCGGTGGTCACCGGCGATACCACCGCACAGGTCACTGACCAGGATACCTCAACAACCGGGACTATCACGGTCACTGACCCTGACAGTGGCGACACCGCCACCATCGACAATGTCACCATGGAAGGCAACTACGGCACCTTTACGCTGGTGGATGGGAACTGGACCTACACGGTAGACCCAGACAAAGCGCAAGCCCTGCCGGAAGGTGAAGAGGCCAACGACACCTTTACCCTCACCGCTTCTGACGGTTCAACCCATGAGATTGTGGTGACCGTGACCGGCACCAATGATGCGGCTGTCGTCACCGGGGACACCACCGGACAGGTCACTGACCAGGATACCTCAACAACCGGGACTATCACGGTCACTGACCCTG
>NZ_FIZY01000233.1 GCF_900060185.1 Grimontia marina | reverse complement strand
CTGCTTTAGAGCTCTCAGCATATTCAGCAGCTTTAACAAACCAACCTGCAACATAATCAAGCGTACCGCTTCTTTTTGTGTATCTACCGCATACAGCTTTCAAGTCTTCCTTTTCTTGTTTTGTTTGATTCTTAGTTCCTTTATATGGCGGATTTCCACATATATATGTTTCACCACCCTCATTTTCAAAATCGACTTCAGCTTGATCTAAAGGGGACTCAAATAGATCATCACCAACAACCTTTACTGATGTGCCTGTAGGTGGACAAATTGAACGCCAATCAATCCTTAGAGCATTACCACTAGTAATCCAATTCTCTGCATCCAAAGGCAAAAACTCAGCCAGCGCTAGTTTTTGGCCTCGATACTTCAGGTCACATTGATATTCCGCAATAATCAAAGCCAGTCGTGCAATTTCAGCAGGAAAATCTCTTAGTTCAATTCCACGAAAATTTGTTAATGGGATACTCGACTGGTCATTAACTTCTCCCCTCCTGTCATTTATCTCAGCTTCAATTTCGCGCATCTGTTTATATGCACTAACCAGAAAATTACCCGAGCCACCAGCTGTGCCAAACACACTAATATTTGATATACGCTTTCTCAGGTTCAATAACTTTATAGGACTATCCACAACTTCTTT
>NZ_FIZY01000232.1 GCF_900060185.1 Grimontia marina | reverse complement strand
GCTGGTTTTTAAGCTGTGTGCCGACGGCATTGTTGTGCAGCGCACTCCAGAAACTCAGTAAGCCAACGCGGTCGTCCTCGTTAAGTTTCTCAGCAGCGCTATAAATGTCTTCCCCGAATTCATAAGAGTCCACAAAGTCATTTTTAATGCTCTGCCGCCCCCTCTCCGTCAACAGCCTATGGTCAACCGTGACATCCACATTCCCCTCATTGCGCTCGATGGAGAACAGGTCTTTCTCCGTGTTCTCCACATCGCGGTTAAGTGCCGTCAGGCTGTCACTGTTGCTGTCGCCGCCCACAGTGACATTGCCTTGACCTACTGTTGCAAGGGTTTTGGTGACGCTGTAATCACTGCTGTTTTGGTATTGCAGGGTGGAGCTGTTGTAGGTGGAATCGACCTCGGTGTTGTCGGTCGTTTTTCCGTCAACATCGGTTTCGTTACCTATCCCCACACCGGTGCTGATGCCCATGGCACTGTTCTGTGCGTAGGTGGTGTTTTTCAGGTCACTGAAGCCCAGAGTCTCTGTTTCTAACGTCAGGTTTCCTGCGTCTTTGCCGTCTTCATCCACGGTCGCTATCAGCGCGCCATTGATTTGGGTGTGACCATCAACCTTGATGGTGGCGGTTTCTCCAGCGGTGAGGCTGGTGAGAA
>NZ_FIZY01000231.1 GCF_900060185.1 Grimontia marina | reverse complement strand
CATAAAAGCTAAATAAAAAGAAAACGCCCCCACTTCCAACCATTACAAAACTAATTAAGTGATCAATTTTTATACCGTATAGCATTAAAATTAGAGAAGCGGCGGCGATCATAAACATGTTCAGTTGATTTTTTGTCATAATTATTCTTCCTCATAACTTTCTAAATCTTGCTTAGGTAGCCCCTGTCCTTCCGCTTTTTTTAGCTCTGGAGTTGCTTCCAAATATCGAAGCGCAAGATCTTTAAGCTCGTTTTGATGTTTGGCGTGTAGCGCGTTCTTATCGTTTATGTATTGGTTTATAACTTCACTCAGTAACACCCGATTTTCTTTTTCATTCGGTGTTAGTCCAAATACTTCATGCGGTTTATAGCCGCAATACATCAATATTGCGCTAAAAGTAAGAAAGCTCACTTTTTCGCGCTTAATGTCTGCGCCTAACTGCTCTGGTGAGCACCGTAAGCGTGTAGCCAGTTCTTTTAGTGTCCATCCCAACACATTTTTTTTACCTACGAGTGATTTTAAAAAATCAGCCGGAGGACACACGTAATTTTTAGCGTTCATCAAATATTGTGGCGGGATCTTATTTCTTAAATTCTGCCAATCACTATTAACAAATTGATCTTCTTTAATCGACCACAAAGCAATTGAACCT
>NZ_FIZY01000230.1 GCF_900060185.1 Grimontia marina | reverse complement strand
GAAAGAGAAGATGAAAAGGAAGAGAAACAAGAGAGAAAAGTGAAAGAAAAGGAAAAGAGGGAAAGGAAGAAAAGAGAGGGGAGAAAAGAAAAAGGGAGAGGTAAAGAGCGAAAAGAAGGGAGAGGACGGAAAAAAAGGGAAAGAGGGAAAAGGGAAGAAGGGAGAGGAAGAGAGAAAGAAGAGCAGAGGAAATAGGAGAAATAGAGAAAAAGAGAGAAAAGGAGCAAGAAATAAAAATAAAGGGGAAGAAAAAAAGGGGCAGGAAGGAAAGAAGAAGATGGAAGTAAAAAGCGAGAGAGAAGGAAAAGAAAGGGGGAGAGGACGGAAAGGAAGAAAAACAGGAAGGGAAAGGAAGAAAAGAGGAAAAAAGTAAGAAAGGGGGAAAGAGGGGAGAAAGGGAAAAGAAAAGAGGAAGAGAAAGGAGAGAAGAAGAGGGATGAAGGCGTAAAAGACGAGGTAGAAAAAGAGAAGAAAAGGAAGAAAAGAGAAAAAGCAGAAAAAAAAACAAAGGCAGGAATGTTGAAATAAAATTGGATAGTAAGAAAAAGAAAAAAACAGAAGGAAGAAATTAAAGGTAAAAGCCAAATGATTAAAATTTGAAGTGACTTCTGTAATATATCTAGGTCATCGCGCTTTGATATGGAAAACGAAACAATGATAA
>NZ_FIZY01000229.1 GCF_900060185.1 Grimontia marina | reverse complement strand
GCTGATGTAGTAGAAAAAGCTCGTCAAGCCAATGTTAAGCAATTGCTTTCTGTTGGCGTAACGCTGGATTCTTTTGAACCAATGTTAGAGCTTATTCAGCCCTTTGATAATGTTCATGCTTCTTGTGGTGTTCATCCACTTGACGTTGAAAGTCATTTTGAATTGAGCCGCTTCCATCAATACGCGAGTCATCCTAAAGTGGTGGCTATTGGCGAAACGGGGCTAGATTATCACTATCAACCGGAAACGGCTGAGCTGCAGAAGTTACGGTTTTCACAGCACATTGAAACCGCGGTTGCCCTCAACAAACCTTTGATCATTCATACACGAAATGCCCGGGCCGATACGCTTGAAATGCTCCGTGATGGTGGGGCAGAAAAGTGCGGTGGGGTTATCCATTGTTTTACTGAAGAACTTACCTTTGCACAAGCCGCTATAGAGCTTGGTTTTTATATATCCATTTCAGGTATTGTTACGTTTAGACAAGCGACAGAATTAAAAGAAGTTGTGAAGGCGCTGCCCTTGGAACGCTTGCTGATCGAAACTGATTCCCCTTATCTTGCCCCCGTTCCACACCGAGGTCAGAAAAATCAGCCTGCCTACGTTGTTAAGGTTGCGGCTTACATTGCACAGCTAAAAAGTGTATCACTAAAAGAAATTGA
>NZ_FIZY01000228.1 GCF_900060185.1 Grimontia marina | reverse complement strand
GGTCGGTCACGGTGACGGTATCGCCCACGGCAGTGCCTGCTCCCAGGGTCACGGTGATGTCTACCTGACCACTGAGCTCGGCATCATTGATGTAGCCGTCGTTGTTGGCATCTTCGGTAATGGTGACTACTGGTGCGCCAGGTGCCGTGCTGCCGTAATCCAGTACTGCGCTGTCGCTGCCTTGGGCCGTGTTGCCCGCCGGATCAGTCACGGTGGCGGTGATAGTAAGGGTAGTACCCGCTGCCGGCGCATTCAGTGTGAGGCTTAGACCGTTATCCAGCATGGCCTGGGTGACCGGGCCGCTGAACAGGGTGGTGCCATCCTGATCGGTGACGGTGACGGTATCGCCCACGGCAGTGCCGGCCCCCAGGGTCACGGTAATGTCTATCTGGCCATTAAGTTCGGCGTCATTAATGTAGCCGTCGTTGTCGGCGTCTTCGGTAATCACCACGCTCGGTGCCGCCGGGGCACCGCTGCCTGAGCCGTAATCCAGGGTGGCATTGTCTGAGCCCTCGGCAGTGTTGCCCGATGGCGTGGTGACGGTGGCCGTGACCACCAGATTGGTGCCGGTGGCAGGCGGATCTATGCTCAGATCCAGACCATTATCCAGCATGTCCTGAGTCACGGTGCCGGAGAAGATGACGTTGCCATCCTGGTCGGTCA
>NZ_FIZY01000227.1 GCF_900060185.1 Grimontia marina | reverse complement strand
ACTAGTATGGCCCGGGGGATCCGCTCGCACTTAGCCTGTTAAGGGGTTCGCGCTCGTCTAGTCTGTGCTGTTGCCTGGATAGTAAATTATCATGGTACAAACTTTTAAGAGCCAGTTAAATGGAGATGGATTTAAAAAGAGTTATTGTAAAGTCTCCCCAGGTGTGTCATTAAATATCCCAACAGATTGCCCTGGCCTGACCCCCTAAATGCAATTTTGGGATTCCCTTTTAGTTGCTTTCATTAAAATGTACCAGCGCAGTAAAAAAAGCACAAAGTATATTGTTTATGTAACTCACTATCTCATTTGCACTGGTTACATGGCAGCTTCAGACTGACTAAAACTACACTTTTCCCACCATGGTTCAAAGATCAACAGAACTGGGCCAACAAAAGCAATTTTTTCATGTGGTCTAACTACCAACTTATTATGAGTTAAGTTACTTTTAGGTTTAAAATCACAGCAGTTTTTCCCTCCACACCTCCCAGAGATACTTTCAGGGTGGCTAAACTTGGCTAAAGGCTTCCGGACCAACCCTTGTTTCTTTATGGTGCTTGTGTCCTGACAACCGCGTAAGGCATGGAAATTCAGCTATTTATCCGATCGTTTATATGGGCGTGCGGCCGCGATATCCTGCAGATGCATCCAGTACTAGTATGGCCC
>NZ_FIZY01000226.1 GCF_900060185.1 Grimontia marina | reverse complement strand
CTGTCGCCGTAATCCAGTGTCGCACTGTCACTGCCATTGGCGGTGTTGCCCGCCGGGTCGGTCACGGTGGCGGTCACTGTGATGGTGGTGCCAGTGGCCGGGGCGGTCATGGTGACCGGCACGCCGTTGTCCAGCATGTCCTGGGTCACAGTGCCGTTAAACAGCGCATTGCCATCCTGATCGGTGACAATCAGGCTATCGCCCACGGCGGTCCCTGCGCCCAGAGTGACGGTGATGTTGATGTCGCCATCAAGCTCCGCATCATTAATCAGGCCATCATTGTTGGCATCTTCATCAATGACTACAGTCGGTGCACTCGGTGCGCCGCTGCCCACGCCGTAATCCAGGGTGGCGGAGTCGCTGCCTTGTGCGCTGTTGCCCGCCGGGTCAGTAATGGTGGCGGTCACTTCCAGCGTGGTGCCGGTGGCCGGTGGGTCAATGCTGAGGTCAAGGCCGTTATCCAGCATCTCCTGAGTGACCGGGCCGGAGAACAGGGTGTTGCCATCCTGGTCGGTAACCACAATGGTGTCACCCACAGCCGTACCCGCGCCCAGGGTGATGGTGATGTCCACCTGACCGTCCAGCTCGTCATCGTTGATGTAACCATCATCGTTGGCATCTTCGGTAATCTCGACCGTCGGCGCCGCCGGGGCGCCGGTGCCGGTGCCGT
>NZ_FIZY01000225.1 GCF_900060185.1 Grimontia marina | reverse complement strand
CGAGCAAAACCAAATACACCACTATTGATATGAGGTTTATGGATGGCAAGTTGTTGAAAAGAGAGCGCAAGGAAGATCATACCAACGCCAGTAATCCCCCAGCCGATCATGACCGCCAAAGGGCTAGCGACTGAGGCCATGTTTTGTGGCAGGCTAAAAACACCAGCGCCAATCATTGAACCAATGACCAGTGCTGTCAGTGAGCCCAAACCAAGCTTATTATCCATGGGAACTATCCAGTGAGTATCGACACATTAGAAGAAGGCGCTATTTTAGAGAACATATTTACCAAACATCAATCCCTATGTGGTCGCGGTCACTGAGATAGTGAGTCAATAGTCAAATTCATTGCTAGGGATCAAAGAGTTTATAAGTTCACGACGAAAATAGTGCACTGCTCAGTAAAAAAAACCGCATATTACACAGTTCAAAGCATCATCATACAAAAATATCGGTAAAAACCATAAAAAATGCCGCTTGGATGAGCAAGCGGCATTTTTGTATAAGATAAGGTTACTCTTTATTTGGCGAAATCAACACCCAGTTGAATATCACCTTTCAGTGTTGTCAGCATTCCATCTAACGCGGCTTGTTCATAGGCACTCAATGCACCATAGCTCAACACTTCTTCGACACCCTCTTTACCGAGTTTAATCGGTTGTGCAAAGAAT
>NZ_FIZY01000224.1 GCF_900060185.1 Grimontia marina | reverse complement strand
ACCTTGACCGTTGTCCCGCACGACAATCCTATTTTCGTATTGGTCATTTTCCAAAAGGACATTAATCGTTAAGCTTTCTCTGCCACTTTGATTTAAGGCATTTTTAAATATATTTTATATTACGTATTTCATGTTCTTATCTCTGCCTAAAAACTTTTAATCATTCTACCTAATCAACTACATTTCATTTTTTTCTTTCACACTTTTTTACCCTTACCTTTCTACTTCCTTCTTTTTCTCTTCTTTTTCTCCTTCTTCTTCTTCTTTTTTTTTTCTTCCATCACTCCATACCCACCTTTTCTCTCCTCTTTTTCTTTCCTTTTTTTTTTCTCTTTCTTTCCTTCCCTCCCCCTTTTTTTTCCTTTTTCTCCTCCATTTTTTCTTTCCTTTCTTCCTCCCATTCCTTTCTTCTTCTTTTTTCTCCTTTTTTTTCTTTCATTCTTCTTTCCTCTTTTCTTTTTCATATCCCTCATCGTATTTTTTTTCCTTCTACTTTTCTTCTTTCTCTCTCATCTTTTCCTCCTCTTTTTCTCTTTCAATCTCTATCTTTTCCTTTCCCTCCCTCTCTATCCTTTTCTTCTTGTATCCTTCATCCTTCTTTCGTTTCTTCCCCATTCTCCCATTCCCTTCCCACTCCTCTTCAATCTTACTGTTCTTCTCCTTTTTTCCTCACCTT
>NZ_FIZY01000223.1 GCF_900060185.1 Grimontia marina | reverse complement strand
ATCGTGGTATTGCCGATGGTGGCGGTTTCGCCACTGTCAGGGTCAGTGACCGTGATAGTCCCGGTTGTTGAGGTATCCTGGTCAGTGACCTGTCCGGTGGTGTCCCCGGTGACGACAGCCGCATCATTGGTGCCGGTCACGGTCACCACAATCTCATGGGTTGAACCGTCAGAAGCGGTGAGGGTAAAGGTGTCGTTGGCCTCTTCACCTTCCGGCAGGGCTTGCGCTTTGTCTGGGTCTACCGTGTAGGTCCAGTTCCCATCCACCAGCGTAAAGGTGCCGTAGTTGCCTTCCATGGTGACATTGTCGATGGTGGCGGTTTCGCCACTGTCAGGGTCAGTGACCGTGATAGTCCCGGTTGTTGAGGTATCCTGGTCAGTGACCTGTCCGGTGGTATCGCCGGTAACGACAGCCGCATCATTGGTGCCGGTCACGGTCACCACAATCTCATGGGTTGAGCCGTCAGAAGCGGTGAGGGTAAAGGTGTCGTTGGCTTCCTGTCCTTCTGGCAGAGACTGGGCTTTGTCCGGATCGACGGTGTACGTCCACTCGCCGTCCACCAGTTCAAAGGTGCCGTAGTTGCCTTCCATCGTGGTATTGCCGATGGTGGCGGTTTCGCCACTGTCAGGGTCAGTGACCGTGATAGTCCCGGTTGTTGAGGTATCCTGGTCAGTGACC
>NZ_FIZY01000222.1 GCF_900060185.1 Grimontia marina | reverse complement strand
TCAGTTGTACCATCATGACGGTTCCGCTGCTTTACACGAATGCTCAAATTGACGCATCGCTGAGTCGAATGCTCGGGTTATGGACTGGGCTGCTTTTTTTTGTATTGCTGCAACAATTTCGTTTTAGCAACAAACATAAGCAGCGATTGCTCTGGTTTATCGTACTCGCGGCATTGATTGAAGCCCTATTTGCTCTGTATCAATACTTTTTGCTTTCACCCGAGAATATTTTTGGCTACGACTCCCTTATCAACCGCCCTTACGGCATTTTTCAGCAACCGAATGTGATGGCGAGCTTTCTCGCGACAGGGCTGGTTATATCTGGCTATTTACTGGCTAGTCAACCGAAGAAATACAATCAGCATCTCAGCGAAGTGAGCCTACTTTATGTCACTCCACTGCTAACTGCGCCGTTGTTGGTGATATTAGCCTCGCGCACTGGTTGGATTGGCGCGATACTCGGAACACTTTTTGTTCTGCCTTACTTGTCTAAATTTTCAACGCCTAAACGATTTTGGGGATGGAGCGCTGCGACGCTATTGGGTATTGCTTTAGGGTTTGTCGCTGTCTATTCCCAAGGCACGGGCGATTTTCTAGAGAATAAGGCTGATTTAGAGAGCCCTCGCCGTTATACCTTTCCTCAAACCATCGATATGGTCATAGAAAAACCCTTCACGGGTTATGGCTA
>NZ_FIZY01000221.1 GCF_900060185.1 Grimontia marina | reverse complement strand
ATTTCTAAGATTGCAACGACTTACCATGATATTCACAACGTCAGGCTTAGGACCGCTTTTACTTTTGTTGAATCGGGAAGGCGTGACCAACGAACGACTGTCACATACCTTGGTCGGGGTCTTAAAAATAGCTCTGATACAGATAAGAAGCACGATATACAGCGTGCTGAAAGGTTAGATGGGCACCCTTATTTGCATAGTGAACGGCTCTATTTTTATGAGTTCATGACTGAACATTTGGTTGGCCATAACCCTCTCCCTCTTGTCATTGTCGATTGGTCTTCTATCAACGGGCAGGGAATATTTCAAGTGCTTAGGGGCAGTATCCCTATGGGTGGCAGAGCCTTAATGTTATATGAAAAAGTGTATCCAGAGTCTGAATTAAACTCAGAAAAGGCTCACAATTACTTACTGGATAATCTTGCACACTGCTTGCCTGTCGATTGCCAGCCTATCAGACGCCTCACCAATGCTAACGTCTATGGTTTGTGCAGGGCTAGCATCAACGAATGTTACTTCTACTGTCACAACTGAACCGTTTACTAAATGATTATTCTCCTGGGCACCGTTTATTCTGTGCATACATAAAACCATGGGTTTACCCGTGGATAAATGCCAACTCCAAAATTACAGCGTAAGCTGTTTGTAATTTTGGCCAACGCTTTTGCGTCGTCACGGTAAGTACCCCCGG
>NZ_FIZY01000220.1 GCF_900060185.1 Grimontia marina | reverse complement strand
AGCTGGTTTGGCTTTCCAAACAGATTGTGCCAACCGCAGAAAGTGACGACAGCACCATCGAAGCCAGGGCCGCCTATGAAGGCGTGCCACGAAAGCTGGCTCAAAACGCCAATGGAAGCGCCACCTTTAGCGCGAGCGATAACGCCCAACTGCCTCTTGATAGCGTACTCACCTCCGGGGACGGCACGCGTTACCGAGTCACAGAGAGCGCACTGCCTACAGGTGGCGAACTGGTGGCAGAGATACAGGCCGAGCAGGCAGGAACATCCGGGAACCTGACAGCCAATGACACCCTGACACTGGTGAACCCCTCCCCCGGTATCGGCAGTGAGGCGACCGTCAACACCATGGACGGCGGCACTGACATCGAGCCGATTACAGAGCTGTTGGCACGGCTTTGGTTTCGCAAACAATACCCGCCGATGGGTGGGGCTGTTCATGACTATATGGCCTGGGCAACTGAAGTGCCCGGAGTGACCCGTGCCTGGGCCTACGATGCCTGGCAAGGTGGCAGCACTGTCGGCCTCACGTTTGTGTGTGACGGTGATACTGACATCCTGCCTTCAACCGCCAAAATGGACGCTGTCAGAGAGTATATCTATCGGCATAAAGACCCAGCCACAGGGCTGGAGGTAGGCCGCCCTGCAGGGATTGAAACCATCATTTTCAAGCTGCGTTTAAAGCCCGTTCAACTGACCA
>NZ_FIZY01000219.1 GCF_900060185.1 Grimontia marina | reverse complement strand
TAACAGTAATTGCAAGAATACCGTGATCTCGGTCGGTTTAAGTGAATGAAATTGCGTTCAACTCATATCTTGCGGCTAGATATCGAGTGACAAGCGGAATGGGTTAGAAAGATGTAAAGGGAGAATAGAAGGAAGGGAAAGGGGGAAGAGGGGGGGGAAAAGATGAAGGGGAGGGGAAGGGAAAAAGAAAGGAAAGAGAAAGGGAAAGAGGGGCAAGAGAGAGAGGAGAGGAAGGGGGTATGGGGAAGAAGTAAGAGTCGGGTATCAACAACTGAAAAGGAAGTGTAAGGATCACAGTAAACGAAGGAAAGAGAGAGGAGAGTTAAGAAGGGAAGGGAGAGGAAGATGAAGGGGGAAAAAAGAGAAACGAAAGGAGGAGGAAAAAGAGAGAAAAAAAGATAGAAAGGAAGAGAAGAAGGAAAAGAGAAGAAAGAGAAAGAAAGAAAGAGGAAGAGGGAAGGGAAAAAACAAACGGGAGGAGAGAAAAGAGAAGAAAAGGAAAAGGAGGAAGGGGGGAAAGAAAGAGAAGGGGAGAAAGAGGGGGAGAGGGGGGTAGGAGGGGGGGGGTGGTCGTGGAATAGGGGAGGGGGTGAGGTGGGGGGGAGGGCGGGAGGAGTGGGGGGGGAAGGAGCGAGGAGGAGAGGATGGAGAAGAATGTGCTTAGGGGTTGTTAGCGTGAGGCGGGGGTTGGCGGGAGGGGCAAG
>NZ_FIZY01000218.1 GCF_900060185.1 Grimontia marina | reverse complement strand
GAACTGAGTGCCGTCGACTGAAAGTAAACTTAGGCCAAACCATTTGTCATCGCTATCTTCCTGCTGGGTCCAATGGGCTGCTGTCAGTTTAAAAAGCGCTTCCAAAGGTTGGGCGGTGAGGCGCTTTAGAAGTGGACCCCATTGGTTGGACACACAAGCTAATTTTTTAAGTGTTTGATCCCGCTCATGCTGCGTATCTTTGCCTGCCGAAGTAGGCTTCATCAGGAGTAAGGTCATTGAGTCCCTGATGGTTACGCTCTTCGTTATAGAACACCATGTAGTGGCCGATTTCAAGTTCAGCTTCTCGGGGGGTGGTATAGGCTTTTAAGTAAACCTCCTCATATTTCAAGCTACGCCATAATCGCTCGATGAACACGTTGTCGACCCAGCGTCCTTTCCCATCCATGCTTATCCGTACATCATGGTCGATTAATCTCTGAGTAAACTCAGCGCTAGTAAACTGGCTGCCTTGATCTGAATTGAAGATATCGGGCGGCCCGTAGTGTTGCAGTGCGTCTTCGAGAGCCTCAATGCAAAAGCTTGTATCCATCGTATTCGACAAGCGCCAAGCCAGTACTTTGCGGCTATACCAGTCGATAATGGCCACCAGATACAGGAACCCCTTCGCCATGGGGATGTACGTGATGTCAATCGCCCAAGCTTGGTTTGGATAAGTGACATCGATATCACGCAGCAGGTAGGGATAAACCTTGTGTGCTTTGT
>NZ_FIZY01000217.1 GCF_900060185.1 Grimontia marina | reverse complement strand
GGGACACCACCGGACAGGTCACTGACCAGGATACCTCAACAACCGGGACTATCACGGTCACTGACCCTGACAGTGGCGACACCGCCACCATCGACAATGTCACCATGGAAGGCAACTACGGCACCTTCGAATTAGTGGACGGCGAGTGGACGTACACCGTCGATCCGGACAAAGCCCAGTCCCTGCCAGAAGGACAGGAAGCCAACGACACCTTTACCCTCACCGCCTCTGACGGCTCAACCCATGAGATTGTGGTGACCGTGACCGGCACCAATGATGCGGCTGTCGTCACCGGGGACACCACCGGACAGGTCACTGACCAGGATACCTCAACAACCGGGACTATCACGGTCACTGACCCTGACAGTGGCGAAACCGCCACCATCGGCAATACCACGATGGAAGGCAACTACGGCACCTTTGAACTGGTGGACGGCGAGTGGACGTACACCGTCGATCCGGACAAAGCCCAGTCCCTGCCAGAAGGACAGGAAGCCAACGACACCTTTACCCTCACCGCTTCTGACGGCTCAACCCATGAGATTGTGGTGACCGTGACCGGCACCAATGATGCGGCGGTGGTCACCGGCGATACCACCGCACAGGTCACTGACCAGGATACCTCAACAACCGGGACTATCACGGTCACTGACCCTGACAGTGGCGACACCGCCACCATCGACAATGTCACCATGGAAGGCAACTACGGCACCTTTACGCTGGTGGAT
>NZ_FIZY01000216.1 GCF_900060185.1 Grimontia marina | reverse complement strand
TTCTAATGCTTTCTTATGCTGTCACTGGTTTATAGGTTTCTTGCCGTGTAACAACTACCCACGCTATCCGTATAAGCTTGTTCGCTAAGGCCACCGTCGCTTTGTTAAAGCCGCGCGTAGCAACTAGGTGGTTTATCCAGAGACTAAGCCTGTCTGTTTTCGTCCCCGCCCTACAGACAACCGCTCGGGCACCATGGATAATCAGAGACCGCAAAAACCTGTCTCCGCGTTTGCTAATTCCCAACAGGACTTCTCGGCCGCCGGTACTAAACTGCCGAGGTACCAGGCCAAGAGCCGCTGACGCATCTCGCCCACGCCTGAACTGCGTACCATCACCCATCCATGCGTTGACTGCGCGGCTAACCACTGGCCCAAAACCTGGGAGAGTCATCAACCGCTGGCAGGTCTCATCATTCTCTGCTTGTTGCTTCAGCTCCCGGTCATACCAGGAAAGCTCTTCATCCAGGCTTACCAGTCTGGCCTGTTGACGGCGCAGAAGCTGCCTTAAGAAGTCTGTCAATCCATTGCCTTCATTTTCCAGAATACCTGGTATCTCCCGCCTTAAGACTGTGCCTCCTTTTGGTAAAACAATACCGTATTCCCCCAGCAGCCCACGAATGTGATTGAGCAAACGCGTCCGCTCAGACGAAAGGTGTCGCCGCATCTGTAGGAAGGTCTGTTCATCCTGCTGCTCCACGCTTTTTACTGCAACATGACGGATGGCTCCAT
>NZ_FIZY01000215.1 GCF_900060185.1 Grimontia marina | reverse complement strand
CCGTGACCGGCACCAATGATGCGGCTGTCGTCACCGGGGACACCACCGGACAGGTCACTGACCAGGATACCTCAACAACCGGGACTATCACGGTCACTGACCCTGACAGTGGCGACACCGCCACCATTGGCAACACCACCATCGAAGGCAACTACGGCACCTTCGAATTAGTGGACGGCAACTGGACGTACACCGTCGATCCGGACAAAGCCCAGTCCCTGCCAGAAGGACAGGAAGCCAACGACACCTTTACCCTCACCGCCTCTGACGGCTCAACCCATGA
This sequence comes from Grimontia marina, assembly GCF_900060185.1. Lineage (GTDB taxonomy): Bacteria > Pseudomonadota > Gammaproteobacteria > Enterobacterales > Vibrionaceae > Enterovibrio > Enterovibrio marinus. The sequence goes on along the minus strand of NZ_FIZY01000215.1, from coordinate 447 downwards.
GATTGTGGTGACCGTGACCGGCACCAATGATGCGGCTGTCGTCACCGGGGACACCACCGGACAGGTCACTGACCAGGATACCTCAACAACCGGGACTATCACGGTCACTGACCCTGACAGTGGCGACACCGCCACCATTGGCAACACCACCATCGAAGGCAACTACGGCACCTTCGAATTAGTGGACGGCAACTGGACGTACACCGTCGATCCGGACAAAGCCCAGTCCCTGCCAGAAGGACAGGAAGCCAACGACACCTTTACCCTCACCGCCTCTGACGGCTCAACCCATGAGATTGTGGTGACCGTGACCGGCACCAATGATGCGGCTGTCGTCACCGGGGACACCACCGGACAGGTCACTGACCAGGATACCTCAACAACCGGGACTATCACGGTCACTGACCCTGACAGTGGCGAAACCGCCACCATCGGCAATACCACGAT
>NZ_FIZY01000214.1 GCF_900060185.1 Grimontia marina | reverse complement strand
CGCCTGCTGAATCAACATATTGCCACTGAAGCGAATCGTGAAGACCAGTGTACGGGACACTTCTGGGAAGGGCGTTTTAAAAGCCAAGCTTTGCTCGATGAAAAAGCCTTGGCTGCGGCGATGGCCTATGTTGATCTCAACCCCATAAGGGCAGGCATGACAGACTCGCCCGAATCCTCTGACCACACATCAGTTAAAGCCCGGATAGAAGCCCTGCATAGCGACCATACCCATGCTGAAGGACTGCTTGTTTTTGCGGGGTACCCGCGAAAAGACATGCCTGACGGCATTCCCTTTCGTTTAATCGATTATCTGGAGTTGGTTGACTGGACGGGCAGGCAAGTGCGTGATGATAAAAGAGGCCATATTTCTGATACGCTACCGCCATTGCTGGAGCGCCTTGGCATTGAACCAGCTTTGTGGTTAAAAACAGCGTCAAACATAGAGGTTGGAAATATGGTGGGTTCCGAAACGTCCATCAAAGCAGCCTTGCCGCTTCTTCAGCGTCAAAGGGCATCGGGTCTGCGCCTGCCTGACAGTTGATCCCTCTTTATTCTGCTATTTTCTGTCAATCAGGCCTAAGCCTGATGTTTTTGTTGCTTGAAATCTAGGTAAATCGTAACGAGCGCTACCCAGACTGAGAACTAAGGTGATATTTTCAAACAGTTGCAACTGAGCATTGTGTTCAACACGTTGTGGGGACTCGGCTCTTTGGTTGCTTTCTTAGAGTGTGTGTCCCTGTTAGTTT
>NZ_FIZY01000213.1 GCF_900060185.1 Grimontia marina | reverse complement strand
CGCGCCGTATTCGGCTGTAAAACTTTTTTTGATTTTGGGTATTAAAATGGCTAACACAGTTACTGGTACAGTAAAATGGTTCAACGAAACTAAAGGTTTCGGCTTCATTCAACAAGAAAACGGTCCAGACGTATTCGCACACTTCAGCCAAATTAAAGGTGACGGTTTCCGCACTCTTGCTGAAGGTCAAAAGGTAGAGTTTGAAGTAGCTCAAGGCCAAAAAGGCCCTCAAGCTGAAAACATCCGCCTAGTATAATTTTTTACTAAGTATTCTAATAGCCAGCAATTTGCTGGCTATTTTCGTTTTACTTCTTGGCACTCTTCCAATGGCTCTGAAACCGACAATCTATAAGTTCCGTATTGCGCTGACGGATACTAATCGCGAACATTATGACTCTTTAAATCTCACCATTGCTCAGCATCCTTCAGAAAGCAACGAACGAATGATGGCGCGCATTTTAGCGTTTTGTCTTAATGCATCAGCCGATCTGACGTTCACGAAAGGGCTTTCTTCGATTGAAGAACCTGATCTCTGGCTAAAATCATTAGATGATCAAATTCAACTTTGGGTTGAGGTCGGTGAACCCGACACTGAGCGCGTTAAAAAAGCCACACGACTTGCCAAACAGGTGAAAGTCTACAGCTTTAACACCAAATCACAGGTTTGGTGGGAACAAAATAAAGGAAAATTCGCTCACCTTAATGCCGATATATTTCGCTTTGATGCTACAGCGATTGAAAAACTCTCC
>NZ_FIZY01000212.1 GCF_900060185.1 Grimontia marina | reverse complement strand
CGGCGTAAGATACGTTGATAATCTTTAGTTAGCGCAAAGCTGCCTTTTTGAAACGAAGGGGGATCAATAATAATCAGATCATATGGCCCTGATTTTTTGATTTTTCCCCAAGACTTGAAAATATCATGTCCAAGAAACTTCACTGAATTGAGATTGTGGCCATTTAATTGATGGTTTTCACGACCCTTAGCCAGTGATGCTTTGGCCATATCGACATTCACAACTTGGTCAGCACCACCAGCAATAGCCGCTACTGAAAAACCGCAACTATAGGCAAATAGATTCAGTACATTTTTATGTTTAGCGTTAGATGAAACCCACTCACGGCCGTAACGCATATCCAAAAACAGCCCGAAATTCTGGTTACGCCCAATGCTCAATTGGTACTTTAAGCCATTTTCGACCACCACAGGGAAAGGCTCTAATTCTCCCCATACTGTTTCTGAAGGCGCGCCATCGGCATATCGATGCTGAAGTAAGACACAACGACCTTGCTTTTCTAGCCATAACGGACGGGCTGTTAGGTGCGACAAACCCGCTTTTAACTCCGCGAGAAAATCTTCTTCGACATTTTTAAATAAGTTGACGACTAACTGCCCTTGCAACCAGTCACAGGTGAGCTGTTCTAGACCTGGCCATTGACGACCTCGGCCATGAAATAAGCGGCGAATTTCACCGGTATTACAAGAGAGCTGCTGCTCAATATGGGTAAAAAAGTGAGGAAGCGCTGCACGTTGCATTGTTTGTTCTGCCATTTGT
>NZ_FIZY01000211.1 GCF_900060185.1 Grimontia marina | reverse complement strand
GGCCAACCCCAAATTTGTCTTGTTATTTCAGCCTGTCTATTGCCCTTGGGTCAATGTGATAGAAAGGCTATGGCATGCACTACATGAGACCATCACACGCAATCATCAATGCAAGTACATGTACCAGTTATTGGCACAGGTGAAGCACTTTATGGCGACGGCATCACCGTATCCTGGCTCAGGTCATGGGATGGCAAAAAAGACTCACAATTAGGATCAGCTATTTAGCGGAATTAAAGAATTTGATGGCTGTGACACTGCACCAAAAATAGAATTTAAATATTTCGAAAATAATATAGAACTAAATGTAAATGAAAAAATAAAATCATTAAAGCATCGATTGAAGTACCTATCTGAAATTGTTGATATAAAAACACCGATAGATAATGAGTTACAATCAAAGCTAAATAACTGATCCGAATAGTGCTACATTTTCGCCGTGCCGTGGCAACCTCCCGGGTAAGGCGATACGTTATCCATAAAGTGCTTCACCTTCCTGAGCAATTGCCACATATGTTTACACCTGTGATTCCGAGTAATTGTCTCATGGAGAGCATTCCACAATCGTTCTATGACGTTGACCCAAGGGCAATAAACGGGCTGGAACAGCAGCCTGAACTTTGGGTTCTTCTTGAGCCAAGCCTTCGTTTTTTTACTTTTGTGGATGATGTAGTTATCCAGTATCAAGGTGACACTTTTGGCTCGGCGGTAGTGCCACTTTAGCTTCTCCAGCATGGCAATGAATAGGTCTGAGTCTTTCTTT
>NZ_FIZY01000210.1 GCF_900060185.1 Grimontia marina | reverse complement strand
TTTATGCGCGAGGTTGTCTTAGTTTGGAGCATAAGTTTGAAGATTGAAGTCTGCTAGTAACGTAATAGATTATTGAGGCCATTGTTATACCAAGTAAGCTTGCCCCTAAATCGAGCAAAGAGAATGATCGTGAACGCGATAACATTTGTAAACTTTCATCAATTACGCAACAGGTCGAGACGATAACTATGGCGAGAAATATGCTTTGTATAGGGGAAAGAGTGGCGGAAATTACTCGGATAAAAACCAAGGTAATGAATAGCGCAAGTGTAAAGTGGAGATAAATATCACCGCCGAGTGACTTTTCCAAAAATACCGGTATCTCAGCATGAATATTCAGTGTTTTTGCCAGTGATAGCGAAGCCGTACCAAGAGAAAGCAAGGCTAACATGAACAAGGCGATAGGCCGGTTTATTGAATAATGTTTTATCATCGAGATCACTCTAGCGCTCTCTTGCAGAGATTATTTTTCTCAGTATAACGTTGAGGGTTATAAATAATAGCTGCACAGGTAAATTTTAAGAGACCGTTTGATTTTAGATACTGGTAGGCTTCTCCTCGGCTTTGAGGATGAGCTAATGCTCTTGCGGCGTGATCAATAATGATAGTTCGCTGCGGCGCTGAAAAAATAGACCAATGGTTAAGGCCAATCTGGGAAAGTGTGTTGTTCACTTTGGGTGTAAAAGGCCCATATCTATTGGCTTGTGCAAAATAGAGATCAATATTTTCCCCTTTCAACTGAGTTTCAATCACCAATAAATCA
>NZ_FIZY01000209.1 GCF_900060185.1 Grimontia marina | reverse complement strand
ATCCACCAGCGTAAAGGTGCCGTAGTTGCCTTCCATGGTGACATTGTCGATGGTGGCGGTGTCGCCACTGTCAGGGTCAGTGACCGTGATAGTCCCGGTTGTTGAGGTATCCTGGTCAGTGACCTGTCCGGTGGTGTCCCCGGTGACGACAGCGGCATCATTGGTGCCGGTCACGGTCACCACAATCTCATGGGTTGAACCGTCAGAAGCGGTGAGGGTAAAGGTGTCGTTGGCCTCTTCACCTTCCGGCAGGGCTTGCGCTTTGTCTGGGTCTACCGTGTAGGTCCAGTTCCCATCCACCAGCGTAAAGGTGCCGTAGTTGCCTTCCATGGTGACATTGTCGATGGTGGCGGTGTCGCCACTGTCAGGGTCAGTGACCGTGATAGTCCCGGTTGTTGAGGTATCCTGGTCAGTGACCTGTCCGGTGGTATCGCCGGTGACCACCGCCGCATCATTGGTGCCGGTGACCGTCACCACAATCTCATGGGTTGAGCCGTCAGAAGCGGTGAGGGTAAAGGTGTCGTTGGCTTCCTGTCCTTCTGGCAGGGACTGGGCTTTGTCCGGATCGACGGTGTACGTCCAGTTGCCGTCCACTAATTCGAAGGTGCCGTAGTTGCCTTCGATGGTGGTGTTGCCAATGGTGGCGGTGTCGCCACTGTCAGGGTCAGTGACCGTGATAGTCCCGGTTGTTGAGGTATCCTGGTCAGTGACCTGTCCGGTGGTGTCCCCGGTGACGACAGCCGCATCATTGGTGCCGGTCACGG
>NZ_FIZY01000208.1 GCF_900060185.1 Grimontia marina | reverse complement strand
AATACCACTACCAATTAAGCTAGTCTCTCCATCCGCACCAATCGGTAAACCATCAGGTCCGTACATTGGGTCATCATCATCCGCAGCAGGGTTGAGCAGTTTTTTCAATGCAGGACGAACTAACACTAAAATCACAACGACAATCACTAGCGCACTGGCGAACCAACGAATCCAGTCGTTGAAGTTAGGATGTTCCCAGATAGGCACATCAGCCATAGTTTCAACTTCAGGCACGGCAAATTGCATGCTAAGCACATTCAATAAATCGCCCCTGTTTTCATCAAACCCAACCGTCCCAATTAACACTTGGCGCACGGCATTAATTTCACTTTCACTCAGCGAAGTGTAGGTGACTTCTCCTGTCTCTGGATTCACTGAAGAACTGTTTTTAATCGCTACCGCCACCGTTTGTCGGTTAACAAAACCGGACTGCCTGCGCTCATGGCTAATGGTAGTATCGAGTTCAAAATTGCGAGTGGCTTCTTTGTGCACAGAACCTTGCCCGAGTATCGAACCATCTTTCATCTGCGCAACGTCTTGAGGAATCGAAGCATCCGCTGGGGGTTGATTACTTAATGCACCCGGAACACCAGCGACCATACTACCGTTGTTATAATCTTCAAGCGTATATTCACTGCGAGTTGCGGGGGTATTGGGATCAAAACGTTTACGCGTTTGTTCAATGGCACTGAAATCCAGTTGGATATCCACTTGGGCGGTATAATTACCAAAACCTAGAATTGGGATTAATACCGAATCAATTTTTTCACGTAAAGCTTCTT
>NZ_FIZY01000207.1 GCF_900060185.1 Grimontia marina | reverse complement strand
CTAGACCCTAATGATAACTGGCATGGTTTTAAAGGTATTGATGATAACCACATGTACCTTGACCCAATTAAAATTACTTTATTAACTCCTGGAATGAATCAACAAGGTGAGCTTGAAGCGTCGGGGATCCCTGCCTCATTAGTGGCTAAATTCTTAGACGAGCGCGGCATTGTGGTTGAAAAAACAGGCCCATACAACCTGCTGATCTTGTTCTTAATTGGTATTGATAAATCGAAAGCGATGCAACTGTTGCGCGGTTTGACTGAGTTCAAACGGGGTTACGATTTGAACTTGACCATTCGTTCGATTCTTCCTTCTTTATACAAAGAAGACCCAAGCTTCTACGAAGGCATGAGTATCCAAGAGCTAGCGCAAGGTATTCACGACTTAACTAAGAAATATGCATTGCCAGAATTGATGTACAAAGCATTTGATGTGTTGCCTGAGATGAAAGTGACGCCACACGCGGCGTGGCAGAAAGAACTACGCGGTAAAACTGAAGAGGTTCTGTTGAATGAAATGGTTAACCGCGTGAGCGCGAATATGATCTTACCTTATCCTCCTGGTGTACCTTTGGTGTTGGCAAGTGAAATGGTGACAGAGATCTCACGTCCTGTCCTTGAATTCTTGGAAATGTTGTGTGAAATCGGCGCGCATTATCCGGGGTTTGATACTGATATTCACGGCTTGTATCGTCATGCTAACGGGAGCTACACAGTGAAAGTGTTGAAAGACTAAAGGTCGATTTTGTTGGCGGTTTATCGGGAACCTTTATTGCGCGCGCAGC
>NZ_FIZY01000206.1 GCF_900060185.1 Grimontia marina | reverse complement strand
AATCACATCTACCTCAGAAAAGTGTTCACTGAATGTTGACTGGTCAACAATGAACACATTCCAACAAGAACGAGTCATTAAAAAATCAACGGAGACAGGCGAAACCACAGACATAGGTGAGTGTTACAATATTGGGCAAGCGAATAAGATTGAAAAAGATTATTCGGCCACTTGTAATATTCAGATCAACGGACTTCAAAGCTACGCCAAAGGCTTTATCTATTACAGTTATGTCGATGGTAATCGTGTTAACTTGACAGGTTGTCGTTATGAATCAGAAGAAGCGGAACCTCTACTGATTAAACACGATTTTGATGCGTGTAACCTCGGTTTTGCTGAAACCAATCTTGCCGAAAACAAGTATTACCCTGCGGCGGTGAAATACTCCATTATCAACGGTGAACGTTATAACTTAACGGAATGTGAAGTAATAGCGACTGCGCCCCAACCGCTGACTACTCGAATAGAGTCTTGTGATATTACGCATTCAATCGAAGAAATGACGTCATTCACTATGCAGCGTGTGGACGTTTACGATCCACAAGATAAAGAACTGCTCAAAAAGGGAGAGTGTCAGCGTCATATTAGTTTTCCGATTTTGAAAGACTATGAGGCGGGGTGTTCAATTCAATTTAATGAGGATGGCTCATTTATTAAAGGGTTCAAATATTACTCAACCATCAATAACAAACGTTATGATATTTCATCGTGTGAATACGATGAAAGCGAACTGAAACAAGCGAATATTTTAAAAGATTTTGATGCTTGTTCTTTAAATTACGCCAAGG
>NZ_FIZY01000205.1 GCF_900060185.1 Grimontia marina | reverse complement strand
AGAAGTGGCCCCCAATTTTCGGACATGACTTTAAGTGATTGATCTGTTTTGATAGTCCCCAGAAAGACTGGAGCAGATGATGACAAGAAAACGTAGAAACCACTCACCCGAATTTAAAGCGAAGGTGGCGCTTGCTGCCGCTAAAGGTGATAAAACGGTTGCCGAGTTAGCGCAACAGTACAACCTGCACGCTAACCAAATCTCAACATGGAAGAAAGAGCTGCTGGATAATGCGGCCATGATTTTTGCTTCTGAAAGTCAGTTGGGCAAGGACACCTCCGAAGAGGTGGACAAACTCCACGCCAAGATCGGTCAGTTGACCATGGAAAATGATTTTTTGGCGAAAGTGCTCGGTCGTTAGACCGGGCCCAGCGAAAAAACTCGCTGGTTAACTCAACCCCATTGCCGATAAAACGCCAGTGTGAGCTTCTCAATATTGCTCGCTCTACGGCTTACTATCGCCCCATCGGACCCTCTGATGAGGAAATTGAATTACGCCGTATGATTGATGAAATTCATCTGCAGTATCCGTTCATGGGCAGTCGGCGTATTCGAACTGAGCTGGCTAAAAAAGAGCGTCATGTTAATCGCAAGCGCATCGTACGTATCATGCGAGAAATGGGCATAGGGGCGATTTATCCCAAACCCAAAACAACACTGGCGAACAAAGCACACAAGGTTTATCCCTACCTGCTGCGTGATATCGATGTCACTTATCCAAACCAAGCTTGGGCGATTGACATCACGTACATCCCCATGGCGAAGGGGTTCCTGTATCTGGTGGCCATTAT
>NZ_FIZY01000204.1 GCF_900060185.1 Grimontia marina | reverse complement strand
CACCCTGGATCACGGCAGCAGTGCGCCTACCGCACCGACTGTGGTCATTACCGAAGATGCCAACGATGATGGTTACATCAACGATGGCGAGCTCAGCGGCGAGGTGGATATCACCATCACCCTGGGCGCCGGTACCGCCGTGGGTGACACCATTGTGGTCACCGATAACGCGGGCAACACCCTGTACGAAGGCCCGGTCACCCAGGACATGCTGGACAATGGCCTTGACCTGTCTGTGGCTGCGCCAGCGACCGGCACCACCCTGGAGATTACCGCCACCATTACCGACCCTGCGGGTAACACCGCTGAGGGCTCTGACTCGGCTACCCTGGATTACGGCACAGGCACCGGCGCACCGGCGTCGCCAACGGTGGTGATTGATGAGGATGCCAACAACGACGGCTACATCAATAGCGCTGAGCTCGATGGTGACATCAACATCACCGTCACCCTGGGTGCAGGCACCGCGGTAGGCGACACCCTGATTGTGACCGACCAGGATGGCAATGAGCTGTTTAACGGCACCGTGACTCAGGACATGCTGGACAACGGCGTGCCGGTCACCATGACCGCGCCAGCCACCGGCACCACCATTACCGTGACGGCCACCGTCACTGACCCGGCGGGCAACACCGCCAACGGCAGTGATGCGGCCACCCTGGATCACGGCACCGGCACCGGCGCCCCGGCGGCGCCGACGGTCGAGATTACCGAAGATGCCAACGATGATGGTTACATCAACGATGACGAGCTGGACGGTCAGGTGGACATCACCATCACCCTGGGCGCGGG
>NZ_FIZY01000203.1 GCF_900060185.1 Grimontia marina | reverse complement strand
CAGGAAACCACCCCTGAACAATCTCACCTTTTACTGGGTGAATATGAGCAATATCTCGGGCTGCCCGAGTGCATTGAACAGTCTTTGTCATTGTCGGAAAGACAAGCGACAGCGGTGGAGAAAGACCATCGAAAGGGAAGGCTTCAAGCGTGGAACATTGAACAGCGGGCCAAAGATCTAGGCTTTCGCATCACAGTGAAAGAGCTCTTCCCCCATCACTGCCTACGCGGATGTACCTACCCGCTTTATGAAGAAAAATATCGCCATCTACTACGGGTGGTTGTGCATGACATCCAAGAGGCTGAGGGCAAGCAGCTTGAATGCACCCTTACCCAGTTCAAGCTCGGCGGCAAATACTACGAATTCATCTACGAGGGTAACGACTGATGCATTTTCTCAATAACGGATCTCAGGTCGAAACCGCTCCTGCTGCGAAATCAAGAATCGGCGCGCCAGGCTACTTCACTGAAAGTAATGAAGACAACACGCCAAGCTATCCTGGTCAGGACTGGTTTAACGCAGTGATAAGGGAATTTCAGACGGCATTAACGCGCTATGGCGTGCCTTTTGACCCTGATAATTTTGATCATCTGTCTCAGCTTATCCAGCTCACAGCATTACCTATAGGGACTCCTCTCCCCTGGATGACAGATAGCGCCCCCGAAGGTTGGGCCATCATGAAAGGCCAGGCATTTGATACTGACCTATACCCACAGACAGCCGCTATTTACCCAGATGGGACGCTTCCCGACATGAGGGGCCGTGGCTTAATAGGGAAAGAAGACGGTGAGATTGT
>NZ_FIZY01000202.1 GCF_900060185.1 Grimontia marina | reverse complement strand
CGACACTGGATTACGGCGACAGCGCCCCAACCGCGCCGACTGTGGTGATTACCGAAGATGCCAACAATGACGGCTACATCAATGATGCCGAACTCAATGGCCAGATAGACATTAGCGTCACCCTGGGTGCCGGTACGGCTGTTGGCGATACCCTTATCATCACGGACCAGGATGGCAATGAGCTGTTTAACGGCACCGTGACTCAGGACATGCTGGATAACGGCCTGTCAGTCTCTATGCCAGCCCCTGCTACGGGTACGACAGTGACTGTCACAGCCACCGTGACTGACCCGGCGGGCAACACCGCCAATGGCAATGACTCTGCCACCCTGGATTACGGCGCGGGCGGCGGCGCCCCTGCGGCGCCGGTAGTGGAGATCACTGAGGATGCCAACAACGACGGCTACATTAACGACAGCGAACTCAGCGCCGATGGACTGGTGAACTTCACCGTGACGCTGGGCGCAGGTACCGCAGTCGGCGATACCGTGACCATTACCGATCAGGATGGTGCGCTTATCTTCTCCGGTCCCGTGACTCAGGATATGCTGGATAACGGCATCAGCTTAAGTGTGGATGCGCCAGCCAATGGTGAGAGTCTGACAATCACCGCCACGGTCACCGATCCGGCGGGCAACACCGCCAGTGGCGCCGACAGCGCCGTGCTCAATAGCGGCCCGGCGGCCCCAACGGTCACCATTACCGAAGATGCCAACGACGATGGCTACATCAATGACGCCGAGCTGAGTGGCCAGGTGAACATCACCGTCACCCTGGCCACCGGCACCGACGCGGGTG
>NZ_FIZY01000201.1 GCF_900060185.1 Grimontia marina | reverse complement strand
ATGAACAAGGATGCTATTGCGACTAAGCAGGCGCAGTTGTCTAAAAAATAGGGAAGCTGGTATTTCAGCTTCCCTATTTTTTGCTTGATTTCTTAATGGCAAAAACGGCTTTTTCAGGGCCGACGAATTATATTCTTTGCTGGTTGAAAATGACATATTAGAGGATGAGATTAAATTCTTAAAAAATGTCGGTTATAAGCTTACAGAGAAGAAAGTAAAAGTGATTTTGGGTGGTTAAACAGTATGCTTGGTATAACAATAAAAGAAATTGAAATAACAGTAAATACCAATAATGGTGTCTTTTCTACATATATACCATTTAAGAAAGGATTGAACATAATTCGAGCTGAGAACTCGTCTGGAAAATCTACATGTATAAACGCAATAGCCTACAGTCTTGGGCTTGAGTCAATCCTAGGCCCCACAAGGAAAAAACCATTTCCAAAGTCTTTATACGAGGTAATCTATAAAGATAAAAAAGAAGATGAAGAGTTTGTTGTTATTAATTCTCAAGTTAGATTAGTGGTGGAAAACAAGCTTGGTATATCTGCAACTTTTACCAGAGATATTCTGGGTGATAAAAATAAAGTCACGATCTCGTATGAGGGGGAAACCGAAGACTACTTTCTTGGCTCAGCTGGCTCTATAGGCTCGGCCGCCAGTTCTCGAGGTTTTCACTACTGGCTAAATAACTGATCCGAATAGTGCTACATTTTCGCCGTGCCGTGGCAACCTCCCGGGTACGGCGATACGTTATCCATAAAGTGCTTCACCTTCCTGAGCAATTGCCACATATGTTTACACCTGTGAT
>NZ_FIZY01000200.1 GCF_900060185.1 Grimontia marina | reverse complement strand
CACCTTCGCTTTAAATTCGGGTGAGTGGTTTCTACGTTTTCTTGTCATCATCTGCTCCAGTCTTTCTGGGGACTATCAAAACAGATCAATCACTTAAAGTCATGTCCGAAAATTGGGGGCCACTTCTTTTATTAGTAGGTGCACTTTGCGGTATGGTAATGGTTGTCGGTGGCATTACCTTGTTACACAAGGGAGCTATTAAACTAGCTAACACTTCTGGTGAGGATGCAATTACTATAGAGTTTAGAAAAGAAATTAGGATCTCAACACAGTATCCCGCATTAGCAATATTTTTAATTGGTTTGTTGTTTGTCTCTATATCTATCTTTATGGGTAAGCCAACATCAAACAAACTAGTTGTTAAGGGTAATGTTGTAGGGGTGTCTGAACCCGTAAAAGTATCATTGAAAACTAATACATGGCACTCAAGCTTGACTCATGATGGGGATCTGCTAAATAACTGATCCGAATAGTGCTACATTTTCGCCGTGCCGTGGCAACCTCCCGGGTACGGCGATACGTTATCCATAAAGTGCTTCACCTTCCTGAGCAATTGCCACATATGTTTACACCTGTGATTCCGAGTAATTGTCTCATGGAGAGCATTCCACAATCGTTCTATGACGTTGACCCAAGGGCAATAAACGGGCTGGAACAGCAGCCTGAACTTTGGGTTCTTCTTGAGCCAAGCCTTCGTTTTTTTACTTTTGTGGATGATGTAGTTATCCAGTATCAAGGTGACACTTTTGGCTCGGCGGTAGTGCCACTTTAGCTTCTCCAGCATGGCAATGAATAGGTCTGAGTCTTTCTTT
>NZ_FIZY01000199.1 GCF_900060185.1 Grimontia marina | reverse complement strand
GACAAATAGACAGAAAATATAAGAGGAGACCCGACGTACTCGTTTTAAAATAAAGAAAGGAGGAGAGTACGGGGGTATAACAGTAGAAGGAAAGAGAAGAAAAAGGCAAGAAAGAACAGATAAAAAGGAGAAAGGGGAAGAGGGGAAGGAGGGAGGAAAGAGAAGGAAAGATGGTAGCAGTAAAAGGGGAGGAGAGAGAGGAGGGAGAAATGAAAGAGAAAGATGAAAAGAGCAAGGAAGGAGGACAGGAGACGAAAAAAGATAACGAGAAGATAAAAGAAAATAGAGGAACAAAAAAACGAAAAGAAGGAAGGAAAGGTAAAAGAGATAAAGAAAGAAGAGCAGACAAGAAATAAAAAAAGAAAGAGGAGAGAAAAAAAAAGGAAAGAAAGAGAGAAGAAAGAAAGGGAGAAAGAAAAGATAAAGAAAAGGAAGGAAAAGGAGAAGGTAAGAGGGAAGGATAAAGAGGAAAAAGAGGAAGAATAGAAAAAAGGAAGAAGGAAAGAGGAAGAAAAAAAAGAGAGAAGGGAGAAAAAAGGAAAAGGGGGGGAAGAGGAGAAAGAAAAGAAAGGGAAAAAAAGGGGGGAGAGAGAGGAAAAAGGAGGGAAGGAGGAGGAAGGAATAGGGATGGCAACGGTAAGGTTTAACTGTGGCAAACAAGAGTAGCAAAAGGTATTGGAAGAAAAGCTGTCTGAGTTCCTCGGTAAGGAAGAAACCAAACTATACACATATAGCTTAGATGCAAACGATGGCATGTTTGAAACTATTTTGGGTGCAGAAGATGCGATCATTTCCGATGCGATGAAACAAGCTTCTATG
>NZ_FIZY01000198.1 GCF_900060185.1 Grimontia marina | reverse complement strand
GGCCTATGGCTAGCAGCGTCATCCGTTCAGGCTTTAGAAGCCACTCTCAGCAAAGAAGATTTACCTCTTCTTGCCCCAGAAATGCAGCATGAAACGGCGAGTAAGCGTGTGACTTCCCGTTTTACTCGTTCTCATTACAAACACTTCAACTTGAATGACGATTTCTCGCAAGCTATCTTCAATCGTTATCTCGAACTGCTGGACTACAACCGCAATATCTTTACTCAGAGCGATATTGATTCCTTTCATACGTGGTCGACACAACTTGATGATCAACACAAGGCTGGCAATAACCAAATTGCATTTGATGTTTATAACTTATCAATGCAAAAGCGCTTTGAGCGTTTTCAATATGCGCTTTCTCTGCTCGACAAAGACATTACATTTGAAGCCGATGAATCGATGGAACTTGACCGCTCAAAAGCGGCTTGGCCGAAAGATAAAATCGAGCTCGATAAGTTATGGCAGCAACGTGTCAAATATGATGCACTGAACTTAAAGCTTACGGGTAAAGAGTGGCCGGAAATTAAAGAAACGCTAGGCAAGCGTTATAATAACGCGATCAAACGTCTGTCTCAGACCCACAGCGAAGATGTATTTCAGCTTTATATGAATGCTTTTGCGCGTGAAGTTGATCCGCACACCAGTTATCTTTCTCCACGTAATGCCGAGCAGTTCCAATCAGAAATGAATCTTTCATTGGAAGGGATTGGTGCTGTGCTGCAAATGACCGACGACTACACTATCATTCGTTCGTTAGTTGCGGGTGGTCCTGCCTCAAATAGCAAGCAGTTGGGTGAAGGCGATCGTATTATTGGTGTGGGCCAAGATG
>NZ_FIZY01000197.1 GCF_900060185.1 Grimontia marina | reverse complement strand
TGGCTAAAAATAGCACGGTAACCAATGCTAATGACGCAATCATTTGAATAATAGGGTCAGCAATAGACTGTGCGGCCACTAGTTTCATCGTTTGTTGACGCATTTGATTACTGACATGGTCAAAACGTTTACGTTCTACGTTTTGACCACCATAGCTCAGTACCACTTTATGCCCTTTTAGCATCTGCTCTGCTGAAGAGGTCACATCACCCATGGTGGTCTGCATCCCTTTTGAGATCTTGCGAAAACGTTTAGAGACAATGCCAATCCCCATCGCAACCACTGGTGCAACAACGATTAAGACCAGTGATAGCTGCCAACTATTCCAAAACATCAAGGTCAATAGGCCGATGATACTCGCACCTTCACGAACAATACTTACCAGCGCACGGCTGGTCGCCCCAGCCACTTGCTCTGAATCATAGGTAATGCGTGATAACAAGCCACCCGTGGATTCCTTATCAAAGAAACTGACAGGCATATGCATGAATTGGTTAAAGATTTTTCGACGCATTAGCATCACGACATTGCCAGAAACCCAGCTCAAACAGTATGAGGAGACAAAGCCACTGAAGCCACGCAGCGCCATCATCCCCAAGATGATAAAAGGCAGCACGCGCAAGAAATCAGATTCCGCATTCCCAAACCCTTCATCGAGAAGAGGCTTAAGTAACGACACCATATACGTGTCAGAAACCGCATTGATGATTAATGCGACAACCGCAACCGCTAGGCCAGATTTGTAAAGGCGGATATAGGTCCACAGGCGTTTGAAGGTTTGCCAAGTGGTTTCGTCAGTATTGAGTGACATAGACATGTTTTGTTCTTAAGAAA
>NZ_FIZY01000196.1 GCF_900060185.1 Grimontia marina | reverse complement strand
ACAATGAACAAGGATGCTATTGCGACTAAGCAGGCGCAGTTGTCTAAAAAATAGGGAAGCTGGTATTTCAGCTTCCCTATTTTTTGCTTGATTTCTTAATGGCAAAAACGGCTTTTTCAGGGCCGACTACTTACTACCTCAGCGGCGTCGCCAAGAACCTGAACAAGCTACTTTACCGTGCGGAAAAACGCTTCCCTGACTCGACAATCACGAGCCACATGGTTGCTCTAATTTCCGCGATTGGTTCGCAGATCAATACCAACACCACCTTGAGCAAAGGTGTGCTGGCACTGATGAACAGCGATATTTCACCGATTGCTGTTCACTCTTCAATGCGCAACGTGAACGTGCAGTTCGTGGTAAAAGACGAAATGTATGAAGGTGCTATTCGCGCACTACACGACGAGTTTTTTGTGCAAAAAGATAATAAAGATAAACAAGTCGCTTAGAGTATGGCCCTCATCTTTACATTAACGCCTAAATAACTGATCCGAATAGTGCTACATTTTCGCCGTGCCGTGGCAACCTCCCGGGTACGGCGATACGTTATCCATAAAGTGCTTCACCTTCCTGAGCAATTGCCACATATGTTTACACCTGTGATTCCGAGTAATTGTCTCATGGAGAGCATTCCACAATCGTTCTATGACGTTGACCCAAGGGCAATAAACGGGCTGGAACAGCAGCCTGAACTTTGGGTTCTTCTTGAGCCAAGCCTTCGTTTTTTTACTTTTGTGGATGATGTAGTTATCCAGTATCAAGGTGACACTTTTGGCTCGGCGGTAGTGCCACTTTAGCTTCTCCAGCATGGCAATGAATAGGTCTGAGTCTTTCTTT
>NZ_FIZY01000195.1 GCF_900060185.1 Grimontia marina | reverse complement strand
AAAAAAAAAACAAGAAAGTAAAGAAAGAAAAAATAAAGAAAAAAATAAAAGAGAAAAAAAAAAGAAGGGAAAACAAAAAAAAAAAAAAAAAAAAAAAAAAAGAGAAATATTTAAAAAGTAAAAAGGGAAAGAGAAAAAAGGGAGGAAGAGAAGAAAAAAAAAAGAAAAAGAAGGAAAAAAGAAAAGAAAAAAAAGGAAAGAGAAAAAAAAGAAGGGAGAAAATAAAGAAAAAAAAAGAGGAGAAGGTAAAAGAGGAGGAGAAGAAAAGAAGGGAAGAAAGAAAAAAGTAGGAGAAAGAAAAAATGGAAAAAAGGGAAGAAAAGAAAAAGGAAAAGAAGAAAAGGAAAAAAAAGGGAAAAAAGGGCGGGAGGAAAGGGAAAGGATGTGAGGAGGGGGGGAGGGGGGGGAAGAGGCGGGGGGGGGGGGGGGGGGGAAAAAAGGGGAAAAGGGAAGGGGGAAAGGAAAAAAGGGGGGCAGGTGGAAAAAGGGGGGGGGAAGGGGGGGGGAAAGGAAGGGGGAAGAAAGGGAAAGGAGGAAGGAAGGGAAAGGGAGGAGGGGAAAAAGAAGGGAAAGAAGAAAAGGGGGGGAAAAAAGAGAAAGGAGATAAAAGAAGAAAAAGAGAAGGGAGAAGGAAGTGAAAGAGGAGAGAGGAGAAAGGAAAGAAAAGAAGGTGAAGGAAGGGAGAGAGAGGAAGAAGATAGAGGAGTAAGGAAAGAGAGTAGGAAAGAAAATGGATGAGGAAGAGAAAAAATTGGCGGATGAAAGTAAAAAACAAACGGATAACAAATGATGATGAAGAATATGTATGTAATGAAGAATGAAAAAAGGAATGGGAGATAAA
>NZ_FIZY01000194.1 GCF_900060185.1 Grimontia marina | reverse complement strand
TGCCACTGACAACCTCATTGCAATGTCGACATTGGCCTGAAAATAATCGGTACTCAGAGATATCGACCGCTGGCTTTGGTATTTCATGAACTTGATGTCGATAAAACGGGTTATTGTGAACGAAGATGTCCGATTGACTACAACACGGACACGTAGGATCAGGCAAGCAGTCGATGACAGTGTCCGTTTTCTTTAGTTTCGAGAGTTGTCGTTGACCCCTGAGTGACCCTGTTTAGCTCCTCTCGGATTGCGGTCACCAGAGCTTTGAGCTTTTTTCGCTCAGCCCGCTCTTTTGGGCCATCCGAAGACGGTGGTTTTGAAGAGTTAGAGCAACTGGTTTTCAGCTTATCTTCATAATGGCGAAGTTGTTCCCACAACTCTTCGATGAGTGCGTTAGCTTCATTGATATCAGAGGCAACAGGAGGAGCTTCTGCTAATTTGGATTTCTTCTTTTTCATACCTTCATCATGAAGGCTGTAAATGATCACTCAAGAAGAAAAAGTGGATCAAGTGCGGAGTGTCACACTTGATTGTCAATGGGGGACTGGTGAACGGTTACCATTAAAGAAGCTAAAAACGGGTTTACAAATTCAGCGCGCATAACCTTCTTCTACTGTTTTTATACTTTCAGACTTGAGGAACACGTTTGGCAAACACCGTGGGATTCAATAACGTGATTAACGATGTTAAAACCGTGTTTCTCAGCGTTGCTTGCTAGCAAGGCTATCAGACTATCATCTTGAAGTTCAATAACATTACCGCATTCGTCACAGATTAATAGGTGTGAAAAATGCTTATTAGCATTACAAGAGCAACATGAAATAAAGCTATTTGTTGACTCCA
>NZ_FIZY01000193.1 GCF_900060185.1 Grimontia marina | reverse complement strand
GAGATCGTCCCTGTCAAACGTCAGCTCAAACAGGAGTTCGGTTTTTCCACGCCAGAGGCGAATAACCCAAATCAAAGTGCCCGAATCTTCGACCAAGTAAAAGAAACACAAATGGTGACGGGCGATTTGAATGCCGCCTTGGTCGAATGGGTTGTGCAATATCGCATCTCAGACCCCGTTAAGTATCTGTTTGAAGTCCGGCAACCGAGCGCAACGTTACGTTATGTGTCTGAATCGGTGATGCGCGAAGTCGTTGGTGATAGAACGGTTGATGAAGTCATCACTGTTGGTAGACAGGACATTGAATCAGAAGCACTGATCAAAATGCAGGAGCTATCCAGAAAATATGAGATGGGCTTTAGTATCGACCAAGTGCAATTGAAAAACATTAACCCGCCAGTTCCTGTTCAGGCTTCTTTTAATGAAGTGAATCAGGCTAAGCAAGAAAAAGAAAAGCTAATCAATGAAGCGCGCAGGGATTACAACAAAATCATTCCCCTTGCTCTGGGCGAAAAAGACCAACAGATCCGGCAAGCCGATGGTTATCGGTTAAAACGAATTAACGAAGCACAAGGAGACGTTTCTCGATTCAACGCGCTTTATGCGGAATATCTGAAAGCGCCAGCGGTCACCAAAAGAAGAGTTTATATCGAAACTATGCAGTCTGTACTGCCAAAAATTGATAGCAAAATCATCATTGATAATAATTTGGAATCTATTCTGCCGCTACTCAACATTAAAGACGGACAGGGAGAAGGACAATGAAATTCAAAACCATTGGGGTGGTGAGCGCCCTTATCTCTGTCGTGACGTTGGTGTTATACAGTGCGCTCTACACGGTGGATGA
>NZ_FIZY01000192.1 GCF_900060185.1 Grimontia marina | reverse complement strand
CCCGCGCCCAGGGTGATGGTGATGTCCACCTGACCGTCCAGCTCGTCATCGTTGATGTAACCATCATCGTTGGCATCTTCGGTAATCTCGACCGTCGGCGCCGCCGGGGCGCCGGTGCCGGTGCCGTGATCCAGGGTGGCCGCATCACTGCCGTTGGCGGTGTTGCCCGCCGGGTCAGTGACGGTGGCCGTCACGGTAATGGTGGTGCCGGTGGCTGGCGCGGTCATGGTGACCGGCACGCCGTTGTCCAGCATGTCCTGAGTCACGGTGCCGTTAAACAGCTCATTGCCATCCTGGTCGGTCACAATCAGGGTATCGCCCACCGCGGTGCCTGCACCCAGGGTGACGGTGATGTTGATGTCACCATCGAGCTCAGCGCTATTGATGTAGCCGTCGTTGTTGGCATCCTCATCAATCACCACCGTTGGCGACGCCGGTGCGCCGGTGCCTGTGCCGTAATCCAGGGTAGCCGAGTCAGAGCCCTCAGCGGTGTTACCCGCAGGGTCGGTAATGGTGGCGGTAATCTCCAGGGTGGTGCCGGTCGCTGGCGCAGCCACAGACAGGTCAAGGCCATTGTCCAGCATGTCCTGGGTGACCGGGCCTTCGTACAGGGTGTTGCCCGCGTTATCGGTGACCACAATGGTGTCACCCACGGCGGTGCCGGTGCCCAGGGTGATGGTGATATCCACTTCACCGCTGAGCTCGCCATCGTTGATGTAACCATCACCGTTGGCATCTTCGGTAATGACCACAGTCGGTGCGGTAGGCGCACTGCTGCCGTGATCCAGGGTGGCCGAGTCACTGCCGGTGGCGCTGTTGCCACTGGTGTCGGTCACGGTGGCCGTCAAGGTCAG
>NZ_FIZY01000191.1 GCF_900060185.1 Grimontia marina | reverse complement strand
CCAACTTTCCAAATTAAGCCGATAGAAGAGTTCAGGGTTATAGGTACTAGCGCGAAAGGACGCAGAAGGGGAGGAGGCAGAGGAGGGGGAGAGAGGGGGAGAAGAAAGGGAGAGAAGAGAGGGGCGGAGGAGAAGAAAGAGAGAGGGAAGAAGGAAAGGAAAAGGGAAAAAGGGGGAGGAGGAGAAGGGGGAAGGGGGGGGGAAGGGAGGAACGAGGGAGGGAGGAAGGGAGGCGGAGGGGGACAGAACGCGAGGGGCGCCAAGCAGAGACGGGGGCGGGAAACAGAGGGGGAGAAGAACAGAGAGGGGAGGGAAGGGGAGAAAGAACGAGGGAAGGGAAAGGAGGAAAAGAAAGAGGGAAGAGAAAAAAAGGGAGGGAGGGAGGAAGGGAGAAAGGAGAGGGGAGGGAGAGAGAGGGAGAAAGAAAGAAGAGGAAAAGGGAAGGGAGGGGGGAGAGGGAAGGAGGGAAGGGAAAAGGAAAAAGGGGGGACGAAAGGGAAGGTGGGAGAGAAAAGAAAAAGAGAAGGAAGAAAAAAGAAGAGGGGAAGAAGAACGAAAGGAAGGAAGAAGAAAAAGGAAAAGGGGAGAGAAAGACGGGGAAGCCGCGCGGGAGGAAAGGGGAAGGAAGAGGAGAAAGGAAGAAAGGGAAAGAGGAAAGGGAGAGAGGCAGGAGAGGGAGAGGGAGGGAAAGAGAGCCAGCGCGGGCCAGGGCGACAGCGGGAACACGCGGAGGCTTTCGCCGGGGGGCACCTGACCGTTGTAGGTGTGCCACAGATCAGGACGCTGATTCTTTGGATCCCAAACGTGGTTATTGTCGCGGAAGCTGTAAACACGCTCTTGAGCGCGGCGGTTCTCGGCGTC
>NZ_FIZY01000190.1 GCF_900060185.1 Grimontia marina | reverse complement strand
ATCACAGGTGTAAACATATGTGGCAATTGCTCAGGAAGGTGAAGCACTTTATGGATAACGTATCGCCGTACCCGGGAGGTTGCCACGGCACGGCGAAAATGTAGCACTATTCGGATCAGTTATTTAGGTATATTCAGGCCACCAAATTTAAAGATCAACTTTATGAAGAGTATCCTGATATACATTATAAGATAGAAGATACTGCAAGGGCACAGTTACAAGATATGCAAGACAATTCTTACTTTGTATCTGTTGATACTGAATTTGTTAAAGAAACAATAAAAGTCAACAAGGAAGCTTTCTCTAAATATTCGGAACATATGTCTGAAACGAATGTACAGTCGCTTTCAATCGGATATCTGGCTGTCTGGATTTCAGAATGTTATATGGATTTCTAATATGGAAAATGAAAAAGTAATTAAACCAATATTTAGTGAAAAAGCATATTCGGTTCCGATAAATATGAGACCATTATGGAGAATATCACTAATTGTAATCTCTATTTTTTCCGTATCAGGTAAAAAAAAGTATTTGTCTAGAGATAAACTGAACATACTCGTATGGATGCTGATTAGAAAAAAT
The DNA here is from genome assembly GCF_900060185.1 of Grimontia marina. Taxonomy (GTDB): domain Bacteria; phylum Pseudomonadota; class Gammaproteobacteria; order Enterobacterales; family Vibrionaceae; genus Enterovibrio; species Enterovibrio marinus. The sequence goes on along the minus strand of NZ_FIZY01000190.1, from coordinate 284 downwards.
AAATGGGAATATTATGAGGACTATTTGAGAGATAGAGAATTATCGACGCCTAACATATCCGCCGATTCAATTACTTTTAAAGCAATAGAGTATGCTATTTGCAAAGGGTTTTGTAAAGCAGATGAAAATAGAGTGTACCTATTGGGTAAAGGTGATGAATTAGTCGGCCCTGAATTACAAATAAGACACTGATCTATTTGATGATCTCATCGATCTTCCTACCCTCATATTGCAAGCTTTTTAAGCCTCCCCTTCCAAAACCTTGCAATTTGGGTGATGAAAAT
>NZ_FIZY01000189.1 GCF_900060185.1 Grimontia marina | reverse complement strand
TTCTTGGTTTTGCACAAATGGCGCGTAGCTCACATTCGGACGGCCTTCCGCGTCCACTGTAGCCAATTGCAATGTACGACGTTCTTGACGAAACTCTTGAATTTCAGGTTCCAATCGCCCTTGTAATCGCTCTTGTTTGATCTGCTGATCCATGACTTTCTCCTCGGCCCTTTCGCACTGCGTTCAGGGCTTATTGTTATATCGATATTATTGGTTTGAATGAACGTCTTGTTGTAGTGCTTTAAAACGTGCGACTTGGTCTGCAATCAGTTCACGCTTTTCATCTCGGCCTAGATAAATTTTAAAAATGTTATCGCCTTGTTCGCTAAAGAAACCAAAGTAATGACTTTCACGTCCCATAAAAGGCTTACTGACTAAAGCAACGTGTTGGATGGATTCCAACTTTAAGTGGCCGTGTAATTCACCCTCTTTACCCATCAAGTTATAATAGCCACGAGCCAACTTCCCTTTTGGAAAAGGCGCTTTCACTTCAAAAATTGAACCAAAAGAGTGGACAATCGTTGTAACCATTCCCCAATCCGCTAGTGATTCCAACAGCGATTGAGCTTGAGTCCCATCAACAATCGCAACCATCTCTTTAGGCAATGCCTGCACCACTTCAAATTCGGTCACATTCAACTCTTGCGCCATCGCTGCCGGCAATAAGGTTGGTTGTTGCTCTAATAAAGAGACCACTTTCTGTTCAAGTAAATCCATATTTATTTCCAGTTTGCTATCAGTGTTGAATCACAGTGTATTAAATTCGTGCGTTCCGTAAATTCGTTATGTAAAACTTTAATGCATGATTGTGCCAAACTTACGGCCCAAAATCCGCCAGCCAAAGTAGAGGCTAGATAATCCTCTTC
>NZ_FIZY01000188.1 GCF_900060185.1 Grimontia marina | reverse complement strand
ACGAAGATGCCTACGGAAATCAGTGGCGTCAAGTAACACTTGCCGGGGACATCGACACGCCAGTGTTGGGTAAAATGGATTCGCTTTGGGCATACGCTGAGCAGTTGGACAATGTTTACTGTTCAACATGTCATGCCAAAATTCCGAGTAACCATTTTACGGTTAACGCGTGGCCTTCTGTGGCAAAAAGTATGGGGGACCGTACCTCTATTTCCGCAGAGGATCTAGAAATCCTCACGAAATATTTCCAATACAATGCGAAAGATGTTGTTGCCCAATAAAAAATGAAATAAGGATTCAGTGATGACTACTCTCACACGTCGAAGTTTTCTAAAAAGCGCTGGTGCAACTGCAGGTGCGGTCGCTATTTTTTCGGTTAAACCCATGCCAGTTCTCGCTTCCGCACCGCGAGGAGCTGGTGTACTGACTGCTGGGCGTTGGGGTGCTATGCTGGTTGAAGTTAAGGATGGGAAAATTATTTCTTCCAAGAATGCATTGCCGCAAACCGTACCCAATAGTCTACAAACCTCAGCGCCAGATCAAGTGCATACTCAAGCTCGGGTCAAATACCCGATGGTGCGTAAAGGTTTTCTAGCCAATCCCCATATGCCAGATGGTAAACGAGGAGACGATGAGTTCGTCCGCGTTAGTTGGGAAAAAGCGCTGCAATTAATCCACCAACAGCATGCTCGTATTCGCACTGCTTATGGAGCCGAGTCAATTTTTGCGGGCTCTTACGGCTGGCGATCCAGTGGGATTTTACATAAAGCCCAAACCCTACTGCAACGCTATATGAGTATGGCGGGAGGCTATTCGGGTCATTTAGGTGATTATTCTACGGGTGCTGCGCAAGTCATCATGCCTTA
>NZ_FIZY01000187.1 GCF_900060185.1 Grimontia marina | reverse complement strand
CCAAGTCACTTTTCTACCGCGCCAACCTTTTCGGTAATGTCCCCACAACAATACAGAATAGACAACCCAAGCAATGAAAGACAAAATACCTTTATGCGCTTTGCCTTGAGCAAACATATCACCGACAAAATCAAATCCAGTAATCAAGGTACCAGTAAGCAATACGTTACCTATCAAGATGATTTTAAACAGTTGCCTTTCTACCATCAGTAGTGGTGGCAAATTGGGGTTGCTGGTTAGCATCTTCTTTTTCTTTAGCTTGTAGTCCAGCCAAGCCAATTGCAAAGCGTAGAGTGCGCCAATCGAAAGGGTTGAATACGAAAATAGTGCTAGAGAAATATGCAACAACAGCGGCGGATTGTTTTCTAAGTGAGTCATAAACATACTGGGAAGAAATGAGGCGGCGCTGACGTTGATCGCGGCGAAGCTGTACACAACTGGCAACAGAAACCACAAGCGAGTTTTTAACATCGCAATGCTCATCACCAGTGAGATGATAAAGCTGATCAATGATGCCACATTTAGCATGCTGAGGTTTTGCCCATTAGCGTTGAAGATTAAATCACTCAGTAACCACGCATGAACAGCCAGCGCCAGTGCTGAACTGAACAATACTGTCTGCACACGAATCCCAGTTTGATTAACTAAGCCTGGAATAATGGTCGCTATGGATAAAAAATACAAAATAGTGGCGACTATTGCGATTAAGTTTTCCATACTTCTTACAAAATGGTGGCTGAATTGGCGAATTATACCTTGCATCACGATAATGAGCTACGTTGGATACCGATTGATTTGATATATCACCATCTTAGTTCTACTTAAGGTGCAAATAATTGATAGAGCGAAGACTTTTATTTGCTCTATCGCT
>NZ_FIZY01000186.1 GCF_900060185.1 Grimontia marina | reverse complement strand
CCCAGCAGCCCACGAATGTGATTGAGCAAACGCGTCCGCTCAGACGAAAGGTGTCGCCGCATCTGTAGGAAGGTCTGTTCATCCTGCTGCTCCACGCTTTTTACTGCAACATGACGGATGGCTCCATTAACGCTAAATAGCTGTTCCTAATAGTAGATCTCAAAGATAAGAGAAACTCAGTCCGCTTTGTGCGATCTGATCAATCGCCAAACCGAAACATACCGACAAAAGGACTGAGTGATGGCCATCATAGCACCGATACCTCGTGGCGAACGTCGTAGGATGAAAAAAGCGATACAGACTACCAAGGACAAGGATTATGCCCGCAGACTTATTGCTCTCATGCAACTCCACGAAGGCAAAACGATTGTCGATGTCTGCCGTATTATCAGTGCAGCCCGCTCCTCAGTGGGTAGGTGGATTGACTGGTTTACTCAAGGTGGTATGGATGCCCTGCACGCTTTGCCTGTTGGCAGACCGCCAACGCTTCCCGTTAGCGAAATGTGTGCGATGCTGACTATTCTGGTTCAGTTTTCCCCGCAGGATTTCGGTTATCAGCGAAGCCGCTGGAGTACAGAGCTTTTAACGATGCAGCTCAATGATGTATTCCAAAGTACAGTGGCGGCTTCTACGGTCAGGCGTTGGTTACCGAAAATCGGGATCGTCTGGCGTAGGGCGGCACCTACCCTCAATATTCGAGACCCTGACAAGGAAGAAAAGCTCGCTCAGATAAGTGAGGCGCTGGACAAATGCAGTGTTGACCATCCGGTGTTTTATGAAGACGAAGTTGATATCGACCTTAACCCCAAAATTGGGGCTGACTGGACGGTAAAAGGCCAGCAGAAAAAAGTGGTCACACCGGGACAGAACTGCA
>NZ_FIZY01000185.1 GCF_900060185.1 Grimontia marina | reverse complement strand
TCGGTGCTATGATGGCCATTACTCAGTCCTTTTTGTGGGTTTTCTCTGTTTGGCGATAGATCAGATCGCGCAAACTGGACTGAGTTTCTCTTACCTTTGAGATCTACTATTAGGAACAGCTATTTAGATTTATCAGCTGTTGCTGGAAACGCTGAAGCAATGAGACTTCTTGGCCGCATATATGAAGAAGGATTGGGTGTCGATAAGAACTACGCTATTGCATTTTACTACTACCTCAACGCGGCTGAGCAAGGGATTTCTGAAGCTCAAGTAGCGGTTGCACTGTTATACAAACAAGGTTTGGGTGTTGCACAAGATTATATATATACAATCTATTGGTTAGAGAAGTCGGTAGATAACGGGAATACGATTGGTAAATATAATCTGGCATTGCTTTACAGATATGGGGAAGGAGTAGATCAAAATCTTACTTTTTCATTTGATTTGTTTAGTGAAGCAGCTGCGAGCGGGGATGTAAACTCTACCTATGAATTGGCAGTGATGTATGAGTCAGGGCTAAATAACTGATCCGAATAGTGCTACATTTTCGCCGTGCCGTGGCAACCTCCCGGGTACGGCGATACGTTATCCATAAAGTGCTTCACCTTCCTGAGCAATTGCCACATATGTTTACACCTGTGATTCCGAGTAATTGTCTCATGGAGAGCATTCCACAATCGTTCTATGACGTTGACCCAAGGGCAATAAACGGGCTGGAACAGCAGCCTGAACTTTGGGTTCTTCTTGAGCCAAGCCTTCGTTTTTTTACTTTTGTGGATGATGTAGTTATCCAGTATCAAGGTGACACTTTTGGCTCGGCGGTAGTGCCACTTTAGCTTCTCCAGCATGGCAATGAATAGGTCTGAGTCTTTCTTT
>NZ_FIZY01000184.1 GCF_900060185.1 Grimontia marina | reverse complement strand
CGATGGCCTCATCATATGAGGCCATTTTGCTTTTCACAACGAGAGGCTAAGGCATAGGGATCTCGTTGTTTCTTCATCGAACCGCCGTCATTTATTGGCAGGCTTTCACCGAATCTCGCACCACCAGCTCTGGCGTCAGCTTGTGCTTTAATGGATAGTTTTGCTTGTTGACCAAGGCCAATACCCCTTTGGCCGCTTCGCAGCCCATTTCCATCACTGGGAAGTTCACTGTGGTTAAACGTGGGCGAATGTGCTGGCTGTGGGTATCGTTATCAAAACCTACCACAGAGAGATCGTCGCCAATCGCAAATCCGCGTTCTGCGGCCACGTCATAAACTGCGAGAGCAATGTTGTCGTTTTGGCAGAAAATGGCGGTGATTTGTGGATCGCGATCGAGCAGACGGCGCGCCGCTTCGTGGTTGCCTTGATGGTCAAAACGCCCTTCGACAATCAAATTGGTATCGTAGGCAATACCAAACTCAGCCAGTGCATTGCGATAACCTTGTAAGCGATCGCGGCTATCACCTTTGCTTAGCTGACCAGTAATGCACGCCACTTTGCTGTGGCCATGTTCCAGCAGGTGCTTGGTCGCCAAATAGCCGCGGAGGTCGTTATCGATAAGAATGCAGTGATTGGCAATTTCAGGAATGTGGCGGTTCAAAACAATCGTGGCGTTTTGACGCTCAACCACGTCAATCAGTTCATCGTCAGAAAGAGTATCAGAATGGACAATCAAACCGTCCACCTGCTTTGAGCGTAGGAAGTTGATCGAATCTTGCTCTTTGGTGTGAGACTCCTGACCACTGGTGACGATCAAGTGAATGTTGTTTTGTCTTACGGTATTTTCCGCGTGGTGCATCAGTGGGCCATAAAATGGGCCGTC
>NZ_FIZY01000183.1 GCF_900060185.1 Grimontia marina | reverse complement strand
TCGTTATCCTGCTCGCCGTAGAGGTGGTCATTACCGTCACCGCCGCGGAGGGTATCATTGCCGGTCCAGCCATAGAGTTTGTCGTCACCGGCCAGGCCGTGCATGTCATCGTGACCCCACTGGCCATGCAGCGTGTCGTTGCCGTTACCGCCGTTGAGGTGGTCGTCACCGTGACCGCCGACTAGGGTGTCGTCGCCGTCTTCACCCCATAGGCCATCGTTACCGTTGCCGCCTTCGAGACGGTCATTGCCCCACTGGCCGTAGAGTTTGTCGTCGTCGTTCCCGCCATCGAGGTGGTCATTTCCGTGGCCGCCAATCAGGACATCGTTATGGTTACCGCCGTACAGAGCATCGTTACCGTTATCGCCTTCAAGGCGGTCGTGACCGTCCTGACCATGCAGAACGTCGTTGCCCTCGCCGCCAACTAAGCGGTCGTTGCCCCATTCGCCGTAAAGTTTGTCGTCATGGTTACCGCCATTAAGACGGTCATTACCATGACCACCGACGAGGGTATCGTTGCCGTCTTCACCATATAGCGCGTCGTTGTCATTGCCGCCGTGAAGGTAGTCGTTACCCGTACCGCCGTAAAGTCGGTCATGGCCATTGTCACCAAAGAGGGAGTCGTTATCCTGCTCGCCGTAGAGGTGGTCATTACCGTCACCGCCGCGGAGGGTATCATTGCCGGTCCAGCCATAGAGTTTGTCGTCACCGGCCAGGCCGTGCATGTCATCGTGACCCCACTGGCCATGCAGCGTGTCGTTGCCGTTACCGCCGTTGAGGTGGTCGTCACCGTGACCGCCGACTAGGGTGTCGTCGCCGTCTTCACCCCATAGGCCATCGTTACCGTTGCCGCCTTCGAGACGGTCATTGCCCCACTGGCCGTAGAGTTTGTCGTCGTCGTTCCC
>NZ_FIZY01000182.1 GCF_900060185.1 Grimontia marina | reverse complement strand
TGGTAAGTGGTGTAATTCATGTTTCATTTTCCTTATCGTCCTTTCTTTTTAAGCATAAACACCTGATAACTTCATTCGTTCCATTATCGGCTGTACACGTTCAGTTCAGCCTGACTATCCTTCACCGCCCCTTATTCCGGTGTCTTTGCTTTCATCACTTCCACTCTTTCTTCACACGGTTTTAATAAGTTTCTCCATGCTTCCTTATTCTCATGCTAACGCTCTACTTCTTCTTTCCCTTTCCCTTCCTCTCCCCTCCTCCCTCTCACTCCTTCTTCTCACTCTTCAACCCTCCTCTACTCTTCCTTTTCTTTCTTTCTTTTTCTCCTCCCTCCGCTCTTTCTCTTACTCCCTCCTTTCTTTCTCTCCTCTTTCTCTCTCTTCTTTTCTCTTCTTCCTTTCTTTTCTCCTCTTTTTTTTCTTCTCTTTTCTTCTCCTCTTTTTCCTTTTTCTTTTTCTTTTCATTCTTTCCTTCTTTCCTTTAATTTCCTTCTTTCTTTTCTTCCCCTTTCCCCCCGTCATCCTTTTTTTTCTTTCCTTCTTTCTTTTTTTCCCTCCATCCTCTACTCATCCTTCTTCTCCCTTTCTTACCTCTTCCTCTTTTTCTTCATTTTTTTTCTTTTTTTCATCTTCCCTTTCTTCTTTTTTCCCTTCTTCTTCTTTCCTTCTTTTTTTCTTTTCTCCTTTTTCTTTTTCTTATCTTCTTTATTCTCTCCCTTTTCCCTTCTCTTTTTTGTATCTTTACTTTTCCTTCCTTTCTCTTCCCTTTTTTTCTCTCGTTTTTTTATTCTTTTACCCTCCTTCTTCTTCTCTCTTCCTGCATTACCTATTTTTCCTCTTTCCTCCTTCTTCTTCACTCCTTTAACCCTCCGTTTTTTTATTCTTTTTTGCCATTATCCTTACTTCTCTTACCCAGTTCCTTCTCATCTATTCCTTCCTGTC
>NZ_FIZY01000181.1 GCF_900060185.1 Grimontia marina | reverse complement strand
CAACGTGACGGCATCGCCCTGTAGGCTTGTCAACTCCTGAATACGTTCGCGAAAGTCGGATCGGAACATAGTGTCAGTTATTTTTTTTTCCTTTTTTCCTTTTTCTCCTCTTTCCCCTTCCCTTTTTTTTTTTATTTCCTTCCTTTTCCCCCTCATCTTCTCTCTTTCCTTTCCCTTTCCTTCTTTTTCTCTCGTTTTCCTTTCTTTCTCACCTCTTCTTTCTCCCCCCTCTTCTTTTCTGCTTTCCCCCTTTTCTTTCCCTTCTTTCTTTTCTTTTTTTTCTTCTTTCACCCTCTCTTTCATCTCCTTATTTCTTCTTTTCTTTTTTATTTCCTTTTTTATCCTCTTAATTCGCCCTTAACTTCTCTTTTTTCTTTTTCTCATCTATCCTCCTTCTCTTGCTTTTTTTTTTTCCCTCTTTTTCCGCCGTCTCCTTCTCCCTTTTTTCTCTTTTTTTCCCCTCTTCTTCTTCCCTTTTCCTTTGTCCCTTTCTTTCTTTTCTTCATTCTCGCTTTTTATTTACATACTTCCTTCCTGTCTCCTCCCTTTTTCTTCTCTCTTTCTTCCCCCCTCCCTTCCCTTCCTCCTCTCCCCTTCCCTTTTTCTTTCCCCCTCCTCCCTTTCTCTTTTGCTTTTTTCCTTCTTTTCCTCTCCCCTTCCTTCTTTTCTCCTCTCTTCTTTTTTCTTTTTTCTTTCCTTCTCCCTTTCTTTTTTTTTTTCTCTTCCTCCCCTCTTCCCTTCTCCCTTTTCCCTCCCCTCCCTCTTCCCCTTCTCCTTCTCCCCCTCTTCCCCCCCCCTTCTTTTCCCTCTCCTCCTCCCCCCCCGCCCGCCCTCCCCTTCTTTCTCCTCCCCCTCCCCTCTCCTCTCTCCTCCCTCTCCCTCTCCCTCCCTCCCCCCCACTTACTTCTCTGCCCCTGGCGCTTTCGTCCTCCCTTTCGCCCCGCTTGGTCCTTCCCCCTGT
>NZ_FIZY01000180.1 GCF_900060185.1 Grimontia marina | reverse complement strand
GAAGTAGATAGCTTAACCTTCGGGAGGGCGTTTACCACGGTGTGGTTCATGACTGGGGTGAAGTCGTAACAAGGTAGCCCTAGGGGAACCTGGGGCTGGATCACCTCCTTAACGATACTATTAATGCTAGTGTCCACACAGATTGTATAGGTTGAAAAAGTAAAGAGTGGTTTGGTATCCCAATACCAAACAATCGTGTGTCCCATTCGTCTAGAGGCCTAGGACACCGCCCTTTCACGGCGGTAACAGGGGTTCGACTCCCCTATGGGACGCCACTGGGTCGTTAGCTCAGTTGGTAGAGCAGTTGACTTTTAATCAATTGGTCGCAGGTTCGAATCCTGCACGACCCACCATCTTCTCCACAGAGGATGTAAAACTCAGTTTGGGTTTTGCCTTTTTAAAGGTGAAAGCAAACATATGTGGGCGATTAGCTCAGTTGGGAGAGCACCTCCCTTACAAGGAGGGGGTCACTGGTTCGAGCCCGGTATCGCCCACCACTTTTCCTTTATGCTGCGTTGAAGGCTTTCTCGTTTAGCGAACTAAACGTCGAAACACTTCGCCTTGCCTAAAGAAAAAGCACACTCTCTAATCATTTTCTGCAATGGACTCGCAGACCCTTTAAATAACATTTACAGGGTGCGAACTTTTGCTGCCCCAATCCGGGAAGAAAGTCATTAGAAAGTGGTTTTTGTGCCACGTTCTCTTTACGAGAAATGCTCTTTAAAAATCTGGAAAGCTGACTAAACAAACTCAAATGAGTTTGTTTGTAAAAGTTCTCAAATGTTGACTCTACGGAGTTAACACCAAACACATTCAAGTGTTCTTGGTTTCATCACTTCTTCAAAAGTGATGAACAATATTTGAGTCCGGCGAAATCGTTCATCGCTTTATGTTTCCGCTTTTTAAGAAAAAGCAGAGGCAAAAAGGGTGAACATGTTCTTATAAGAACACCTTGGTTGCTG
>NZ_FIZY01000179.1 GCF_900060185.1 Grimontia marina | reverse complement strand
CTAAAGGGTTGTTGGAGACGACGACGTAGATAGGTCAGGTGTGTAAGCGCTGCGAGGCGTTGAGCTAACTGATACTAATTGCCCGTGAGGCTTAACCATACAACACCCAAGGGGTTTTGACGGACTCGGATAGAACATTGAATGTGTAGAGAACATAGAAACAGCTTTCCAAGATTACTTTTGCCTTCAGTTTTTTGAAAAACTGAAAGTAAAAAAAGAATTTGCTTGGCGACCATAGCGTTATGGACCCACCTGACTCCATGCCGAACTCAGTAGTGAAACGTAACAGCGCCGATGGTAGTGTGGGGTCTCCCCATGTGAGAGTAGGACATCGCCAGGCTTCCAATTTAGAGAAAGCCCGTTGAGAACAACGGGCTTTTCTTTCGCTCCTCTGATTACAATGCGAGCGAAGTCAAAAAAAGATTTTTACTCTTCATCTTAGGATAAAAAATATGAAAGTTTTTTCTTGACTCGATATCAGAATCGCGTAAGATGCGCGACCTGACTTGCTGAGGCACAATGTACTAAGGCCTTGAAAATCGATGCTCTTTAACAATTTGACCTATGCAATCTGTGTGGGCACTCGTAGTTGATAGACAAAAGATTTATCGATGTTTACTGAGTGACCAAACGAAAACTTTTCGGAGTTATCGGCACAGTCAATTCGTTCTGCTCTTTCTTTACTTTGTTAGAGAGGGGTTAGAACACAACAGTATTTCATCGAGCCAAAACTTTAATTGAAGAGTTTGATCATGGCTCAGATTGAACGCTGGCGGCAGGCCTAACACATGCAAGTCGAGCGGCAGCGACAATAAAGATTCTTCGGATGATTTATTGGGCGGCGAGCGGCGGACGGGTGAGTAATGGCTGGGAACCTGCCTGGTAGAGGGGGATAACCACTGGAAACGGTGGCTAATACCGCATGATGTCTTTGGACCAAAGAGGGGGACCTTCGGGCCTCTC
>NZ_FIZY01000178.1 GCF_900060185.1 Grimontia marina | reverse complement strand
AAAGCGCCTCACCGCCCAACCTTTGGAAGCGCTTTTTAAACTGACAGCAGCCCATTGGACCCAGCAGGAAGATAGCGATGACAAATGGTTTGGCCTAAGTTTACTTTCAGTCGACGGCACTCAGTTCCGCACCCATGATACCGCCTGTCTTGCGGAGCACTTCCAATACATCAAGTACAATGAAAACCACCATACTGAATACCCGATTGTTCGATTATGTGCCCTCACATCGCTGCGAAGTCGTTTATTACATGATGTTGTCTTTGGGCCCAGCTCGACAGGTGAGGTCTCTTATGCCAAACAGCTGGCGGCTTCGGCTCCCGCTCACTCCCTGACGATTTTTGACCGCTGTTACCTCAGTGCTGAGTTGATGATTAATTGGCAACGGCAACATACGACGAGTCACTGGATGACGCCGATAAAATCCAACACGCAATATGAAGTGATTGAACAACTGGATAAGGAAGGGCGAGACCTTTTAGTGGAAATGAAAGTGTCAGCCCATGCTCGGAAACAAGACCCGAGCTTGCCGGAGAAATGGCAAGCCCGCCTTGTCCTGTACCCCAAGCCAGAGCAACCCAATCACGTCAAAGGTGTCCTCACCTCCTTAACGAGTCTGGAATATGGTACGCAGTCATTACTGGATGTGTACTTTGAGCGATGGGAAATAGAGAACAGCTACGGAGAGATAAAGCACAATATGCTTGAAGATGAAGTGCTGCTACGAAGTCAGTCTGTGGAGGGGGTAATACAAGAAATCTGGGGACTATTGATAGCTTACAATTTGGTTCGTCTGGAAATCAGTCGTATTGCGAGAGAGGCGCAGGTATCGCCATTGCGGATAAGTTTTATGATGGCATTGAGAGATATTCAGGATGAGCTGATGTGGTGTGCGATAGCAGCCCCCGGCTCAATCCCGAGAAAGCTAAGAGCCATGCGGGAGAGAGTGAAACGCTACATACTCCCCAAAAAA
>NZ_FIZY01000177.1 GCF_900060185.1 Grimontia marina | reverse complement strand
TAGGAATTGGCGACCGCTCTAGAGGGGTGCTTGCACCTAATCATGATACGTCAGATTGTTTCTCTGACATTGGAGGCTTCGTGAAGTTAACATATGAACTTAAAAAGAACAACGGAAATGTTCGCCGTGGGTAATTAACCTTTGAACGTGGCATAGTGCAAACACCGGCATTCATGCCTGTAGGTACTTACGGCACAGTAAAAGGTATGACACCGGAAGAAGTAAAAGAGACGGGCGCAGAAATTTTGCTCGGTAATACTTTTCACCTGTGGCTGCGCCCTGGCCAAGAAGTGATGAAAATGCACGGCGACTTGCATGATTTTATGAACTGGCAAGGCCCAATCCTCACCGATTCTGGTGGTTTCCAAGTGTTTAGCTTGGGTGATATTCGCAAAATCACGGAAGAAGGGGTGCATTTTCGTAACCCAGTAAATGGTGACAAGATTTTCATGGACGCAGAAAAGTCGATGGAAATTCAAAAAGATCTGGGCTCTGACATTGTGATGATTTTCGATGAGTGTACGCCGTACCCTGCGACGCACGACGAAGCGAAAAAATCAATGGAGATGTCTTTACGTTGGGCGCAGCGTTCACGTGACCATTTCGACAAATTAGAGAACACCAACTCGCTATTTGGTATCGTGCAAGGCAGTGTTTACGAAGATTTGCGTGATGTTTCCGTGAAAGGCTTAACCGAGATCGGATTTGATGGCTACGCGGTTGGTGGCTTAGCGGTGGGTGAACCTAAAGAAGACATGCACCGTGTACTTGAGCACACCTGGCCACAATTGCCAGAAGACAAACCACGCTACCGGATGGGCGTAGGTAAACCTGAAGACTTAGTGGAAGGGGTACGTCGCGGTATCGATATGTTTGACTGTGTGATGCCAACGCGAAATGCACGTAATGGCCATCTATTTGTGACGGGTGGTGTGATCAAGATCCGTAATGCAGCACATAAAACCGATACAACTGCGCTGGATC
>NZ_FIZY01000176.1 GCF_900060185.1 Grimontia marina | reverse complement strand
GCCACGAGGTATCGGTGCTATGATGGCCATCACTCAGTCCTTTTGTCGGTATGTTTCGGTTTGGCGATTGATCAGATCGCACAAAGCGGACTGAGTTTCTCTTATCTTTGAGATCTACTATTAGGAACAGCTATTTAGCATATAGAGAAAACATTAATAATGATGATCAATTAATCGCATTGTTAAGTGAGGTTAAGAAAATTGCTTCTACTTACGAAGCATATGTATTCCTACAGAGTCGTCAAAATGATCACAAAGCAGCAGCATTTGTAGCAGCATCAGCTCACCAGTTGATTTTTCAGATAAGCAGTGTAATAGATAACGAAAATAATTCCGATGCTTTAAACGATCACTATATTGCCCCGCAAATTTCAGCGTCTCTACTTTATTTTATCGCTGGCTATACTGCAGATTCGTCAGAAATGATCAGTAAAGTTAGCGTCAACAACTGTCGAAATATAGAAGTTAAAATAATTAAAGCATTGCAATCACTATTGACAGGCCAATTAAAATATTTTGATGCTAATCAACCTGACTCTCTTTTAGGGAATGAATGGGGAGAGATTGCCGCATCCAATGCGTTATGGGCGCATATCCATCGTGGGATAAATATTCTTTAAAAATCTATTTCAAGCAATTCTGATATATTTAGTGACTCACTTGAAGAGGCCATCTCAGTATTTAATCAAGTAAAGATTTTATCTGAAAGCAATGAAGAGATAACTCTAAATAGCTGATCCTAATTGTGAGTCTTTTTTGCCATCCCATGACCTGAGCCAGGATACGGTGATGCCGTCGCCATAAAGTGCTTCACCTGTGCCAATAGCTGGTACATGTACTTGCATTGATGATTGCGTGTGATGGTAGAAGTGGCCCCCAATTTTCGGACATGACTTTAAGTGATTGATCTGTTTTGATAGTCCCCAGAAAGACTGGAGCAGATGATGACAAGAAAACGTAGAAACCACTCACCCGAATTTAAAGCGAAGGTG
>NZ_FIZY01000175.1 GCF_900060185.1 Grimontia marina | reverse complement strand
CATCGGCTTGGTGCCAATCTTTACTGCCTAATACTTTCACCTGATAGCCCGACAGTTTGAACATACGGCCAAATAAGCCGCCAAGTTGACCATGACCGCCAATAATCACCACAGAGCGCAGCTCTGGGTTTAAGCACTTAAAGCCAGAATCCTTTTCACTGGCATAAGATTCACGCATAGTACGGCGCAAAATATCTTCAATCAGTTGCTGGGGTACGCCTTTTCTTTCCGCTTCAGCGCGGCGAGAAGCCAGCATCGCCGCTTCTCGATCAGGAGCATAAATCGGTAGACCATGTCGGCTCTTGACTTCCCCCACCTTTTCAACCAAAGCTAATCGGCGTGCAAGCAGCTCGACCATTTGTTTATCGACAGCATCAATTTGATCACGTAATTCGTTAAGTTCAACAGCCATGGCACTTCCCTTTATTCACCTTTTTTTAGGCGATTTTCTAAGAACGGAACGAGCTCTTGATGAGCATGTCGTAATAGTGCCTCAGTTGATGACCAATTAATACAGGCATCCGTAATCGATACACCGTATTCCATTTCGTTGCGAGGAAGGTCAGAAGATTGATTACCTTCATTGAGGTGACTTTCAATCATCAAACCAATAATAGACTGATTTCATTCACGAATTTGATGAATCACATCTTCAGCGACTAACGGCTGACGACGGTAATCTTTACGTGAATTAGCATGGCTGCAATCCACCATTAACGAGGCATCCAATTTATGTTTTGCCATCTCTTGCTCACACTCGGTGACCGACACTGAATCGTAGTTGGTTTGCTTACCGCCACGTAAAATGACATGCCCATTTGGGTTGCCTTGTGTGGTAAGCAAGGCCACTTGCCCTTCACTATTAATGCCCATAAAGCGGTGGCTGGATGATGCCGCCTGCATCGCATTAATTGCCGTTGCTAAATTGCCATCGGTACCATTCTTAAACCCAATAGGCATCGACAAACCACTGGCCATTTCTCGGTGTGTTTGAG
>NZ_FIZY01000174.1 GCF_900060185.1 Grimontia marina | reverse complement strand
GTGACGGTGGCCGTGACCACCAGATTGGTGCCGGTGGCAGGCGGATCTATGCTCAGATCCAGACCATTATCCAGCATGTCCTGAGTCACGGTGCCGGAGAAGATGACGTTGCCATCCTGGTCGGTCACTTCAAGGGTGTCGCCCACGTCAGTGCCGCTGCCCAGGGTGACGGTAATGTCGATTTGACCGGACAGCTCGCCATCATTGATGTAGCCATCGTTGTTGGCATCTTCGGTAATCACCACGGTGGGCGCCGATGGCGACGGTGGGTTACCGCTGTAATCCAGCAGGGCCGAGTCGCTGCCCTGGGCACTGTTGCCGGCAGGATCAGTGACTGTGGCAGTGACTTCCAGTGTGGTGCCGGACGCTGGCGCATCAATGGCCAGTGACAGACCGTTATCCAGCATGTCCTGAGTAACCGGGCCGCTGAACAGGGTGTTGCCATCCTGATCGGTGACCACGATGGTGTCGCCCACGGCGGTGCCCGCGCCCAGTGCCACCGTGATGTTCACCTGGCCGTCCAGCTCGGCATCATTGATGGTGCCGTCGTTATTGGTGTCTTCGGTGATAGTGACAGTCGGCGCAGCAGGCGCGCCGGTGCCAACGCCGTCATCCAGTACGGCGCTGTCAGAGCCATTGGCGCTGTTGCCCGCCGGGTCAGTGACCGTGGCGGTGACGCTGATGGCGGTGCCGGTGGCCGGCGCGCTCATGGTGACCGGCACGCCGTTATCCAGCATGGCCTGGGTCACGGTGCCGTTAAACAGCGCATTGCCATCCTGGTCAGTAACAATCAGGGTATCGCCGACGGCGGTACCCACCCCCAGGGTGACGGTGATATTGATGTCGCCATCCAGCTCAGTGTCGTTGATGTAGCCGTCGTTGTTGGCATCTTCATCAATCACGACAGTCGGCGCCGCCGGGGCACCGGTGCCCACGCCGTAATCCAGGGTGGCGGAGTCAGTGCCTTCGGCGCTGTTGCCGGCGCTGTCGGTGACCGTGGCGGTGAT
>NZ_FIZY01000173.1 GCF_900060185.1 Grimontia marina | reverse complement strand
TGGTCTCATGTAGTGCATGCCATAGCCTTTCTATCACATTGACCCAAGGGCAATAGACAGGCTGAAATAACAAGACAAATTTGGGGTTGGCCGCCAGCCACATATTCGTTTTTCGACTCTTGTGAATGACATAGTTGTCGAGCACCAAAATGATTTTTTTCGCCTTCCTATAATGCCGTTTGAGCTTCTCCAGCATGGTGATAAATAAGTTGGAATCTTTCTTGGTGCCTGAGACATAAATAACGTTACCCGTTTTGGCGTGCAGAGCACCTGCAAGATAATGTTTCTCGTTCTTTCCTGGCGTGACCACCTTTTTCTGTTGGCCTTTGAGCGTCCAATCAGCGCCAATCTTAGGGTTCAAATCTATATCGACTTCATCTTCGTAAAAGACAGGATTCTCCGGGTCACATTGGTCTAAAGCCTTTTGGATTGCAGCCAGTTTCTCTGCTTTTTCAGGGTCTTTAATACGTAGGGTTGGCACGGCTCTTCGCCAGACGACTCCCATCTTCGGTAACCAACGCCTGACTGTAGAAGCCGCGATACGAGATTTGAACGTTTTGTTGAGCTGATAAGCGAGAAGCTCTGTACTCCATCGGCTTCGTTGAAATCCAAAGTCTTGTGGTGACGTTTGGATAAGCACGAGCAAAATGGCACACATTTGCTCAACAGGTAGCGAGCAAGGTCTTCCTGAAGGCTGAGATTTCAAAGCATCGATTCCACCGTCGGTGTACCAGTTTATCCATCGACCAATGGAAGAGCGCGCGGCACCCGTAGTTTCACTGACAGCAACAATCGTTTGTCCTTGGGCTAAAAGCAACATCGCCATCAATCGCCGAGCAAATCCCTTATCTGCTGTGTGTTGAATCGCTTTGTGGATGCGTCGTCTTTCTGCTCGGTCGATCGGTGCTATGATGGCCATTACTCAGTCCTTTTTGTGGGTTTTCTCTGTTTGGCGATAGATCAGATCGCGCAAACTGGACTGAGTTTCTCTTACCTTTGAGATCTACTATTAGGAACAGCTATTTA
>NZ_FIZY01000172.1 GCF_900060185.1 Grimontia marina | reverse complement strand
CGACACTGGATTACGGCGACAGCGCCCCAACCGCGCCGACTGTGGTGATTACCGAAGATGCCAACAATGACGGCTACATCAATGATGCCGAACTCAATGGCCAGATAGACATTAGCGTCACCCTGGGCAGCGGCACCGACGTGGGTGACACCATCGAAGTGACCGACCAGGACGGTAACGTCATCTTCTCCGGCACGGTCACTCAGGACATGCTGGATAACGGTCTGCAGCTGGCCGTGGATGCACCGGCTACGGGCACCACGCTGGAAGTGACGGCGACCATTACTGACCCTGCCGGCAACAGCGCTGAAGGCTCAGACTCCGCCACCCTGGATTACGGCGCGGGCGGCGGCGCCCCTGCGGCCCCAGTCCTGACCATTACCGAAGATGCCAATAATGACGGCTATATCAATGATGATGAGCTCGATGGCGACATCAACTACACCATCGCCCTGGGCGACGGCACCGCAGTCGGTGACACCATCACGGTCACCGATCAGGATGGCAATGAGGTGTACACCGCCACCATTACCCAGGACATGCTGGACAATGGGCTTAGCCTGTCTATCCCGGCCCCGGCGGATGGCACCGCCATCACCCTGACTGCCACCGTTACCGATCCGGCGGGCAACACCGCCGAAGGCTCTGACAGTGCGGTACTGAGCAGCGGCCCGGCGGCCCCAACGGTCACCATTACCGAAGATGCCAACGACGATGGCTACATCAATGACGCTGAGCTCGACGGTCAGGTAAACATCACCATTACCCTGGCAGCCGGCACTGAAGTAGGTGACACCATTGAAGTGACTGACCAGGGTGGCAAT
This sequence comes from Grimontia marina, assembly GCF_900060185.1. Taxonomy (GTDB): domain Bacteria; phylum Pseudomonadota; class Gammaproteobacteria; order Enterobacterales; family Vibrionaceae; genus Enterovibrio; species Enterovibrio marinus. Next base: position 217 of record NZ_FIZY01000172.1, on the reverse strand, counting down.
GTCATCTTCTCCGGCCCGGTCACTCAGGAGATGCTGGATAATGGCCTCGACCTGAGCATCGATCCGCCTGCCACCGGCACTGAGCTGGAAATCACCGCCACGGTCACCGACAGCGCCGGCAACAGCGCCGAAGGCACTGACTCCGCCACCCTGGATTACGGCGTGGGCACCGGTGCCCCGGCGGCGCCGACTGTCGTGATTGATGAAGATGCCAACA
>NZ_FIZY01000171.1 GCF_900060185.1 Grimontia marina | reverse complement strand
TGTTGGCATCTTCATCAATCACGACAGTCGGCGCCGCCGGGGCACCGGTGCCCACGCCGTAATCCAGGGTGGCGGAGTCAGTGCCTTCGGCGCTGTTGCCGGCGCTGTCGGTGACCGTGGCGGTGATTTCCAGCTCAGTGCCGGTGGCAGGCGGATCGATGCTCAGGTCGAGGCCATTATCCAGCATCTCCTGAGTGACCGGGCCGGAGAAGATGACATTGCCACCCTGGTCAGTCACTTCAATGGTGTCACCTACTTCAGTGCCGGCTGCCAGGGTAATGGTGATGTTTACCTGACCGTCGAGCTCAGCGTCATTGATGTAGCCATCGTCGTTGGCATCTTCGGTAATGGTGACCGTTGGGGCCGCCGGGCCGCTGCTCAGTACCGCACTGTCAGAGCCTTCGGCGGTGTTGCCCGCCGGATCGGTAACGGTGGCAGTCAGGGTGATGGCAGTGCCATCCGCCGGGGCCGGGATAGACAGGCTAAGCCCATTGTCCAGCATGTCCTGGGTAATGGTGGCGGTGTACACCTCATTGCCATCCTGATCGGTGACCGTGATGGTGTCACCGACTGCGGTGCCGTCGCCCAGGGCGATGGTGTAGTTGATGTCGCCATCGAGCTCATCATCATTGATATAGCCGTCATTATTGGCATCTTCGGTAATGGTCAGGACTGGGGCCGCAGGGGCGCCGCCGCCCGCGCCGTAATCCAGGGTGGCGGAGTCTGAGCCTTCAGCGCTGTTGCCGGCAGGGTCAGTAATGGTCGCCGTCACTTCCAGCGTGGTGCCCGTAGCCGGTGCATCCACGGCCAGCTGCAGACCGTTATCCAGCATGTCCTGCGTGACCGTGCCGGAGAAGATGACGTTACCGTCCTGGTCGGTCACTTCGATGGTGTCACCCACGTCGGTGCCGCTGCCCAGGGTGACGCTAATGTCTATCTGGCCATTGAGTTCGGCATCATTGATGTAGCCGTCATTGTTGGCATCTTCGGTAATCACCACAGTCGGCGCGGTTGGGGCGCTGTCGCCGTAATCCAGTGTCG
>NZ_FIZY01000170.1 GCF_900060185.1 Grimontia marina | reverse complement strand
AAAGGAGGAAAGAAGAGGGAGGGGGAAAGGGGGGTGAAGATGGGATGTTGACAGGGGGAACCAACTTTGTGTCATTCTAGTGATCATTTTGGCTATCTCAGGAATGCAGGGGGGAAGGAGGGAGGGGAGGGGGAAAAGAGAGCGGGGGGAGGAAAGAGGGAGAGGAAAAGGGAGGAAGGGAGAAAGAAGAAAAGAAGAGAGGGGGAGAGAAGGGAGAGAAGAGGGGAGAGGAGAGGGAGAAGGAAGGGAAAAGGAGGAAAGGGAGGAGGGGAGGGAAAAGAAAGGAAGGAGGGAGGAGGAGGGGGGAAGGAAGAGAGGGGGAGAAGGAGTGAGGGAGGGGAGAAGAGAATGAGAAGGAGGGGATGGAAGAGAAAAGCAGGAACGGGGAAGGGAAGAAGTAGGGAGGGTGCAAGTGGAAAGGGGGAAGAGGAAGGAGGAAGAAGGAGGGAAAGAGAGGAAGGAGGAAGAGAAAAGAAGAAAGGAAAAGAAGAGGAAAGGAGGAGAAGGAATAGAAGAGAGAGAGAAAAAGGGAAAGAAGAGGGGGGAGAAATGGGGATAGAAGGGAGAGGGAAGAGGAAAGGGGAGGAAGAAGGGAAAGAAGGGGGGGAAGAAGAGGGAGGAGAAAGGGAGAGAGAAGAGGGAAGGAAAGGGAAGAGGAAAGGGAGAGGAAGGGAAAGGGAGGGGGGGAAGGAGGAAGAGGGAGGAGAGGAGAGGGAGGAGGAGGAGAGAAGGGAGCGAGACAGGGGAAAAAGGAGAAGGAAAGAGGAAGAGGAGAAGGGAAAAGGGAAGAAGGAAAAAGAGAGGGGGGAAGGGATGAGAGAGAAAAGTAATGAGAAGGGAGAGAAGGGTGAGGAAAAAAGGAAGAAAAAAGCAGGAGGAAAGAAAAGTAAAGGAAAAAAGAAAGAAAAACAAGAGACAGAGGGAGGAGAAGAAAAAAGAGAGAAGGAAAAAAGAAAGAGGAAAGAGGAGGAAGAGAAAAAGAGGAGAAGGAAGAAGGAGAGGGAGAGAAGAAGAGGGAAATAAAAGGAGGGATCGGAAATGTGAAGAG
>NZ_FIZY01000169.1 GCF_900060185.1 Grimontia marina | reverse complement strand
ATTTTCATCACCCAAATTGCAAGGTTTTGGAAGGGGAGGCTTAAAAAGCTTGCAATATGAGGGTAGGAAGATCGATGAGATCATCAAATAGATCAGTGTCTTATTTGTAATTCAGGGCCGACTAATTAGTGGTAACTCTAATTTTTTATTTTAGATTGTGTTTATGTCAATAATTCCCTCTGATTTTAAGATGGAAATCATGGTCTTGTATTGATAAGAATCGTTTGAAAGTCATGATTATTCATGTTTTAAGGGTAGGGTAGAATAGACGTTTTAATTGTTTTCTATACGGACTTGATATTGCATGGAGGTAAGTTTTAATCAAGTGAAATACTGGGACAGTCGTCATTAGAGAAAGGAAGTGAGAAAGATAACAGTTAGCTTGTCGATAACTCATTGTTATAAAATTAGATTTAGCTAAAAGGCAACAATCGAGTCAGTCACTAGATTTCGAATCAAATCTCGCGAAATCTGGTAACTTGAGAAAGCACTAAAACACGCTGCCGACTGAATTGTTCGGGTGCTTCCGACTAAAGCACCACGCTGTACTTGGTGGCAAGCATTAGGCCAATCAGACGAGTCAAAACCCAGTCTTGAAAGTGTTGTGGGCTAACGTACTGCCGATGTGGCATTGCCTATTATCACGAATGTGTCGGCTTATCTCATCAAACCACTCGTCAGCTAAATAACTGATCCGAATAGTGCTACATTTTCGCCGTGCCGTGGCAACCTCCCGGGTACGGCGATACGTTATCCATAAAGTGCTTCACCTTCCTGAGCAATTGCCACATATGTTTACACCTGTGATTCCGAGTAATTGTCTCATGGAGAGCATTCCACAATCGTTCTATGACGTTGACCCAAGGGCAATAAACGGGCTGGAACAGCAGCCTGAACTTTGGGTTCTTCTTGAGCCAAGCCTTCGTTTTTTTACTTTTGTGGATGATGTAGTTATGTAAGCGATTAATGAACTGGTGAAGCCTTATTCCACATCGCTCAGATCAACATTCCATGGCATCAGATCCGACATATCATCGGCGAGTGAACGCGTCGGCAACTCCGTGAACAGGTGCCGGAAG
>NZ_FIZY01000168.1 GCF_900060185.1 Grimontia marina | reverse complement strand
AAGGTGGCGCTTCCATTGGCGTTTTGAGCCAGCTTTCGTGGCACGCCTTCATAGGCGGCCCTGGCTTCGATGGTGCTGTCGTCACTTTCTGCGGTTGGCACAATCTGTTTGGAAAGCCAAACCAGCTGGTCATGCAAATCGCGCTTGGCTGCACCGACCGCAAAGGCAATGGCCCGCTCGCTGCAAATAGCAGGTAAGTGCGCATTGAGACCTAACTCCAGCGCAATATCACCTTCAATCTGTTTGATGGATTCGGCAAGCGTGGGCGGGTTATAAGGCATAAGATACCTGCGCATTCAGTTGATGGCTGTCCCATCGAAGGCTGATGCCATAACTCATGGCGGTGTCATCGGGCTTAGTGATAGCAATGTCCAGACGCAGGCGGTCGGCCCCCGTGCGTGATGCCGTGACACGGTAGCGTTTTGCGTACCCTTTCAGCAGTGGGATAAGGGCTTCACGCGCGTAGTCTTCAGCGCGTTGTAACGTGGCGGTGGTGAGTTTTTCCCGTCTCAATAGCCAAAGACGTGAGCCCCAAGGCGTTTCAGTAAAACTGTCACCAGGCCAGCCGCGCCTGTCAGTGATCCCAGCGGGCAATACATCACTTTCTTTGGCTCGTGCGTCTGTCATCAGCATCATGAAGACCAGAGAGTTCAGGCCATCATCTTCGGCCAATGTTCCCTGCTCAATGCTGTGATCTGCGCCATTTTGATGCCAGTAAATACCAATCATTGCGGGCCATCCGATAAGTTGTCTCTTCCGTTTTCTTTGTGGCGGTGAGTCTCGGACTCGATGCCTTTAAACGTCCCGCCTTCCTGACCAATCACCCGGCCTGCTGCTTCGCAGTTTCCGCCGATGGTGAGGTTGCCGGATATCGACACGTCAGGGGCAGTTATATCAACCCCGTCTGTGGCCGTGATATTTACCTGTTTCACTGAAATATTGAGGGTGTCTGCGATAAGCTCGCCTGTCTTTCCCTTGGTCAGTTTGAAGAAATGGCCTTCGAGGTGATAAAGGGCGCTGTCACCGGGTTTGAGGTCTTTCAGACGCACCGTTTTATCTTCAGCGCATATCACCACCAGGTTTGAGCGGTTGCCATTCAGGGCGAGGGTAATGGCCTCGGAGCCCACAGGGGG
>NZ_FIZY01000167.1 GCF_900060185.1 Grimontia marina | reverse complement strand
GAACTGAGTGCCGTCGACTGAAAGTAAACTTAGGCCAAACCATTTGTCATCGCTATCTTCCTGCTGGGTCCAATGGGCTGCTGTCAGTTTAAAAAGCGCTTCCAAAGGTTGGGCGGTGAGGCGCTTTCTCGCTTGAGGGATAGCACTTGGTGCAACAGAATCCCCTAAGTGGTTGGAAAGCTTGAGGTCTAATTTATCTAAAACTTCCGTGATGGGTTTATCCCGATACAAGCCAATACCGACAATCAACCAAACGACAAGTTCGGCGGGTAACTTACGCCGTCTCATACTGGCTTTGTTGGTCGAATCAAGGGCTTGCTCTATCCATTCGAGCGGGAGTTCTTTTTGGAAGAGGGCCATTGATTCGGGTGCAGCAAACGTATCGACATCAATCAGCCAGTGAGCCAACATAAAAAATACCCTCAGCAATTAGTGTACTGAGGGTATTGTTAACCATCTGTAGGATCGTTCAACTGATCAATGCCTTAACTGATCGGTGTTAGCCCGAAGGCGGTTTTTATTTATCAGTCGATTAACGCGTCAGGTAGCTACGCACAAATTCACTGATCGCAACCAGGTCTGCAATGGCAATGAACTCTTCTGTAGTGTTCACTTTCGCCATACCAGTAGATAGGTTCACGGTTTTTAATCCTTTTTCATTGAAGATGTTGAAACCGTTGGTGATGTGCTCAGGCACGGGGAGTTTTGTGAGTTCAAAGCCCATTTGGCAGGGTTGCTCTGCCAGTGTTTCTGCCATCGCTTTCTCGTTGGCAGAAACACTGTCAATTTTCATCAGTTCAATATAATACTAAATCTGCCTTTATTGATTAATATTTTCCGTCGGTATGCGATGTCTTTTTAGCGGAATGAGTTAATACCTTAAACCTAAGTAGCAGAATATTTTAATCGACCACATCAAAGAAGGCGAAAATTTGATAGCCTATCAGCAAAATTTTCCATTGATCACGCTCTACCCTTCACAGAGCTTCATCTTCTCAACGGGTTAATCGCTTTTATCCATAAAAGCAATCGAAATTTCCTTCTTAATAACAGAAATATAAATGACTAAATAGCTGATCCTAATTGTGAGTCTTTTTTGCCATCCCATGACCTGAGCCAGGATACGGTGATGCCGTCGCCATAAAGTGCTTCACCTGTGCCAATAGCTGGTACATGTACTTGCATTGATGAT
>NZ_FIZY01000166.1 GCF_900060185.1 Grimontia marina | reverse complement strand
TTCATACATTTGACCATGTAATCGTAGAGTATCAGTCCGTTCGCTTTCGCCGTCTCGATGATGCTATACAGCAAAGCACTCGCATCAGCACCAAGCGGATTCGTCGAGAATAACCAATTTTTTCTGCCAATGACCAGCGATTTGATTGCGCGTTCCGCTCGGTTGTTGTCGATAGATAAATGCCCATCTTCGTATGCGCCCCATGATCCCACGGGGGTAACCGTTCACCAGTAGGAGCTTGATTTAATGGATTACAGACTAAATACGTTTGGGTAAGGCTTGCGAAGGGTAACAGCTTGAACGATTTCCATTAGAGCAGACAGGCTCGAGATGCCTCGTTTGTTACAGGTCTCAACAAGCGAATGCATACGGCCCCTGAACTTGTCGCCCGCATCAGATGTCGTTCCGAAGCTAATCTTACGATGGATGACACTGCCACGTATTCTCCGCTCTGCTTCGTTGTTGGTGAGTGGTATTGAGGTATCGGTTAAGAACAACCACAAGCTTTGCCTATGAGATTGTAGCTTTTTACATCGACCTTTGTATCGCTGAACGACTATCCCACTGCCTTTTTGCAGCCAGTGGTCAAAGGATTTTCGAAGTCGATTCATGCGGCGAATATACTGTTCGTACTGGATTTCTGTATTTTCCAAACGGTGACGTATTCTAAAAACCATATTGGCGAGCAGTGTTAGCCGTTGTCCAACGAGAGCGGTATAACCGCCACCAGTATAATCCGCGATTTGCTGAAGATTTCGCTTCACATGCGACCAGCACAGCTGATGTTGTTCTGGTTTTAGCCAGTTATAGCTTGGGCACTGGTCAGTGACGACAAGACCACTATAATTCTTACCTAACATGGTCTTGGCAGAATGGGTTGAACGAGAGAACAAGATCTTTTCGTAGACAAGGTCTTCACTGGCGACCAACCAACACCAACGTAAGCTCTCTTCACCATTACGAGGGTGGGAAGTTTCATCTACATGAACTAGGGGTGCTGTTTGGATGCTATCTCGGATTGCATGATGTAAAGGAGTCAGCATTGAAGCCACTTTAGTCTGAGCTTCGCTGATGGCACCAACAGAGAACGTCGTACCCAGTTGTTCTTTTAGCAGAGAGCAAATTTTGCGGATACTTAAATGATATTGTCCTGCTAATACAGCGATATAGCTGAGCAAGTTCGGCCCAATAATACCTTGTGAGA
>NZ_FIZY01000165.1 GCF_900060185.1 Grimontia marina | reverse complement strand
TGACCGTGATAGTCCCGGTTGTTGAGGTATCCTGGTCAGTGACCTGTCCGGTGGTGTCCCCGGTGACGACAGCCGCATCATTGGTGCCGGTCACGGTCACCACAATCTCATGGGTTGAGCCGTCAGAGGCGGTGAGGGTAAAGGTGTCGTTGGCTTCCTGTCCTTCTGGCAGGGACTGGGCTTTGTCCGGATCGACGGTGTACGTCCACTCGCCGTCCACTAATTCGAAGGTGCCGTAGTTGCCTTCCATGGTGACATTGTCGATGGTGGCGGTGTCGCCACTGTCAGGGTCAGTGACCGTGATAGTCCCGGTTGTTGAGGTATCCTGGTCAGTGACCTGTCCGGTGGTGTCCCCGGTGACGACAGCGGCATCATTGGTGCCGGTCACGGTCACCACAATCTCATGGGTTGAACCGTCAGAAGCGGTGAGGGTAAAGGTGTCGTTGGCCTCTTCACCTTCCGGCAGGGCTTGCGCTTTGTCTGGGTCTACCGTGTAGGTCCAGTTCCCATCCACCAGCGTAAAGGTGCCGTAGTTGCCTTCCATGGTGACATTGTCGATGGTGGCGGTGTCGCCACTGTCAGGGTCAGTGACCGTGATAGTCCCGGTTGTTGAGGTATCCTGGTCAGTGACCTGTCCGGTGGTATCGCCGGTGACCACCGCCGCATCATTGGTGCCGGTGACCGTCACCACAATCTCATGGGTTGAGCCGTCAGAGGCGGTGAGGGTAAAGGTGTCGTTGGCTTCCTGTCCTTCTGGCAGGGACTGGGCTTTGTCCGGATCGACGGTGTACGTCCACTCGCCGTCCACTAATTCGAAGGTGCCGTAGTTGCCTTCCATGGTGACATTGTCGATGGTGGCGGTGTCGCCACTGTCAGGGTCAGTGACCGTGATAGTCCCGGTTGTTGAGGTATCCTGGTCAGTGACCTGTCCGGTGGTGTCCCCGGTGACGACAGCCGCATCATTGGTGCCGGTCACGGTCACCACAATCTCATGGGTTGAGCCGTCAGAGGCGGTGAGGGTAAAGGTGTCGTTGGCTTCCTGTCCTTCTGGCAGGGACTGGGCTTTGTCCGGATCGACGGTGTACGTCCACTCGCCGTCCACTAATTCGAAGGTGCCGTAGTTGCCTTCCATGGTGACATTGTCGATGGTGGCGGTGTCGCCACTGTCAGGGTCAGTGACCGTGATAGTCCCGGTTGTTGAGGTATCCTG
>NZ_FIZY01000164.1 GCF_900060185.1 Grimontia marina | reverse complement strand
GGTCTTTCTCCACCGCTGTCGCTTGTCTTTCCGACAATGACAAAGACTGTTCAATGCACTCGGGCAGCCCGAGATATTGCTCATATTCACCCAGTAAAAGGTGAGATTGTTCAGGGGTGGTTTCCTGCTGCAGGGAATCGGTTAGGGCATCGATATCCGCAAGGCTTGTGGCCAGAGCCCGAAGCAGTCGCGTTTGGTTGGCTTCCAAATCCCTAGGCCAGGCGATGCCTTGAGGCATCAGCTGTTGCAACACATCTAACCAGGCATCGGTGGATTGTGCGCGTGTCACTCTATCCATTGCGGTACCTCGAAAGTGATAAGCTCATCGCTTTGGCTGGTGATATCACTGTCCAGTGGGGTGGTGTAATCGACAAGCCCAGGTGCGGTGCCAATCGCGGTGCGAACCTGAGAGAGCAACAAGCTGCTGCCGGGATGGGCCAGTAAACGCTCCAATCGCGTCAGTTGCGCGATGACAGCCGCGCGTGTGTCGCTGTTATCCGGGATGAGCTTAATGGTCAGTTGAACGGGCTTTAAACGCAGCTTGAAAATGATGGTTTCAATCCCTGCAGGGCGGCCTACCTCCAGCCCTGTGGCTGGGTCTTTATGCCGATAGATATACTCTCTGACAGCGTCCATTTTAGTGGTTGAAGGCAGCATGTCGGCATCACCATCACACACAAACGTGAGGCCGACAGTGCTGCCACCTTGCCAGGCATCGTAGGCCCAAGCACGGGTCACACCGGGCACTTCAGTCGCCCAGGCCATATAGTCATGAACAGCCCCACCCATCGGCGGGTATTGCTTGCGAAACCAAAGCCGTGCCAACAGCTCTGAAATCGGCTCGATGTCAGTGCCACCATCCATGTTGATGACGGTCGCCTGACTGCCGATACCGGGGGAGGGATTCACCAGTGTCAGGGTGTCATTGGCTGCCAGGTTACCGGATGTTCCTGCGTGCTCAGCCTGTATTTCTGCCACCAGTTCGCCGCCTGTAGGCAGTGCGCTCTCTGTGACTCGGTAACGCGTGCCGTCCCCGGAGGTGAGTACGCTATCAAGAGGCAGTTGGGCGTTATCGCTCGCGCTGAAGGTGGCGCTTCCATTGGCGTTTTGAGCCAGCTTTCGTGGCACGCCTTCATAGGCGGCCCTGGCTTCGATGGTGCTGTCGTCACTTTCTGCGGTTGGCACAATCTGTTTGGAAAGCCAAACCAGCT
>NZ_FIZY01000163.1 GCF_900060185.1 Grimontia marina | reverse complement strand
GGGGTTCAACCCGGTGAACCTGTTGCCGTCACCCTTCCTAGGGGACACAATCAGGTCATCGCTGTCCTTGGTATTCTGGCCGCTGGCGGGTGCTATGTCCCTGTCGGTACACACCAGCCTCTGGTACGACAGCAGCGTATACATTCCACTGCGGGGATCCGTTTCACTGTCACTGACCCGGCACACCTTGATGCCGTCCCTGGTCTCGCCATTGATATCTCATACACTGACAGGTTCTCGCCATTAGAGGCCCCCGTCCCTGTCTCACCAAACAGCCCGGCGTATATCATCTTCACCTCCGGCTCTACCGGTGAACCCAAAGGCGTTGAAATGGCCCATCAGGCCACCGCCAATACCCTTGATGACATTAACCACCGCTATGGTATCCACCCCGACAGCCGTGTGCTTGCGGTCTCTGCGCTCGATTTTGACCTCTCCGTCTATGACCTCTTCGGTCTGCTCAGCGCTGGCGGTGCCGTCGTCATGGTCGATGACGCTATTCGACGCGATGCCGCTGCCTGGTTGTCTTTGATTAACGAACATCATGTCACTGTCTGGAACTCTGTCCCTGTCTTGTTAGACATGCTGATGGTTGTCGCTGAAAGCCAGCACCTGACCTTACCATTTGAGCAGGTTCTCCTTTCCGGCGACTGGATTGGTATGGATATCCCTCAGCGTCTGTTTGCGCTGAACGGCCATCAGGTAAGACTGGCTGCCATGGGAGGTGCCACGGAAGCCGCTATCTGGTCTAACACCTTTGATGCCTTTTCTCCGGACACCTCCCTCCCTGAGCACTGGACGTCCATTCCTTACGGTAAACCGCTCGCCAATCAGGTTTACCGGGTGGTCGATGCACAAGGGCGCGATTGCCCTGACTGGGTGCCCGGTGAGCTTTGGATTGGGGGCCTCGGGGTCGCCACCGGATACCGGGGGGATGACACCCTCACTCAGGCCCGCTTTGTTCAGGCCACATCAGAGACTGTTTCCGGCCAACCTGTTATGCGCTGGTACCGAACCGGGGACCAGGGGCGTTACTGGCCTGACGGCAATCTGGAATTCCTGGGCCGCCTTGACCATCAGGTCAAGGTGCGGGGACACCGTATTGAGCTCGGTGAGGTAGAAACTGCCCTGAACAGCCTGAGCGCTATTCACCGTGCTGTCGCCGTCGTGCTCTCTCCTGCCGGACAGCCTGCCTCACTCGCTGCTGCCCTGTTGGT
>NZ_FIZY01000162.1 GCF_900060185.1 Grimontia marina | reverse complement strand
CGGCCAAATCTTGCTCGCTGAGCAACTTTTCGCCCACCCACAGGCAACACCTTGCTCCCCCCTTTTTAGGCATCAGCTAAGTCTCTGTTTTTATTGCACTACACTACTGGCACACCCCTTGCGTTATTTCCCACGTAGTAAACAACCTCCTCCGAATTTTTATAGGGAAATTACAATGCCAACTCCTTGTTATATCGCCATCGAAGGCAAAACCCAGGGCAACATCACTGCCGGTGCCTTCACCGCTGACTCTGTCGGTAACATCTACGTGGAAGGCCACGAAGACGAGATGCTGGTGCAAGCCTTTGACCACATCGTGACCGTCCCGACTGACCCACAAAGCGGTCAGCCCTCTGGCCAACGTGTTCACAAGCCGTTCAAGTTCACCGTGGCACTGAACAAAGCCGTTCCGCTGATGTACAACGCACTGGCGTCCGGCGAGATGCTGCCGAAGATTGAGCTCAAGTGGTACCGCACGTCTGTCGAAGGTAAGCAGGAGCACTTCTTCTCCACCATCCTGACTGACGGCACCATCATCGATATCGATTGCAACATGCCTCACTGTCAGGACGCGCAGAAGAAAGAGTTCACTCAGCTGGTGACTGTCTCTGTGGCCTACCGCAAGATTGACTGGGAGCACACGGTTGCAGGCACTTCCGGTGCGGATGACTGGCGCGCGCCTATCGAAGCTTAAGGCTTCCTGGCAGAAGGCGTGTTTCTTTGTAAAGCAGGCCTTTCTGACCCCACCCGCCCTCGCGGCGGGTTTTGTCGTCAGACAGTGACGTCTGATGAAGCTTCTGAAGTCTCTCAGAAGCAGTGGATAGTTCTTGCTGGGTATCTCTATGGCTACGGAAAGCGGTCTCCAATTTACTCTTAACGTCGAAGGCTTGCCTGACGACACCTTTGTGGTGGTCGACTTTCAGGGCGACGCCCATCTCTCGGCCCCTTTCTGTTTTGATATCAAGCTGGCCAGCCGCCATGAAGCCGTCTCTGAAAATGACACGGTGGACCGTAATGTCACTTTGGTGATTTGGCAGGATGGGGAGCTCAAGCAACGCTTCCACGGGATTGTCCGTCGGTTCTCTAGAGGTGATACGGGTTTCCATCACACCCGCTATGCACTGGAGATGGTGCCGTCCCTTGCCAGACTGTCCCTTCGCCAGAACAGCCGTATCTTCCAGCAGCAGTCTGCCCCGGAAATCATGAGTATTCTCCTGCAGGAGATGGGCATTGATGATTATGCGTT
>NZ_FIZY01000161.1 GCF_900060185.1 Grimontia marina | reverse complement strand
GTCGGCCCTGAAAAAGCCGTTTTTGCCATTAAGAAATCAAGCAAAAAATAGGGAAGCTGAAATACCAGCTTCCCTATTTTTTAGACAACTGCGCCTGCTTAGTCGCAATAGCATCCTTGTTCATTGTCCTGAACTGGCATCTGCCTTTGATGGCTCATCATCTGAGCCAAAACCCAGACAAAAAGAAGCCGCAGCTTCTTCAAAATCATTCTCAGGTTCTGTCCAGCACCACAAAGCACGGCGTTGATGGCATCGCCCATTTCACCCAGCAGATAGTTTCGTCCTAACAGACCGTCTGTCTTCATGTGCCCGATGATAGGCTCTATCGCATTTCGTCGTTTGAGTGTTTGTTTCTCATGCACCGTCAACCCTCGCTTTTGACCCGCTATGTGAATGGTAAAACAGTCATTTCCCTGCGTCAGATAGCCCCGGTAACCTCGGTCTACCAACGCCTTTTCTGCCCAACAACCGCATTGGCGAGACGCTTCTCCCAAACTGCGAAACAAGGTATGACCATCATAGGGGCGACCGGGGAAGACTTGGCTGCATAACACAAATTGCTCCTTCAACGTGGTGACGACGCCTACTTTTACACCAAACTCATATTTCTTATGCGCTTTGCCTTTGGCGATGCACTCCACTTCCGGTGCGTGAAGGCTGTACAACTTGTTTTTGCCTGTTTTACCTTGTGTGAGAAGGCGCTCTGCCTGGCACAATTTCTCTTCAAAAACAGGGCGTAGATGGGGATGGTTAACCAGTCGGCGTTGGATATCCCGCGCTACCCGCCCCAGATAGGTCTTAAGCCGTTTGACCTCCCGACGCATTCGTTTGAACTGTCGGGCATGGCCGTAGCGCCCGACTTTTAGCAGGGCACGCTTACCCAATCGGGCATAGCTTTGGCGAAGACCCATCCCTTGCTTGTGGGTGAGTGTGACCAGATGTTCACGACACCGGTTTAACAGCTTGGCATCGGTGGGAAACGCGACCGCCTTTTCCATCACTGTGGTATCAACCACCACCTGTTTAAAACTCGCAGGTTTGACGGTTTTGGTCTTCACACCCGCTTCAACCGTCAGTTGAAGCAACTTCTTTGCCCCGTCTTCACCGATGCGTTGGCGGAAGCGGGTCATCGACGAGGGGTTTATCGGGAGTTTGTGCTCAAAATACACATTGCCGCAAAAGTACTGATAGTAGGGGTTTTCTACCCATCGGGCACAGACTTCTTCATCGGACAGGGCGTAGACATGTTTGAGGTAATGGAGCCCACACATAAGGCGTATGTTGTTAC
>NZ_FIZY01000159.1 GCF_900060185.1 Grimontia marina | reverse complement strand
GGTATTCCCCGACGCGTGATAGCCTGTGGTGGCATACGCCTCCAGACTACGCAGATCCAGGGTATGGTCACCACTCATCAGTGGCTCTTCCTCTGACGCGGTCAACGCCACGTATTCCGACCAGTTAGTCACCCCGTCACTGTCTGCATCCTGCCCCGTATCGGCCACCATCAGGTCACTGCCCAATGCCGCTTCAACCCCATCAGGAATGCCATCACCGTCGCTGTCAGCACGGCACGCATTACTCGGGGCCTGTGTACCGCTCACGCCCAGCTCATCGCCGTCGCTCAGCCCGTCACCGTCCGTATCTGCTAACGTACTGTCGGTACACATCGCCAGTTCATGCCGGTCCGGGATACCGTCTCCGTCTGTGTCCGCCAGTGCCTCAGCCGGGCTCAGCAGACCGTCCGCCGACAACAACGCATCAAACTCGCCACTCGCCACGTTCTCCACCCAGCGGCCCTTCGCGCGGCTGAAGTCGTAGTACGCCAATAAATCTGCTTCACCCGCCACCGGTGGCGTCAGCATGTAACCCTGCACCTCACTCCCGCTCAGTGCACGGCCCCACACCTGAACATCGTCTACCTGCCCGTTGATAAAGCTGTCTGCACCCTGCTCGCCGTTACGTGCACCCAGCATCAGTGCACGGCTCGACGCTTCATTGAAGGTGATGTAGCTGTGGGTGTGAACCGCCTGCCCGTTAACGTACACCACGCCTTCACGGGTGACAGGGTCATAGCTCAATGCCAGGTGTGACCAGCTCTCTGCACTCAGTCCAGAGTCATCGTTTTCTCTGTAGGCGCGTCCTATCCCTGATGAATGATCATTCTGCCTGTCAATACCCAGGTAGAAGCGCTGGTAACCGCCGTCATGGCTGCCCATTACCTGACGGTCTGCCCCCGTCACTGACGCGTAGTTCACCCAGTACATCAGCGTCATCGGGGTATTCCCCGACGCGTGATAGCCTGTGGTGGCATACGCCTCCAGACTACGCAGATCCAGGGTATGGTCACCACTCATCAGTGGCTCTTCCTCTGACGCGGTCAACGCCACGTATTCCGACCAGTTAGTCACCCCGTCACTGTCTGCATCCTGCCCCGTATCGGCCACCATCAGGTCACTGCCCAATGCCGCTTCAACCCCATCAGGAATGCCATCACCGTCGCTGTCAGCACGGCACGCATTGCTCGGGGCCTGTGTACCGCTCACGCCCAGCTCATCGCCGTCGCTCAGCCCGTCACCGTCCGTATCTGCTAACGTACTGTCGGTACACATCGCCAGTTCATGCCGGTCCGGGATACCGTCTCCGTCTG
>NZ_FIZY01000158.1 GCF_900060185.1 Grimontia marina | reverse complement strand
TACTTCCGGCACCTGTTCACGGAGTTGCCGACGCGTTCACTCGCCGATGATATGTCGGATCTGATGCCATGGAATGTTGATCTGAGCGATGTGGAATAAGGCTTCACCAGTTCATTAATCGCTTACAGTTCTGAAGGTTTTTTCCTTTAGAGGGGATATGCCAAGGCAGATAAAAAGTGACTTTAGGGAATGCAATAGAGCAAGGCCTCACCCATTTGGGTGATTTTTGGAAAGGCGTAAGGAAAGACTCGCTAAGTTCTCAAAAAAGAGAAAGATAGATAACTCCACAGGTTACATCTGGCTATATATAGCCAAACGATATTTATCCTTATACCCAAAAATCCGAAGTTGCAGGATTCAGATTGTTTGGGTATAAAGTAAAAAACGAACATTTATATTTATAGAATACTCGAAGGAATGAGAGTTTGAAGAAAAACAATCAGATAGAGGAAGTGGATGATAGTTTTTTTCTTCAGGAGAAGGAACACATTCCATATCTACACAATGAAACATATGAGCAACGATTAAAAAAAGCCGAAAACCTGAATAGATGTAAGTTCCGTGACGCATCAGAATTTAAGAGTAAAAGATGGGGTGAACCTATTCCTCGAATAGCCAAATACCGCGATAACTGGGCCTTTAATAACTGTAAATCTGATGGTAAAATTGCATTAATGAAGTCTTCATCCTTTAGGCTTTTCGTCATTCTCTTCTTTTTTTATTATTTATTTGCAATTCTTTCTCCTTTAATTATATTTGAATATTATCAATATGCACTAATTTCGCTTGCTTTAGCTACGGCTTTAAGTATTTATATCTACGTTTATAGAAAACAATTCCGTTATTTCCAATTTGACAGACACTTAGGACTTGCACTCACGCCTCGTAGCTTTTTTAGGCGCCCATTTTATATACCCCCAGAAGATCTGGATTTATTTACTCGTTCTGGACATGCTGGTGGTCGTGGTGGTGGTAATATAGATGTGTATAAAATTCGGTGTCGTAAGATACCAAAACGCCTTTATTTATTTACACCCGGGTTTTATATCGACATCATATACCTTGAATCTAGAAGTTATAGTAATATTTGGGCAACAATATTAGATTTCATGAATACTGATAAGCCTTTAGACTGGGGAACATTATACGAAATCAATATATCAGATTATTATAAGAAAAATGAGAACGTGCTAAATAACTGATCCGAATAGTGCTACATTTTCGCCGTGCCGTGGCAACCTCCCGGGTACGGCGATACGTTATCCATAAAGTGCTTCACCTTCCTGAGCAATTGCCACATATGTTTACACCTGTGAT
>NZ_FIZY01000157.1 GCF_900060185.1 Grimontia marina | reverse complement strand
GACCCGGCGGGCAACACCGCCAATGGCTCAGACAGCGCGGTACTGGATGTCGGCAGCACGGCGCCGGGCACGCCTGTGGTCACCATCACCGAAGATGCCGACAACGACGGCTACATCAATGATGCCGAACTGGTGGGTCAGGTGAACATCACCGTGGCCCTGACCGGCGGCACCGCCGTGGGCGACACCCTTGTGGTCACCGACCAGGATGGCACGGTCATCTTCTCCGGTCCGGTGACGCAGGACATGCTGGACAATGGCCTTGACCTGGCGATTGATGCACCAGCCAGTGGCACCAATCTGGTGGTCACCGCCACCGTCACCGATGCGGCGGGCAACACCGCCAATGGCAGTGACAGTGCGATACTGGATACCAGTGGCGGCAACCCGAATCTGGGCGCGCCGACCCTGACCATTGATGAAGATGCCAACAATGATGGCTACATCAATGACGACGAGCTGGATGGCGACATCAACTACAGCGTGACGTTGGGTGAAGGCACCGAAGTGGGTGACACCATCGTTATCACCGACCAGGATGGCAATGAGGTGTACAGCGCCACCATTACCCAGGACATGCTGGACAATGGCCTGTCGCTGACGCTGACCCCTCCAGCCACTGGCACCGGCCTGACCCTGACGGCTACCGTGACCGACACCAGTGGCAACACTGCCACCGGCAGTGACTCCGCCACCCTGGATTACGGCGAGGGCACCGGCGCACCGGCTGCGCCGACCGTCGAGATTACCGAAGATGCCAACGATGATGGTTACATCAACGATGGCGAGCTCAGCGGCGAGGTGGATATCACCATCACCCTGGGCGCCGGTACCGCCGTGGGTGACACCATTGTGGTCACCGACCAGGATGGCAACACCCTGTTCTCCGGCCCTGTGACCCAGGACATGCTGGACAATGGCCTTGACCTGTCTGTGGCTGCGCCAGCGACCGGCACCACCCTGGAGATTACCGCCACCATTACCGACCCTGCGGGTAACACCGCTGAGGGCTCTGACTCGGCTACCCTGGATTACGGCACAGGCACCGGCGCACCGGCGTCGCCAACGGTGGTGATTGATGAGGATGCCAACAACGACGGCTACATCAATAGCGCTGAGCTCGATGGTGACATCAACATCACCGTCACCCTGGGTGCAGGCACCGCGGTAGGCGACACCCTGATTGTGACCGACCAGGATGGCAATGCACTGTTTAACGGCACCGTGACTCAGGACATGCTGGACAACGGCGTGCCGGTCACCATGACCGCGCCAGCCACCGGCACCACCATTACCGTGACGGCCACCGTCACTGACCCGGCGGGCAACACCGCCAACGGCAGTGATGCGGCCACCCTGGAT
>NZ_FIZY01000156.1 GCF_900060185.1 Grimontia marina | reverse complement strand
ACAAAGCACACAAGGTTTATCCCTACCTGCTGCGTGATATCGATGTCACTTATCCAAACCAAGCTTGGGCGATTGACATCACGTACATCCCCATGGCGAAGGGGTTCCTGTATCTGGTGGCCATTATCGACTGGTATAGCCGCAAAGTACTGGCTTGGCGCTTGTCGAATACGATGGATACAAGCTTTTGCATTGAGGCTCTCGAAGACGCACTGCAACACTACGGGCCGCCCGATATCTTCAATTCAGATCAAGGCAGCCAGTTTACTAGCGCTGAGTTTACTCAGAGATTAATCGACCATGATGTACGGATAAGCATGGATGGGAAAGGACGCTGGGTCGACAACGTGTTCATCGAGCGATTATGGCGTAGCTTGAAATATGAGGAGGTTTACTTAAAAGCCTATACCACCCCCCGAGAAGCTGAACTTGAAATCGGCCACTACATGGTGTTCTATAACGAAGAGCGTAACCATCAGGGACTCAATGACCTTACTCCTGATGAAGCCTACTTCGGCAGGCAAAGATACGCAGCATGAGCGGGATCAAACACTTAAAAAATTAGCTTGTGTGTCCAACCAATGGGGTCCACTTCTTTGTTAGGCAAGCCGTTACTCGCCACCAGACCGTTAGATAACGAAACCGCGATAAACATCACCAAGGAATAAGGTACGACAACCATTGGGTTGACGTTGTGCTTTGTTGACAAATAATAAGTTGTAATAATGCATAGTGCTGTTGGATAAATACCAATTAGAAGATTTGAAAAATAGAAAAACTTTTGCGCAGTATCTGGTAATGCCGCAAGGTTTAAAAAGTGGCCAACAAAAATCGAAATCGCATTACAAATGGTTAAAGGTAGCAAAAGCAGAAAAACGATCGAGATGTCACGGACATAGTTGTCGTAGTAAGGCCTCAAAGAAGGCAGTTTCCACATGTTAATGAGTTTGTTCTCGGTGCAGGGCCAAAAAAGATGCGGGATTATATATGTGAGATTAGATGCTCTCAATTAAAAACAGATGGAATTCACATGCTAACTTGATGAAAAAAATCATTTATTGTTAATAAAATAATTCATTCATAACAACCAAAAAATAATGACAGAAAAATCACCTATATATGCCCAAACGACCTAAAGCTGCCCTCTCTTCGAGCGAGTTGATTGACGCCGTTATCACGACGCCAGTCAAACTAGCAGAATCCGGTATCTTCAGGTTGTTTGGGTGTAATCATACCTGCCATTTTTTCACACAAGAGAAGTGGACCCCATTGGTTGGACACACAAGCTAATTTTTTAAGTGTTTGATCCCGCTCATGCTGCGTATCTTTGCCTGCCGAAGTAGGCTTCATCAGGAGTAAGGTCATTGAGTCCCTGATGGTTA
>NZ_FIZY01000155.1 GCF_900060185.1 Grimontia marina | reverse complement strand
CCCGCGCCCAGGGTGATGGTGATGTCCACCTGACCGTCCAGCTCGTCATCGTTGATGTAACCATCATCGTTGGCATCTTCGGTAATCTCGACCGTCGGCGCCGCCGGGGCGCCGGTGCCGGTGCCGTAATCCAGGGTGGCCGCATCACTGCCGTTGGCGGTGTTGCCCGCCGGGTCAGTGACGGTGGCCGTCACGGTAATGGTGGTGCCGGTGGCTGGCGCGGTCATGGTGACCGGCACGCCGTTGTCCAGCATGTCCTGAGTCACGGTGCCGTTAAACAGCTCATTGCCATCCTGGTCGGTCACAATCAGGGTATCGCCCACCGCGGTGCCTGCACCGAGGGTGACGGTGATGTTGATGTCACCATCGAGCTCATCGCTATTGATGTAGCCGTCGTTGTTGGCATCCTCATCAATCACCACCGTTGGCGACGCCGGTGCGCCGCTGCCTGTGCCGTAATCCAGGGTGGCCGAGTCAGAGCCCTCAGCGCTGTTGCCCGCCGGATCAGTGACCGTGGCGGTGATTTCCAGCTCGGTGCCGGTCGCCGGGGCGGCCACAGACAGGTCAAGGCCATTGTCCAGCATGTCCTGGGTGACCGGGCCGGAGAACAGGGTGTTGCCATCCTGGTCGGTGACCACAATGGTGTCACCCACGGCGGTACCGGCGCCCAGGGTGATGGTGATATCCACCTCGCCGCTGAGCTCGCCATCGTTGATGTAACCATCATCGTTGGCATCTTCGGTAATGACCACAGTCGGTGCGGTAGGCGCACTGCTGCCGTGATCCAGGGTGGCCGAGTCACTGCCGGTGGCGCTGTTGCCACTGGTGTCGGTCACGGTGGCCGTCAAGGTCAGGCCGGTGCCGGTCGCTGGCGGGGTCATCGTCAGCGACAGGCCATTGTCCAGCATGGCCTGGGTCACGGTGCCGTTAAACACCTCGTTACCCGCCTGGTCAGTGATGACCAGGGAGTCACCCACCTCTGTGCCGGCGCCCAGCGCCACGCTGAAGTTGATGTCGCCATCGAGCTCATCATCATTGATGTAGCCGTCATTGTTGGCATCTTCATCAATGGTCAGGGTCGGGGCCCCCAGGTTCGGGTTGCCGCCACTGGTATCCAGTGTCGCACTGTCACTGCCATTGGCGGTGTTGCCCGCCGCATCGGTGACGGTGGCGGTGACCACCAGATTGGTGCCACTGGCTGGTGCATCAATCGCCAGGTCAAGGCCATTGTCCAGCATGTCCTGCGTCACCGGACCGGAGAAGATGACCGTGCCATCCTGGTCGGTGACCACAAGGGTGTCGCCCACGGCGGTGCCGCCGGTCAGGGCCACGGTGATGTTCACCTGACCCACCAGTTCGGCATCATTGATGTAGCCGTCGTTGTCGGCATCTTCGGTGATGGTGACCACAGGCGTGCCCGGCGCCGTGCTGCCGACAT
>NZ_FIZY01000154.1 GCF_900060185.1 Grimontia marina | reverse complement strand
CCCGCGCCCAGGGTGATGGTGATGTCCACCTGACCGTCCAGCTCGTCATCGTTGATGTAACCATCATCGTTGGCATCTTCGGTAATCTCGACCGTCGGCGCCGCCGGGGCGCCGGTGCCGGTGCCGTAATCCAGGGTGGCCGCATCACTGCCGTTGGCGGTGTTGCCCGCCGGGTCGGTGACGGTGGCCGTCACGGTCAGGGTCGTGCCGGTGGCTGGCGCGGTCATGGTGACCGGCACGCCGTTATCCAGCATGGCCTGGGTCACGGTGCCGTTAAACAGTGCATTGCCATCCTGGTCGGTGACCACCAGGGTATCGCCCACCGCGGTGCCTGCACCGAGGGTGACGGTGATGTTGATGTCACCATCGAGCTCATCGCTATTGATGTAGCCGTCGTTGTTGGCATCCTCATCAATGACCACCGTTGGCGACGCCGGTGCGCCGCTGCCTGTGCCGTAATCCAGGGTGGCCGAGTCAGAGCCCTCAGCGCTGTTGCCCGCCGGATCAGTGACCGTGGCGGTGATTTCCAGCTCGGTGCCGGTCGCCGGGGCGGCCACAGACAGGTCAAGGCCATTGTCCAGCATGTCCTGGGTGACCGGGCCTTCGTACAGGGTGTTGCCCGCGTTATCGGTGACCACAATAGTGTCACCCACGGCGGTGCCGGTGCCCAGGGTGATGGTGATATCCACTTCACCGCTGAGCTCGCCATCGTTGATGTAACCATCACCGTTGGCATCTTCGGTAATGACCACAGTCGGTGCGGTAGGCGCACTGCTGCCGTGATCCAGGGTGGCCGAGTCACTGCCGGTGGCGCTGTTGCCACTGGTGTCGGTCACGGTGGCCGTCAAGGTCAGGCCGGTGCCGGTCGCTGGCGGGGTCATCGTCAGCGACAGGCCATTGTCCAGCATGGCCTGGGTCACGGTGCCGTTAAACACCTCGTTACCCGCCTGGTCAGTGATGACCAGGGAGTCACCCACCTCTGTGCCGGCGCCCAGCGCCACGCTGAAGTTGATGTCGCCATCGAGCTCATCATCATTGATGTAGCCGTCATTGTTGGCATCTTCATCAATGGTCAGGGTCGGGGCCCCCAGATTTGGGTTGCCGCCACTGGTATCCAGTATCGCACTGTCACTGCCATTGGCGGTGTTGCCCGCCGCATCGGTGACGGTGGCGGTGACCACCAGGGTGGTGCCACTGGCCGGGGCATCAATCGCCAAACCCAGGCCATTGTCCAGCATGGCCTGGGTCACCGGGCCGCTGAACAGGGTGTTGCCATCCTGGTCGGTGACCACAAGGGTGTCACCCACCGCCGTGCCGCCGGTCAGGGCCACGGTGATGTTCACCTGACCCACCAGTTCGGCATCATTGATGTAGCCGTCGTTGTCGGCATCTTCGGTGATGGTGACCACAGGCGTGCCCGGCGCCGTGCTGCCGACATCCAGTACCGCGCTGTCTGAGCCATTGGCGGTGTTGCCCGCCGGGTC
>NZ_FIZY01000153.1 GCF_900060185.1 Grimontia marina | reverse complement strand
CCCGCGCCCAGGGTGATGGTGATGTCCACCTGACCGTCCAGCTCGTCATCGTTGATGTAACCATCATCGTTGGCATCTTCGGTAATCTCGACCGTCGGCGCCGCCGGGGCGCCGGTGCCGGTGCCGTAATCCAGGGTGGCCGCATCACTGCCGTTGGCGGTGTTGCCCGCCGGGTCAGTGACGGTGGCCGTCACGGTAATGGTGGTGCCGGTGGCTGGCGCGGTCATGGTGACCGGCACGCCGTTGTCCAGCATGTCCTGAGTCACGGTGCCGTTAAACAGTGCATTGCCATCCTGGTCGGTGACCACCAGGGTATCGCCCACCGCGGTGCCTGCACCCAGGGTGACGGTGATGTTGATGTCACCATCGAGCTCAGCGCTATTGATGTAGCCGTCGTTGTTGGCATCCTCATCAATCACCACCGTTGGCGACGCCGGTGCGCCGGTGCCTGTGCCGTAATCCAGGGTAGCCGAGTCAGAGCCCTCAGCGGTGTTACCCGCAGGGTCGGTAATGGTGGCGGTAATCTCCAGGGTGGTGCCGGTCGCTGGCGCAGCCACAGACAGGTCAAGGCCATTGTCCAGCATGTCCTGGGTCACAGGGCCGGAGAACAGGGTGTTGCCATCCTGGTCGGTGACCACAATGGTGTCACCCACGGCGGTACCGGCGCCCAGGGTGATGGTGATATCCACCTCGCCGCTGAGCTCGCCATCGTTGATGTAACCATCATCGTTGGCATCTTCGGTAATCTCGACGGTCGGCGCAGCCGGTGCGCCGGTGCCCTCGCCGTAATCCAGGGTGGCGGAGTCACTGCCGGTGGCAGTGTTGCCACTGGTGTCGGTCACGGTAGCCGTCAGGGTCAGGCCGGTGCCAGTGGCTGGAGGGGTCAGCGTCAGCGACAGGCCATTGTCCAGCATGTCCTGGGTAATGGTGGCGCTGTACACCTCATTGCCATCCTGGTCGGTGATAACGATGGTGTCACCCACTTCGGTGCCTTCACCCAACGTCACGCTGTAGTTGATGTCGCCATCCAGCTCGTCGTCATTGATGTAGCCATCATTGTTGGCATCTTCATCAATGGTCAGGGTCGGCGCGCCCAGATTCGGGTTGCCGCCACTGGTATCCAGTATCGCACTGTCACTGCCATTGGCGGTGTTGCCCGCCGCATCGGTGACGGTGGCGGTGACCACCAGATTGGTGCCACTGGCTGGTGCATCAATCGCCAGGTCAAGGCCATTGTCCAGCATGTCCTGCGTCACCGGACCGGAGAAGATGACCGTGCCATCCTGGTCGGTGACCACAAGGGTGTCGCCCACGGCGGTGCCGCCGGTCAGGGCCACGGTGATGTTCACCTGACCCACCAGTTCGGCATCATTGATGTAGCCGTCGTTGTCGGCATCTTCGGTGATGGTGACCACAGGCGTGCCCGGCGCCGTGCTGCCGACATCCAGTACCGCGCTGTCTGAGCCATTGGCGGTGTTGCCCGCCGGGTC
>NZ_FIZY01000152.1 GCF_900060185.1 Grimontia marina | reverse complement strand
GACCCGGCGGGCAACACCGCCAATGGCTCAGACAGCGCGGTACTGGATGTCGGCAGCACGGCGCCGGGCACGCCTGTGGTCACCATCACCGAAGATGCCGACAACGACGGCTACATCAATGATGCCGAACTGGTGGGTCAGGTGAACATCACCGTGGCCCTGACCGGCGGCACCGCCGTGGGCGACACCCTTGTGGTCACCGACCAGGATGGCACGGTCATCTTCTCCGGTCCGGTGACGCAGGACATGCTGGACAATGGCCTTGACCTGGCGATTGATGCACCAGCCAGTGGCACCAATCTGGTGGTCACCGCCACCGTCACCGATGCGGCGGGCAACACCGCCAATGGCAGTGACAGTGCGATACTGGATACCAGTGGCGGCAACCCGAATCTGGGCGCGCCGACCCTGACCATTGATGAAGATGCCAACAATGATGGCTACATCAATGACGACGAGCTGGATGGCGACATCAACTACAGCGTGACGTTGGGTGAAGGCACCGAAGTGGGTGACACCATCGTTATCACCGACCAGGATGGCAATGAGGTGTACAGCGCCACCATTACCCAGGACATGCTGGACAATGGCCTGTCGCTGACGCTGACCCCTCCAGCCACTGGCACCGGCCTGACCCTGACGGCTACCGTGACCGACACCAGTGGCAACACTGCCACCGGCAGTGACTCCGCCACCCTGGATTACGGCGAGGGCACCGGCGCACCGGCTGCGCCGACCGTCGAGATTACCGAAGATGCCAACGATGATGGTTACATCAACGATGGCGAGCTCAGCGGCGAGGTGGATATCACCATCACCCTGGGCGCCGGTACCGCCGTGGGTGACACCATTGTGGTCACCGATAACGCGGGCAACACCCTGTACGAAGGCCCGGTCACCCAGGACATGCTGGACAATGGCCTTGACCTGTCTGTGGCCGCCCCGGCGACCGGCACCGAGCTGGACATCACCGCCACGGTCACTGATCCGGCGGGCAACAGCGCTGAGGGCTCTGACTCGGCCACCCTGGATTACGGCACAGGCAGCGGCGCACCGGCGTCGCCAACGGTGGTCATTGATGAGGATGCCAACAACGACGGCTACATCAATAGCGATGAGCTCGATGGTGACATCAACATCACCGTCACCCTCGGTGCAGGCACCGCGGTGGGCGATACCCTGGTGGTCACCGACCAGGATGGCAATGCACTGTTTAACGGCACCGTGACCCAGGCCATGCTGGATAACGGCGTGCCGGTCACCATGACCGCGCCAGCCACCGGCACGACCCTGACCGTGACGGCCACCGTCACCGACCCGGCGGGCAACACCGCCAACGGCAGTGATGCGGCCACCCTGGATCACGGCACCGGCACCGGCGCCCCGGCGGCGCCGACGGTCGAGATTACCGAAGATGCCAACGATGATGGTTACATCAACGATGACGAGCTGGACGGTCAGGTGGACATCACCATCACCCTGGGCGCGGG
>NZ_FIZY01000151.1 GCF_900060185.1 Grimontia marina | reverse complement strand
CTGTCGCCGTAATCCAGTGTCGCACTGTCACTGCCATTGGCGGTGTTGCCCGCCGGGTCGGTCACGGTGGCGGTCACTGTGATGGTGGTGCCAGTGGCCGGGGCGGTCATGGTGACCGGCACGCCGTCATCCAGCATATCCTGAGTCACGGTGCCGTTAAACAGTTCATTGCCATCCTGATCGGTGACCACCAGGAAATCACCTACCTCAGTGCCTACACCCAATAAAACGATGATACCTATATTACCGACCAATTCAGTATTGTTTATATAGCTGTCGTTATTGATATCTTCAGTTATGACTATTGTCGGAGAGCTTGGGATAGCAGTATCAATTTGTTGAAAGATTGCTTCTCTATCCTGAGTGTCTCTAATCGCTTGCGTGAGTGCTGATGTATTAAATCCTGCACTTGAAATGGTCTCGTTGCCTATACGAGAAAGGGAGATAAAGCTGTGACCACCTAAACTATTGGCAGATGTACCAGCAGCTGTAGCATTATCTTCGTTGAGGGTTGGATCCTGTCCCGATTGAATCGCTTCTATAATTTGGCCAATATCTTGGTCGCTTTGTTCTTGAGCGTCCTGGCTTATAGAGTCGCTAGAAATTTCAGATGGCGCTTCCAACTCACCATCTACGTAGAGGAAACGACTGCCGCTTTCACCCGAAAACTCTATTCGCGCGTCGTCATTAAGGACAATAATGACGCCTTTGGTGAGAAAATCACCTACTTGAATTGTGCGTGAACCTTGTTCTAATTTTTCTATTGCTGACCCTTCAATTGAAGTGACTGTGGCGTCAGCAGGCATTCGTATCTCTTTCATAATAGTAAGTTCTCACCATCTCCGTCTTGAGTCGCTTGTCTCAATCGTTTGTGCGAATAAATAAAAATCACTAAACAGGTACTACTAATGTGTCTAAATAATTTTATACTATGAATAGTATTCTATATCCTTTGGGTCTTCGGCATCCCTAAACCTTATTAGACTGTATTTTAAATACCTGTAACCAAAGGCGGTTTTCTTAACTTTTTGCATGGGAAATGAGCAGTGAACTCGTTTAAAGACCCTTTTAACGATCTTCAAGTTTTTCATGAAAATATGAACAAAATATTTGAATATCAGTAAGTTCTTTTAGTTCAACTAGTTGCTTATTCCGTGCATGCCTAATAAGGTAGTCCTCACACTAGAATAGCTTTTTATCTCCAATCGTTACAGCTATTTAACTTCTTTATCTGTTTATTAATTCTTGTTTTCTCCAGTCAACTTGATTTTGATTTTGATTTTAAGTGTTTGTATTTGAAGTTAATTATTTATTTTTTTTGTCTTGGAGACAAATTTCTTCCAGGCAAAAACCATACTATCTTGTAACTTTTAAATGACGGTTTTTGATACTGAGACTAATTCTTTGGACTAAGCATTTTGATTGGGCGACTGTTAAGAGCATGAGTAGTAAAGACTTCAATGGAACCGCCCGCTGGGAAAGTCTATTTAATAGGTCCTAAATAGCTGATCCTAATTGTGAGTCTTTTTTGCCATCCCATGACCTGAGCCAGGATACGGTGATGCCGTCGCCATAAAGTGCTTCACCTGTGCCAATAGCTGGTACATGTACTTGCATTGATGA
>NZ_FIZY01000150.1 GCF_900060185.1 Grimontia marina | reverse complement strand
TTTTATGATGGCATTGAGAGATATTCAGGATGAGCTGATGTGGTGTGCGATAGCAGCCCCCGGCTCAATCCCGAGAAAGCTAAGAGCCATGCGGGAGAGAGTGAAACGCTACATACTCCCCAAAAAAGAAAACGGCCCAAAGCGAGGACCGTTCGTATTAATAAAACTCGCTACCCTGTTCGCTCTAAGCACCTTAAACCTTAAGTGATAGGTGTTACCACCAGATAGTGGCTCTTGAGTACCGTGTGACTAATGCCTCTTCACTGTTCTCAAAAATTGACGTGCAACGTAAAAAATCATTCTCAAAAGGGCTCTCTGGTTACTGTCCAACAACTGTGCATACACTGTGTGTATCAATAGTGCCAATTTCTACAAATTGGCCGTGTCATACGACATTCCCGAAAGAGAGGGGGATTGGCTGCGCGGGGAATAAACGCTTCAGAGACAGGCTTGTTCAACACCCAAATGAAGTGTCGGCTGCGCGACACTTATTCTTGTTTTTTAGGTGTACTTTGCAGTTGCGCCCTATCTAAAACCCACACCATTAAGTGCCACGGCAAGAAATAACAGAACAGCCCCTAAACCAATTAGTAGAAGAGAAATAAGCCATAAAGCGAAGCTGGTTAACTTAACCAGAAACGTTTTTTCCCTTTGAGAACGGGTAACTTTTGGAAACTGATAAGCAGCAGTCAACGAGCCAATACACCACAATATGACTAGCCCTATGATTTGAGAATCACTTCTTCCTCTCGAAAAAACATGGTCCACAGCTATAAACAGCATTACATGCATCAACAAAGTAGCGATTAAAGTTGCTTTGATTCTACTCATATCCCCGAAAAACCTAATGCCTATGATAACGGGCGGAGGCGCTTTAGCGCCGGAGTCCAGCCCGCGTGGGTGACATTGACCATATTATTAGGGTTGGAAGGCGCTCGGGGTCAGGTCTTTCATCTTGCTAGCAAAATGTAGAATTTGCCCCAAACGCTTCTGAACTTTGCTGTTAACCTTTTGAAATTGCTTATTCATTAAACAAGGTTATGTTGCAAATACCACCATTCAAAACCTAAAGCATTGCCATTCTGAATTGCTAAACTGGTATTTTTTCAATCCAGTCTTTTGGCATCGTGTGCTTACCTCCAGCAGGCGCATATAGGCCCCCGTTCACATCGTACAGTTCTCCGCCTTTATTGTTGTAACCTCTGCTTGAATCATCCATTTTAGATCTACATGCCAACACTAGCACATCTTCATAACCACTGAATTCTGGGCTGTTTAATATTAGGCTCATTGGGATCGCCTTCTCTAGCTCTGATCCTGTCCTGTATGGGTTATACGGCACTGTATGAGAAACTAGGGCAAAATCACAGCTTTGAGTAAAATCAGCAAGCCCACTCAACTCAGGCTGGATTGTTAGAGAAAAATCATCTTCGTGGCCCATTAAATACTGGTCGGGCATCTCACTTCCTGTTTTGAAATGACCGCTCTGAGCCGCTTTTTGAATCATACCATCAGCTATATCGTTAAAGAGTTCCCCGTTAGCATGTCTTATGTGAGTTTTCCCAGAATCGCATAGGTACATCAAACTTCTATTAGCTGTATTGTTTTTCTGAGTAAAGTCAGGGTGCTCATATCCATGTGCCATTATTACTAAATAACTGATCCGAATAGTGCTACATTTTCGCCGTGCCGTGGCAACCTCCCGGGTACGGCGATACGTTATCCATAAAGTGCTTCACCTTCCTGAGCAATTGCCACATATGTTTACACCTGTGAT
>NZ_FIZY01000149.1 GCF_900060185.1 Grimontia marina | reverse complement strand
AACCGCTTCTCAAGTTATGGCTTCAACGACCGCTACGCATTGAACTTCACCATTGACTCGCTCGGTAGCTACAACATGTTTGGCTTGGGTAGCGTCGAAAGTTCAGCAAGGTACTCAGACATTGATTACGCTTTCTACGTTGTTGGCAGCACACTGCGCATTTACGAAAGCGGCAGTTCACGCGGTACCTTTGGCTCCGTTGCGGTTGGCGACACCCTCTCAATTCAGGTTAACAAAGGGGCTATCGCCTACTATCGAAACGACACGCTGGTCCGCTCAACAAGTTATAGCGGCGACACGCCTGACTTCTATGTTGATTCGAGTTTCTACAGAGGCGCGATAAAGCTGTCGAACATATCTCTGACCCCTCTTTCTGGCGCAGGTTTCTCCGTTGATGCTGACAACGATGGCATCAACAACGATGTCGACCTGGACTCTGACAACGACACCATCCCAGATGTGGTGGAAGCCGGATTAACCGATGCTGATGGCGACCTGAAAGTGGACTCAGTAAATCTCCAAGGCACTGTCGACCCTGCCCCGGATTCCGACGGTGACGGCATCCCGGACTACCTTGATTTGGAAAGCCAGAACGCCGCCAATGACGGCACGGCCTTTGACATGCATGGTTATGACTTTGCTGCCTTCGATTCGAACGGCGATGGCAAACTCGATAGCAATGATGAACTTGGCGGTAACGATGTCAACGGCAACGGTATCGATGATCGTGCGGAAGATGCGGACGGCGATGGCTTATCAAATCCAAACGATGATGACGACGATAACGACGGCACCTTGGACGTTAACGACGCCTTCCCATTTGACCCGAACGAAGACACCGACACGGACGGTGATGGCGTTGGGGATAACGGTGACGCCTTCCCTAAAGATGCCACTGAAACCAACGATACGGACGGTGACGGTGTCGGCGACAATGCGGATGCCTTCCCTGAGGATGCGTCTGAGACCAAAGACTCTGACGGTGATGGTGCTGGGGACAACAGCGATGCCTTCCCTGACGACGCGTCTGAGACCACCGACTCGGATGGCGATGGTATCGGCGACAACGCTGATATTGACCGTGATAACGATGGTCTTTCTGATGAACTGGAATCACGCACCAGCGCTGAAATCACAGACTGGCCTGTTCTGACCGGCAATGCCTCTTTCACTGACGGTGCGCTCTCAGCCAACGGCGGAAGCTGGCGCTATCAGGCCAACTCTAACCGCTTCTCAAGTTATGGCTTCAACGACCGCTACGCATTGAACTTCACCATTGACTCGCTCGGTAGCTACAACATGTTTGGCTTGGGTAGCGTCGAAAGTTCAGCAAGGTACTCAGACATTGATTACGCTTTCTACGTTGTTGGCAGCACACTGCGCATTTACGAAAGCGGCAGTTCACGCGGTACCTTTGGCTCCGTTGCGGTTGGCGACACCCTCTCAATTCAGGTTAACAAAGGGGCTATCGCCTACTATCGAAACGACACGCTGGTCCGCTCAACAAGTTATAGCGGCGACACGCCTGACTTCTATGTTGATTCGAGTTTCTACAGAGGCGCGATAAAGCTGTCGAACATATCTCTGACCCCTCTTTCTGGCGCAGGTTTCTCCGTTGATGCTGACAACGATGGCATCAACAACGATGTCGACCTGGACTCTGACAACGACACCATCCCAGATGTGGTGGAAGCCGGATTAACCGATGCTGATGGCGACCTGAAAGTGGACTCAGTAAATCTCCAAGGCACTGTCGACCCTGCCCCGGATTCCGACGGTGACGGCATCCCGGACTACCTTGATTTGGAAAGCCAGAACGCCGCCAATGACGGCACGGCCTT
>NZ_FIZY01000148.1 GCF_900060185.1 Grimontia marina | reverse complement strand
GGTCACTGACCAGGATACCTCAACAACCGGGACTATCACGGTCACTGACCCTGACAGTGGCGAAACCGCCACCATCGGCAATACCACGATGGAAGGCAACTACGGCACCTTTGAACTGGTGGACGGCGAGTGGACGTACACCGTCGATCCGGACAAAGCCCAGTCTCTGCCAGAAGGACAGGAAGCCAACGACACCTTTACCCTCACCGCTTCTGACGGCTCAACCCATGAGATTGTGGTGACCGTGACCGGCACCAATGATGCGGCTGTCGTTACCGGCGATACCACCGGACAGGTCACTGACCAGGATACCTCAACAACCGGGACTATCACGGTCACTGACCCTGACAGTGGCGAAACCGCCACCATCGACAATGTCACCATGGAAGGCAACTACGGCACCTTTACGCTGGTGGATGGGAACTGGACCTACACGGTAGACCCAGACAAAGCGCAAGCCCTGCCGGAAGGTGAAGAGGCCAACGACACCTTTACCCTCACCGCCTCTGACGGCTCAACCCATGAGATTGTGGTGACCGTGACCGGCACCAATGATGCGGCTGTCGTTACCGGCGATACCACCGGACAGGTCACTGACCAGGATACCTCAACAACCGGGACTATCACGGTCACTGACCCTGACAGTGGCGAAACCGCCACCATCGACAATGTCACCATGGAAGGCAACTACGGCACCTTTACGCTGGTGGATGGGAACTGGACCTACACGGTAGACCCAGACAAAGCGCAAGCCCTGCCGGAAGGTGAAGAGGCCAACGACACCTTTACCCTCACCGCCTCTGACGGCTCAACCCATGAGATTGTGGTGACCGTGACCGGCACCAATGATGCGGCTGTCGTCACCGGGGACACCACCGGACAGGTCACTGACCAGGATACCTCAACAACCGGGACTATCACGGTCACTGACCCTGACAGTGGCGAAACCGCCACCATCGGCAATACCACGATGGAAGGCAACTACGGCACCTTTGAACTGGTGGACGGCAACTGGACGTACACCGTCGATCCGGACAAAGCCCAGTCCCTGCCAGAAGGACAGGAAGCCAACGACACCTTTACCCTCACCGCCTCTGACGGCTCAACCCATGAGATTGTGGTGACCGTGACCGGCACCAATGATGCGGCTGTCGTCACCGGGGACACCACCGGACAGGTCACTGACCAGGATACCTCAACAACCGGGACTATCACGGTCACTGACCCTGACAGTGGCGACACCGCCACCATCGACAATGTCACCATGGAAGGCAACTACGGCACCTTCGTACTGGTCGATGGTAACTGGACGTACACCGTCGATCCGGACAAAGCCCAGTCCCTGCCGGACGGTCAGGCCGCCAACGACACCTTTACCCTCACCGCCTCTGACGGCTCAACCCATGAGATTGTGGTGACCGTGACCGGCACCAATGATGCCGCTGTCGTCACCGGGGACACCACCGGACAGGTCACTGACCAGGATACCTCAACAACCGGGACTATCACGGTCACTGACCCTGACAGTGGCGACACCGCCACCATCGACAATGTCACCATGGAAGGCAACTACGGCACCTTCGAATTAGTGGACGGCGAGTGGACGTACACCGTCGATCCGGACAAAGCCCAGTCCCTGCCAGAAGGACAGGAAGCCAACGACACCTTTACCCTCACCGCCTCTGACGGCTCAACCCATGAGATTGTGGTGACGGTCACCGGCACCAATGATGCGGCGGTGGTCACCGGCGATACCACCGGACAGGTCACTGACCAGGATACCTCAACAACCGGGACTATCACGGTCACTGACCCTGACAGTGGCGACACCGCCACCATCGACAATGTCACCATGGAAGGCAACTACGGCACCTTTACGCTGGTGGAT
>NZ_FIZY01000147.1 GCF_900060185.1 Grimontia marina | reverse complement strand
TAGGAGCCTGAATAAAGTAGCGGCTCTGACAATGTAACGAAGAGTGGTCATAGACCAATCGGGATAGGAACCGCGAGGGGATGATCCTCCTGATAACCACAAATTGGGTGAGTGCTAGGTAGTCAGTATGATGAATGTAAGTGAATCCGCGCAAGGTGCGTTATGTGATGAAACAGCGGAAGTGGTTAACACGCTGTAGCCAAAAGGCACGAGAGTCGGAAAGAGATTGCCCCATGCTCTTTCGTGATAATTGCACTCTCCGCACCATAGCGGGCATCTAACCTGACATTGCGCGACATACGGAACACGGTAAGCCTGTATCACTCCCTCTGGGAAAGCCTACATAGCCGATAGTGATGCAGGTAGAGGAGGTCGGAAAAAGCCAAGGCTGCGTTGTAATGATGCAGATACAGGCCCATGCCTGAGCACGAAAGTGCGCCCACTTCCGACTGGTCTCCCGTTGCGAGAGAATTCGAAGAACTTTATTCAAGGAGAAACGCAAATGATGATTTCAAAAGAGATTAGTGCCTCTCCTGACAGTGCTCAATGGCAGTCAATCGACTGGAAATACGTTGAGGCGCATGTGTTAAAGCTTCAGATGCGTATCGCAAAGGCAACAAGGGAAGGTAAGCACGGCAAGGTGAAAGCCCTGCAATGGTTACTGACCCACTCTCGTTCAGCAAAACTCCTTGCTGTGAAAAGAGTATCGAAAAACAAAGGCAGCAAAACGCCTGGAATAGACGGTATCATCTGGAACACAGATGCTCGCCGTATGAAAGCCGTCAATCAGTTGAGCAGAAAGGCATACACAGCTAAACCGCTCAAGCGTATCTACATCCCCAAAAAGAACGGTAAGTTTCGACCGCTGGGCATTCCGTGCATGATAGACAGAGCGCAGCAAGCACTCCACCTACTTGCACTGGAGCCCGTGTCAGAAACACTTGCCGACCCTAACAGCTATGGATTTAGACCAAACCGCAGCACGACTGACGCTGTCGATCAGTGCTTCAAGTGTCTGGCGCTAAAGAGATCTGCCCAATGGGTGCTCGAAGGCGATATCAAAGCCTGTTTTGACAAAATCGGTCATCAGTGGCTTCTTGATAACATCGCCGTAGACAAGCGGATGTTGGAACAATGGCTAAAGTCTGGCTTTATGGATAAAGGGCTGTTTTATCGTACCGACGAGGGCACACCGCAAGGCGGGATCATCTCTCCCACCCTGATGTTAATGACGCTCGCAGGTCTTGAGCAGCGCATCAAATCCACTGCCCTTAAAAGGGGGGCTAGAGCCAACTTTATTGGGTACGCCGACGATTTTGTCGTCACTTGCGCTTCAAAGGAAGTGCTGGAGAACGATATAAAACCGTTGATTGCTGACTTCTTGGCGGCAAGGGGCCTAACGCTATCCGAAGAGAAAACGCACATTACTCACATCAACGATGGCTTTGACTTCTTGGGTTTTAACCATCGGAAGTACAAAGGAAAACTGCTCATTAAACCGAGCAAATCCAATACGCTGTTGTTCTTAAGTAATCTGCGCGAACTCATCAAAACGCACGTAACTCTACCTGTGAATGATCTTATCAAACTGATAAATCCGAAGCTCAGGGGGTGGTCGAATTACTATCGGCACTGCGTCGCGAAACAGGTGTTCGGATATCTAGGCTGTAAACTATTCCAAGCGCTATGGCACTGGGCAAAAAGGCGTCATCCAACTAAATCTAAAACGTGGATCGCGCTTAAATACTTCATCAATCGGAAAGGCCAGTGGCAATTTCACGGTTGGCAGAAGATCTCAGGTATGGATTGCCAGTTCAATCTCTTCCAAATAGCCAAAGTGCCTATCGAGAGACATGTAAAAATCCGAAGTGCAGCAACACCTTTTGACCCTGAAT
>NZ_FIZY01000146.1 GCF_900060185.1 Grimontia marina | reverse complement strand
ATTTTCATCACCCAAATTGCAAGGTTTTGGAAGGGGAGGCTTAAAAAGCTTGCAATATGAGGGTAGGAAGATCGATGAGATCATCAAATAGATCAGTGTCTTATTTGTAATTCAGGGCCGACTAATTAGCCTAAGCTTGCTCTTACATCTGCAATGGTGATGAAGAGTTTGTTTTCGGCGTCTTGAAATGCTTGAAAACCATAGTGTTCATAGAAATGTTTTGCTCCGTCTTTGGCATCAACGATAACAACTGGAAATGCAACGCTATCACTAGCTGCTAATAGCTTTCTTAGTGCGTCGATAAGCAGCCACTCACCAAAGCCTTTCCCTTTGTATTGGTCATCGACAGCAAGACGGGCAATCAGACCACCAGAGGTGGATGATTGGTGCTTTTTTTGTAACTTATCAGGCAGTGCCTTTAAGTCAATTGGTATCATTGTTAGTGTGTAAAAACCAATGACACGTGAGTTGTCGCTATCATCTTCCAAAACAAACGTTCTGGTGTTGTCCTTCTTTGCTTGCTGACTCGCCATTACTTTTAAGTAATTATTGAGAGCTTCGATGCCACAGTTGAATCGGTTTCTATCGTGTTTAGCTTTATCTAGAAGTACCGTATTCATCATTGAATTTTGTTCTCGTATCGATCCGCAGCAGCTTTTAGTTTTGAATTCTGTGTTGCAGGACGGTCTAAAGCTTCCATGAGCAAAAACGCATCTGCTTGGCTCAGTTTTAAAGCCTGTTCACGTTCGATGACTTGTTTAGCTTTTTCGATTGCAGCGCTTAGAACAAACGAGTTGATGCTAGACATGCCAGCGATCGCGGCAGCTTTAGTAAGTAAGTCTTGTGTATCGACATCAACTCTAGCGGTGATGCGAGGCAAAGTAGTAGCCATAATGTTATCTCCTATTGTGTCAAAATGGCACATATGTATTATGGTCTTAAAGTGTGCAATAAGCAATCTCTGTGTCACTTTGGCACGCAAACTAACAAGCGCCATCAACGGGACGCTTTGTCACTATGGCAGCTTTCCAAAGTGTCGTGAATACAAGGGATTAAAGCAGTTTGGGTGGTTAGTTAAGCGCCCGTTATTACGACGTTATAAATTAGGGTAGCTATGGCAGATGATAATGAAGAAATATCCATTTTCGATATGGCTGATAGGTTCATTGAGGTTGCCAACCGCCTCGTCTCAGAAGACAAGCAAGATGTCGGTCGAGTAGGTGCTGCTTTAAGGTATGCAGCTGCTCGCTTTAACGCACATGAAGCATCGTTGAAATCGGACAACTTAGGCGAAGACAAAGATGATGCTCTCGAATGGTTCACTGACCAGTATCATAAAATGCTGTTAGAGAATCTTGAGGAGCACATAGAATTGTCGGAAAAATCTGTTGGCGACGGTTTATAACAAAGCAATAAACGTGGACGCTTTTTCAACGCGCCAGCTCTTCTAAGTGTCGTGAATACAAAGAATTAAAGCAGTTTTGGGTGGTTTGATAAGCGCCCGTTATTGCGACGTTATTTCTTATCGCATAGGTGAATATGGTGATCAAATACAATTGGGTTTGTAACCAATGCCAACACGTTAACATGTCTGGTACTGATTCTTGTGTAAAATGCGGCTGCTCGGCATATGCTAACCCAGATGAAATTCTAGCTAGAAAAGACCCCGAAGAATTTAAATTTAAAGAACTAAAAAAGTATATCGAATCGAAAGCAGTCTTCTTTCTTATTGCGCCCGGCTTTATTATCTTGTTCTTTTACAACGGGCAAGCGTTATACTTCACTTTATGGCTAGTTTCACTAAATAACTGATCCGAATAGTGCTACATTTTCGCCGTGCCGTGGCAACCTCCCGGGTACGGCGATACGTTATCCATAAAGTGCTTCACCTTCCTGAGCAATTGCCACATATGTTTACACCTGTGAT
>NZ_FIZY01000145.1 GCF_900060185.1 Grimontia marina | reverse complement strand
CATAAGTTACGTAACTGATTAAAGCCTAGTATTCAGCCCCGTTAACTCACTGAATACCCCTTCGAGCATGTCGCAATACACCCCAGACTGACTGCCCATTTCCGGACATTCAAACGACCGGCGGCACAGCTTAAACGCGGTGACGGTGTAAGTATCGGACGGGTCCAACACCACCCGAATGCGGTTAATGCCCCCTTTCGCAAACCGCGCCGGCAAATCAAACTGCAGCCCTGGCGCATCGAGCGCGACAAACTGCCGCGCCCCTGTCATGGTGATAAAACGATTTCCGCCCAGTTGGCCAAGAATAGTTTTCGCAATGGTGCGGTAATATTCAGAATCAGTCATTTTCTTGCCCCCAGGCTTCCGCCGCATCCATAAAACATTCCAGATCTTCGACCGTGCGGATGGCCCAGCCATGCTGATTGAGCGCCACATTCAGCGCCCACACCACTTGCTGAACATTTGGATTAATGGCCCGTAACCGTTCGTGAAGACGGTAAAGCCCTTCATCCATGATTTCTGCCTGGAACGGCAACAGCCCCCTCATCGTTGTGGAGCCTGAGTGATGCAACGGAGATACGTTGCTCGCCGGCTGCGCCTTAGTGCTGCTTGGTGGTAGGAAGGTTGAACGTGACATGGCTTTTCTCCTTGTTTAGTGGTTTCTCATCGCCGTTTTCGCCTGCCTTCCCGAAGGCACTGCACGGTTCTGGACATCAAGGGCGCGCTGTTTGCGTTTATTTACCCTTGAAGGACAGGTTCTGCGGTGCCAAGGAAAAGAAGGCGGCGGGAGCGGCGATGAAGGGAAACCACAAGGAGAAAACCACACGTGAAACCGCCCACCGCCTTAGCAGCACTTTGGCGCAGACGGTGAAAGCTTTTGATCTTGCTCTGCTTTGACTAGCCCTGATCGTGACCCGAATGGACCAAGACGTTGCGAAGCGTGGTTAGGCTTGGTTGAACCGGCGAGACAAGGGAGGAACGACCGCCGGAGAGACGTGTGAAATAGAGCATGGTTGCCCGGAGGGTGCTTTCTGATTTTATCGTACTATTAAGCTGTTTCAGCGTGCTTTTCAGAAAACCACTTAATATGCGTACGAAGCTGATCTATATGCTCAGCGAGGTCATCTCTGATTGAAGCGTTCATTGCATCTAACACAAAGTGCGCTCCTTCAGTCCTTGCAAGTTTGGCCGCAGGAACAAAATCGCTGTCGCCCGATATTAGAACAATTTTCTGAACCTGATCTTTAAGAACCAAGGTTGCTATATCAAGACCAATTTTCATATCAACGCCCTTTTGACCAGCATGGTAGGTAATTTGGTCAGGGGATATTTCAGATGCTGCAATAGACCCTTTTATAAGTTTTTTATGCAAATCATTACTTCTTACAACCCAGCGTGCATTGCCCTCATCAAGAAAGCCCATCCGACGAGCGACAAACGGAAACTTTATAAGGTTTTGATGGAGTTCGCTGCGAAACTTAGCGATAGGTGTTGAGCCTAGATCAACAAAATCGCCACTGGTTGGATGATGAATTTTTTTAGTTAAAGGGGGACAGTCATAAAAATAGATTCGATGAAGTTCCTCGTGCTGCTTTTTGTCTACATGACAAACCCAATAGCGCCACATTAACTTTGCCATTGTGCCACTATCCATAGAGCGTTCTGGATCAATTGCTCTAGTGAAAGTTCTCAAAAAGAAATCACCATCAACTAAAACTGCAACTTTTTTCACATCACCACCATAAGGCAAAAAAAAACCCCAGATTCAGCTATGCCAATATTGGGAGGCACGCATTAATCAGGGGCGTCATTGGTGTATATTATCTGTATACACTGCTTAGTTGTCAACTATACTACACCTACTTTTTAGAGCATACCCCAACGCGACCACCCTACCCTGATACAAAAACTGGCAATGTGACCACTTAAATGCGACACT
>NZ_FIZY01000144.1 GCF_900060185.1 Grimontia marina | reverse complement strand
TGTCGGTCTGGGTCGCCGATACCGTAATGGTATTGCCTTCGGCAACCACTTCGGTCCAGGTAATGGTGCCGTTGTTGTAGGTGAAGCCGGTGACAGCATCACCGTTCTCATCCACAACGATAGGGTCACCGTTGCTGTCGAGTGACAGGAATACCAGGGAGGTGGTGCCGCCATTGTTAATGGTCAGGTTGATTTGACCACCGGCAACCAGCTCATCGTGGTCAACGACTACCTGCAGCTGCACATTGTCATTGCCCAGCTCAGACGCGTTAATCACACCGTCGTCAGGGTTGTTGTCATCGACGATGGTCACCGTCGGTGCACCGGTGTTGGCGGTGGTATCGATTTCCGCCGTATCACTGCCAGCCGTAGAGACGTTACCGTCACTGTCGGTCTGGGTCGCCGATACCGTAATGGTATTGCCTTCGGCGACCACTTCGGTCCAGGTAATGGTGCCATTGTTGTAGCTAAAGCCGGATACGGCATTACCGTTGCCGTCAACCACCACAGGGTTACCGTTGTTGTCGAGTGACAGGAATACCAGGGAGGTGGTGCCGCCATTGTTAATGGTCAGGTTGATTTGACCACCGGCAACCAGCTCATCGTGGTCAACGACTACCTGCAGCTGCACATTGTCATTGCCCAGCTCAGACGCGTTAATCACACCGTCGTCAGGGTTGTTGTCATCGACGATGGTGACAGTCGGTGCCGTGGTGTTGGCGGTGGTATCAATTTCCGCCGTATCGCTGCCGGCATCGGAGACGTTACCGTCACTGTCGGTCTGGGTCGCCGATACCGTAATGGTATTGCCTTCGGCAACCACTTCGGTCCAGGTAATGGTGCCATTGTTGTAGCTAAAGCCGGATACGGCATTACCGTTGCCGTCAACCACCACAGGGTTACCGTTGTTGTCGAGTGACAGGAATACCAGGGAGGTGGTGCCGCCATTGTTAATGGTCAGGTTGATTTGACCACCGGCAACCAGCTCATCGTGGTCAACGACTACCTGCAGCTGCACATTGTCATTGCCCAGCTCAGACGCGTTAATCACACCGTCGTCAGGGTTGTTGTCATCGACGATGGTGACAGTCGGTGCCGTGGTGTTGGCGGTGGTATCAATTTCCGCCGTATCGCTGCCGGCATCGGAGACGTTACCGTCACTGTCGGTCTGGGTCGCCGATACCGTAATGGTATTGCCTTCGGCAACCACTTCGGTCCAGGTAATGGTGCCATTGTTGTAGCTAAAGCCGGATACGGCATTACCGTTGCCGTCAACCACCACAGGGTTACCGTTGTTGTCGAGTGACAGGAATACCAGGGAGGTGGTGCCGCCATTGTTAATGGTCAGGTTGATTTGACCACCGGCAACCAGCTCATCGTGGTCAACGACTACCTGCAGCTGCACATTGTCATTGCCCAGCTCAGACGCGTTGATGACGCCATCGTCAGGGTTGTTGTCATCGACGATGGTCACCGTCGGTGCACCGGTGTTGGCGATGGTATCGATTTCCGCCGTATCACTGCCAGCCGTAGAGACGTTACCGTCACTGTCGGTCTGGGTCGCCGATACCGTAATGGTATTGCCTTCGGCAACCACTTCGGTCCAGGTAATGGTGCCGTTGTTGTAGGTGAAGCCGGTGACAGCATCACCGTTCTCATCCACAACGATAGGGTCACCGTTGCTGTCGAGTGACAGGACGACCTGGGAGGTGGTGCCGCCATTGTTAATGGTCAGGTTGATTTGACCACCGGCAACCAGCTCATCGTGGTCAACGACTACCTGCAGCTGCACATTGTCATTGCCCAGCTCAGACGCGTTAATCACACCGTCGTCTGGGTTGTTGTCATCGACGATGGTCACCGTCGGTGCACCGGTGTTGGCGGTGGTATCGATTTCCGCCGTATCACTGCCAGCCGTAGAGACGTTACCGTCACTGTCGGTCTGGGTCGCCGATACCGTAA
>NZ_FIZY01000143.1 GCF_900060185.1 Grimontia marina | reverse complement strand
GCCACGAGGTATCGGTGCTATGATGGCCATCACTCAGTCCTTTTGTCGGTATGTTTCGGTTTGGCGATTGATCAGATCGCACAAAGCGGACTGAGTTTCTCTTATCTTTGAGATCTACTATTAGGAACAGCTATTTAGTTTCTTACGGGCATGAATCACCGCGCTCGGCGCAACAAAAGGCTTCTTACCCGGAAGTAATATATCGAGCTGAGAAACCACCTTGCTCATCGATAGATGCCGATAAAGAGACATTCCCACCACGCTCCACACCATCAGTTCCATGGGGAGCCGACGCTTACGAATCGTGGCGACGCCCGTGTCTTCAAGACATTGATTAATCAGTGTGGGGCAAAGGAGATCTGATAGCCCATTGAGTTGGTCAGCAGAGAATGGGTGTATTCGGTCGAGGGCTTGCCTTAAGAACATAAAGAAATCCGAGTGCATAGAAACACTCGGATTTTGACAGCCTATAAGGATCGTTCAACCGATCATTTATTGCTTAACTGATCGGTATTAAGCGTTAATCGCTGCCTTTTTCTTGTGCTTTTTCAAACACAAAACTCGCTTCGAGCTTTGCGTGATCAGAGGCAGTAGTATCAATAGATTTAGCGTGTTGTAAGGTCATCCCACGGTAAAATACATGGTCCAGCGGATGACTGAAAACCCGCAACCTTTCATCTGGCTGGAAATTCGCTTCCTGTAGCTCAATCGCACTTAACTTATCTCTCACGACAGACAGTCGTTCATTACTCCAGGTGTTTAAGTCTCCTGCAATAATCAAAGGCCCCTTAAGTGGCTCTACCGCTTCTACCAACACATCCAGTTGCTCAGAATACTCAGTCACACCATAAGAAAAATTGATACTGTGAAGGTTAATCACAGACAACACTTCCCCATTGGAAAGCGGGAAAGCACTGTACAACGCACTCTTTGGTAATCGTACGTAAGGCTCGACTTTGGTGTAGGCACATACCTTCACTGGTACTGCTTCAGACAATGTCATTACACCCGCGATCTCTCCATTGATCGCAAATGCATAAGCCTGATTACTATGCCAACCGCTCTCTTCCACATAGTTGAGCATTTGTGGTTTGGTTTGTGCTTCCTGAAGCAAAATGATGGTGTTATCCACCGCCAGCGACTTAAGTTCAGTATCCCAACCCTCCAACTGCTGTTTATAGATATTCCATACAGCAATGTTCAAAGGCTTCGAGACATCAATCTCCGAAGGATCTTTATACTCGCGGCATTTCACCGCACCTTGACCGGAAGCAAGCTGAGGTGAGTCAGGGACATCAACGAGAAAGTAGACGAGAGCAATGCCGAGTAGAAGACATGCGGTAGAGATAATAACCCAAAGGCTTCGAAGTTGATTCATAGTGCCGATTAGCGATTAAGAACTAAACCAGCCTGAAGGATACACATAAACCACCACTCCCGCACAGGGATTTAAGAGCAAAGCCAAACCCCAAAGCGCGAAAAGTCACGGTATTGCTGCCGGGGCGAGTAGTCACAGGCTTTAAAAGTGGAAATGGGAAAAGATTCGACGGGCATACCGTAAAGTGGACTGGCACTCCAGCCCCTAAAAATTGGCTCATAGAGCCAAATTCTATATATGAAAAAGCCTCAGCATTACTGCTGAGGCTTGAAGATGGCAGGGGTGGAGGGATTCGAACCCCCAACACGCGGATTTGGAATCCGCTGCTCTGCCAATTGGAGCTACACCCCTATTGCTGTTTTTAAGAGTTAGCTTCTCTTTAAAAAGTGGCGGAGCGGACGGGACTCGAACCCGCGACCCCCGGCGTGACAGGCCGGTATTCTAACCAACTGAACTACCGCTCCACACTTAAATTAGAAGCCTGGCGATGTCCTACTCTCACATGGGGAGACCCCACACTACCATCGGCGCTGTTACGTTTCACTACTGAGTTCGGCATGGAATCAGGTGGGTCCATAACGCTATGGTCGCCAAGC
>NZ_FIZY01000142.1 GCF_900060185.1 Grimontia marina | reverse complement strand
ATCACAGGTGTAAACATATGTGGCAATTGCTCAGGAAGGTGAAGCACTTTATGGATAACGTATCGCCGTACCCGGGAGGTTGCCACGGCACGGCGAAAATGTAGCACTATTCGGATCAGTTATTTAGCTTCTTCATTCAATTCCTCATCGAACCAGGAATTAGGCTCACCCTCGTAGCCATGTAACACGTAAATAACCGGAAAGGCTTTGTTTGAATCCGCGTAGTAGCAGGCAGGAAGATACACAATGATCTCCCTATTGGAATTTTCATCTGCCATATTATTTTTCAATGAAGGAGAATGAAAACTAAATTGCTCGAGTGTGCCTCGTGGAGCTGGAATCGGTTTATCTGTAAGCTGATAGTCAGTTGACATGTATGGCTCCTTTATAACGAACAAGTCCTACATTTCATCTTAAGTCACTATTTTTTAGTGTAAACCTCCATAAATCGGCAACACTATCAACTGTGATGTCTACTTCTTTTTACTGTGCCCAAACAACCTTAAGATGCAGGATTCAGCGATATTGACTGGCATTGTGATCATGGCGTTCCCTTACATTAGTAGTTATCTCCATCAAAAAGAAACAACAAAGGGCACGGAATCATTAACTAAAGCGAAGGGAGGCGATCAATGCGAGCATCTTCAGGTTATTTGGGTATACACCCAGCAACCTGTAGATACAGAATTTAGCCAGTCTGGATATATTCCAAACGCAAAGAAGCTAGCGTCAATGCCAGCTTCTTAATAGTATTTTTTGTTACTGGAAAACATATCAGTGCGCAAAAACCGCATTTATTTCCGCAATTTCTTCATTACTCAAATAACGGAAGTTGTCGTTTGCAGCTTGCATTCTCAGCGCAGCTGTTTCTTCCAACTCTTCAACATTACACAGTGCATCTTCAAGATCTTCTCCCATCACCACCAATCCGATATTCGCAATCAATACCGCGTGATGACTTTTGGCCTTTTCTGCCAGGAAACAAGATCCAGAAGATCTAAATAATGGAATTCTAGGAAGTGTGGTCGTTCTCATCACTACAATGGGAGAAAGTGCCGGTAATACATTTTCTACATTGAGGTTTTCCTCGGTAACTAATTTTGAAATATGCCTTGGTGTGATCGTAAAAATAGCTTTATGCTTCGGGTTTGCATTATAGATATCCAAATGATGCTCAAATTCCCAATTCGGCAAATCGCCAGATATCAGGTCTCCGCTCAATGAAACGACAGAGAAGTGATCACTCTCTAGCCTGCCCATTTTTAGTCCGTTCGTGGTAATTACTACAGTACCATCTTCCATCTGTGCCGACAGGTTACCGCTTTGTCCTGTATCATGCCCTTTTAAAAAGAGTTTACGACCGTAATTAACGAGTTTATTTTGTAGATCGCTTTGCCCAAACATTCCACATCTCCAACAAAGTCGCTTTCTGTGTACCATTGCGTTTTCATTTACTACACGTTCAGGAAGTTGATAGCTTCTAGAAGGATCTAATTCCTGATCGCCGAACAATACACTCCACCTATATTAAGATCCTTTTTCTTGAATCATATAAAGAAAGGATCCAGGCCACTGTCAAGAAATGATCCATTTTCTTTTTGTAGGCAGTGATACATTTTTTATGGCTGAATTTATTTTTAATTATCTCCTGCCATACCTTGATATTTTTTATCAATTTAAGGATCGCGCAAGATAAAATGCGATCTAAACCTAATTTATTTTATTATTGAGACTTCTATCAACATTTATCCCCCATTTATCGTTAGATATTCTTCTTTATTCTCACCTTCGAGTGCAGTTTTCTTTTCTGTATATACATGCTTCGTGATTTTTAACACCGCAGAGTTGGTTAATGATTGATCTTTTAATGAACAGTGATATTCGGATCCTAAATAACTGATCCGAATAGTGCTACATTTTCGCCGTGCCGTGGCAACCTCCCGGGTACGGCGATACGTTATCCATAAAGTGCTTCACCTTCCTGAGCAATTGCCACATATGTTTACACCTGTGAT
>NZ_FIZY01000141.1 GCF_900060185.1 Grimontia marina | reverse complement strand
GTTTCTAACGTCAGGTTTCCTGCGTCTTTGCCGTCTTCATCCACGGTCGCTATCAGCGCGCCATTGATTTGGGTGTGACCATCAACCTTGATGGTGGCGGTTTCTCCAGCGGTGAGGCTGGTGAGAACAGTGTCAGTCTGATACGTGCGGCCGCTGCTGGCATTCAAGCCGCCATTGGCTCCCGTGACGTTACCCTCACTGCCCGCGACATCGACGACGCCGTTGCTGTCTACTTTGCCGCCACCTAAGCTAATGCCCGCGCTGACGCCCCGCGATTTATTGTTGCTGCTGTGTCTGTCCTGCACTGATTCCACGGTGAGGTCGCCGCCCACATTCAGGGCAAGCTCGCTCTGTGCATCCACATTGGCACCACGTACGGTGGTATCACCGGTGGAGGTGATAGCAATATTGTCTGCCGTCAGGGTGCTGTTAATGTGGGTGGTAGAGGACGACTGACTCTCGCTCTCACTGCCGTTAAGGCTGACGGATATACCGGATGTCGCACCATAGGCGGTGGCTTGAACGGAACCAGATACCGTTTTATTGTTGCTGCTTGACTGGCTGGTTTCCTGCGCAGCGAGCAGATTCACTTCGTTGGCAGCGATAGAGAGCGAGTCCGTCGCGGCGAGGTGGCTGCCTTTGATGATGGCTTCATTGCCTTTCTCGTTCCCAGCCTGAATAGTAATGTTGTTACCGGCCAACTGCGACGCCTGAGACTTGGTCTGGCGGGACTCGGTCTGGGTTTTACTGCCTTCGATATCTAACTGAATACCGGCATTGAAACCATAGGTCGCGGTCGATTGCGCCGCCGCCGCCGTTTGCTGAACCAGTGCGGTGGTTTTCGCGGTGACATCCACTGCAGCCAACGCAATGCCGCTGACATACCATTCCTCATCGCCTTTCACATCTGCAATCAGGCCTTTCAGT
Organism: Grimontia marina; assembly: GCF_900060185.1. GTDB lineage: Bacteria > Pseudomonadota > Gammaproteobacteria > Enterobacterales > Vibrionaceae > Enterovibrio > Enterovibrio marinus. Next base: position 1,124 of record NZ_FIZY01000141.1, on the reverse strand, counting down.
TCAATAATATCGGCCTGCGTGACGCCGGGCTTATTAGCCGCCAGCTCCTGCTCCAGTTTGGAAAGGGTCGTGTTTAGGGTATCCAGCTGTTTTTTGTACTGACGATAGTCATTTTTCGCCTGCTTCAAGGCTTTGGTGGATTCTTGCAATGCTTGTGCAGCTTTTGCCACCTCCACCGCCTGGTGTTGCACCACCACGCTCACTTCAGCTTTGCCGTGGGTTTCTTCAGTTTGCGTTTGGCGGGAGTTGGTCACGTCGGTAATTCGGACACTGTCACCTGCTTTCAGCGTCAGGTCACCGTTCTGATTGGCATTCGCATCTGCGACCAGCGTTGAGCCTTCAATGTTGATATCAGAGGCTGCATCGATAGCCACGTCACTGTTCGCCACCAAGCTTGAGCCCTGATACGTGGTTTCGTCGGTGCGGGTATCTACTTTGTCGTAGGTCGCTTCAGCCAGCTTGAACTTGGCCTGTCCACTTTCCAGTGAATCGGTGTAGTTGCTGGTGTCCATGAGTTCTGTCAGCACATCACCGGCGCTGATGGAGATCTTTTCATGCTCTTCGTAAGTGGTATGGCTTTCCCTGGCGGCCAGAATGTCCACATTGCCGGTGTCTGCCGTCAGCGCAGCGTTTTCACTGGCACCCAGCTCTGAGCCCACGACTTTGATGCTGCCCGCGTTGACCGTGAGGTTACCACCTGACTGCACCTGGCTTTGTGCGGCCGTAGTGTGCTCCTCACCCTGAAGGTCGAAAGACTGGCTGTATAAATCACCGCCACTGAAGAAGCTGGACTCTTTGGTCCACTGCTCAGACTGGGTGACCATTTCACCTGCGGCAATCAGCACTTCGTCCAATGCTTGCAGATTGACGTCACCGTCTGCCACGATATCGCTAGCCAATACCTGCAAATCCTCGCCGGATTTCACGACGATGTTCTGGGCACTTAGCAGCTCTGATGCATCCAGCGCCTGTTTGGAAGTCGCATCGACCGATTGCTTTGAGGAAAGACCGCCAAAGCCTTTTTTGATGGTTTCGTGGCGGGAGAACTCACGGTATTCCTGCGCCTGAATGGTCACATCACCATCCGCCACCAAGGTCACGTCACCTTGCGCGTCCAGCGCCGA
>NZ_FIZY01000140.1 GCF_900060185.1 Grimontia marina | reverse complement strand
AAATGGAGTTTCTGATGAAAATTAGCCACCTCGATCATTTAGTTCTGACTGTTGCAGACATTCCAACAACAACGAAGTTCTATGAAAAAGTGTTGGGTATGAAAGCCGTAAGTTTTGGAGCTGGTCGGATTGCTCTAGAGTTTGGCCACCAGAAAATCAATCTTCATCAACTCGGCAATGAGTTTGAGCCTAAGGCCAAAAATGTCAGAACTGGGAGCGCAGATTTGTGCTTTATTACCGACATAGATCTGTCTGACGCAATGGAGCATGTGGAAAATCAAGGTGTGGTTATCATGGAAGGGCCTGTAAAACGTACAGGCGCGCAAGGTGCAATCACATCATTCTATTTCAGAGACCATGATGGGAATCTTATTGAAGTATCAACGTATTCAAACACATACAAACGGCTCAAGAGGGATTGCCAACGCGTGGCGGTTTTAGTGCAAAATTGAAGTTCAGTGTTTACAGTGTGTTTTTGGTCGTGACTCCAACATGGAGATGTTGTGTTAAAATGGTAGCCTTTTCACCCTCAAATTAGAAATCATGGCTACCATTCAAGTTCAATGTCGATTTTGCAACCAAACTGAACATGTTCGTAAACACGGAACTGGAGTAACAGGCTTTCAGCGCTTTCGTTGCATTGAGTGCAAGCGTTCTTTTCAGCTTGATTATATATATGAGGCATATAAGCCTAATGTCAAAGAACAAATCATTGATATGGCAATGAATAGCTCTGGTGTAAGAGAAACAAGCCGTGTCTTAAAAGTTGGCTATAACACAGTGCTACGCACTTTAAAAAACTCTCGCCAAGGCAAGTGACCTCGATTCCATTCGATAAAGCAAATCTCTCTCTCATCTGTGAAGTTGATGAGCAATGGTCATTCATCGGTAAAAAGAAAAATCGCCGCTGGCTTTGGTATGCTTGGGAGCCTCGCTATAAACGCATCATTGCTCACGCATTTGGTAAACGAAATACGGATGCTCTTCGATCGTTACTCACTTTGCTAAAGCCGTTCGACATCAGCTTCTTTTTTACCGATGACTTCAGCGTTTACGCAAAAGAATTACCAAAGGAAAAGCATGTTGTAGGCAAAAGGTTCACTCAGCGGATTGAGCGAACCAATCTGACCTTACGTTCCAGATTAAAACGTTTAGTGCGTAGAACTATCGGCTTTTCTAGATCGGAGGAGATGCACGATAAGGTGATCGGAACATTCATTGAACGGGAATTCTATTTTTAAATCAACCGATTGGAGTCATGACCAACTGAGTTTTGTGGACTGTGTAGGATGAACGGCATCCATGAATAACACAGGGTCTTCGCTGTTTCTTAGCGTCTCGTTGTAATGTTCGATAAAGGCTTGCTGCATCTCTGGATCAAACTTGTGCGGCACACCTTTCGGCTTTTTATATGAGAAGCCGTGATGATGTAGCCACTTGTTCATTCCAGCAACGGTATAACGAATACCAAACCCAGCTTGTACATAAGCGACAATTTGGAGGGTGTGAACGTAAGTCTCCTCAGCCAGATGTTCGATAAGTTGCATGGTTTGCCCAGCAGAAAGTCGGCTTTGGCTACCACCATTTTCAGGCTTAAGTTTTTCAGAGAGAACATAATCACTGAGATGACGAGCCACAGTCGATTCGTGAATACGGAGAGCTTGAGAAATCATCGCCTGACTCCAACCTTCAGACGCAAGTAAAACGGCTTTGATGCGGTCACGCACTCGACCATCACGAGTTGAATCGTGCATCTCTTCGAGTTGTTGTTTATGGTGAGGAGTCAGTATTATTTTCATGGTGCGTAGCATGATCCTGATTTTATGAGAAATCAAGCATCTTCAATGATCACGGGTATATGTGTTTGTATAATTAAAATTAGAAGTTGTAACGTAGGCCTAGGCGAATAGAGTCTTTTGCATCATACGCAGTGCCGAGGTCTGTTTTATCTAGGTTGTTCATTTTGTAGGCAACGTAAGTGTAGATTGATTTATTGAAATCATAACGCCCCGTCAACTCAGCAAAATCACTTTTCGTCGTTGTGACGTTTGCAGTTTCATTTTCCGTTTTT
>NZ_FIZY01000139.1 GCF_900060185.1 Grimontia marina | reverse complement strand
TTGACCATACAGATGATACTGACACCGAGCAGTTCAAGGCGGATGTCACTGACCAACTCCGTGCCCTGCTGCCCGACTATATGGTTCCTTCTACCCTCGCGCTGGTTGATGAAATTCCACTCAGTGCGAACGGTAAAGTTGACCGCAAGCAAGCTCAGATACTTCTGGCTGAGCATGCTGACGCACAGCAAACTATCCTGACACCTCCAGAAGGCGATAAGGAGTGTCAGGTAGCCAGCGTATGGCAAGCACTGTTACCGGACAGAAGCATCGGAAGGGAAAGCCACTTTTTCTCTCTCGGCGGTGATAGCTTGTTAGCCACCCAGGTCATTTCAACGCTACGTGAAAATGGGCTGACCGCTGAACAGCCTCTCCGTCTGTTGTTTGCACAACCTGTGTTGGCCGAATTTGCTGCCGGACTCTCATTCGAGAACGCCGAGCCGCTTTCCACCCTGGTTCCTGACCCGGACGCTCGCTTTGAACCTTTCCCACTGACAGAGGTTCAGCGTGCCTATTGGATGGGCCAGTCACCTGGACTGCCACTCAACTGTGGTACCCATTATCTGGTCGAGCTGGATGGTGAGAACGTCAATATTGGGCGGCTTGAACAGGCTTGGAACAGCTTGGTTCAGCATCATGACATGCTCAGGGTTGATATTAATGATATGGAAACACAATGTGTAGCCGAAGATCCGTCCAGATTCTTTACCTCTATTGAACAGGTAGAGTGTGATGATCTTGAACATGCCAGCACGCAGCTCTCACTTTGGTGGAAAGCTCTCTCGTCCTCGAAAGAAGCCACATTGTTTGCAGCGCGCGTATTTTCAATGGGTCATCACCGCAGCAGGGTTGGCTTGATCTTCAACTACCTCACTTTGGATGGCTTCAGCATTAAAATGCTGCTTCGCCAGCTAGCACTCAGATACAGGGATCTTGAAGCGCCTTTGCCTGCGCCTGCGGTCTCATTCCGCGATTATGTTCAACAATTCGCACCCTCGGCAAAACAACGTGAAACAGCTATCAAATACTGGGAGCAAAAACTTGAAACACTCCCGCTATCTGCAGCTTTACCACTGAAGGTTGATCCAAGAACAGTCAATCATTCTCACTTCCGCAGACGGTCAATGATCTTAAACCGCGAAACTTGGCAAAGTCTAAAGAAGTCAACAAGAGCCAATGGGATCACACCTTCTGTTGCAGTGCTGAGTGCATTTTGTGAGGTTTTAAGCCGTTGGAGTGGCGGCCACTCCCATACCGTAAATATGACACTGTTCGATCGGCAGCCAATTCACCCGGATATCAATCATGTTGCCGGTGACTTTACATCATTGGTACCAGTGGGTTATCAGCCTGACAGGAGCGCAAACTTAATCGAAAGTGCTTTGCAGTTACAGGAAGAAACCTTTGATGCCTTAGAGCATCGACAGGTTTCTTCAATTTATGTGCAACGCGAGCGCGCAAAGCATATGGATATGACAGCGGCTGCCTTGCCTATTGTATTCACCAGCACACTCGGAATGTCTGATGATCTGTTAAGAGAAGAGACTATCAGCGAGTTCCCGCAAATATCCGGTGGAGGCTTATCGGAAACACCTCAGGTATGGCTGGATCATCAAATGTATGAATATGGTGATGAGCTTCATATTTCATGGGATACCGTGGATTCACTTTTCCCTGAAGGCATGCTCGACGACATGTTTGACGCCCTCGGCACAATGTTGAATACCCTGAATGTCTCGTGGAACTCACCACTGGATACGCTTTTACCATTACAACAGACTCAGACCCGCCGTGTGACCAACACGACAGAGTACCCTTATAAGGAGCGAACTCTTCACCAACCGTTCTTTGAAATGGCAGCGGAAACCCCCGAACGCACTGCCATTATTTCTGAACAACATTCCCTCTCCTATGGCGAGCTCGCTCAAGCTGCCCTGCAACTGGCTGCTTTACTCACCGAGCACGGGGTTCAACCCGGTGAACCTGTTGCCGTCACCCTTCCTAGGGGACACAATCAGGTCATCGCTGTCCTTGGTATTCTGGCCGCTGGCGGGTGCTATGTCCCTGTCGGTACACACCAGCCTCTGGTAC
>NZ_FIZY01000138.1 GCF_900060185.1 Grimontia marina | reverse complement strand
CAACGGCTCACATGACGCTTCTCGTCAATGATGTTGAGTTGAGTATTCCTCAAGGCACACCAGCCGCTTATCTGGCAGAGCTCATCGGGGCCTTGTCATGAAGAGCATGTTGAGCGCCCCGAATATTTACCTCTATCGCGAGTATGTCGACTTTCGAAAATCCATCAATGGCCTCGCAGCCATCATCGAGGCCGAGACCGATTTACCGCTAGGCACCGGCGCTTTGTTCCTGTTTACCAATAAACAGCGCGACAAAATGAAGGTGCTGTACTGGGACAACACTGGCTTCGCGCTCTGGTACAAGCGCCTTGAAAAAGCCCGGTTCAAGTGGCCAACGCAAGAGAAAAATGCCGTCTTTACCCTCACGTCCGCCGAGTTAGACAGCCTCTTGTCAGGCTTTACCATTAGGGGGCATCAAGCCGTCAATATCGACGGGTTTACCCTGCGTTAATCTCAATAAAAAGTCAGTATTAACAGGTGGTTGACTGGTATTTTTGGTATCATAAACACCATGAAAAAGAAGCCCGATATTAACCCAGAAAGCCACAACATCGCTGACCTTCAGGCGATGGTGAAAGCATTGATATCGGAGCAAAAAGGTTGGCAAGAAAAGGAAGCACAATGGCAGCAAGAGCGCCAATCCTTAATCGAGCAGTTCAAACTCGCCCTTGACCGCCAGTTCGCCAAACGCTCAGAAGCGTTGAAGCCTTACAATGACGCCCAGGGTGACCTCTTTAATGAGGCGGAATGCGAAGCGGCGAAAGAGGACGAGGAGGTCGTCACAACAACGGCCACCACGACCACCAAAAAGCGCGGTAAACGCCAACCCTTGCCGAAAAACCTGCCCCGTGACACCCTCGTCCTTGACCTCGACGCGCACGACAAGCAGTGTCCTTGTTGTCAGCACACGCTTCATCAAATCGGTGAAGACCGCAGTGAAAAGCTCGAGTTCACGCCCGCGGTATTGAAGGTGGTGGAGATTGTCCGCCCTAAATACGCCTGTCGTCAGTGCGAACACAACGCAGAGACGAGCCGTATTCACCAACAGCCTGCCCCAGAGAGTATCCTCCCCAAAAGCGTTGCCACGGAAAGCCTGCTGGCCAACATTATCCTCGGTAAATACCAGTATGCGCTCCCGCTGTACCGTCAGGAGACCTTGTTCACCCAGTCGGGTATCGAGTTGTCGAGGACCACGATGGCAAGATGGGTCATACAGGTCAGTGACAAGTTCAAACCGTTATATCAGGCACTGAGGGCACACTTACTGGAACAAGGGGTGGTGCAGGCAGATGAAACGTCGCTCAATGTGCTCAAGGAAAACAAGCAATGTTACATGTGGCTGTACTGCTCGGGGGCGGACTCGCCCGGAGGCACTCTCGCGGGTATGAAAAATATCGTCTTGTTCGACTACCAAAACAGTCGCGCAAGGTCATGTCCTGTAGGCTTTTTGGGTGATTACTCGGGCTATCTGCAAAGTGATGGCTACCGGGTCTATGACGGATTATCACACGTGACTAACGTGGGCTGTTTTGCTCATGCCCGCCGTAAGTTCATGGAGGCGAAGAAACTGCAGGGTAAGGGAAAAACGGGTAAGGCGGATGTCGCCCTCGCGAAAATCCAAAAACTGTACGCACTGGAGTCGCGGTTGAAGGCCTCATCGGCAACAACACGCTATGAGGAAAGACAGGCTCATGCCAAGTCAATGCTTGATGACCTTTATGTCTGGTTAACCTCGCAGAAGGTGCTCGGTTCGAGCGCATTGGGTAAAGCCATCAAGTATACGTTGGCTCAATGGCCGAAGTTGATACGCTATGTGGATGATGGGCATCTGTCTATCGACAACAATCGCGCTGAGCGGGCGATTAAATCGCTGGTCATTGGCAGAAAGAACTGGCTGTTCGCCAACACTCCCAACGGTGCACAGGCCAGTGCCTTGCTGTACAGCATCATCGAGACGGCGAAAGCGAATGGGCTCATCCTCTACGACTACATGGTGAAATGTATGAAAGAGCTGGCGAAGCCTAAACCTGACATCGACTCTCTACTTCCGTGGAACTTCTCTCACTAACAAGCCCTGTGGGTTCATGGGGCGCTTAC
>NZ_FIZY01000137.1 GCF_900060185.1 Grimontia marina | reverse complement strand
CTTTGAGATCTACTATTAGGAACAGCTATTTAGTACGAATAATAAGATCAAGTCTCCAACCATGAGGAGATTTGAAATGAGAAAACGACGCACCAATCAAGAGTGGCAAACGCTTATCGAGCAATCTGAATCGAGTTCACTGTAGATACTCGCGTTTTGTAAGCTCAATGAACTTAATCCCTCAACGTTCTATGCCAAGCGCCAGCAACTCTATATGACTGACATATCTCTAGGCTTTGTCCGAGCTGAAGTCGTCGAAAAGACGACGAAGTATCAAGCTCAGATAGCAACTGCTAACATGACTCTTCTCATCAATGATGTTGAGCTGAGCATTCCACAAGGCACGCCAGCGGCCTATCTCGCAGAGCTTATCGGTGCGTTATCATGAAACGCATGCTCAGCGCTCCAGAGATTTACTTGTATCGTGAAAGCGTCGATTTTAGAAAATCCATCAACGGTCTTGCTGCGATTATCGAAAATGACACCGGCTTACCCTTGGGAAGTGGTGCACTGTTCCTGTTCACCAACAAGCAGCGCGATAAAATCAAAGTGTTGTACTGGGATAAAACGGGGTTCGCTCTCTGGTATAAACGTCTTGAAAAAGCCAAGTACAAGTGGCCATCAAAAGAGAAAAATGAGGTGTTTCATCTAACGCAACTCGAGCTTGATAGACTGCTTTCTGGCTTCACGATTATCGGCCATAAACCCGTACAAATAAACGATTTTACAATAACTTAAACGATAATAAAGCCTTATCCACCAAGCGTTAACGGCATGATTTTAGTATAATAAATGTCATGAAAAAGACGCCAAATATCAACCCACAAAGTCAAGATGTTGCCGAGCTACAAGCGATGGTAAAAACGCTGATGTCGGAGAAAAACAAGTGGAAACAAGAACGCCAATCGCTACTTGAACAACTCAAGCTTGCCTTCGACCGTCAGTTCGCTAAACGCTCGGAGGCGCTAAAGCCTTACGATGAATCGCAAGGTGACCTCTTCAACGAAGCGGAATGTGAAGCTGCTAAGGAAGAAGAGATTGAGATCACGACGACCACCACAACGAAGAAACGCGGTAAACGCAAGCCACTTCCAAAGACCTTGCCTCGTGAAGTTATCGAACTTGATTTAGACGACCATGAAAAGCAGTGCGCTTGTTGCCAACATAGTCTGCATAAAATCGGTGAAGACCGCAGTGAGAAACTTGAGTTCTCACCAGCCGTACTCAAAGTGCTGGAATATGTTCGTCCTAAATATGCTTGCCGCCAGTGCGAGCAAACCCAAGACAACAACCACATTGTTCAAAAGCCAGCGCCGCAAAGCATTATCCCTAAGAGCTTCGCCACAGAAAGCTTGCTGGCCAACATCATCCTTGGCAAATACCAATACGCGATGCCACTTTACCGCCAAGAGTCGCTATTTACCCAGTCGGGAATCGAACTATCACGAACCACTATGGCAAGGTGGGTTATCCAAGTCAGTGAGAAGTTCGAACCACTCTATGCCGCCCTAAAAGAGCACTTACTCGAGCAAGTGGTGGTTCAGGCGGATGAAACGCCGCTCAATGTCCTCAAGGAAGATAAACAGTGTTATATGTGGCTCTACTGCTCGGGCGCAGACTCGCCAGATGCCGCACTCCCCAATGTGAAAAATATCGCCTTGTACGACTATCAAAACAGTCGCGCGAGAGCATGCCCCGTTGCTTTCTTGGGGGATTATCGTGGTTATCTGCAAACCGATGGCTATGGTGCCTATGATGGACTTCACCGAGTGACCAATGTGGGTTGCATGGCGCATGCACGGCGTAAGTTCATGGGGGCTAAGAAGCTTCAAGGCAAAGGTAAGTCAGGCAAAGCAGATAAAGCGCTGGCCAAAATCCAGAAGCTTTATGGCATAGAGTCGAGGTTAAAAGGCCAATCGGTAGAGAAACGAAAATCTGAGCGGCAACTGCATGCCAAACCGATACTGAATGAGTTGTACGAGTGGATGACGTCTCAACAAGTGATAGAGTCCAGCCCGCTGGGTAAAGCGATAAAATACACGCTAGGTCAATGGCCGAAGCTCATCCGCTATATCGACGATGGTCATTTATCGATAGACAATAATCGCGCTGAACGCGCAATTAAATCGCTGGTCATTGGCCGAAAAA
>NZ_FIZY01000136.1 GCF_900060185.1 Grimontia marina | reverse complement strand
GCGGCCTCAGTTACCAAACCTTCCACTATTGGTCTAAACGATTAAGCTCTCCTGACTCGACGCAGACGCTTCAGCCAATCATTTTCAATGAACATGAACAGACGAAAGCTGAGTCAGTGATCATTACTTTTGCCAATGGTATTTGCGCTGAGTTACCGACAACACTGAGTGCCACTCAGATCAAACACTGGGTGGATGCCTTGCAATGACACCCTCCGGCAAGGTCTTTCTGGTCTCCGGTGTCACCGACATGCGAAAATCTATCGATGGTCTGTCGCTTATTGTCGCCGAGCAACTTGAAATGGACCCGTTCAGCGAGGCTTGGTTTATCTTCTGTAATCGCGGGCGCGATAAACTCAAAATCCTCTTTTGGGATACCAACGGGTTTTGGCTTTACTACCGCCGATTGGAAAAAGGGACCTTCAAATGGCCACGTCCCAACCCTCAAGGCGTGATTGTCATCAGTAAACCCCAGCTTCACTGGTTGCTCTCTGGGCTGTCACTCGAGAATAGCAAAGCTCATCGTCCCTTAATTGGGCTGGAAGTGTGACGCGAGATACTGATCGTCACATTGCACTTGAACGATCCTTTTTCGCCGTCACACTGGGCACTATTCAATGCTGTAAGATGATGCCCAATGACCGACTTCCCCAACGATATCGAACAACTCAAGGCCATGCTTCTTGCAAAGGATGCATTGTTACAGGCCAAAGAGGAGGAAGTCGCCGCCCTCAAAACCCAAGTGCAACTGCTCGTTGAGCAGCTCAACCTCAGTAAATCCAAACGCTTTGCTGCCCAAAGCGAAAAAGTCGCCAAAGGCACGTTCAACGAAGCCGAGCAGCAAGATGCGTTACCCTCTGCGCCCAAGACGCGAAGTAAAACGGGACGTAAGCCATTGCCTGCTGACCTTGAGCGCGAGGTGCAAACCCATACCCTAAATGCCCCGTATTGCGACGGCTGTGATTCGCCGTTACACGAATGCGGCAAAGAAGTCAGCGAAACCCTGAAAATCCTGCCGCAGAGAGTGAGTGTCATTCGCCATGAACGCACCAAATATGCGTGTCGACACTGCGAGCAAACAGCCGAAACCAGCAAAGTAGTTACCGCGCCAAAACCTGCCAGCATGATCCCCAAAAGCCTTGGCAGTGCCGAAGCTTTCGCGGCGGTGGTCACCGCTAAATACGTCGATGCACTGCCGCTGTACCGTCAGGTAGATATCTTGAACCGCTCGGGTATCGATATCAGTCGTGCGACCTTAGCTAACTGGTGCGTGCAGCTTGGCAGTAAAGTGCAGGTCATCATCGATGCGATGAAAGCGCAGCTCTTACAAGAAACACTCATCTGCGCCGATGAAACCACGGTGCAAGTGCTGAGAGAAGAAGACAGAGCCGCGCAGTCGAAATCCTATATGTGGGTCTATCGTAGCGGCGAGTTCACCCCCAATCCCGTCGTCATCTACGACTATCATCCCAGTCGGGCAGGCGCCTGTGTACGTGAGTTTCTCGGCAATTATCAAGGTTATCTGCTGTCCGATGGTTACAGTGGTTACGGCACAGTAGACGGCGTCACCCAAGCTGCGTGCATAGCGCATGTGCGCCGCAAGTTCACCGATGCCCAAAAGGCGTCTCCTTCGAAAAAGGCAGGAAAACCCGAAAAAGCCCTGACCTTCATCGCTAAGCTGTACGGAATAGAGAAGCGAGCCAAAGAGTTGTCGGCCGAAGCACGGCAACAGATGAGGATGCAAGAAAGCCTCCCCATATTGAATGACTTCAATGCGTGGCTCGATAGCCTGAATGTGCTGCCCAAAGGGGCATTGGGCCAGGCCATCACCTACACCAAGAATCAGTGGCCCAAACTGCTGACCTACCTGGAAGATGGTCACATCAGTATCGACAACAATGTGACAGAGCGAGATATCCGCCCGTTCACGACGGGCCGAAAAAACTGGATGTTCTCCACCTCGGTCGGTGGCGCCAAAGCCAGTGCCAACTTATATAGCTTGGTGATGACGTGTCGTGCCAATGACATCAACCCGTATTATTACTTCCGGCACCTGTTCACGGAGTTGCCGACGCGTTCACTCGCCGATGATATGTCGGATCTGATGCCATGGAATGTTGATCTGAGCGATGTGGAATAAGGCTTCACCAGTTCATTAATCGCTTAC
>NZ_FIZY01000135.1 GCF_900060185.1 Grimontia marina | reverse complement strand
GTAATGATCACTGACTCAGCTTTCGTCTGTTCATGTTCATTGAAAATGATTGGCTGAAGCGTCTGCGTCGAGTCAGGAGAGCTTAATCGTTTAGACCAATAGTGGAAGGTTTGGTAACTGAGGCCGCGGTCTGCACAAAATTGCTTGATGGAGAGCGGGCTTTGTTTTTGTTGCTCAACAATGGCTGCCCAATGGGCGCGTTTTTGCTCTTGGTTCATGGTGCCTCCGTTGAAAAAGGCACTATGTCAAAGTACTGGTGTTATTGGTATGTGGGGTTTATTAACCGCTTACGGTTTATGAACCAGCCTGTTTCCCCCTCATCATCTCCCATTTACTTTTCCAGCCATCAGCCTGTCAGCTTGATTCAGTCGAAGAAAACGTCTTTCTAAAAGTGTGTGTCCCTGTAAATCGTTTGCTTTAACGAAGCGCTAAACAAAGAGTGGATGACCTCTATTGGTTAATGATCGAAATACTTAAACATAGCTTAGGAGTTGTAAATTATTAGATAATGTAACAGTGATGATAGAAAACCCTCAAATATCTAGCGTCTCAAATATGGATCTAATGTTACTAGGAGATAAGATTGTGCGAAATATATGGGCTATATATGTCTATGGTTTCTTTTTACGGCACGCTGATTTCTTCGAGGTTTTAATAATAAGTAAAATACGCAACATATAGAATAGCTTAGTGAGTGTCATGACAGTACTTCAATGACTGATGGTTTTAATTTTTTATATTAAACTATGCTTTCAATGTATAGTTTTCTCTGTTGCTAAATTTTTATATGTTAAAAATATTAATTATAAAGTATGAATTTAGCACTAATAAAATGATGTCTACCTTTGGTTGATTTCATCTAAGTTTATGATTTAAATATAATAAAAATGATTTAAGCAATAGGGATAGTATATAGCATTAAATTATAGAGAGACTTTGCTGGCAATGATTTTATTAAGTATTAATTAAGTATGGTATTCGTATCTTTTATACTCTAGTTCTTGTGAATGGGAGTTAGCATTAAATAACTTTACACTAAGTGGTATTTCTGTTATTTATCGCAATTGGAGGGGTGTTTAAGCTCCTTCTTAGGTATTTAAAAACAAAAGGTTACATACTATGTGTGCTAAAATTTATATTTAAAATCATGATTAATCACGATAGTCCTATAAAAGAGACAAAAACAACTTGTCCATGTTGTAATTTAGATGACTGCAATACAAACCAAACCGCTTTGTCTAATTAAATTTAGTTGTTGGAGAGTTAATTTATCAAGGTGAATTTCTGTCAATTTTTTATTGATTAACCCGGCATCTGGATATTATCAATGTTTCATACGGCTTAATAATTGATAATATATAGAAGCCACTGAATATGGATGAGGGAAATCATGCATTGGAATACTTCAGACAAAATTAAGCAACTTATCAATATTATTGGACCGTTATTAGTTCTATTCTCTTTATCTTCCTACGCGGCAGTGACCACCAAAGTGGTCGTTGAGTATACCGAGGGGCCAAGTTACTGGATCAATGAAAAGCGCACAGTCACATTTATTAGCCAGAACTATGATGAAGGTGCAAAAGATCTCCGTGTAGTTGTCAGGGACTCCGATGGAAGTACTAAATTAAGATTCTTTGATAGTCAGGATATAGTAAAAGTAAAGTCGCTTATCCGTGCAATGAACAAAACCAAGAGCTGGAGACAGTTTGACTCACCAATTTGTGACGCTCCGCACTATGAAGTAGGCATTGGTAAAAAACGTCGTGCTAGTCTAATTGACTGTGCTGGATGGGAAAATCCACCAACAAAAGCGTTTAATGATCTAAGAGCAGGCTTGAGAGAGTATGCTGTCAAAACTATCAATGAACCTGACTTTGTCCATTGGCAACCAGAAATCATCATTGATTAAGAGTTGGACATGAAACCTCGGGATATGGAGACGTGGCTAACTGAAATTGACAAGCTAATTATGAGCCAGACCTTTACACTGCTGCATACCTGAGAAGTTAAAGAAGCGACGGGTAGCTGTCGCTTCTTCTTTTAGTAGATGAACGAAATCTGAGGTTTAAGAAATCAGCTTATTTTTATCCCCTTAATCAGTCGGCCCTGAAAAAGCCGTTTTTGCCATTAAGAAATCAAGCAAAAAATAGGGAAGCTGAAATACCAGCTTCCCTATTTTTTAGACAACTGCGCCTGCTTAGTCGCAATAGCATCCTTGTTCATTGT
>NZ_FIZY01000134.1 GCF_900060185.1 Grimontia marina | reverse complement strand
CCGACAGCGCACTCGCGTTGGCACTAAACGCTTAGGCAAAACGTTATCAAGCTGGGATTGAATTGGTACCTCGTAAACTGAAAGTTCGTATTCATTGATGGTCACTTTTTAGCTTGATTTTTATAAAGTCATCAAGAAAATTCACGTAACCTAAGCTCTGTTTTGCTCGATCTTACGTCGCTTTTCTTGGTTAATCGCGTATTATCCCCCTCTGGCAGGATAGTTGTCACTGTTAAAATTTAACCAGATTGGGCGGCAATGAGTTTATCGTGTCTCGTATCTCTACTGAAAGAAAAGAAGTAATACTCAAGAAGCTACTGCCTCCATCTTCGATGTCTGTAAGCCAAATATCAAAGGAAGAAGGCATTAGTCCTGGAACCCTGTATTATTGGCGGCAACAACTCAGACATTCTGGAGCTCCTGTGCCCAATAGCAATACTTCATCAGAGCAGTGGTCTGCACAAACCAAACTCGCCATCATCGCTGAAACTTACTCAATGACTGAGCATGAACTCAGCCAATATTGTCGCGAGAAAGGTCTGTTCCCTGAACAAATCAAAGCTTGGCGAAATGAGTGCATGCAAGGATTTATGACAACGAAAGAACAGGAGCTAGAAGCAAAAAAACAAGCGAAAGCCGATAAAATGGAAATCAAAGCGCTGAAAAAAGAGTTACGTTTTAAAGAAAAAGCCTTAGCGGAAACGGCAGCCTTGTTGGTACTACGAAAAAAGCTGAGGGCCTTTTACGGGGAAGAACCCGAGGACGACTAACCTCAACCGATGAAAGGCAATACCTAATAACACTTATTCGCGATGATCAACAACATGGTTGCCGTTTAGAGCAAGCTTGTCATGAAGCTGAGATTGACTTGAGAACGTATCGACGCTGGTATCAACAGGGCAATGTTCAAGCTGATAAAAGACCAACATGCACCAGGCCTGTGCCTGCTAATAAACTGACACAACAAGAGCGAGAAGCGATCATCGAAATATGCAATCGACCTGAATATGCTAGTTTGCCACCTACTCAAATCGTTCCTACTTTGCTGGATAAAGGCGAATATATTGCCTGTGAATCAAGCTACTATCGGATATTGAAGGCACATGGTCAACTGCATAAGCGTGGTCGACAGAAAGGAAGACAACGACATGCTAAACCAACAAGCTACACAGCGACAGGGCCAAATCAAGTATACAGTTGGGATATTACTTACTTGCCATCTAAGGTGATTGGGCAACACTATTACCTGTACGTTATAGAAGATATCTATAGCAGAAAAATTGTTGGTTATGATGTCTATGAGAGAGAATGTGGTGAGTTAGCCTCACAACTCTTACAACGTACATTACTACGCGAGCAATGCTTTAATCAGCCCTTAGTGCTTCACTCAGATAACGGTGCGCCAATGAAATCACTCACGCTCAAAGCAAAGATGGATGAGCTAGGTATTACCTCATCGTACAGCCGACCACGAGTCAGCGATGATAATCCTTATGTTGAGTCGCTGTTCCGAACCGTGAAGTATATACCGAGCTGGCCCACGAAAGGCTTTGATGGTCTGGAAGAAAGTCGTTGTTGGGTCAACGGGTTTGTACGTTGGTATAATACTGAGCACAAGCATAGCAAGTTAAATTATGTTACACCTTCCGAGCGTCATAGTGGAAAGGATAGAGAGATCTTAGCGCATCGTGCAGAGGTACTACTGAGTGCGAAAAATAAAAATCCAGGGCGTTGGTCTCGTGATATCAGAAGCTGTGAGCCTGTTGGTGAAGTGCATTTAAATCCAGAAAAAGATGCTGCTTAATATCTAAGCAAATGATGACAACTAACTTGAAAAACACCGAGGTTTATGCGATAAGAGAAAGAAGATGCCAAGAATATGCAATTTCAATAAAACCACATATTCATGTTGATGCTGCTGTTGGGTGGAGTATGTTGTTTTTCCAAGAGTATGATTCTGAACGCAACCCTTTATCGCTTAATCGAGCAACACTGACGGGTATTGAATCCTTATTGCCGAGGATTAAAAGTTTACAATTAGCGGATTCATTTACGGTCGACTTTCAAAAATGGGGGTATGTTCCTTATACTTCCAGTTTGGTGATGCTCAAAAACAAACACGATCTCGCGGTATTAAAAACAGATCCCGGTTATTACTCCTACTTTGAACATGCTCAAAGAGAAGAGAGCCATTTGCAATCGACCATTGAATGTTCACGCAGTGCCGTGGGTGTTTTCTCTGCCTATTCAGCACTGCAACA
>NZ_FIZY01000133.1 GCF_900060185.1 Grimontia marina | reverse complement strand
GGGGACACCGTATTGAGCTCGGTGAGGTAGAAACTGCCCTGAACAGCCTGAGCGCTATTCACCGTGCTGTCGCCGTCGTGCTCTCTCCTGCCGGACAGCCTGCCTCACTCGCTGCTGCCCTGTTGGTCGACCATACAGATGATACTGACACCGAGCAGTTCAAGGCGGATGTCACTGACCAACTCCGTGCCCTGCTGCCCGACTATATGGTTCCTTCTACCCTCGCGCTGGTCGATGAAATTCCACTCAGTGCGAACGGTAAAGTTGACCGCAAGCAAGCTCAGATACTTCTGGCTGAGCATGCTGACGCACAGCACACTACCCTGACCCCCCCAAAAGGCGATAAGGAGTGTCAGGTAGCCAGCGTATGGCAAGCACTGTTACCGGACAGAAGCATCGGAAGGGAAAGCCACTTTTTCTCTCTCGGCGGTGATAGCTTATTAGCCACCCAGGTCATTTCAACGCTACGTGAAAATGGGCTGACCGCTGAACAGCCTCTCCGTCTGTTGTTTGCACAACCTGTGTTGGCCGAATTTGCTGCCGGACTCTCATTCGAGAACGCCGAGCCGCTTTCCACCCTGGTTCCTGACCCGGACGCTCGCTTTGAACCTTTCCCACTGACAGAGGTTCAGCGTGCCTATTGGATGGGGCAGTCACCTGGACTGCCACTCAACTGTGGTACCCATTATCTGGTCGAGCTGGATGGTGAGAACGTCAATATTGGGCGGCTTGAACAGGCTTGGAACAGCTTGGTTCAGCATCATGACATGCTTAGGGTTACGATAGACAAAGAGGGGAATCAGCGCGTACTGCCTTTCTTCCCGGGTATTGAGACGCTTTGTCACCGATTCGATGACATGAAAGATGGTCAAGGTGAACAACTTGCACAGCAGTGGCTTCATCAACAGTTCCATACAACATCATCTGCTAGCAAAAACAGTGACGTCGGGTCTTCGGCTCAAATGCACCATCTGTTTGGTGTCTCTTATCAAGATGCAAAAGGAAACCCTCGCTGTCGTGTCGGAATTATATTCAACTATCTCACTCTAGATGGATTCAGTATCAAATTGCTTCTAGAGCAATTAAGCCGGACATACTTAGATCCAGAGAGCCTCCCCTCAAAAACAGACCTACTGTTCCGGGACTATGTCAATCAAATTGCGCCAAGTAATGAAGAAAAACAAAACGCTGAAACATTCTGGTTGAATAAACTTGCAGAACTCCCGTTAAAAGCATCTCTTCCTTTGGCGACAGAACCAGAACGCTTGGCGCATCCAATATTCACAAGGCGGGAACATCGTTTGCCGGCAGAAGATTGGCAAGCATTAAAAGACAAGGCGCAAAAGTACCAAATCACCCCTTCTGTTTTGCTTCTAACCGCATACAGTGAAGTGCTTCGCCTTTGGAATGGCGGCAAAGATCATTCTATCAATCTGACTTTGTTTGATCGCCAACCTGTGCATCAAGACATCAATCGTATTCTGGGTGACTTCACCACACTGGCACCCGTAGGTTTTTGTCGTGAAGAAGAATCAACTCTGATCGAACAAGCTAAAAAGACCCAACGGGAGATCGCTGATGTTCTGGAAAATAAAGCTGTCTCTTCTATATGGATTCAACGGCAACGATCTCATGAAATGAGTCTCACAGCTGCCTCTCTCCCGATCGTGTTTACGAGCACATTAGGGCTTGGTAATGGGCTATTTGAACAGGGTGAATCGGGTTTCCCTAAAATGGTTGCCGGTGGTTTATCCGAAACCCCGCAAGTCTGGTTAGATCATCAGCTTTATGAATTTGATGAAGAGCTTGCTTTATCTTGGGACAGTGTTGATGCCTTATTCCCAGAGGGAATGATCGATGACATGTTTAATACTTACATTGCGCTCATTGATAATCTAATCATCATTGACTGGGATACACCACTTCACCTTGTATTACCTAACAAACAGTGTGAATCAAGGCTGGCAATAAATCGCACTGACCAAGCCTTTTCAACCAGAACCATACATCAATCCTTCTTTGAAATGGCGGCGGAAACACCCGAACGCACTGCCATTATTTCTGAACAACATTCCCTCTCCTATGGCGAGCTCGCTCAAGCTGCCCTGCAACTGGCTGCTTTACTCACCGAGCAGGGGGTTCAACCCGGTGAACCTGTTGCCGTCACCCTTCCTAGGGGACACAATCAGGTCATCGCTGTCCTTGGTATTCTGGCCGCTGGCGGGTGCTATGTCCCTGTCGGTACACACCAGCCTCTGGTAC
>NZ_FIZY01000132.1 GCF_900060185.1 Grimontia marina | reverse complement strand
TGATCCTGCCGTTTTTCTCTCTTCCTATTTTTACGCTAAGTGATCGGATTGCACCAGTTTTCTCATAGATTCTCCGCCCAGCTCTATGCGGTGGCTGTTGTGGACCAGCCTGTCTAATAAAGCATCTGCTACCGTGGCGTTGCCGATCATGTTGTACCATTCCTTCACGGGTAGCTGACTGATAACGATGGTGCTGCTGGCCTGATAGCGGTCTTCCAACACTTCCAACAGGTGACCGGCGTGGTCTTGCGTCAGCGTTTCCATTCCCCAATCATCCAGAACCAGTAGGGCTTTACGGGACAGAGCATGAAGCTGCTTTTGATAGCTCCCATCCAGACGACCGGCCGTCAGGTCATCCAGTAAACGACTCAGACGGTAATACCGCACTGGTTGCTGTAAGTCACAGGCGCTCGTGGCTAGAGCGCAAGCCAGGTAGGTTTTCCCAGCCCCCGTGGGGCCGGTGATTAAGATGTTCTGGTGCTTATGCAGGTAACTGCCTGTCAGGAGCTCTCCCATCTGTTTGCGGTTCAAGTTTCTTCCTTCCTGGTAAATAAGCTGGCTCGGCTGTGCATCTACTCTCAGCTTTGCCTGCCTTTTGAGCCGGGCGATTTTGGTCTGGTTGCGGCTTAATAACTCCGCTTCCAGCAGCAAGCTCAGACGCTCTTCGAAGGTCAGCTCAGCATAGGTGGTCAGTTGCTCCTGTTGTTGCTCAAGCGCACGAACAGCATGGCTTAAGCGCAGGGCTTTCAGTTGGTTATTCAGGGCATTCATTGTTGATTCCTAGTGGTAGCTGTTGGGGCCACGCACATTGCTGTGCATAAGGTTCGGGGTGGTCTGGGTATCCTGACTTAACTGGCCTTCCCGCTTGTTGGTGAGCAGGTTACTGATGAAGGTGTAATAAGGTTTGCTCAGTATCAGGGCATCTTTGCAGGCCTGCTCGAGCCGGGTTTCTCCATACTTCTTGCTCAGGTTCAACAACCCAAGGCATGAGCGGTATGCCTGCTCTGGGTGTGGTTTGGCGTTCAGCAGACAGTTGACCACTTCCCGTGTGGCCGGGCCGATGTTGGCTCCCCAGCCAAGCAAGCGACCAGGTGACCATGTCTGATGTTGATGGTTCGTGGGCATATGCTCAGCATGGGTGCTGCTTGCCCGCTCACGCTGACTGCGCGGATGCTGCGTCACCAGGTTGCCCTGATGATAGATTTGCACCAGTCGACTCGAGGCTTCCAATTCCACATGCTGTCCCACCAGTTGATGAGGGACGGAGTAATAGTGGCGGTGGTATTCAATGTGGTAATCAGGGCCGACTTTGGCGCGCTTGGTTTCGGTATACAGATACCGTTGGCGTGGCAAGGGTTTCAGGGCGGGCTTATCAAGGGTGTCGAACAGGTTTTTGCGGCTTGTCCCTATCTGCTTCATGGGACGTTGGTTCAGGGCATCCATCAACTCACGGATAGCCAGGTTGAGTTCCTTGAAGGTGTGGAAGGTCTGATGGCGCAGCCGCATCATTATCCAGCGCTCGACCAGCAATACTGCGTTTTCTGCTTTGGCTTTATCTTTGGGTTTATAGGGACGGGCGGGCATCACGGCGGTTTGATAATGATTAGCCAGCTTCTGGTAACTGTCATTCAACCTGGGTTCATAGCGGTCAGCTTTTTTCACCGCACTGCGCAGGTTGTCGGGCACCAGAAGGTGCGGCACACCACCGAAGTGTTCGAAGGCATTAGCATGGGCTTCCAGCCAATGGGCCTTCTCCTGACTGGGGAAGGCTTCGACATAGGTGTAGTTGGAAGCGCCGAGTGTCGCGACGAACACTTCAGCCTCGCGCACCTCCCCAGTATCGGGGTTGACCACATGAAGCTTGGGGCCACAGTAATCAATAAAGAGTTTGTCACCAGCAATATGTATCTGGCGCATGCTGCGTTTTTGTTGTTTCAGCCAGCGGGTGTAGTGCTCACAGAACTGGGTATAGGCATAAGCCTGCGCCTGATATTGCTCATGGTATTCCTGCCAGAGCAGCATCTTGGTCATCCCTTTGCGTTTGAGTTCGATAAAGCATTGGGCGAAGTCAGGCATGACCTTACTACGATGGGCGGACTTGGGATGGTAGAGCGTCTGGGCCAGAGCCGTGTCACTGACCCCTTCGGGAAGCGGCCAGCCCAGTTGGCTTTGTTTAAAGCGGATAACCAGTTCAGAGACGGTGGCAACACCAAGATTGAGGCAGAGCGCGATGTTGCGATGCGACAGGCCGCAGTCGAATTTGAGGCGTAACACCTCTTTGATTTTGTTCATAGGGGTTCTCTTTTTTGCCATTGCCGCGTCCT
>NZ_FIZY01000131.1 GCF_900060185.1 Grimontia marina | reverse complement strand
TGGAGTTGCATGAGAGCAATAAGTCTGCGGGCATAATCCTTGTCCTTGGTAGTCTGTATCGCTTTTTTCATCCTACGACGTTCGCCACGAGGTATCGGTGCTATGATGGCCATCACTCAGTCCTTTTGTCGGTATGTTTCGGTTTGGCGATTGATCAGATCGCACAAAGCGGACTGAGTTTCTCTTATCTTTGAGATCTACTATTAGGAACAGCTATTTAGTAGAAAACAGAAAGAAGTGTAAATTTACGCAAATGATAATCGTTATCATTGATATATTTATAAAGGCGACGTATTTTAGGGGGAAGTAAAGTAGTCAGAGAAGAACAATGAATAAACCAAGCCCTATTTTGTTGACTGTAGAAGCAACCACAGCAATCACCCCGAACATGCAGCGTATCGTGATGCATGGAGAAGGACTTTCCCGCTTTCCTGCTAACTGCGAAGGCGGATATATCAAGTTAATGTTTGCGCCGAATGGCAGCACAGATCTGAGTTCACTTCCAGCGGACCAAAGGCCTGTGATGCGTACTTATACCATTCGCGATTTAGATTTCAGCACACACATGATCACAGTCGACTTTGTCCGCCATAAGGTTGATGACTGTGGCTGCGGTCATGCCGCACGTTGGGCGATGAATGCCAAAGTTGGCGATACCATGATGATTGCCGGTCCCGGCACCATTCAGGAAATAAACAAAGAAGCAGATTGGTTCTTTATGGTGGCTGACATGACAGCTCTTCCAGCACTTTCTGTCAAAATTGCATCGCTACCCCAACATGCAAAAGGCCATGCGGTCATTGAAGTGCTTTCTCAAGACGATATTCAGCCAATTCAAGCCCCTGAAGGGATGCAAATCGACTGGCTGGTTAAAAGCGATAAAACGCTGTCAGAACGCGTTCAGGAAAAAGAATGGCTGGAAGGTAACGCTGCTATCTGGTGTGCCTGCGAATTCGATTCCATGCGTGCACTTCGTCAATATTTCCGCAATGACAGAGAAGTTGATCGAGACAACATCTACATCAGCAGTTATTGGAAAGACGGCGTGACTGAAGAAGGCCATAAAGTGATCAAACGGGAGGATGCGGAAGCAACCGCCTAAGTCCCAAACCGTGGTGAAAATCAAGCCAAGCTGTGATCATTGCAGCTTGGTTTTCTTTTAAATAAATCAGCGAAGTATGTTCAGGAGCTGAACTCCTATCTCCCTTATTCAGGCAATCGAATAAGCGTTATTTTTCTGCGTTTGCTGGTATGCTGACAACGTTTATCTTTTCAGACTTCGCAATGACAAGGATGTATTAATGAGTCGCAATCCCTTCGAGTGCCATAGCTGGCACAGCGAAATTTTTCAGTGCAAAAGCACTGACGTCAGCCATTTTTACTCGCTACTTGAACAGGAGAAAGTCAGACTCGGCCTCAACAGAATGAAACTTGGGGAAGCGGGCGGGTACCCTTTGTGGTTCATGCAATCACCGGAACAAAACGCCGGAAATCACAATATGCTCATTAGCGCTGGGTTTCACGGTGAAGAGGCCGCAGGGCCATGGGGGCTTTTGCACCTTTTACAGCAAATGGATTCAAGTCTATTTGAGCAGGTAAACCTGAGCCTGCTACCTTTGGTTAACCCGACTGGCTTTGCCAATGGTCATAGATTCAATGAGCTCGGTGAAAACCCTAACCGTGGCTTTTATCTGGAAAGTGGCGTTCCTAAACCGGGAGAAGACACCTCATTGGAAGGCAGAATTTTACTTGAGCACACTGAGCTTCTTCAGGCTGCAAGTTGCGATGGGATACTGACCTGCCATGAAGATGTGCTGCAGACGGATACCTATGTGTATACCTTTGAGCCTGCCGAAACGCCAGGGGCATTTAGCCACACTTTAAGAGATGCTTTGGGGGAATTTTTCCCCATCGCCAAAGACGGCAGTATTGACGACTGTTCTGTCCAAGATGGCGTTATCTTCAATCACTTCGACACCTCTTTTGAGTCTTTTTTAGTACAACAAGGTGCCCGTGTTGGCTGTTGTAGCGAAACACCTGCCCAACAAAATCTCGACCAGCGCATATTAGCGAACGCCTCGGTAATGAATGCTTTTTTAGCAATGACCAAGACACCTGTTTAAGTTTGTAGTTTAAACAATGAACCAATTACCCGAAGATTTGTGGGCAGTTGGCTTTTTTAAAAGACCTATACCCATATATGGTCTCCTCCTAGTTTGCAAGACGACAGGTTTGATTGAAGGGACAGGTTTGCTTTCATATATCCGGCCTGTTTGTGAAGCGTTGCTTCTGGCCTTGATGAGACTTCGCGCATACTGGCCTTATCAAACAATCGGCTTCTAGAGCCTCGGGTATAGCCAGGGTTTCAGTATGCCGGTCTGACCTGTTTTCATCTTGCCTGTTGCCTTCGCAACCTTGGTGTGATTTCCTTTTGTTCTAATGCTTTCT
>NZ_FIZY01000130.1 GCF_900060185.1 Grimontia marina | reverse complement strand
AAAGAAAGACTCAGACCTATTCATTGCCATGCTGGAGAAGCTAAAGTGGCACTACCGCCGAGCCAAAAGTGTCACCTTGATACTGGATAACTACATCATCCACAAAAGTAAAAAAACGAAGGCTTGGCTCAAGAAGAACCCAAAGTTCAGGCTGCTGTTCCAGCCCGTTTATTGCCCTTGGGTCAACGTCATAGAACGATTGTGGAATGCTCTCCATGAGACAATTACTCGGAATCACAGGTGTAAACATATGTGGCAATTGCTCAGGAAGGTGAAGCACTTTATGGATAACGTATCGCCTTACCCGGGAGGTTGCCACGGCACGGCGAAAATGTAGCACTATTCGGATCAGTTATTTAGGTTTGAGTTACCGCTTTTATTGGATGTTTTCGAGAATACCGCTAAGGAGCTATTTGAGGCAGGAGCCAATCTCACTTATACCAATGACATTGACAGGCGAGAAGAGTTTATTCGCGTCGTACTTTCAGCCTTAAATTTACGTCCATTGGGAGAGACTAAAAACCAAGCGGAAGATCGACTACAAGCGGTTAGCTCTCTGGAGCGACGAAAAGTGCTAGCAGCTGCGAAGCTTGCAGAGCAAAGGGCTCAAGATTTACGGGTTGCTTTAGCAAAGCAAAAAGCGAAAGAAGCTGCTGACAAAATGATGCGGGAATAATCATGCATACAGTACCTTGGAATGATTATAAGTGCATGCCAACGCTAGACGATTCAAGCAGCGCTCGCCTTAAACACATCATAGATCAACCTCATGCCCCTATTTTCAAGAATCAATCTGGTCATCATCTTCAGCATGAGGAGCTAGAAGAACTGAGTCGCTTTACCATTGATGAAGCAACGCGAGAGGCTTCCGCAGCATTCGATGAAAATACATGGATAGCGCTGTTTCTTCGAAATTGTTTTAACAACGTTCCCTTTTACAAGCACTACGACAAAAGCGTTCAGAGATTCGAAGACTATCCGACGATTGACCGCTCAGATCTCAGCACACGCATAACTGACTTTGTTCCTGATGATTTGCCACTGGATCGCATCATCGCATACGAGACGTCTGGCACGACGGGGCATTCGCTAACCATTCCATCTCATCCCATCGTCGCCGCACGATACAGTGCTTACCACAAAAAATCTCTACTCTGGAACCATGTAGATACACGGGAGTTCGAGAGTGAAGTCGCAATAGTCCTCGCGGGATACCAAGAAAAATGCTTCACCTATGCATCCGTGTCCCCCTATCTCAATAACAAAGGATTACTGAAGTTAAATTTTCATCCCGACGATTGGTTTAGCCCTAACGACAGAGAGCAGTACCTTGACATAAATAAGCCAGACCTCATTTCTGGCGATCCAATCTCTCTATCCGAACTGTCAAAAATACCGTTTAATCACCAACCGAAAGCGATATTGAGCACGTCAATGACGCTGCTTAATGCGACACGTAGGCACTTTGAAACCCGATATCAGTGCCCCGTTTTAGATATCTATTCTTTGAATGAAGCAGGCCCCATAGGTTGCAGCATCCCGGGTAAAACAGGCTTTCGTCTCCTGCAATCCAGACTGTACGTCGAGATCCTCGATGTTACAGGTAAACCGGTGGCGACTGGAGAACGTGGCGAGATTGCGCTCACAGGAGGGTTCAATGATTACCTCCCTTTGCTCCGTTATCGGACGGGGGACTATGGAAGGCTCATATTAGAAGATGGACATTGGTTCATCAAAGATCTTGAAGGTAGACCTCCCGTTCAATTTAAAACGTGCAGTGGCGTATGGCTTAACAATGTCGATGTTACCCATATGCTTCAAAGGTACCCACTATCGCAGTTTTCTTTACATCAAGATAAACAAGAGAAAATGATCATCACGCTACCAAGCGCCACGTTTTCGCAACACATCAAAGAATTGTTAGAAGTGAAATTTGGGCAGAAGGTTGAAGTGAAGGTGCTTGAAAAAGTGAGCAGTGATAAAAAAGTTATCCAGTATACAAGTGATTTAAGGAACACATTTTGATTAGTTATTTGGAATTGTCTGCGAACGCAGTATTTGTGATCAGTGTGATATTAGCAGCAAGAAACAATATTAATACGTGGTGGACAGGCATCATTGGATGTGGGTTATTTGCGGTGCTCTTTTACAAGTTTAATCTTTATGCCGACGTGACCCTTATGTTTTTCTTCATACTCACAAGTGTTTATGGCTGGAAATACTGGGGAACAAAGGAACAATCACATGCAATAGCCTGGACAAAAACGACAAATTTCGCTTTTTTCATCGCTGCAGCTGCTTTAGCCACCCTGGTCTACGGCTGGATTTTGTATCAAACCACTGATGCTTACGCGCCATATATAGAAGTGGCCCCCAATTTTCGGACATGACTTTAAGTGATTGATCTGTTTTGATAGTCCCCAGAAAGACTGGAGCAGATGATGACAAGAAAACGTAGAAACCACTCACCCGAATTTAAAGCGAAGGTG
>NZ_FIZY01000129.1 GCF_900060185.1 Grimontia marina | reverse complement strand
TTCATTTTCATCACCCAAATTGCAAGGTTTTGGAAGGGGAGGCTTAAAAAGCTTGCAATATGAGGGTAGGAAGATCGATGAGATCATCAAATAGATCAGTGTCTTATTTGTAATTCAGGGCCGACTATTTACAGGGGAGACAGATTAGGTAAGTGTTAATTTCTGATGACGAGGAATAATTATTCTATTTCCTTGGAATTCAACGAAGAAGTGGGTGCATTGAGGACCCCCCTTCGGGGGAGTCGACTGACGTCGTGCTGTTTGTCTACCCTCTAGGTGGAGATGGCTGCACCTTCAAAAGAATGCCGCCATCACAGAGCCGTCAATATGCTGGACACTAAAGCTTACGAAGCCTTTGTCGAGCGCGTGCTTCATACTGACTTAAACATTCGTAAATTTCACATATTGGTGGCAATGCGTCAGGTAAAGTTTGATAGAGCGATTGGGTTGGATAGTGAAGTCAGATAGAATCTTCGGATTCGTGAGAATTTATAGATGTTAATGAAAATCTCCCATTCTCCAGTTACTCAGCATACCTTTGAAGGCCGCGCTTTCTTTCTAAAACGCGATGACCAACTTCACCCCCATTTCTCTGGTAACAAAGCGCGAAAGTTAATGGCTTTGTTGGAACTGGAAGACAAGAATATTACCCATCTAATTGGTTACGGCTCCCCACAGGCGAACTCGCTGCTGTCGCTCGCAGCGCTAGCTAAGATGAAAGGCTGGCAGTTGGAATTTTATGTCGATCGTGTTCCGTGGTGGTTGAAAGATAAACCTATTGGAAACTACCGGATGGCATTGGAACTTGGTGCTGAGGTTATTGCTGTGTCAGAACTGACGGATTCGGAATTGCATCCACACGATTATATTCAAGCGCATCGTCTTGACGAAGGATGCCTGTTGGTACCAGAGGGAGGTCGTTCGCCAATTGCGGCACAGGGCGTGACAATGCTTGCGCAGGAAATTCTTGAGTGGGCGCATAACAACAAGGAGGAGAGCCTATGCGTAGCATTGCCCGCCGGAACAGGAACCACTGCGTTGTTCTTGCACAAGCACCTCAAGGCGAATGGCATTGAGGTGCTGACGTGTCCGTGCGTGGGTGGAAAAGAGTATTTGATTTCGCAATTTGAAGAGCTTGGAGAATCTTGCTTTCCAACGGTTTTGGAATCTTCCACTAAGCATCATTTTGGAAAGCTATATCTTAATGATTACCAAATATGGAAAGCCTTACTTGAACAAACTGGCGTTGAGTTTGATTTATTATACGACCCCTTGATGTGGTGTTGTTTGAATGACTGGTTACCAGAAAATCAAGGCAAGACGCTGTTATATGTTCATCAGGGGGGGCTCGTCGGAAATGAGAGTATGTTGCCGAGATACCAAAGAAAATATGGCGTTTGATTCTAACGTTTGCTCAATAGTTAAGGTTGTTTGGGTGTTGATGATCGATATGGGCGTTATGCTGGTATTGATAGCCAAGTATGACAAAAAGAGGCCATCATGCAATTTAAACGCGAAAAGCTAGCACAACTGGAAGATAGGTACCGCGCCAAGCTCATTAACAGTCTTTCGGGCTTCAAAAGCGCTAATCTCATTGGCACCAAAGATGCAAAGGGTAATCTTAATCTCGCGATTGTGAGCTCTGTCTTCCACATTGGCGCGAACCCACCTCTGGTTGGCATGATCATGCGTCCTCATACCGTTACAAGGGATACACTCGAAAATATCCTAGAATTAGGCGAATACACGATTAATCAGGTCAATGCCGATATCTGGAAAGAAGCCCATCAAACCTCAGCCCGCTATGCACAGGAGATTTCTGAGTTTGCTGAAGTTGGCCTGACACCAGAATGGTTGGATGGAGTGAAAGCTCCCTTTGTGGCGGAAAGCCGACTTAAGTATTCGTTGTTGTTGAGAGAATCACAGACGTTAGAGATCAATGGCACAGTTTTGGTGATTGGCGAAATCAACAACGTGTTGGTGGAAGAGGATGTGATAGCGAGCGATGGTTACATCGACGTAGAGGCGTTGGAAACAGTCGCAGTGTCCGGCCTTGATAGCTACCATGTTACCAATAGGTTGGGACGATTGAGCTATGCGAAGCCAGAGAAGAAATCAGATGTTATTGACTGAGAAAGTATCTGATAGGTGAGAAAGGAAAAGCGGAGTCCAAGCCTCCGCTTTTTGATCGTCATGTTTGTGCGAAATCAAACATGGATGCTTCCGGAAGATCGCTTAAGTTATGCTTATTCAATACGACCTTTTTGTCGCATTATCAAATGTGATGAGCATATTCTCACCTGATAGGTGAATGCTGATATCTGACATGTGTGTCGTTATTGTTTTCTGAGCAATATTCAAGATTAAGATATAAAGTGCATAACTTGATTAGATACTTCTAAATTGAATGCCTATTTCGGTGATTGCGATCGCTCGTTTCGGTTTATTCCGATCACTTGATCCTGCCGTTTTTCTCTCTTCCTATTTTTACGCTAAGTGATCGGATTGCACCAGTTTTCTCATAGATTCTCCGCCCAGCTCTATGCGGTGGCTGTTGTGGACCAGCCTGTCTAATAAAGCATCT
>NZ_FIZY01000128.1 GCF_900060185.1 Grimontia marina | reverse complement strand
ATAGCGTATCGTATGCGCCCCATGATCCCACGGGGCGTTTTAGTATGAGAAGTTCCAAGGAAGCAGTGAGTTGATATCAGGCTCTGGCTTTGCCAGTTCTTTCATACATTTGACCATGTAATCGTAGAGTATCAGTCCGTTCGCTTTCGCCGTCTCGATGATGCTATACAGCAAAGCACTCGCATCAGCACCAAGTGGATTCGTCGAGAATAACCAATTTTTTCTGCCAATGACCAGCGATTTGATTGCGCGTTCCGCTCGGTTGTTGTCGATAGATAAATGCCCATCTTCAACATAGCGTATCAGCTTAGGCCACTGACCCAAGGTGTACTTGATGGCTTTACCAAGAGGACTCGATTCGATGACTTTCTGCGTGGTTAACCAGTCATAGAAGTCATCCAACATCGGTTTAGCCTGCGCTTGTCTTTCTGCCCAACGCTCTTCGACCGAAGCCAGTTTTAATCGAGATTCAAGTGCGTACAACTTTTGGATTTTGGCTAACGCCACATCCGCTTTACCTGTTTTACCCTTGCCCTGAAGCTTCTTCGCTTCCATGAACTTACGACGTGCATGAGCGAAGCAACCGACATTGGTGACGTTGGTTAATCCATCATAAGCCGCGTAACCATCACTTTGCAGATAGCCTGAGTAATCACCCAAGAAGTTCACGGGGCACACTCTCGCGCGACTGTTTTGATAGTCGAACAAGACGATATTTTTCATGTCAGGGAGTTTATCTTCAGGGGAGTCGGCTCCCGAGAAGTACAACCACATGTAACATTGCTTGTCTTCCTTGAGCACATTGAGCGGCGTTTCATCGGCCTGAACCACCACTTGTTCGAGTAAGTGAGCCTTCAGTGCCTGATAAAGCGGTTTGAACTTTTCACTCACCTGGATTACCCACCTTGCCATGGTCGTTCTCGATAACTCGATACCTGATTGGGTGAACAAGGTTTCCTGACGATACAGCGGAAGCGCATACTGATATTTGCCTAAAATAATGTTGGCAAGCAGACTTTCGGTAGCGAAGCTTTTGGGGATGATACTTATCGGTGCGGGTTGTTGGTGAATGTGGCTTTTTTCAGCCTGTTGTTCACACTGACGACAGGCGTATTTCGGGCGAACGACTTCCAATACTTTTAGGACGGCGGGCGTGAACTCCAGCTTTTCACTGCGGTCTTCGCCGATTTTATGCAGAGCGTGTTGGCAGCATGAGCACTGCTTGTCGTGCTCATCTAGGTCAAGTACGAGTGTTTCACGCGGTAAGTCTTTAGGCAGCGGTTGACGTTTACCACGACGTTTAATGGTCGTCGTTGTGGTGGTGATAACCTCATCTTCCACTTTCGCTGCTTCACATTCCGCCTCATTAAAGAGGTCACCTTGCGCTTCATTATAAGGCTTTAACGCTTCCGAGCGTTTGGCGAATTGACGGTCAAGGGCCAGTTTAAACTGTTCAATTAAGGATTGGCGCTCTTGTTGCCACTCTTTTTTCTCCGACATCAACGCTTTCACCATAGCTTTAAGCTCGGCGATGTCTTGGCTTTCTGGGTTAATATCGGGCGTCTTTTTCATGGCATTGATTATACTAAAAACACCACGTCAAGGCTTGGTATAACTGACTTTTATCGAGATTAACTCATTGTAAAATTGTCTATTTTTATCGGGTTATGGCCGATTATCGTGAAGCCAGATAACAGTCTATCTAAGTCAAATTGAGTCAGGGTGTAGACCTGTTTTTTCTCTTGAGTGGGCCATTTGAATTTGGCTTTTTCGAGCCGTTTGTACCACAGGGCGAAGCCCGTTTTATCCCAGTACAACACTTTGACTTTGTCGCGTTGTTTATTGGTAAACAGGAAAAGTGCGCCTGTACCTAGCGGCAAATCGGTTTCTGACTCGATAATCGCCGCTAGGCCATTGATGGATTTTCTAAAGTCCACGAACTCTCGATACAGGTAAACATTCGGGGCGCTCAACATTCGTTTCATGACAGTGCTCCGATTAACTCTGCCAGATACGAGGCAGGTGTACCCTGTGGAATGCTGAGTTCAGCGTCATTAATAAATAATGTCATGTTGGCGACGGGTGTTTGAGTTACTTGGTAGCGAGTCGTTTTTTCGATAACTTCTGCTTTGATAAAGCCACCAGTTTGAGATTGCCCAAAGCACTGCAATTGTTGACGCTTTGCATAAAAGGTCGAAAGACTCAGACTATGGCGCTCGCAGAAAACACGCTGGGATAGTTGACTGGATTGGTATTGCTCGAACAAGGTTTGCCATTCTTGGTTGGTGCGTCGTTTTGCCATTTCAGATCTCCTTGAGGTTGGAGATTTGATCTTATGGCGGACTGAGGTTGATTAGAATGCGGTGTTTATGATGCGCTTACCTTATACCAAAACAACTTGAAGCTGCAGGTAGGCGGCAAGTAAGTTCATCCCCATGCGCATAGATAAACTATGTGATTGGGGTGAACGAACGTAGCCAACACCGCTGCAGCTTCAAGAAGGAAGGGTATAGTTCGCTATGTTGGCTTTTTAAAACAGTGCGTTAAGTTTTTCCCTAATGCTCTCAGTACATCTCTGCGCGTAATAATG
>NZ_FIZY01000127.1 GCF_900060185.1 Grimontia marina | reverse complement strand
GCCACGAGGTATCGGTGCTATGATGGCCATCACTCAGTCCTTTTGTCGGTATGTTTCGGTTTGGCGATTGATCAGATCGCACAAAGCGGACTGAGTTTCTCTTATCTTTGAGATCTACTATTAGGAACAGCTATTTAGGAGGAGACCATATATGGGTATAGAAGTTAACTTAACCGCGTAATTTATCTTTTATCTTCTAATTGTTTAGCCTTGTTATATTAAACCGTCAAAAATATGACGCATAATAATCAAAAAGCGTCAATTAAAATGATATTTTCCATCTATAATTGTTTTTACCAGACAATATTTCCTAAAACACGGATAGCAACTAAAATTTATTGAGTTATCACTCAAAAGATTAGCATTGCATAATAACGATAAGCGTCAAATAATTAGTAACATACACAAGCTAATTGGCATTTACGTGTTAATCTAGCTAATTGGGACAAAGCTTATAAATACCGAGTTTTGCCGAGATGCAGTAATCAGTAAAACGTCTTTGTGCAGTATCGGTGTTTATGATTTCTGATAATAAGCAAGGGACATATGAAAAGTAATCGCATCGCCGCGTTAGTATTCGCGTTATCGCCGATACTTCTTAGTAGTCAATCGCTTGCCAATGAAGCCAATGTCGCAACCCACGATCCTGTGGTTGCGCTGGAACAGAAGCTAGCTGATAAACGAAGTGAAATTAGCGTTCACGCCGAAAACCTCCAAACGCAACGTGACAAGCTGGATGCTTTATTAAGTGAGCGTGCAACGCTGGCAAACAAAGCTATCGAGTTAGAGAAAAAACGGAATCTTGCGCAAGAGCGTCTTGATGAACAATTCCGTCGACTCCTCGAAAATCCAGATACCGATCTCACCCAATATAAAGATGACTACCAAGCTACGTGGAGCGCAGTAAAAGATAATCAATCTTCCGCGTTAATCAATGATCAGGCTATTGCAGAACAGCAGCGTGTCGTTGAAGGTGAAAACCGTCAGAAACAATTGCTGGTAAGCGCATTAGAAAATCTGCAGGAATCCAAGAAAGAAGCACGTGTTAAACGTCTTCGTCAGGAACTCACCTTCGCAGATACCATTGAAGTGGTTCACACCATTACTTGTAGCGAATCAATGACTCTGGGTGCATGTGCTAATCAGGGTAAAACCCTCACCATGCAAAAAGCCGTCAACAGCTTCCAGTCACAGGTATTGGACAATGTAACGGAATCTACCACTGCGAAACTGAATGCCAATCGCGTCTCATTCAATATTCATGTGATGAATAGCAACGTGGTTGACAGCGGATTCAGCGGTAACAACCGTTATATCACTCGCATGCAAGCGGAAATGCGCAGCACGCCTGATGAAAACGCAGCCTGTGAATTGTTGGATTTCGCTGAACGTTACTGTGTGGAGAACTCTTTCACCGCCGCCAAAGCAGCACCCAAGCAACAAGCTAAACGTTGGGTCAATGTGAAAATCCGCTCAAACCGTTATGAAGACAGCGTCACTATTAACGGTGTCACTTATGGCTCAACACCGGTAGAAATAATGCTACCAGCAGGTCAACACCAGTTGACTGTTGAAAAGCCAGGTTTCGAACCATACAGTCGCCAAATGTACATGAGCAAAGACTCCGTGGTTTGGGCGAATCTTCGCGAACAGGAGAACCGTCCAAAGCCGGGAAAGCGTTTCGCTGACAAACTCTCTAACAATCGGCAAGCACCTAAAATGGTGGTGATTGGTGCAGGCCAATACCGCGTTGGCTTTGAAGCTGAGCAACCGGTGGTGGTTGACCAACCATTCTCAATTGCAGCGACGCCAGTCACTGTGAAACAGTTTGGAGAGTTTGTCGCTGCAACAGGCTATGTCACGGATGCAGAAGAAGGTCAGGGCTGTGCTTCCCTTATCAACGGTGAACCAAAGCAACTACTCAATCACAACTGGCGCAAGCCTGGCTTTGACCAGTCAGACAATGCACCAGTTGTTTGCATCACCAAAGATGATGCGCATGCTTACTCTAAGTGGTTGAGCACGCAAACTGGCTTCAGCTACGCACTTCCAACCGAAGTTCAGTGGGAAGTGGCAGCGCGGGCGGGTAGCGATTCTGATTTTTGGTGGGGCAACGACATCGGTATAGGCAATGCCAACACAGGTTGGAGCGGCACCGTCTGGTCCAACAGAAGTACCTCTCCTGTCGCCAGTTTCCCTGCTAACCCATTCGGTGTGTATGACACCGCGGGTAATGTTTGGGAATGGGCAGAAAGTCAGACACCAGTGGCACGTGGCGGCGCATGGAGTTTCTCTCCAAGCAGTGCGCGCGTGGCAGAACGTCTCGAGCTGAAATCTGATATTAGCGCCAACTATCTTGGCTTCCGAGTCGTCCGAAACATCTAGTAGCTAATGCTTCAGTATATGCTGAGAAGCCCGCTATTGCGTAACACCTATCACTTAAGGTTTAAGGTGCTTAGAGCGAACAGGGTAGCGAGTTTTATTAATACGAACGGTCCTCGCTTTGGGCCGTTTTCTTTTTTTGGGGAGTATGTAGCGTTTCACTCTCTCCCGCATGGCTCTTAGCTTTCTCGGGATTGAGCCGGGGGCTGCTATCGCACACCACATCAGCTCATCCTGAATATCTCTCAATGCCATCATAAAA
>NZ_FIZY01000126.1 GCF_900060185.1 Grimontia marina | reverse complement strand
TTTTATGATGGCATTGAGAGATATTCAGGATGAGCTGATGTGGTGTGCGATAGCAGCCCCCGGCTCAATCCCGAGAAAGCTAAGAGCCATGCGGGAGAGAGTGAAACGCTACATACTCCCCAAAAAAAGAAAACGGCCCAAAGCGAGGACCGTTCGTATTAATAAAACTCGCTACCCTGTTCGCTCTAAGCATCTTAAGTGATAGGTGTTAGCCTTCGGGCGGTGTTTTGCCTGCCTTTATTGTCCAAACCAAGGGAGATAAATTTGCTGATGGGCGATGTCTAAGGAAACATAGATCAACAGAACTGACATGCTGATATTAAATACCCGGAAATAAACGGGGTTAGCTATGCGCTTGCCAAGCAAGCTGCCGATAAGGGAATAGGAGGTAGGTGCGCCAAAAGCCAGTATGGTCAAGATCCCAATCCAGAACAGGCTCTCCATCCCATGGATGTCAGCAGCAGGGAACTGAATCGTCACAATCGGGAGCGTCGCAATGATGCCCTTTGGGTTGAGCAATTGCAGCACCAGTCCGTCGTGGAACGTCATCGCGTTTTTCTTACATGAACTCTTATTGATGTCCACTTTCGCTTTGGCCAGCTTCCACGCAATGTAAAGAATATAGCTGCAACCAATAATACTGATATAAGGAAGGGAAGTCGTGGAAACCATTGTGCCGCCAATCAGTAACATCGA
Organism: Grimontia marina; assembly: GCF_900060185.1. Classification (GTDB taxonomy): domain Bacteria; phylum Pseudomonadota; class Gammaproteobacteria; order Enterobacterales; family Vibrionaceae; genus Enterovibrio; species Enterovibrio marinus. Next base: position 2,008 of record NZ_FIZY01000126.1, on the reverse strand, counting down.
AATGAAGAGAATCAGCATTGCGGTAGCGACGCCTGCGAAAAATCCGAGATCCTCTCGTGTGCGATTTTGAAGTCCGCCATTCAGGCCTAGAAGATTCACAGGGCCTGGAGAATACATAATGCCAAAGGCATATGCCCAAAGTTCGAACATAGGAAGTCCTTTATAGAATTCAGAGAGGGAAGTTAGTCAGAGATTTGAAGCTGGTATTGCTTTGGCGTCATACCAAAGACGCGCTTGAACCTTCTATTGAAATGGCTACTGTCGGCAAAACCGAATTCCTGAGCGACATCGCTTGCGGGCTGTCCGCTTTCCAATGCTTTGCGAGAACCATTAATACGACAATTGATGACGTACTGGTGAGGTGTAATACCAAACTGCGCCCGAAACTGACGGATAAAGTGATACTTTGACATGTTGGCGACATCAGCAAGATCGTCAATGGCGATATCTCTAGCTAGGTTGTCCTGCACAAAATCTTTGGCGCGCGTTAGCAAGGTATCTCTGCGGTTTGTTGGCTTAGCTTCATCTAACATGCCAGCTAATGACACTAGAGTATGTGAGAGGTTAAAGAGTGCAGATTGCTGCTCAATACGATGGCAGGAGGGATCTTTAATCAGGCTGGAAAGGATCAACGCCTGATTGCGGAGTTTAACATCGTTGAGTAAGCAGCCTTTGATTCGTAGCGACGATGGTGCCTTCACGCCAAGCGCTTTGATTTGAGCTGTAATACTGTCTGGGTGGACGTAGAGCATCAAATACTCGAGGTTTTGGTCTCCTCCTGAACTGCCGTCATGGACATCTTCCGGATTGAATAGGATAACGCCGCCTTCAGGACTTGTATGGAAAGCGCTCTGACAGAAAAAATCCTGCCTGCCTTTAAGAGTCACACCAATAGAAAACTCTTCGTGGGCGTGTTTGTCGTAAGTGAAGTCGCTCATATTTGCGTCAAGCACAGCTACACCCTCAAGGTGTTCACTATTTACAAACTGGAAGCGATTGTCTGTGTCCACGTCCGTTCCCTCATCCGTCTGTTTAACATCTTTGCAAAATATAGAAGGGAGAGGAAACGAAAACTTGAACAAAATTGCGCGATTTTCTGTTTATCGCGCTATTCGGTGGATATCACCATTTGGCGAATATGTTGACGAAGCTCGTTCGCGTTCGATTCTGTCAGTAAGAGATTGGCGAGAGAGAGCATTGCGATGGCAAAATAGGCGCCTGATGAAAGAAACGATCCCCAGCTAAAGAAAGCGAAGGTCATAAAGGAAAAAAGACCGATAAGAAAAAGTTGGGCGAGCTGATTGTAACTAACACTCAGGATCCCACTGACAGGGTCATTTTCTATAGTAACTGGCAAGGTACTCCATCCCCATTTCACACGTACCTTGCCGTCCTTCAATACTGCGTTAAAGCCATTTTCCCTGAGGTGTTGGCTCAGTTTGTCTAAATCCATTAAATGCCGCCGATGCTGTCTGTATGCCCGAATGTGGAGCCACAACAATCGCATTGCTGATACGAACTGCCAAGTACGATATCCATGGAGTTCGAAAGCACTATCGTTGCACGCTGAAACAAAGTCGCATCCGGCTCTGCCTTTCTTGGCTCAAGTTGCACCAGTGTGTGGGCAGTCATTTTTCCGCAATCACTGCAGTAAAGTTTGTTCTCTTGTTCTGCCATAAGCACCTTCCTTAGTCGTTTTCACTCCAAAAACCAGTGAAAATACCATTCACACTTCACATCAGCCTACTTCAGCCTGATTGGTGAAATGAAGGTGGAAGGGCGAAAATGTGAAACCATTCGAAGTATTGAACTCGACATGTCGACTTTTTAGGCAAATTGCCAGTTCTGTTGGTGATAGGGATCGTCCTGGCTAAATAGCTGTTCCTAATAGTAGATCTCAAAGATAAGAGAAACTCAGTCCGCTTTGTGCGATCTGATCAATCGCCAAACCGAAACATACCGACAAAAGGACTGAGTGATGGCCATCATAGCACCGATACCTCGTGGC
>NZ_FIZY01000125.1 GCF_900060185.1 Grimontia marina | reverse complement strand
ATCACAGGTGTAAACATATGTGGCAATTGCTCAGGAAGGTGAAGCACTTTATGGATAACGTATCGCCGTACCCGGGAGGTTGCCACGGCACGGCGAAAATGTAGCACTATTCGGATCAGTTATTTAGATGATGGTGTCGGGTTGTCCTCTCTGACATCTGCACCATGAATCCTACCAGATTGATCACTACCCGTCAGCACCGGCGTATGAACTATGTCTTTAGCTGGAATTACTTTACGGTCTGGCGTTGAGAACTCGCCATCACCATCATAAGAGCCGTTACCTCCTGTGTTCAGCTTACTGCTCGCAGGAACACCTTTACTTTTCCCTACTGTAACGGCAGCAAACAAGCTCACAGTTGCCACTAAGGTAGCAGCAATCTCTTTAGACACGCCTAAAGTATCAGCCACATTTTCTGCATACAGATTCGATATCAGTGTCTGAGTGTCTTGGTTTTTATCTATGTCTCCATAACCAAACCCTTCAACTGTTTCCACCGTAGGGTAGGTATTGCCTTGAACGACATTCCGTTCACTGAAGTTTTTCAGGACGGTTTGAGCGTCAATGCTGTCTTTGCCTTTTTCTTCCAGCGCCTTGTAGTAGTTGTAATTTTCACTGCCAATTGGAAACTCTGCGGAGCATTTGATAAGTGCACAACCTGCAGCAAGCAATTCATCACGCTTCGCTGGGTCGCCCCCAGATAGCGTATTTATGATGTATTGCTCGTTACGATTTGGCGTTTTAAAGTCCAGCTCAGCCGATTGTTTACTACTTTCAAATACCGGCTGATTCTTAGCGATAACTTCGCTGCCCTTGGTTCCATTTTGGGTATTGAACCCACCAAAAGAGCCTTTGTCGTTATTGCTGTAGTTGAACTTAAGGTAGTCCTCTGTGGCGTCTCCCATTACATCCGCATACTGTTCTCGGTTATCGTGATACGCCTCGTTGGTGTTTGCCGGCTTAGTATTGGCATCGATGTGATGCTGAGTTTCGTGGCCCACAGTGTTGGCCGAATCTTCGAGTGTAGAATGTTGCCTATCGTTGAAGAACATGGTGCCATTTGCATAGGCACCTTTGACTTCTTCGTTGGCATAATTTTCAACCACGGCCAGTAAGGCCTCAGCGGGAGGCACGCCCATTTCTGTCGAGATGTAGTTAGCAAGTGACGTGTATGCCTGCTCTTTTTGCTGATTGGTTGCATTTGGGTCATTAAGAATTGCTACATTGTCGGCGTTCCTCTCATCGGTCACGAAACGTTTACTGGCAGTGAAGAACTTTTGCTTGTTGTCCTGATGAGCAAAGAACCCTTCTATGCCACTTTCTGCATCACCGAGAAGGGCGACACTTTCTTTTTCTGCCAGGTCAACGATGGCATCAAAAGCAATTTCGTTGCGTTTGAAGTCCTCGGCAATGTCACTCCGCCCAGCCTCCGTCAACAACCTATGGTCAACCGTGACATCCACATTCCCTTCATTGCGCTCGACGGAGAACAGGTCTTTCTCCGTGTTCTCCACATCGCGGTTCAGCGCCGTCAGGCTGTCACTCTTGCTATCGCCGCCCACGGTGACATTGCCTTGACCCACTGTTGCAAGGGTTTTGCTAACGCTGTAATCACTGCTGTTTTGGTATTGCAGGGTGGAGCTGTTGTAGGTGGAATCAACCTCGGTGTTGTCGGTCTTTTTCCCGTCAACATCGGTTTCGTTACCTATCCCCACACCGGTGCTGATGCCCATGGCACTGTTCTGTGCGTAGGTGGTGTTTTTCAAGTCACTGAAGCCCAGAGTCTCTGTTTCTAACGTCAGGTTTCCTGCGTCTTTGCCTTCCTCATCCACGGTCGCTATCAGCGCGCCGTTGATTTGGGTGTGACCATCAACCTTGACGGTAGCGGTTTCGCCAGCGGTGAGGCTGGTGAGAACAGTGTCAGTCTGATAAGTGCGGCCGCTGCCAGCATTCAGGCCGCCATTGGCGCCAGTAACATTACCTTTGCTGCCTGCGACATCGACAACACCATTGCTGGCGACATCACCACCGCCTAAGCTAATGCCCGCGCTGACACCCCGGGATTTATTGTTACTGCTGTATCTGTCCTAATGGAATACAGGGAATACAGGGACAGACACTTTTAGAAAAAGACCTATTTATCAATTTCATACATTAGTGCGCTATTCTTCATACCCACTCACTCAACATGCAATCGTGTGTTGGCTAAGATACGGTAAGTTCATTCTTCAGCCCTATTCCCTTATCCGCTATGACCAAAGCTCGCTCCACTCAGATAAATGTAGATGCCACTCCATACTATCACTGCATTTCTCGCTGTGTTCGTCGTTCTTTTCTTTGCGGCTATGACAACGAACAGGGGAAAAATTTCGAGCACCGACGGGCTTGGATAGAAGAACGGCTCTTGGAGTTAGCCCAGGTATTCTGTATCGATGTGTGTGCCTACGCCATTATGAGTAATCACTATCATGTTGTGTTGCACATCAACACGGACAGTGCGAATGCCTTAGCCCCCATTGACGTTGCAGAACGTTGGTTAACGTTCCATCAAGGCCCAGTACTGATACAGCGCTTTATGAAGGGGGAAGCACTGTCAGAAGCCGAAACCGAACGTTGCTTTGAAATCATAGACACTTGGCGAGAACGACTGAGCTCTATCAGTTGGTTTATGCGCCTGCTGAATCAACATATTGCCACTGAAGCGAATCGTGAAGACCAGTGTACGGGACACTTCTGGGAAGGGCGTTTTAAAAGCCAAGCTTTGCTCGATGAAAAAGCCTTGGCTGCGGCGATGGCCT
>NZ_FIZY01000124.1 GCF_900060185.1 Grimontia marina | reverse complement strand
AATTCATACGTTCAACCTGCGGTACGTGCTAGAGCGCGACCAACAGGGACGTCGCTAACAGTTTAAAATATACAGTTTGTGATAAAGCTATACGTGTTCATGTAGACAATAAATACAAATCGTTATTTGAGCAGACCATCCAAAATGGGGGCCCTTTCGTCTCGCGCGTTTCGGTGATGACGGTGAAAACCTCTGACACATGCAGCTCCCGGAGACGGTCACAGCTTGTCTGTAAGCGGATGCCGGGAGCAGACAAGCCCGTCAGGGCGCGTCAGCGGGTGTTGGCGGGTGTCGGGGCTGGCTTAACTATGCGGCATCAGAGCAGATTGTACTGAGAGTGCACCATAAAATTGTAAACGTTAATATTTTGTTAAAATTCGCGTTAAATTTTTGTTAAATCAGCTCATTTTTTAACCAATAGGCCGAAATCGGCAAAATCCCTTATAAATCAAAAGAATAGACCGAGATAGGGTTGAGTGGCCGCTACAGGGCGCTCCCATTCGCCATTCAGGCTGCGCAACTGTTGGGAAGGGCGTTTCGGTGCGGGCCTCTTCGCTATTACGCCAGCTGGCGAAAGGGGGATGTGCTGCAAGGCGATTAAGTTGGGTAACGCCAGGGTTTTCCCAGTCACGACGTTGTAAAACGACGGCCAGTGAGCGCGACGTAATACGACTCACTATAGGGCGAATTGAGTGAAGGCCGTCAAGGCCTAGGCGCGCCGGATCCCCCGGGCCATACTAGTACTGGATGCATCTGCAGGATATCGCGGCCGCTTAATTAACTGGCCTCATGGGCCTTCACTTCACTGCCCGCTTTCCAGTCGGGAAACCTGTCGTGCCAGCTGCATTAACATGGTCATAGCTGTTTCCTTGCGTATTGGGCGCTCTCCGCTTCCTCGCTCACTGACTCGCTGCGCTCGGTCGTTCGGGTAAAGCCTGGGGTGCCTAATGAGCAAAAGGCCAGCAAAAGGCCAGGAACCGTAAAAAGGCCGCGTTGCTGGCGTTTTTCCATAGGCTCCGCCCCCCTGACGAGCATCACAAAAATCGACGCTCAAGTCAGAGGTGGCGAAACCCGACAGGACTATAAAGATACCAGGCGTTTCCCCCTGGAAGCTCCCTCGTGCGCTCTCCTGTTCCGACCCTGCCGCTTACCGGATACCTGTCCGCCTTTCTCCCTTCGGGAAGCGTGGCGCTTTCTCATAGCTCACGCTGTAGGTATCTCAGTTCGGTGTAGGTCGTTCGCTCCAAGCTGGGCTGTGTGCACGAACCCCCCGTTCAGCCCGACCGCTGCGCCTTATCCGGTAACTATCGTCTTGAGTCCAACCCGGTAAGACACGACTTATCGCCACTGGCAGCAGCCACTGGTAACAGGATTAGCAGAGCGAGGTATGTAGGCGGTGCTACAGAGTTCTTGAAGTGGTGGCCTAACTACGGCTACACTAGAAGAACAGTATTTGGTATCTGCGCTCTGCTGAAGCCAGTTACCTTCGGAAAAAGAGTTGGTAGCTCTTGATCCGGCAAACAAACCACCGCTGGTAGCGGTGGTTTTTTTGTTTGCAAGCAGCAGATTACGCGCAGAAAAAAAGGATCTCAAGAAGATCCTTTGATCTTTTCTACGGGGTCTGACGCTCAGTGGAACGAAAACTCACGTTAAGGGATTTTGGTCATGAGATTATCAAAAAGGATCTTCACCTAGATCCTTTTAAATTAAAAATGAAGTTTTAAATCAATCTAAAGTATATATGAGTAAACTTGGTCTGACAGTTATTATTTACCCACCACTTTGGTAATTTCGCCTTTCACGTAATGCACAAATTCTTCCAGCTGATCCGCACGGCTGGCCAGACGATCTTCTTCCTGGCCCAGATACGCCTGACGCGCTTCCAGAATCACCGGCTGATACTGCGCCGGCAGACGTTCCATGGCCCAATCCGCCGCCACATCTTTCGGCGCAATTTTGCCGGTCACCGCGCTATACCAAATACGGCTCAGGGTCAGCACCACGTTGCGTTCATCACCCGCCCAATCCGGCGGGCTGTTCCACAGGGTCAGGGTTTCGTTCAGCGCTTCAAACAGGTCCTGTTCCGGCACCGGATCAAACAGTTCTTCCGCTGCCGGACCAACCAGCGCCACGCTATGTTCACGCGCTTTGGTCAGCAGAATGGCCAGATCGATATCAATGGTCGCCGGTTCAAAAATGCCGGCCAGAATATCGTTACGCTGCCATTCGCCAAACTGCAGCTCACGTTTCGCCGGATAACGCCACGGAATAATGTCATCATGCACCACGATGGTCACTTCCACCGCACGCAGAATTTCGCTTTCACCCGGGCTCGCGCTGGTTTCCAGCAGATCGTTAATCAGCGCACGACGGGTGGTTTCATCCAGACGCACGGTCACGGTCACCAGCAGATCAATATCGCTATGCGGTTTCAGGCCGCCATCCACCGCGCTGCCATACAGATGCACGGCCAGCAGGGTCGGTTCCAGATGACGTTCAATCACGCCCACCACTTCAGACAGCTGGGTGCTCACTTCCGCAATCACCGCTTCACGCATAATGTTCAGTTTGGTTTTCGGACGGCTGCCCTGCTGGGTCACATCGTTGCTGCTCCACAGCATCAGGCAACGGCCCACCGCATAACGCGCCTGCTGTTTGCTCGCACGCGGCATGCTCTGCACGCCAAAAAAGCAATCATAGCACGCCATAAACACCGCCACCGCACCATTACCGCCGCTACGTTCGGTCAGGGTACGGCTCCAATTACGGCTACGCATACTCTTCCTTTTTCAATATTATTGAAGCATTTATCAGGGTTATTGTCTCATGAGCGGATACATATTTGAA
>NZ_FIZY01000123.1 GCF_900060185.1 Grimontia marina | reverse complement strand
ATCACAGGTGTAAACATATGTGGCAATTGCTCAGGAAGGTGAAGCACTTTATGGATAACGTATCGCCGTACCCGGGAGGTTGCCACGGCACGGCGAAAATGTAGCACTATTCGGATCAGTTATTTAGTGATGAAATTAGTTCAATTGAGCAATTTAAGATGGCAGGCTGTGTTTGTGCTTGGTTGACGGGCTTAGCGCAATACAGAGAAATAGCACTCACGAAAATCGCCGCGTTACCAGAGCCCTTAGTCAGAAAACTGTTTAAGCTCACTGACAGTCAAAACCTAGATGCTTTTACTCTTCAGTTAAACGAAAAAAGATGGACGCAATCGCGGCAGGTCCCCAAAAGCGAAAAGGGCCCAGATGTTGTTGAAAGGTACCGAATTGGTAAATGCAGTCTCGTTGGTGGTGAATTTCCCTTAACACCTAGAGTGTATATCGAAGACGAACAGCTCTATGTGTTATCTGATACGCGTGTTTGGCGGCTTTTTGCCGATTCATTTGGTGCAACCTTAGTACCAGAAGACAAGTTGCTAGCAAAAGACATAAACAGAGTTGAACAGAAGATAGTCAATGACCGACAATTAATACCTTGCGATAGCTTCAATGACATTGCTGATATTAATTCAGTTGCCCTACTCGACGATACCCTTGTGTTTACTTCAACAGAGACCTTTTCGGTCATCATCGCCGAACGTTTACGTATTGACCGTAAGGATTTGCCATGATGTTCGGAAAATCACTTTTAGAACAGTGGCAATCATCGTGGGATGAAGCGCTTTCGGTGTGGAGTCGTTACACACAATTAAGAAATCCCCTTCTATGTCAAACGCACCTTGAGGCCTCAAAACAAGGCTTAAATGGCAGTTTCGCCATGATTCGTTTAAGCGATCAGGCCGTTGTTGTCGATTTAGAAGCTATCACTAAATACAAGCTTCAGGATTATGCCGTCGAAATTCTTGCGCATGAAATTGGCCACCATATTCTGTCTCCTGCAACCCTCACCGATCATGCCCGCATGATTGCCCGAATTCATGTCTGCCTGCCTACGCTGGAAGATAGGGCAGGTATGGTCGCAAACTTATATTCGGATCTGTTAATCAACAATTACCTCCAACGCCAAAAAGGGCTTCGAATGGACGAGGTCTATCAACGTATTGACCAAGGCGGATCTCAGAGCAAAGTTTGGCAGCTTTACATGCGAATCTACGAACAGCTATGGCAACTAAAATCAGGGTCGCTTGGCGGTAAATCAGACTCCGATGCCATGGAAGGAGATGCTTGGTTGGGGGCGAGGATTATAAAAGTCTACGCAGAGGATTGGCTCAAGGGCGCATCACGGTTTGCTTCTCTGCTGTTGCCATATTTGTCTGAGGAAAAAAATACGGCCGAGCAAATCGCTAAGTTATTGGATACAAAGCATGCTGGAGCAGGACATTTTCCATCAGGCTTGTCGAACAAAGAGCAAGGTGAGAAGGACAATATTCACCCATCATTGGACCCTGATTTGGTTGGCGAAACGAACGCAGACAGTGCAGGCACAAGAAGGCCTATAGAACTTGAGCACACTCAATCATCTGGCAATGGTCAATTTCGCGAGCCCTTTGAGTATGGAGAAATCCTAAAATCAGCGGGAATTGATCTTTCCGATCACCAAATTGCCGTGCGGTACTACAGAGAACGTTCAATACCCATGCTGGTTCCGTTCCCTTCCAAGAAACAATGTGTGAAAACCGATCTCATCCCTGAAGGGACGGCTCTGTGGGAACCGGGAGATCCGATTGAAGAAATAGACTGGTTCGGCTCAATGGCAATGAGCCAAGAGATAATTCCTGGCGTCACGACGGTCAAGCGAGAATGGGGTTTTGATGAAGGTTCAGAGCCTGAGCGAGAACCTTGTGACTTAGACTTATATGTCGATTGCTCCGGCTCAATGCCCAACCCACAACGACTCACCTCTTTCACAACGCTTGCTGGCACCATTTTATGTTTGTCTGCATTGCGGGCTGGTGCTGCCGTTCAAGTGACCTTATGGAGTGGCAAAAATCAGTTCAAAACAACCGATGGCTTTGTCAGGAACGAAGAGCGAGTCCTGAATGTGTTGACCGACTATTTGGGTGGTGCAACGGCTTTCCCAATCCACGTTCTCAGAAAAACACACATAGAGAATGTAAGGCCTCGAAACTCCCATATTGTGATTCTGTCGGATGACGGTGTCACAACGCTTTTCGACAAGGATGAAAAAGGCAATTCCGGATGGGATATTTCTAAGAGAGCATTGGATAACGCAAACGGCGGTGGAACCATGGTCCTCAATTTAAACTGGGATTTTCCATCCCCGCCAAATAACGAATGGATGCGAGAACACGACTCAACATTGAAGAAAGCCCAATCTCAACAACACTGGGATATCTATCCTGTCACGTCTTGGGAGGCAATGACCGATTTCGCGAGAGCTTTCAGCAGAAAGCATTATGAAGGGGCTGAGAATGACTCAACTGATTAAACGTAGTGATGAGAGTAAAGAAGGCCCTGATATTAATGTATTACATCGCAGGCTCGTTGAGTTCCCTAAAGCGTGGTTGTCAATGAAACTCCCACCCTATTTTTATGCACTTGTTCATGATGCGGTTTATGATCTAGCACCGTCCTTTGTGACATCAGATCTATCTCGTTTTAAAAAGCCCCATGAGCAATGTGAGTGGTACCGTGCAACACTCTTAATAACCTATTTCTTAATGGATAGTAGCTTCAAGGACTCTAAATAGCTGTTCCTAATAGTAGATCTCAAAGATAAGAGAAACTCAGTCCGCTTTGTGCGATCTGATCAATCGCCAAACCGAAACATACCGACAAAAGGACTGAGTGATGGCCATCATAGCACCGATACCTCGTGGC
>NZ_FIZY01000122.1 GCF_900060185.1 Grimontia marina | reverse complement strand
CACCTTCGCTTTAAATTCGGGTGAGTGGTTTCTACGTTTTCTTGTCATCATCTGCTCCAGTCTTTCTGGGGACTATCAAAACAGATCAATCACTTAAAGTCATGTCCGAAAATTGGGGGCCACTTCTGAGTCTTCTCCGTTTTGGTTTCGTCGCCTTCCAGCTTAGCCCGAGAGCTGGAGGAGAAGGCTCAATGAGTATCAAGGCTATAAACAGGGACGCTTTGTCAATGCGGCAGCTTTCCAAAGTGTCGTGAATACAAGGAATTAAAGCAGTTTGGGTGGTTAGGTAAGCGCCCGTTATTGCGACGCTGAAGGATCCCCTCATAATTTTCCAAGCCCAGCGCTGTGTGCCAGCGTTTGATATTCGAGCATAGCCCAGTGATATTGCTGTTCGTTGATGTCATAACGCCGATGATTTCTGACCTCCTTTCCCAGCCTGGGAATGGATAGCACCCGACGGTGCTTGATGGTGTTCGCTTGAAAGTGGAAGTGCCATTTCGCTTGGTTGGCAATAAGGCCATTCCACCAAAGAAGAAGGTCAGCCAGTAATGTGATGAGAAGTAAGATATCTAGCCGTTTCACACAACGGGTTATCTGTACAGCATTGAGGGTTTGATTGGGGATATTAGTGACAAGTAGCCACGGGTCATTAGCACTTTTGGCGAAGAGTTTCGAGGCAGTGTGTTTTGAGCTTGTGCGGGCATGACGAAGTGCTTTTCGGCCTTTAGGTGATTGTTTTACTAAGTATGCTTGGCAAGCGAGCGGAGAGCGTTTCGCGAGTTGGCATCGACCGAGGTCATTCGGTTTACTCATGGCTTTGTGATAAAGCGCTTTGTTGCATTGCCAATCTTGACGGTTGAGTTTTATTGAGACTTCCCCCCGCACACGACCTATCCAGAACCAGCCTTTTTGTTGCACTTGGCGAAACCAGGTGTTCCGGGATCCCGCATCAGATATCACAATGGGCGTAGCGCCTTGTGGGAGAATATCTTGAAGTTTATCGAGAAAGCGCTGGTGGGAACTTGGTGAATTATATTGCTTATATTCAAAGGCTTGTTCATACAAAGTCAAGGCACGGCCATCGAGGGCAACAGAAGCACGAAGCGTCATATGTCGGAGTTGCTCACGCACATCAGACCAATCAACAAGGATAACAGGACAAGGGTTTGCGCCAGTAATTAGACGGGCATGCCACTTATAGATGTCTTCCTTTTCGCGATGTAATCGGTTTTTACCCAGTAATCTGTCGATGCGCTTGATAGCGTGCTTAGTGGTCGTTTGGGTATTAAGAGAACGGCCGAGCTTGGTAAGAGTGAGGTCAGCACCATCGAGTACAGACTCAGTCGCAAGTAGCAGAGATTGAAGTCGTTTTTTATGAATAGTGGGACACTGATTAGTTAAGGTATCGAGTAAGATCTGAACATCGCGCATCGGTAATTCCTCTTGGTGGAATGTGGTTTTTGGCGAAATTCATTAGATCAAAGGGTACGGTGCGCGTCCTTCTTATTGTTTGGAATAGGAATTTTGAGGGGATTCGCTAGAAGCGGGCGTTATGGGCTTAATGCTAAGGAAGGTTTATGTTCAAGTTCTTCTTGGCTTTTTTACTAGCGGGTATTACATCGTATCCATCTTATGCTGGCACAGTTAAAGTAGAGCAGGCGGAATTACTCGAGCGACAGGGTTGTAATAATACTGGGTTAGAACTGTGCTTTGTAAATTCGGTGTATCACACGAATAGCAAATTACACATGCTGAACTTCAACGCAAACATCGACGAGCTAAACCCTGATGTTTCGATGCCTGACGAATTCTTACGAGAGTTAGCGATTCAATTGCTGGTGAAATTCAATCCGGATGCCGCTAGTTTCTATGAAATTGAACCAACACTCAGACATATCATCGATGACAGTGCATATTCGGCGGATAAAATTGCGATTGGTATTTCGGGATCCTACAAAGGAAAACCTTTAGTTGGCTATGCAAAGCACGGAAGTGATGAAGTCAAAAGTTCTTTTATCTCTTCCAAGGTAGAGTATGACTCAATTACTCCTCTTGAATTATTGTTGGCACCATGTAAGAAAATAGAATCATTGGAAAATACTGGTGAGATAAGTAAGTTATCTCCAGAGCAGTATAAAAAAGTTTGTGGCTTTGAGCGAGAGAGTGAAAGGCCTTAACAAGGCTATGAACGGAACGATTTTTCAATACGGCACCTTTTATAAGTACTTTAATACAATGGGTTAAGGATATTTTGGGTGGTTTGATAAGCGCCCGTTATTGCTGCGGTCTCACTGCTACCTGTCGTTAGAGTGGCAGAAACGACTTACGAATTTGACCTCGTTGATAAGCCAATGATTGTTGTCGTAGATTCTCGCGGTGACAATGCCTAGAAATCGGACCAGATATCTAGAAGGTGAAAATTACCATAATCGAATACTAAATTAAAAAATATTTTTCAACAAAATCAATGTGATATTAAATCTCTTTGCAGCTTTCGTTTATAAATTGTCCAAACTAAAATGTATAAATAAATGTGCAATATGTATTCACATGACCAATTAATTGGTATATCGTTCTATATGAGTACGGGGTGAAATGCGCAGGGGTGGTAGCGCGATTCCATGGGAGACAGCCCTTGGAGGATTGAAGATGGAGAGGCTGTTATTTGTGGTCACGCCCAGTCCGAACTCCTGTGAGCTTTAATGTTAAATTTATTATTGTCATAAGTGACGAATAACTTATAACAAGCTGAGATGAGGTGCATCACTACGACTAAATAGCTGTTCCTAATAGTAGATCTCAAAGGTAAGAGAAACTCAGTCCAGTTTGCGCGATCTGATCTATCGCCAAACAGAGAAAACCCACAAAAAGGACTGAGTAATGGCCATCATAGCACCG
>NZ_FIZY01000121.1 GCF_900060185.1 Grimontia marina | reverse complement strand
ACAAAGCACACAAGGTTTATCCCTACCTGCTGCGTGATATCGATGTCACTTATCCAAACCAAGCTTGGGCGATTGACATCACGTACATCCCCATGGCGAAGGGGTTCCTGTATCTGGTGGCCATTATCGACTGGTATAGCCGCAAAGTACTGGCTTGGCGCTTGTCGAATACGATGGATACAAGCTTTTGCATTGAGGCTCTCGAAGACGCACTGCAACACTACGGGCCGCCCGATATCTTCAATTCAGATCAAGGCAGCCAGTTTACTAGCGCTGAGTTTACTCAGAGATTAATCGACCATGATGTACGGATAAGCATGGATGGGAAAGGACGCTGGGTCGACAACGTGTTCATCGAGCGATTATGGCGTAGCTTGAAATATGAGGAGGTTTACTTAAAAGCCTATACCACCCCCCGAGAAGCTGAACTTGAAATCGGCCACTACATGGTGTTCTATAACGAAGAGCGTAACCATCAGGGACTCAATGACCTTACTCCTGATGAAGCCTACTTCGGCAGGCAAAGATACGCGGCATGAGCGGGATCAAACACTTAAAAAATTAGCTTGTGTGTCCAACCAATGGGGTCCACTTCTCTTTCTCAAACCACCAAGAAAAAGCCATTACGTTTAAATTCTACACTGAAGCCTGAGAAGTAGACACTTTAACCAAACAGCCTGACGACAATTCAAACCCAGACCATTTTAAACCGCCGGCTATGAAAAACTGGTTTAGCTTGGCAAACCTCGGACTGACTACACGCAAAAAGATAAAGGCGATATAACGCCCGCCACAGCAGCTAAAAATGAACGCCAGTGAGTTTTTAGTCCAAAGCCCGGAACGGGCTGGCTGCTGGCGTTTGTTATGTACAGGCCTTGCCACTTGCGGCTTCCCATACTTTGAAGTTCCAAATAGCGTCTTGAAGTGCATCATGCTCTACAAGGTTTTCAGGTACATTCTCCGGTTCAAGCTCGCTAATTAGGAGCGCAATATTCTCACATTTTTTTGGTAGAGAAAGTGGATTAGATCCTAGTAATTTCAACAGTAACTTAAAGTCCCAATCAGCGTAGTCCCGGTAAATCGCATGAATATCAGTTGAACTTGGGTACATATTATGCAACTGCTCAAGTGTTGGATAAGTAGCCCAAACACTAGTGATTTCCTTGTCTTTCAAGAAGGCTGATACTTCTCGTGACATCTCTTCATAGGTTACTCGACTTTGTCCTTCGGGTAGCAAAGGTAATACATGCTCTTTAACAAAGTCGCTAAGGTGGTCGTGGTTGAAATCTGACAGGCACCCATAATAAGTGCTTCCATCTTCGCAATATATTCCTATGGCAATAAGTTCCGAGTGAGAACCTTCACCTGGCAAATCAGTAAACTCTGTATCAATGAAAATATTCATACTTGAAGTACATAACGTCGCAATAACGGGCGCTTATCAAACCGCCCAAAACCGCTTTAATCCTTTGTATTCACAACACTTTGAAAAGCTGCCGCAGTGACAATGCGTCCACGTTTATTGCCTTGTTAGCCGTCAATCTCGACATTTTGCTCGATACACCATTCACGTAATGCTTTTTCTGTACATTCCTTTTCATATTTATGCCATTCTTCGGTTTTACCATGATTTTCTAACAGCGCCTTGAACCGAGAATAAGCACCTTTACGTTGAAACATTGACCTAGCATTTTCAAACTCTGAAGGTAGAAACTTTTGGACAAAATCCATCGCAAGTTCACGACCGAGATTGAGATCATTTTTTTGAGGGATTGCTAAATACTTTGTCTGGTCACCAATATCAACAGGCAAATCGGGTTGGTCATCTGAGAAATCAGAGTAGTAGTATGTTTTCCCTGTGATTTTAGATATATAACCTTCATGGCTATGAGGTAAACCAAAATTCACAATCTCAAACAAATCCAGTAACTCACTAAATTTAATAACCATATTTTACTCGATTGGTGAGTGTAGAAGGCTAACGCTGTGATAACGGGCACTTGCCCGCACTAAACCTGACCAGACCTATGTATTCACACTACTATCTAAGCGCTTCGAGACTGGCAAGGTGTCCCGTTCATGACCTTGTTAAATTTTCATTTCACCATAGATGAAAACAGATACTCATTACCCTCTACCGACAGCTGAATTTTGTAAGATATAAATTTTTTAAATTTCGGGTCATACTCGAAATCTGCCAAGAGAGTCCCGTCATAACATGATTTTTCATCTTGGATATCTAACTCACTCCTTAAGGAATAATGGAATTTTGACAACTCATAAAATTCTAGAGAATGTCGTTCATTATTCCATGTCGAGCCATCACACCAACAGTTAATTGGAAGATCCGTTTTCCTAAGGAGACACGTTACATAATAGCTAACCCAGAAATCTAAGTTACTCATGAATTCTGAGTTCGAAATGTTGACTCCCTGCTGCTTCAATGTATTGCCCAAATCAGCCTCTAGTCGCCTGAAGCGCTTCTTCAATTTTCTTTGATTGATAAGATGCCCCACGAAATTTAACGTCGCAATAACGGGCGCTTATAAAACCACCCAAAACTGAATTAATTCCTTGTATTCACAACACTTTTAAAAGCTACCCCAGTGATAAAGCGTCCCTGTTTATAGCCTTGTTAGATGATGGCGACTTCCCTTGGCGACAAGCCGCTCCTAGCTAGAAATGTTGCGAACAGCCTGCTCGATGTTTTGATTTTAGACTGGCAATTGATGGCTTGTTTGCATTACTTTTGAGCCAAACGGCGAACCGCCAAAGAATCCCAATTTTGATGAACAAACAGAAGCGGTTTTAACTTCAATTTACTGGCTAACGTGTACGTTTAATTACCAGCATATAACATTAGCATAACGGGCGTTTACTTTCCAAAACTGATTGAACCCCCCCTGTGGGCTCCGAGGCCATTACCCTCGCCCTGAATGGCAACCGCTCAAACCTGGTGGTGATATGCGCTGAAGATAAAACGGTGCGTCTGAAAGACCTCAAACCCGGTGACAGCGCCCTTTATC
>NZ_FIZY01000120.1 GCF_900060185.1 Grimontia marina | reverse complement strand
CTTCTTCAAAAGTGATGAACAATATTTGAGTCCGGCGAAATCGTTCATCGCTTTATGTTTCCGCTTTTTAAGAAAAAGCAGAGGCAAAAAGGGTGAACATGTTCTTATAAGAACACCTTGGTTGCTGTGTTGTCTTCACTTTAAAAAGTGAAAGCAAACGAAACATACGAAACCTCTTGGGGTTGTATGGTTAAGTGACTAAGCGTACACGGTGGATGCCTTGGCAGTCAGAGGCGATGAAGGACGTAGTAACTTGCGATAAGCCCAGATAAGGCAGTAACAGCCATTTGAATCTGGGATGTCCGAATGGGGAAACCCACTGGCATAAGCCAGTATCCCACACTGAATACATAGGTGTGTGGAGGCGAACTCGGGGAACTGAAACATCTAAGTACCCGAAGGAAAAGAAATCAATTGAGATTCCGGCAGTAGCGGCGAGCGACCCCGGATTAGCCCTTAAGCGTTTTATGAGTTAGTGGAAGCCTCTGGAAAGTGGCGCGATACAGGGTGATAGCCCCGTACACGACGGCTTGTTTAACGTGAAAACGAGTAGGACGGGACACGTGTTATCTTGTCTGAAGATGGGGGGACCATCCTCCAAGGCTAAATACTCCTGACTGACCGATAGTGAACCAGTACCGTGAGGGAAAGGCGAAAAGAACCCCTGTGAGGGGAGTGAAATAGAACCTGAAACCGTGTACGTACAAGCAGTGGGAGCCTACTTGTTAGGTGACTGCGTACCTTTTGTATAATGGGTCAGCGACTTACGTTATGTAGCAAGGTTAACCGCATAGGGGAGCCGTAGGGAAACCGAGTCTTAACTGGGCGAATGAGTTGCATGACGTAGACCCGAAACCGAGTGATCTAGCCATGGGCAGGTTGAAGATTGAGTAACATCAATTGGAGGACCGAACCGACTAATGTTGAAAAATTAGCGGATGACTTGTGGCTAGGGGTGAAAGGCCAATCAAACTCGGAGATAGCTGGTTCTCCCCGAAAGCTATTTAGGTAGCGCCTCGGACGAATACTACTGGGGGTAGAGCACTGTTAAGGCTAGGGGGTCATCCCGACTTACCAACCCTTTGCAAACTCCGAATACCAGTAAGTAGTATCCGGGAGACACACGGCGGGTGCTAACGTCCGTCGTGGAGAGGGAAACAACCCAGACCGCCAGCTAAGGTCCCAAAGTTATCGCTAAGTGGGAAACGATGTGGGAAGGCTCAGACAGCCAGGATGTTGGCTTAGAAGCAGCCATCATTTAAAGAAAGCGTAATAGCTCACTGGTCGAGTCGGCCTGCGCGGAAGATGTAACGGGGCTAAGCGATACACCGAAGCTGCGGCAGTGCGATTTATCGTATTGGGTAGGGGAGCGTTCTGTAAGCCGTTGAAGGTGTACTGAGAAGTATGCTGGAGGTATCAGAAGTGCGAATGCTGACATGAGTAACGACAAAGGGGGTGAAAAACCTCCTCGCCGGAAGACCAAGGGTTCCTGTCCAACGTTAATCGGGGCAGGGTAAGTCGGCCCCTAAGGCGAGGCCGAAAGGCGTAGTCGATGGGAAACGGGTTAATATTCCCGTACTGCTGATAACTGCGATGGGGGGACGGAGAAGGCTAGGTGGGCCTCGCGACGGTTGTCGAGGTTCAAGTGTGTAGGCTGGTGTCTTAGGCAAATCCGGGACGCCCTCTTTTGGTAGAGAAGGCTGAGACACGATGTCGAGTCACTACGGTGATGAAGTCATTGATGCCATGCTTCCGGGAAAAGCCTCTAAGCTTCAGGTTATCAGGAACCGTACCCCAAACCGACACAGGTGGTCGGGTAGAGAATACCAAGGCGCTTGAGAGAACTCGGGTGAAGGAACTAGGCAAAATGGTACCGTAACTTCGGGAGAAGGTACGCTGCCCGCGGTGAAGTCCCTTGCGGATGGAGCTATGGGCAGTCGCAGATACCAGGTGGCTGCAACTGTTTATTAAAAACATAGCACTGTGCAAAATCGAAAGATGACGTATACGGTGTGACGCCTGCCCGGTGCCGGAAGGTTAATTGATGGGGTTAGACTTAGGTCGAAGCTCTTGATCGAAGCCCCGGTAAACGGCGGCCGTAACTATAACGGTCCTAAGGTAGCGAAATTCCTTGTCGGGTAAGTTCCGACCTGCACGAATGGCGTAATGATGGCCACGCTGTCTCCACCCGAGACTCAGTGAAATTGAAATCGCAGTGAAGATGCTGTGTACCCGCGGCTAGACGGAAAGACCCCGTGAACCTTTACTACAGCTTGGCACTGAACATTGAGCCTACATGTGTAGGATAGGTGGGAGGCTTTGAAACACAGACGCCAGTTTGTGTGGAGCCGACCTTGAAATACCACCCTTGTATGTTTGATGTTCTAACTTGGCCCCATTATCTGGGGTGAGGACAGTGCCTGGTGGGTAGTTTGACTGGGGCGGTCTCCTCCCAAAGCGTAACGGAGGAGCACGAAGGTGGGCTAATCACGGTCGGACATCGTGAGGTTAGTGCAATGGCATAAGCCCGCTTGACTGCGAGAATGACGGTTCGAGCAGGTGCGAAAGCAGGTCATAGTGATCCGGTGGTTCTGAATGGAAGGGCCATCGCTCAACGGATAAAAGGTACTCCGGGGATAACAGGCTGATACCGCCCAAGAGTTCATATCGACGGCGGTGTTTGGCACCTCGATGTCGGCTCATCACATCCTGGGGCTGAAGTCGGTCCCAAGGGTATGGCTGTTCGCCATTTAAAGTGGTACGCGAGCTGGGTTTAGAACGTCGTGAGACAGTTCGGTCCCTATCTGCCGTGGGCGTTGGATGATTGAGAGGGGCTGCTCCTAGTACGAGAGGACCGGAGTGGACGAACCTCTGGTGTTCGGGTTGTCACGCCAGTGGCATTGCCCGGTAGCTAAGTTCGGGATCGATAACCGCTGAAAGCATCTAAGCGGGAAGCGAGCCTCAAGATGAGTCATCCCTAGGGCTTTAAGCCCTCTAAAGGGTTGTTGGAGACGACGACGTAGATAGGTCAGGTGTGTAAGCGCTGCGAGGCGTTGAGCTAACTGATACTAATTGCCCGTGAGGCTTAACCATACAACACCCAAGGGGTTTTGACGGACTC
>NZ_FIZY01000119.1 GCF_900060185.1 Grimontia marina | reverse complement strand
TGTCGGTCTGGGTCGCCGATACCGTAATGGTATTGCCTTCGGCAACCACTTCGGTCCAGGTAATGGTGCCGTTGTTGTAGGTGAAGCCGGTGACAGCATCACCGTTCTCATCCACAACGATAGGGTCACCGTTGCTGTCGAGTGACAGGAATACCAGGGAGGTGGTGCCGCCATTGTTAATGGTCAGGTTGATTTGACCACCGGCAACCAGCTCATCGTGGTCAACGACTACCTGCAGCTGCACATTGTCATTGCCCAGCTCAGACGCGTTAATCACACCATCGTCTGGGTTATTGTCATCGACAATGGTGACAGTCGGTGCCGTGGTGTTGGCGATGGTATCAAGGATAGCTGTGTCCAGACCTGAAGCGGTGTTGCCAGCAACGTCAGTAACAGTTGCTGTGATCTGAATAGTTGTTCCTTCTCCAGGCGGAGTCATGGTGACCGGCACGCCGTTGTCCAGCATGTTCTGAGTCACCGTGCCGTTAAACAGCTCATTGCCATCCTGGTCGGTCACAATCAGGGTATCGCCCACCGCGGTACCCGCGCCCAGGGTGACGGTGATGTTGATGTCACCATCAAGCTCCGTATCATTAATCAGGCCATCATTGTTGGCATCTTCATCAATGGTAACAGTTGGTGCACCCGGTGCGCCGCTGCCCACGCCGTAATCCAGGGTGGCGGAGTCGCTGCCTTCTGCGCTGTTGCCCGCCGGGTCAGTAATGGTGGCGGTCACTTCCAGCTCGGTGCCGGTGGCCGGTGGGTCAATGCTGAGGTCAAGGCCGTTATCCAGCATCTCCTGCGTGACCGGGCCTTCGAACAGGGTGTTGCCATCCTGGTCGGTGACCACAAGGGTGTCACCCACAGCCGTACCAGCGCCCAGGGTGATGGTGATTTCTACCTGACCGTCCAGCTCGCCATCGTTGATGTAACCATCATCGTTGGCATCTTCGGTAATGACCACAGTCGGTGCGGTAGGCGCACTGCTGCCGTGATCCAGGGTGGCCGAGTCACTGCCGTTGGCGGTGTTGCCCGCCGGGTCGGTGACGGTGGCCGTCACGGTCAGGGTCGTGCCGGTGGCTGGCGCGGTCATGGTGACCGGCACGCCGTTATCCAGCATGGCCTGGGTCACGGTGCCGTTAAACAGTGCATTGCCATCCTGGTCGGTGACCACCAGGGTATCGCCCACCGCGGTGCCTGCGCCCAGGGTGACGGTGATGTTGATGTCACCATCGAGCTCATCGCTATTGATGTAGCCGTCGTTGTTGGCATCCTCATCAATGACCACAGTTGGCGACGCCGGTGCGCCGCTGCCTGTGCCGTAATCCAGGGTAGCCGAGTCAGAGCCTTCAGCGGTGTTGCCCGCCGGGTCAGTGACCGTGGCGGTGATGTCCAGCTCGGTGCCGGTCGCCGGGGCGGCCACAGACAGGTCAAGGCCATTGTCCAGCATGTCCTGGGTCACAGGGCCGGAGAACAGGGTGTTGCCATCCTGGTCGGTGACCACAATGGTGTCACCCACCGCAGTGCCGGTGCCCAGGGTGATGGTGATATCCACCTCGCCGCTGAGCTCGCCATCGTTGATGTAACCATCATCGTTGGCATCTTCGGTAATGACCACAGTCGGTGCGGTAGGCGCACTGCTGCCGTGATCCAGGGTGGCCGAGTCACTGCCGGTGGCGCTGTTGCCACTGGTGTCGGTCACGGTGGCCGTCAAGGTCAGGCCGGTGCCGGTCGCTGGCGGGGTCATCGTCAGCGACAGGCCATTGTCCAGCATGGCCTGGGTCACGGTGCCGTTAAACACCTCGTTACCCGCCTGGTCAGTGATGACCAGGGAGTCACCCACCTCTGTGCCGGCGCCCAGCGCCACGCTGAAGTTGATGTCGCCATCGAGCTCATCATCATTGATGTAGCCGTCATTGTTGGCATCTTCATCAATGGTCAGGGTCGGGGCCCCCAGGTTCGGGTTGCCGCCACTGGTATCCAGTGTCGCACTGTCACTGCCATTGGCGGTGTTGCCCGCCGCATCGGTGACGGTGGCGGTGACCACCAGGGTGGTGCCACTGGCCGGGGCATCAATCGCCAAACCCAGGCCATTGTCCAGCATGGCCTGGGTCACCGGGCCGCTGAACAGGGTGTTGCCATCCTGGTCGGTGACCACAAGGGTGTCACCCACCGCCGTGCCGCCGGTCAGGGCCACGGTGATGTTCACCTGACCCACCAGTTCGGCATCATTGATGTAGCCGTCGTTGTCGGCATCTTCGGTGATGGTGACCACAGGCGTGCCCGGCGCCGTGCTGCCGACATCCAGTACCGCGCTGTCTGAGCCATTGGCGGTGTTGCCCGCCGGGTCGGTGACGTTGGCATTCACCGTGAGGGTGGTGCCCGCTGCCGGTGCATCCAGCGTCAGGGCCAGGCCATTGTCCAGCATGGCCTGGGTGACCGGGCCGCTGAACAGGGTGTTGCCATCCTGGTCGGTCACCGTGAGGGTATCGCCCACAGCAGTCCCCGCGCCCAGTGTCACGCTGATGTCTATCTGACCATTGAGCTCGCCATCATTGATGGTGCCATCGTTATTGGCATCTTCGGTAATCACTACGGTGGGTGAGGCCGGGGCGCCCGTGCCCACGCCGTAATCCATGACCGCCTGGTCGCTGCCTTCAGCGCTGTTGCCAGCCGGGTCGGTGACCGTGGCAGTAATCGCCAGGGTGTCGCCAGTGGCTGGTGCATCCACGGCCAGTGACAGGCCGTTATCCAGCATGTCCTGAGTCACGGTGCCGGAGAAGATGACGTTGCCATCCTGGTCGGTCACGGTGACGGTATCGCCCACGGCAGTGCCTGCTCCCAGGGTCACGGTGATGTCTACCTGACCACTGAGCTCGGCATCATTGATGTAGCCGTCGTTGTTGGCATCTTCGGTAATGGTGACCGTCGGCGCACTTGGTGCGCCGCTGCCCACGCCGTAATCCAGTGTGGCGTTGTCTGAGCCCTCGGCGCTGTTGCCTGCCGGGTCGGTGACGGTGGCGGTGACAACGAAATCAGTACCGGTGGCCGGTGGGTCCATCGTCAGGTCAAGCCCGTTATCCAGCATGTCCTGAGTGACCGGACCGGAGAAGATGACAGTGCCATCCTGGTCAGTCACCACAAGCGTGTCGCCCACGGCGGTGCCTGCGCCCAGGGTCACGGTGATGTCTATCTGACCATTGAGCTCGGCATCATTGATGTAGCCATCATTGTTGGCATCTTCGGTAATTACCACCGTCGGTGCCGCCGGGGCACCGCTGCCCACGCCGTAATCCAGGGTGGCATTGTCTGAGCCCTCGGCAGTGTTGCCCGATGGCGTAGTGACGGTGGCCGTGACCACCAGATTGGTGCCGGTGGCAGGCGGATCTATGCTCAGATCCAGACCATTATCCAGCATGTCCTGAGTCACGGTGCCGGAGAAGATGACGTTGCCATCCTGGTCGGTCA
>NZ_FIZY01000118.1 GCF_900060185.1 Grimontia marina | reverse complement strand
ATCACAGGTGTAAACATATGTGGCAATTGCTCAGGAAGGTGAAGCACTTTATGGATAACGTATCGCCGTACCCGGGAGGTTGCCACGGCACGGCGAAAATGTAGCACTATTCGGATCAGTTATTTAGTGGTAAAGGCGAAATTGGTTCAGGTGCAACTCCAAGCAATGATGTTGCCTATATTTTCCATTCTGAATTTGAACCATCTTTTGAGTTTGAATTTAAAGCCAGTCCTTGGGATTCAGAAGCTACGGTAGAGTTAAACCCAGCGGGTAGTGATTATGCCCAAAGCGTGAAAGTGACCAGCGGCTACTATTGGGGGCCCTTTGCAGTGGCTGCATGGGGAAATGACGATGCCAATTCGGTTGATACATCGAGCTTTAATTTATTGAAGTTCAAATATAAATCAGACTTTGCAGATAGTGTCGTTGTTTCTGTCCAAGGGACTAACGGCAAAAAGTCAGATTTGGAGTACGCTCTCGGTACTGCATTGGCTCTGGGGAATGGCTGGTACGAAATGGAAGTTCCGTTTCCTGGGTATGCCGATTTTACATGGATTGGTTTGATGTTCGCAGGTGACGGCACTGTTGAAATCACAGACATTTATCTGGAAAACGTACCGTCAGATGCATTCGTGACGCAATATGGAGCCGGTAACGTGGCAAAGACATTCAACCCTGAAGGTTACCGTTGTACGGTAGACAATGGTTTTTGGGTTTCGAATGCTGGTGTCGTTGAACCGGGTGTACCTTCGTGTGACAACATAGGCACGCCAAAACAGCTTTACCCACAAATCGTTCCTGAACTGGAAGACCAACCCATTGCTACCCACAAATGGTGGGGTTCTGTATCATTCTACGGTGAAATGACCATTGGTGATCCGAACGATGCTGGCTACATTACACCTGATCCAGTCACTGCCCGCATTTCAGAACGCGGTGCAAGAATCATGGGTATTCCCAACGCGCTGCAAGGGCAGGGTAACTTGCTCCAGTATGTGGTGCCGGATCCATTCAACGAAGTATTTGATGGTATTGCCGTTGCCAACAGCAAGCACTCCAATATGGAAGGCTATCTGAAAGACCATAGCGATGGAGCCATGACAGTCGAATGGTGGTCAGGAGCAACACCAGTGATGGAAGCCACTTTTGTGCATGGCTCACCTTGTGTCTATTTCAAGTCTTACGACGGTGATTTCCAGATCAAAACGACCAGCTCTGATGGAGGCCAGAAAGGCACTTTCTATCAAAACAGCCAATCTTTGGGTATATGGACTGATATTGCTGGCAACAGAAACAGCTTCCTAATCGTTGGTGAGGGTAATACCACTTTCAGTAACGTCTCGAGCAATCTCATTACGGTCAGTAACTCAGCAAAAGAAATGACAGTAGCTTTGTTGCCATCAGCGGGCACACCAAGCAGTGCTGAATCATCTTATTTCGAAAGTCTTGCCCGCCAAGTAGTTCGTGATGTCGAGATAGCTTATTCGGTTAACCATGCTAACAATGAAGTGACGGTGTCACATGTGTATTTTGACGCAAGTGGTAATCCAATCGAAACCCTTGCAGGTATGCAGCCTCTGCATTGGAAAAACAGCAATGCAACGCCGACACAATACAGCGTGCGTAGTACTCGTGGCATCACCAAGTTCGCTCAAACTAATGGCTTCAGTTTTACACTGCCATTTGTGGGTGTGTTGCCATTCCTACCGAATGTTGCAGACCTCGATCTGAACACTTTACGTACTCTTGTTACCGAGTACATGAACGGTGGAGAGCATTCCTGGAACCCTTACACAGACACTTACTGGTCGGGTAAGAGCTATGGTAAAGCTGCTGAAATTATCGCTATTGCGCGTGATATCGGTATGACATCAGAAGCCAACACCTTAACCGCTTGGTTGAAGCGTGAGCTGGAAGATTGGTTTACCGCTGACACATCCGGAGATCTCGATACCGTTAAGTACTTTGTGTATGACGAGTTATGGACGACCTTATTAGGTGTTGAAGAATCGTTTGGCGCGCATCAACAGCTTAATGACCACCACTTCCACTATGGCTACTTTGTCCGTGCTGCAGCGGAAGTTTGTCGCACAGATAAATCATGGTGTGGTGAAGATCAGTATGGGCCAATGGTTGATTTGCTTATCCGCGATTATGCAGCGAGTAAAGGCGATGACATGTTCCCTTACTTGCGCAATTTCGACCCGGCCAATGGTTTCTCCTGGGCGTCCGGCCACGCGAACTTTGTAATGGGCAATAACAACGAATCAACGTCTGAAGCGGCAAACTCTTACGGTGCCATCATCCTTTATGGGTTAATTAAAGGTGACCAAGAGTTGGTAGACAAAGGTATCTATCTACACGCTTCGTCTGCGGCGACATATTGGGAATATTGGAACAACCTTGATGGTTACCGAAATGCCTCGCCGTCTTACCCAAATTTGGGCGACAGCTATGACAACTTCCCGGATAACTATAACCAGATCACGACATCGATAATCTGGGGGCAAGGTGCTTCATTCTCGACCTGGTTCAGTCCTGCCTTTGCGCACATTCTGGGTATACAAGGATTACCTCTGAACCCATTGGTATTCCATGTTGGTTTGCATGCCGACTACATGAAAGATTATGTCGAGCTGGGTTTGACGGAATCTTCAAACCGTAAACCTTCTGGTTTGCTGGACGGCCACTGGCGAGATATCTGGTGGAACCTTTGGGCGATGACAGATGCTGATGCGTCTATCGCAGATTATGAAACCGTAGGCTCCAACTACATTCCGGAAGAGGGAGAATCAAAAGCTCATACCTACCATTGGATATACAACTGGCAGGCGTTGGGACAACTTGAAACCGGAACGGGCGAATTGACAGCAGATTACCCAGCGGCTGTTGCCTTTAAGAACGGTAATACAATGACATATCTTGTCTACAACTATGATGATGTAAGAAGTGGACCCCATTGGTTGGACACACAAGCTAATTTTTTAAGTGTTTGATCCCGCTCATGCTGCGTATCTTTGCCTGCCGAAGTAGGCTTCATCAGGAGTAAGGTCATTGAGTCCCTGATGGTTACGCTCTTCGTTATAGAACACCATGTAGTGGCCGATTTCAAGTTCAGCTTCTCGGGGGGTGGTATAGGCTTTTAAGTAAACCTCCTCATATTTCAAGCTACGCCATAATCGCTCGATGAACACGTTGTCGACCCAGCGTCCTTTCCCATCCATGCTTATCCGTACATCATGGTCGATTAATCTCTGAGTAAACTCAGCGCTAGTAAACTGGCTGCCTTGATCTGAATTGAAGATATCGGGCGGCCCGTAGTGTTGCAGTGCGTCTTCGAGAGCCTCAATGCAAAAGCTTGTATCCATCGTATTCGACAAGCGCCAAGCCAGTACTTTGCGGCTATACCAGTCGATAATGGCCACCAGATACAGGAACCCCTTCGCCATGGGGATGTACGTGATGTCAATCGCCCAAGCTTGGTTTGGATAAGTGACATCGATATCACGCAGCAGGTAGGGATAAACCTTGTGTGCTTTGT
>NZ_FIZY01000117.1 GCF_900060185.1 Grimontia marina | reverse complement strand
ATGCTCTGTACGGCGGTAACCATAACGATGTCCTGATTGGCGGCCACGGAAATGACCACCTCGATGGCGGCGAGCATGACGACAAACTCTACGGCCAGTGGGGCAATGACCGTCTCGAAGGCGGCAACGGTAACGATGGCCTGTGGGGTGAAGACGGCGACGATACCCTAGTCGGCGGTCACGGTGACGACCACCTCAACGGCGGTAACGGCAACGACTCGCTGTATGGCCAGTGGGGTCACGATGACATGCACGGCCTGGCCGGTGACGACAAACTCTATGGCTGGACCGGCAATGATACCCTCCGCGGCGGTGACGGTAATGACCACCTCTACGGCGAGCAGGATAACGACTCCCTCTTTGGTGACAATGGCCATGACCGACTTTACGGCGGTACGGGTAACGACTACCTTCACGGCGGCAATGACAACGACGCGCTATATGGTGAAGACGGGAATGACACCCTGGTTGGCGGCCACGGTAATGACGCCTTGTACGGCAATAGTGGCGACGATGTCCTTCATGGTGAATGGGGCAATGACTATATCGAAGGCAATGGCGGTAACGACTGGATCTCCGGTGGAGATAATGATGACCGACTATACGGCTTAGGACAGAATGACCGCATTTGGGGTGGAAACGGCAACGATCACATCGAAGGCGGAAATGATGGGGACTGGTTATACGGTGAAGCAGGCAATGACACTGTCCTTGGAGGCACCGGTAATGATTACATTGAAGGTGGTGATGGTAATGACTACCTGACAGGTGATGGTCACGACGACGTTATCCATGGTGGCGCGGGCGATGACACCATACTTGGTGGTAACGAAAAAGACCAACTTCACGGTGGTGACGGTGCCGACAGAATATGGGGCGGCGCAGATAATGATCTTCTCCACGGCAACTCAGGTAATGACCACTTATGGGGCGAGGATGGTAAAGACACCCTCTATGGCGATGGGGGCAACGATCGCCTTTATGGCGGCAATAACGATGACGTCCTTTACGGTGAGGGGCAAAACGATCTTCTGTACGGGGGCTACGGCAATGATTACATCGACGGTGGTAATGACGGCGATGCACTTTATGGTGAGCACGGAAATGACACCATCATCGGCGGAACAGGTAATGATTACATGGATGGTGGTGATGGACACGACACCTTAAAAGGTGGTGGACATGATGACAGGCTCTTAGGTGGTGCCGGTAACGACCACCTCTACGGTGAAAATGAAAAAGACCGTTTATATGGTGGAGATGGAAATGATTTCCTCAGCGGTGGGGCTGACAACGATTATCTTTGGGGTGACAGTGGTGCCGATACACTGTGCGGTGATAACGGCCAGGACTTCCTCAATGGCGGTTACGGAAACGACAGGCTTTATGGCGGTAACAACAAAGATATCTTCTATTTTGAGCGTTGGGCTGGCTCCGATGTCGTCGCTGACTTCAACAAATGGCAAGACAAGATCCAGATTGATGATTCTCTGGCAACGAACTATAACCAACTTTCCTACTGGGCAGACGGTAACAATACTGTTATCTCGGTTAACAATGGTTCCGCCTATATTACGCTAGAGAATTACTCAACCTCTAATATGAGTTCAGACATGTTCCATTTCGTCTAATGAGGTAATTGCAACAGCAACCCAAACGGGCAGTGAAAACTGCCCGTTTTTGTTAAGACAATAAGCGCTGAGATTCTGATTTCTGCTATCTATCTTGATGTTCCACATTATCGTTCTGAAAATAGCCGCAACATCAAAATTATTCACATCATGTATCAGAACTAAGCCAACGAGACTGATGGGCATTTAGTAGCATCAAATTAGACAAGGGAATTCTAATAAAAGCTCATTGGTTAGCAAGAAAGTCTCACCAGAATCATGGAAGTTGGCGGTCATGAAAAATCTATTTTTAGTTCTACTCTCTGTTTTACTGGTTGTTAGTTGCGGTGGCGGTGGTGGCTCTGATTCGGGAGGAGGTTCCTCCACTGGTATATCCCCAAAACAGACGCAGTATACTATCGAACTTGATAGCTCTTTTCCTTCAACATCATTCGAAGTCCCTCTTAATGTTTCAATTCCAAGCAATACCGAATTTGTTTACGCATATCTTCTTAGTGATAAAGAGAAAAACTCTGGTAGACGAATACGGCTCTCCAATAGCTTGCGATTTAAACATCGGTAAAACCCAAGCTACGTGCACTTTTGAAATCCCTCGATTCTCTTATTTAACTGAAAGCGAGCGTTCTCAGTTGATAAGTGTCCCCATTAGAATATGTGGTGATTTATTTTGCTACAACAAAAGCGACCAAATAAATATAAATTTACAATATAGAGAAGAAAACCCAGAAACGCTCATAGAGACTAGCGAAATACTATTATCTAATAGAGTTCTATTCAGAGATCCTTTGGCTTTTAGCACTTACCACAATTCGTTTATTAGCTATACGGAATACCTTTATGACCAGGCCATTGCAATAACATCTGTAGATGGCAGAGGTCGTATAATAATACCTCTGTATAAAAGATTTGATCTTACATGGGGGCCTATTCATGTTGATGAGGAAACTGGTACGATTTTTATTACTTATACTTCAGGTGATAGTAGTAGCCTAATTAAAATTGTGCCAGACCTTGACACCCCGAAGAATTCTACTCGAACTTCATATGATCTTTCAACATTAGACATTAGCAGTACGGCTATAATTGATGATTCATTTTTCGCTTCTGGAGGATTAAACGGCATCCATTTATCAGAAACTGATATTGATGATGGAACAAGGATAAAAGTAAATACTACCACTTTGGGTGAATCTCTAAATATAACTGATAATAGTAAAAAGCTGTATGCTGTTTTGGTAGATGGCAATGGAAGCTCCACACAGAAAATCGTCAGATACAATAATAACATCCGTGATTCTTACGCAAAATCCATCAGCTATTCATTAGAGCAACCAGGCTATATTTACTATGAAACTCCATGCAATGAGATACTTTCTGAGGGTGATTATATTTTTGATAGTTGTGGAAATCGATTCCTATCGTCCGATAATGCGGCGACTGATCTTACCATCCGAGGAAATATCCCAAAGCCACCATGGTATTCTGATGACCTCGAACACTATGAATTGAGGAAATTAGTAGGTGTAAAAAAATTAGAATCAAGCGGTTATTTGTATGCAGAACGGAGCTCTTTTTCTTGCTATCCGGAATGTAGTAACTACGTAACTATAGCCAACGAACAACATTCTAAATTTAAAGAGTATTGGGTTCCAAATAAGATAAGTAGATTGGTTGGTGCTTACCAAGACAATAATGGTAATATATGGATCTCTGGAAGAACAAAAAATAATACATTTATAGCGATAAAGGTTCAAAGTCCAACATTATAGGTAAAGGCCACAAATTATGGGGGCTATCTCATTCGTTCAATAAAGTGAGAGAAACAGACCGAAAAGTCGGCGAAATGATCAATGAAAAGCAGCTGCCGTTGGTTGAACTTGGAGCTTACATAGTCGGCCCTGAAAAAGCCGTTTTTGCCATTAAGAAATCAAGCAAAAAATAGGGAAGCTGAAATACCAGCTTCCCTATTTTTTAGACAACTGCGCCTGCTTAGTCGCAATAGCATCCTTGTTCATTGT
>NZ_FIZY01000116.1 GCF_900060185.1 Grimontia marina | reverse complement strand
CACCTTCGCTTTAAATTCGGGTGAGTGGTTTCTACGTTTTCTTGTCATCATCTGCTCCAGTCTTTCTGGGGACTATCAAAACAGATCAATCACTTAAAGTCATGTCCGAAAATTGGGGGCCACTTCTGTATATAGCCCCACAGAGCCATCTTCCAGTTCATATTGCGCGCCGGAAGCAGATCGAATTCGGGGAAGTTCATACTCAGCATCATTGACATGAATCAACGCGTAGTCTGACATCACCATAGCACCGAACATCTGGCCATCCTCACACGCATATTGGTGAGGCAATGGGGAAGCACAAGCGGCCAGCAGAGAGGCCGCCATCGTAACGCCAAGTAATCTCTTCATCATTCTTCTCCGTCACTGCGTTCTCATATAGCCAAACAACCTGAAGATGCAGAATTCAGCGAGTTTGGGTATACATCTCATCATGAATGCAAAAATTAATATAAAAACCTAGTCACAACATTTCATTCTAGTTTGATCCAAGGCGAACCTTTGCTTCAAAACAAGATATTGAAAATATGAAATTTGAATAAATTAGCAGGGGAAAATAAAGAGCGCATATTGATCGATATGTATAGCCATTTTTCTGTACATTGTGCGGTCAACGAAAACATTCTATTGAAATGCCCCCTATTTCAGCGTCAATCGATGACCGAATTTGCAAAAGGAAAAGTCTTCCCTCGCAACTAATTACCCTGCCTTTTTTCATCGTTATGCTCTTCTATGATTTATTTCGCTTTAGAAATTAAAGGAGCAAACTGATGTTAAAACACGCTTTATTGGCAGCCGCTATATCTGGAGCATTGGCGGCACCGAGTTATGCAGTCTCTTCACAGGAGTTAACTCAGTTGGGCCAAGGTCTTGACCTGACTTACTCAGTCATCGATAACCAGCAAGATGAGTGGCGTACGTTCAAAGGTGTCATTTCTCTCACCAATGACAGTGCAACGGCGCTGCCATCGTCAGGATGGGCTATTTACTTCAGCCACATCCGCATGATCAAACCTTTAGCAACAGATACGCTTAAGGTTTCTCACGTTAACGGTGATATCTTCAAGATCGAACCTACTACTTCT
Organism: Grimontia marina; assembly: GCF_900060185.1. Taxonomy (GTDB): domain Bacteria; phylum Pseudomonadota; class Gammaproteobacteria; order Enterobacterales; family Vibrionaceae; genus Enterovibrio; species Enterovibrio marinus. Next base: position 2,773 of record NZ_FIZY01000116.1, on the reverse strand, counting down.
TTTTCTCCCCTCAAACCGGGACAGTCGCTTGATATCGAATTCTTATCCGAATTCTGGCAAGTCGCGAAAACCGACGTTATGCCAAACTGGTATCTAGTTTCCGACAATGGTGATACCGCTCTGATTGCCAGCACAAGCAACACCATCAATGGTGAAGTACCGACTAAGCCAGGTGAAGAGCTACCTTTTGTGTCTGATTTTGACACTGAGCTACAGTGGAAGCGCTATGGCGGCAGCATCACCGATTTCTACGACCCGTTCACGGCTGCCGATCGTTACGCGAAAAACAGCGATCTCAGCAAGATTGCTGACGCAAAGGGGGTTATCCCTACACCTGCTTCAATTAGCTTCGGGGAAGGTGAGCTCACTATCGATCCATCTTGGGTAGTGGTTTACGACAATGGTTACCAAACCCAGGCAGAGTTTATCGCTAAGCAGTTTGGCTTAACCGCAGCGCCTTGGTCTCCTAACCAATCCAAAGTGATTCATGTTGGTTGGGGCCAAGTCACCATTGATGGTAAAGCCAAATGGGAAGAAGCTTACGAGTTGAGTGTATCCTCAGCAGAAGAAAAGATTGAGATCAACGCAGTTGACGCCGCAGGAGCGTTGTATGCTGCACAATCACTCATTCAATTAACAGACAACAGCACAGTGCCTGAAGCTTCGATCGCCGATGCCCCGCGCTTTGCTTACCGTGGACTTTCCATTGATGCAGCACGTAACTTCCGCAGCAAAGAATCTGTACTGGAATTACTCGACCAGATGGCTGCGGTAAAACTGAATAAACTTCACCTTCGCCTGAGTGACGATGAAGCATGGCGTATTGAAATCCCAGAGCTGCCAGAACTCGCTGATGTTGGCTCAAAGCGTTGTCATGACCTCACTGAAACCACGTGTGTACTGCCATTCCTTGGCGCTGGCCCTGATGGCACAGCCGAATCCAATGGCTTCTACACTCAGACTGACTACAAGGAAATCCTGGCCGCAGCTAAAGCGCTAAGCATTGAGGTAATCCCTGAAGTTGATATGCCGGGCCACGCGCACGCTGCTATCAAAGCGATGGACGCGCGCTTTGAGAAATTTGCCGCGCTAGGTGATTTGGTTAAAGCCAATGAGTTCCGCCTGAGCGATCCTGACGACACCACAGAATACCTGTCAGTACAGATGTTCACCGATAACGCCATGAACGTTTGTATGGAATCAACCTACAACTTCGTTGATACCGTTGTTGGTTCATTGGTTGCCCTTCATCAGGATATTCAGCCACTCAAAACCTTCCACTTCGGTGGTGATGAAATCGCTGGTGCATGGAAAGACTCTCCTGTTTGTCAGGCATTCCTTGCAAATAACAGCCATGGCATCTCTACCATTGACGAGCTAAGCCAATACTTCGTTGAACGTATCTCTGCCATTACGGCTAGCCATAACCTTGATTTGGGTGGTTGGGAAGATGGCCTGATGCACAACAACAAAGTTTACCCACGTGGTGAAATGGTGAACGCGCAGGTGACTGGTAATGCATGGCAGAACATCTGGGAATGGGGCGTTGCAGACCGCGCTTACAACCTTGCCAACAATGGCTATGGCGTGATTTATAACCAAGCAACTCACTTCTACTTCGACCACCCGTATGAGCCAGATCCAGAAGAGCGCGGTTATTATTGGGCTCCACGTTTCACTGACACCCGCAAGTCATTCGGCTTTATGCCAGATGACTTGTACGCGAACGCTGACTTTACCCGTGCTGGCGCGCCAATCACTAAAGAAGAAGTGCTCAACGCAGCTGGAGTGAAAACACTTGAGCGTCCAGAAAACGTTCTGGGTCTTCAGGGCTCTATCTGGAGTGAAACTATCCGTACAGAAGCACAGTTCGAAGGCATGACCTTCCCTCGCGCAATCGCGTTGGCAGAGCGTGCTTGGCATTCGGCGTCATGGGAAGCTCACGATGCAGACGGCAAGTTGGTTGATGAGGCGGCACGTAATGCTGGCTACAATCAGTTCGCAAACCTTGTTGCGAAAAACATCATGCCTAGTCTGGAAGAAGGTGGTATCGCCTTTAACCTGCCAGTACCTGGCGGCATCATCGAAGCTGGCGTATTGAAAGCGAACAGTGCTTTCCCTGGCCTTGCGATTGAATACTCCATTGACAATGGTCAAAGCTGGCAAACCTACGATGCGAATCAAGCGCCTGCAGTGACTAGCGCACTTATCCGCACCGTATCAGGAGATCGCTCAAGCCGAGTTGCTGAAGTAAACTAGTTCTTCATTTAGCTTTATACGTCAAAAGGCCATCCTTACGGATGGCCTTTTTGTTGAGTGTTGAACAACTGTTGTGTCAGTAGCCATCATGAATTTGGAAAGTGGCAGATGCAAAAAAGCCCTGACCGTCAGGTCAGGGCTTCTTCTGCTTTTTATCTTCACTTTTTCAAAAAGTGAAAGAAAATTAGAAGCCTGGCGATATCCTACTCTCACATGGGGGTGGAGAAAGCACGTTTTAAGGCGCATGCGCCGGGTGTTTTCGGAACGAGAGCAGCTATGCTGCGAACTGGACTAACCCGCGAATACGGCGGGCGACTGCGGGGTGGACACCATCTTGCATACAGGCGAAGAGGCCATCCTTTCGGATGGCCTTTTCGACGGTATTTAAAGCCTGGCGATGTCCTACTCTCACATGGGGAGACCCCACACTACCATCGGCGCTGTTACGTTTCACTACTGAGTTCGGCATGGAATCAGGTGGGTCCATAACGCTATGGTCGCCAAGCAAATTCTG
>NZ_FIZY01000115.1 GCF_900060185.1 Grimontia marina | reverse complement strand
CACCTTCGCTTTAAATTCGGGTGAGTGGTTTCTACGTTTTCTTGTCATCATCTGCTCCAGTCTTTCTGGGGACTATCAAAACAGATCAATCACTTAAAGTCATGTCCGAAAATTGGGGGCCACTTCTAGGGACACCGTAGCCAAAATGGTGAAAACAATATCCGAATGCAACAAGCCTTGCCGAAAGCCGCTTATATCGGTTTCACAGGTACACCTCTGCTGCAAGATGATAAAACCGAGAACAAGTTCGGTAAGATCATTCACTCTTACACCATGCAGCAAGCCGTCGAAGATGGCACTGTTACGCCGCTGTTGTACGAAGAACGTAAGCCTGATCTGAGTACCAACGACAAAGCCATTGATGCATGGTTTGACCGTATTACCGATACCCTATCGGAAAAGCAACGCGCTGACTTAAAACGCAAGTTCGCGCAAAAAGGTCAGATCTATCAAACCGAAGGGCGATTAGAACTAATTGCGCACGACATTTCCGATCACTTCCAAAACTTTAAGCAGCAAGGTTTAAAAGGACAACTGGCGTGTGATTCTAAAGCCTCTGCGATCCGCTATAAGAAGCTGTTAGACCAAATAGGCAAAGTGACTTCCGTTGTGGCGATGTCACCACCTGATACCCGTGAAGGACACGATAACGTCGATAATGAAAGTACCGATCTAGTACAAAATTGGTGGAAAGAGAACGTCGCACAGAAAGGCTGGAGCGATGAAAAAGCCTACACCAAACACATCATTGCAGAATTTGAAAAGGACGAAGGCCCCGACATTATGATCGTGGTCGATAAGCTGTTAACGGGCTTTGATGAGCCTAAAAATACGGTGCTCTATATCGACAAGCCGTTAAAGCAGCACAACCTTATTCAAGCCATTGCACGGGTTAATCGCCTGCACAGCAAAAAGCAGTTCGGTTATTTGATCGATTATCGTGGCATCCTCGAAGAGTTAGATATCACCATTGAAAAGTACCAAGACTTGGCTGAACGCACCCAAGGCGGCTTTGATATCGATGATCTCAAAGGCTTATATAACCGCATGGATACCGAGTACAAGAAGTTGCCGGGTTTGTATGATGACCTTTGGGCAATTTTTTCTGGTGTGAAGAACAAGCAAGATGGACAAGCACTTCGTCAGGCTTTGGCACCCAAAATTGATACGATTGATGGTCAACTGACAGATACCAACTTAAAGCTACGTAATGATTTTTATGAAGCGTTGACCGCGTTTGCTAACTGCCTAAAAGTAGCACTTCAATCGGCAACGTACTTTGAAGACAAAAGCTTTGATGACAAGCGCCAAGTTTATAAGGACACGCTGAAGTCCATGAGCCAACTGCGTCAACAAGCACGCGCTGATGCAGAGGAAACCGTGGACTATGACGAATATTCTGAAAATATTCGCGCCATGTTAGACAAGCACATTGCAGGTGTGTCGATTGAAGAGCCAGAAGGTGCTTATCTGGTTGGCAACATGGGTAAAGATGCCAAACCAGAGCAAATGACCGATGATGAAGCCAAAAACAAAAAGGATGTCATCACAGGTCGTGTAACCAAGATGATTGAACAAGATTTGGCGGATGATCCGTATGCCCAAGAGTATTTCTCAAACTTGTTAAAGCAAGCCATTGAAAAAACCAAGGAGATGTTTGATAGCCCCGTTAAACAGTATCTTCTATTTGCGGATTTTGAGCAGCAGGTTAAAGACCGTGATGTGGCAGGTTTACCAACCGACCGTTTTGCAGAACTTGACCCTAAAATCAAACGCCATGTTCAAGCCTACTATGGACTGTTTCTGAAAGTGCTAGGCGAACCATCACCACTAACGGAAGCCCCCGTTCTTGAAGATAAATACTTTCAGTATGCGTTAGACATTGATGGAATTGTGCGTAAAGCGGTTGCCGAGTTTTCAATTAACCCATCGGAGATTGAAAACCAAATTCGTTTAGGACTGCTGCCACTGCTGTTCAATGATGTGGGCATAGACAAAGCTCAAGCCATTATCATGGATGTCATTCAAATCACCCGCCTTGGCCTATCTGGTAACAATAAGTCAGGTCACTAAGCATGGCTTCTTTTAATCCTAAAGAAGGCAATATCGAGGAATACAGCTTCATCTATGGTAATGAAGCTGTTACCTATGAGGTGCTCCGCAAAGCTTCTGCTCTAGGGAAAAACGGCGAAGGTAAGAAAAAGAAAATCACCATCCGAGTTCATCCTGATTGCCGAGTGGCTGTCACTGCGCCTCAAGATGCTGATAAATCGGCAATCCATGAGGCGGTCATGCAACGCGCTCAGTGGATTTGGAATGCATTGGTAGAGTTCCGAACTCATTTAGAGTATGTTCAAACCAAGCACTACCTGAGTGGCGAGATGCAATTCTATTTAGGCCGCCGCTATGTATTGAAAGTGGTTGAAGACCGAGATTCGATTTCTAACGTGAAAATGGATCGAGGTAAGCTGTTGGTCACGCTTAACCGCTTTAATGAAGATAAGCCCAAGCTAGTTAAAGCACTGGTATCTGGTTGGTATAGCGTTCGTGCAGAACGCATATTCCAAGAACGCTTAGCTGAGCTTCTGCCGCAGGCAACGTGGGTAGATGAAATCCCCTCATTTCGTATTATGCCGATGCAAAAACAATGGGGAAGCTGTTCAGCCAAAGGTACGTTGATGCTCAACCCTCACCTGATTAAAGCACCTAAAGAGTGTATTGATTACGTGATCCTACATGAGCTTTGCCACATCGCGGAATACAACCACAGCGAGCGTTTCTGGCGGTTATTGACTAGCGTGATGCCGAACTGGAAAGAAGTGAAAAGTAAGCTCGATGGAATGGCGGAGTTGTATTTGAATGAGTGAATGTCGCAATGCTCAAGTGAGTGACGGACTTCGAAGCTATACAGGACTCGATGAGTCTATACACAGTTTCTTGCTTCGAACTCAGCTTAGCCATGATTCAAACGCGAAGCCGAGAGGGGTTATCACACCTCAAGGAAAGTGGGCTAATTTCCCTTTTGTAAATAAAGAGCTTAGTCATTTGTTTCGCCGTTTTGCTGATCATCAACTTTTGGAAGCAATAGATGTTAGCAAGTCAATCGATGGTCGGTATAACACCCTGTTTGATAGCCCAGACTTTTATGTAGATCGTATCAAAAGCACATTTTTTCATGATCGCAAATCTCTGGGTTTGGAGAATAATACTGCCAACATAAGGTACTGTTTAGATTGTGTGTCAGAAGGCATTGAACAGATCGGTTACGGGTATTTTAGGCACTTCTGGTCAGTTTCAAATATTTGCCTTATTCACGGGCGTCCTTTAAAGCAGCTACCTAACCTTGGATTCAATAAAGCCTTAAAGGCAGTGAAAGCCATTTTAAGAGGGAAGAATGTCAAATCGGCTATCACTTTACCTGACTCCTATGGACCAACAGAGCGACATCGAGGCGCAGTGTGGTATCAAACGGGGAAGTATTTCTTTCCGATAAAAGCTGCAAGTTGCCTCAAGTACAGTTTTGCTTCGTGGATTGAACGTAATTTAACTCAATTCAGAAACGAAGACTTAATATCAAGCGCTCGACATGCCAGCTTCCACTACCTTCTCAATACCGATCAAGTAAAGGAGCTAGACGTTCGCGAAGCCCTTGCCTGTATCCATTTGTTATGTACCTCACTCGAACCGGATTTGTTGCGTGAGTTTTACAATAGTAATGTCGATTATATTGGTCTTGAATTAGGCCCTAAATAACTGATCCGAATAGTGCTACATTTTCGCCGTGCCGTGGCAACCTCCCGGGTACGGCGATACGTTATCCATAAAGTGCTTCACCTTCCTGAGCAATTGCCACATATGTTTACACCTGTGAT
>NZ_FIZY01000114.1 GCF_900060185.1 Grimontia marina | reverse complement strand
ATCACAGGTGTAAACATATGTGGCAATTGCTCAGGAAGGTGAAGCACTTTATGGATAACGTATCGCCGTACCCGGGAGGTTGCCACGGCACGGCGAAAATGTAGCACTATTCGGATCAGTTATTTAGAGTTAATTGAGTCACCTTTAAATGTTGATGATATTGACGTTAGTTTTGCTCCTGATAGTGAGTTGTATATCGATAGGCTGACCTGCCAAACATTTCTTCGCATCGGAATTCTTTCAATACTGGGTGAGAGCACGCTAAAGTGTTATATAAGTGATTCTCATAACATAGAAAATCAAAATCTTATCAGTTTCGAAGAGACTAATAATAAAGTTATATCGGAACTAGATTATATTCGTAGGACTCTAAATAAGTACATTATTAACGGTAAAATAAAACTTACTGCCATCAATTACAAAGAAGTTTTTGATGAATCAAACGTAAGCTGCGTTGAGATTGTTACGTCCAGTACTCCAATCGATGCGATAGTTACAGATGAAAGGTTCCTAAATAAATTTAAAAATATAAAGACTGGATTTGGTGATGTGCCAACTATCACTACATGGGACTTATTACACATACTACACTACAAAAACATTCTCAATGATAGAGATTTATTCGCCACAAAGATTAATCTCATTAATAGAGGCTACATCTTTTGCAAACTTAGTAAAAATGAGTTAGATCGAATATTTGATGCCTCAATAAATAATAATGATCGCTTAGTAGAAAGTGCAGAACTAAAAGCTATTAGACAAAATATGGTATTGATTAAGTCATCAGAATTTATCGAGTTGCCAAGAGATGCGGAATGGTTGATAAACCTCATGACATTTTTGTCCCATTATTTAAAGTCGATATGGAACAGATACGAAGATGATTCTAAATGTAAATCTATATCAAATTGGATTTATCATATTATTGATTATAAAACATGGGCCGAATGTTACACGAACCAAGTAGGAGAAGGCTTTGCTCAGAATGCTGACATGTTGCGTGTAAATTCACTTTTACACAGCCATGATATTACGTGTATTGAGAGAAAAAAGTCTTACCAAAACTGGCTTACGACAGAGGTATTAGACAATGTTAAGCATAGTAATCCTAATTTATATAGAGAAATATTAAATAGTGCTAAACACATGACTTTCGAGGGAGCTAGTAAAATATCTGAAAAAGTTGAAGGTGATTTTCATGAATAGATCAAAAGTAATGAAAAGCTCTCTTGTTGGTTTGCTGCAGGATTACCCCGATTCATTTATGAATGATATTTTAAATGATGAAGATTTTGTTAATAAAACCGGAATAAAGTTTAATTACAACATTGGCCTTTCAGAAGCGGGTATACAGTTTGAAGATGAACTTTTTTATTCTTCACTTTTATCTCTATATAAGGATGGATACGCTAGTCTAAAAGATGAATCTGGTAGAGTTTGGGAACTAAGTTTAAGTGATGAGCCTAAATGTGCTCCAATAAAAAACATATTGTTGAGTAGTGAAGATTCTAATTTTTCCACTTCAGGTTTTTGGTTTTTACATCCAGATGAAAATTTGAGATTGGAATATTTAGAATATATTAAAAGTGATTTATTACTTGGGAGGAATAGTTCGGAGGAAATGGTAACTATTCTTAGTTCTGATATTTCTTCTGGCGAAAGAATGACGTACTTGAAAGGTATAATTGATACGTCTCCTGGAGTTTTCTTTTCTGATTTAAGTTCAAGGTTAATAAAGAGGTGTTCATTTAGTTTGGATCAACTTGTTCCACAAGATTTTTCTTACTATCAGAGCCTAATAGGAGAGCTTAAAGATAGCAATAATATTATCGAATATTTTGATGTGGAAGGGCTTGAGCATATTAAATACCTGATTGAATCATATGGGGGTAAAAGTGTAAAAAATATATTGAGTTTAAACTGGAGTCCAAATTTCTCCAATCAAAAAATTATAAGTCTTTTGGATGGTGATATTCTATGTGGTGTATCTGAAGATATCAAATCTAATAGTTGTATTCTCCTGGATTTTTCCTTTGCTGATGTTCTTCTAAAAATCAGACGCTCCGATGATGATAGTATCAATGTCATTTCTCAAATAGTTGATACTTTTTGGAACGGTGACGTTCAAAAGACCTTAAGCCTACTATCTTTCTTTTTTATACTGACAGATGCAGTACTTATTCGGCGTAAGCTATTTATCAACCATCCTGTTTTCTATCGTAGGCTGGCATCTTTATCCCATGCATCTTTATTGTATAGGTGTTTCTGCGAAAATGGCGTCACAGAAGATCAGGAACTATGTGATTGGATTGCTCGCAATTTTGGTCAAGATTTTTACATAGGTAACTTGCTGGACTTGAGAACAGATAGCCGATGGCTTCCTGATTATGCAGAACAATCACAATTGAGAAGTGAGCTATTTGGAAGGTTGTTGAATTCTATATCAGTGATAGATGAAACAGAACATCACAAATACTTGAAAAAAGATGATGAAACTTTGAGCAATCTACCATTTACTATCGACATGTTTCTACCTGGTCCTCTCGAAGGAGGTATAGAACCGCCAGATATGCCAAATTATATTGAAGAAATAGTCAATAATGGTTTAGCTATTTCAGGCAGTACGATTAATTCGTTCACTGGTTTCATGAATTCGTCACGATTTTGGAAGCTCGACAAGCAACATTTAGCTTCAGTTTCTGAAAAGATAAGGTCATCTGGCCACATGTTTGAAAAAATTGAGTCTATCGAAGTTCTGTATAGTTGTTTGAATGGACTTGCTGTCGCTGCATCTGTCACAAAATCTGAACTTCTAGCCGACGAATTGCTAGTCCTAACTAGAGTCTACAGAAAAGAGCTTTTGAAAGGATGTAAATTACAGGAGTTGGTTTTTATCGGTGTTCTTGCTAGTGGCTCGTTTAGCAATATTACATCCTGGTGCAAGTATCTAGGGCAGTATCTGTCTGAACTAACTTATTTAAATCTCGGTAATGAAGAACAAAAATTGTATTACCTCATTAAGGCTATATGTGATTTAGAGCCTCGATTGTTTACGACAGTTTCGAAGGCATATGTACTAATAGAGGAACGTTGCCTATAGGTGGGTGATCTTAATGAAATGATGTATGGAGATATGACCATTATTTGATTTTTTTATTTGAGGGAGATGCATGGATAATGTGAAAGTTTGGCTCTATATCAAAAGTATAATTCTGATGTTATAAAGCGTTTTTCTCAAGACAACTTAGAAATTGGCGGTGGACAGTTCAATATATATGTTCAGCTAACAGTAGCGCTCGCTCGCATTGCATATGATTATCTTTGAAAATTTAAGACAAACAGAAGTGCTCTATGTTTACAGGATCGCTTCACCAACTCATTTTGAGCGTTTTGGGTTCAGGTGTTTAGGGCGATAATCTGTCTTTGCGTTGAGTCTATAAGAGACAGGAGAAGGTTCTCTTACAGCGTCATTACCAATAATGTGTGTCTTCGCTAGTGGGATATTGGTTATTTGGATGTATGCTTAATCAGTAAGTAAATGATATGTCTGTAAATTAAAAGCACACCAATCTACGTGGCAAACGGACTTGGCCCAGAAGGGGGTCAACGACCTATTGAGTTCTACGTTTTTGCTTCTCAATCCACTTATCAATGTCGTCATACCTGTATCTCACAGCCCTACCAACTTTGATAAAAGGTGGTGCTTCTGTTCGGTTTTGCCGGTGTCCTTCCATTCTTGACTGGCGGAGGAACGAGCGACTCATCCCGATAAGTTCTGCCACTTGCTTCTCTGTAAGTAAACGTGGTTTTGAAGACTCTTCCATTGAAGCTTCAGTCTTAGATTCAATTCTTGTCGGTGACGACCTTTTCTTTGGTTGCTCTTCTTCTATTGCAATCAACCGAGAGTATATGGCCAAAGGGACGGTAAGCCTTGTTGTGCTTTGCTGGATTTCAATAGCAAGGTAAGCGGTTAATAAACCCCACATACCAATAACACCAGTACTTTGACATAGTGCCTTTTTCATCGGAGGCACCATGAACCAAGAGCAAAAACGCGCCCATTGGGCAGCCATTGTTGAGCAACAAAAA
>NZ_FIZY01000113.1 GCF_900060185.1 Grimontia marina | reverse complement strand
TGTTGGCATCTTCATCAATCACGACAGTCGGCGCCGCCGGGGCACCGGTGCCCACGCCGTAATCCAGGGTGGCGGAGTCAGTGCCTTCGGCGCTGTTGCCGGCGCTGTCGGTGACCGTGGCGGTGATGTCAAGCTCTGTGCCGGTGGCAGGCGGATCAATGCTCAGCTCCAGGCCATTATCCAGCATGTCCTGGGTGACCGGGCCGGAGAACAGGGTGTTGCCATCCTGGTCAGTCACTTCAAGGGTGTCACCCGCGTCGGTGCCGGTGGCCAGGGTGACGGTGATGTTCACCTGGCCACTCAGCTCGGCGTCATTGATGTAGCCATCGTCGTTGGCATCTTCGGTAATGGTGACCGTTGGGGCCGCCGGGCCGCTGCTCAGCAGGGCATTGTCACTGCCGCTGGCGGTGTTGCCAGCCGGGTCGGTGACCGTGGCCGTCAGGGTGATGGCGGTGCCATCCGCCGGGGCCGGGATAGACAGGCTCAGGCCATTGTCCAGCATGTCCTGGGTGATGGTGGCGGTGTACACCTCATTGCCATCCTGGTCGGTGACCGTGATGGTGTCACCCACCGCAGTGCCGTCGCCCAGGACGATGGTGTAGTTGATGTCGCCATCGAGCTCATCATGATTGATATAGCCGTCGTTATCGGCATCTTCGGTAATGGTCAGGACTGGGGCCGCAGGGGCGCCGATGCCCGCACCGTAATCCAGAGTCGCGGAGTCTGAGCCTTCAGCGCTGTTGCCGGCAGGATCAGTAATGGTCGCTGTCACTGCCAGTGTGGTGCCGGTCGCCGGTGCATCCACGGCCAGCTGCAGACCGTTATCCAGCATGTCCTGCGTGACCGTGCCGGAGAAGATGACGTTATCATTCTGGTCGGTCACTTCGATGGTGTCACCCACGTCGGTGCCGCTGCCCAGGGTGACGCTAATGTCTATCTGGCCATTAAGCTCGGCATCATTGATGTAGCCGTCATTGTTGGCATCTTCGGTAATCACCACAGTCGGCGCGGTAGGGGCGCTGTCGCCGTAATCCAGGGTGGCACTGTCACTGCCATTGGCGGTGTTGCCCGCCGGGTCGGTCACGGTGGCGGTCACTGTGATGGTGGTGCCGGTGGCCGGGGCGGTCATGGTGACCGGCACGCCGTTGTCCAGCATGGCCTGGGTCACCGCGCCGTTAAACAGCGCATTGCCATCCTGATCGGTGACAATCAGGGTATCGCCCACGGCGGTACCTGCGCCCAGGGTGACGGTGATGTTGATGTCACCATCGAGCTCATCATCACTGATGTAGCCGTCGTTGTCGGCATCTTCGGTAATGGTGACGGTCGGAGCGGCCGGTGCGCCGCTGCCCACGCCGTAATCCAGGGTGGCAGATTCGCTGCCTTGTGCGCTGTTGCCCGCCGGGTCAGTAATGGTGGCGGTCACTTCCAGCGTGGTGCCGGTGGCCGGTGGGTCAATGCTCAGGTCAAGGCCGTTATCCAGCATCTCCTGCGTGACCGGGCCTTCAAACAGGGTGTTGCCATCCTGGTCGGTGACCACAAGGGTGTCACCCACAGCCGTACCCGCGCCCAGGGTGATGGTGATGTCCACCTGACCGTCCAGCTCGTCATCGTTGATGTAACCATCATCGTTGGCATCTTCGGTAATCTCGACCGTCGGCGCCGCCGGGGCGCCGGTGCCGGTGCCGTGATCCAGGGTGGCCGCATCACTGCCGTTGGCGGTGTTGCCCGCCGGGTCGGTGACGGTGGCCGTCACGGTCAGGGTCGTGCCGGTGGCTGGCGCGGTCATGGTGACCGGCACGCCGTTATCCAGCATGGCCTGGGTCACGGTGCCGTTAAACAGTGCATTGCCATCCTGGTCGGTGACCACCAGGGTATCGCCCACCGCGGTGCCTGCACCGAGGGTGACGGTGATGTTGATGTCACCATCGAGCTCATCGCTATTGATGTAGCCGTCGTTGTTGGCATCCTCATCAATGACCACCGTTGGCGACGCCGGTGCGCCGCTGCCTGTGCCGTAATCCAGGGTGGCCGAGTCAGAGCCCTCAGCGCTGTTGCCCGCCGGATCAGTGACCGTGGCGGTGATTTCCAGCTCGGTGCCGGTCGCCGGGGCGGCCACAGACAGGTCAAGGCCATTGTCCAGCATGTCCTGGGTGACCGGGCCTTCGTACAGGGTGTTGCCCGCGTTATCGGTGACCACAATAGTGTCACCCACGGCGGTGCCGGTGCCCAGGGTGATGGTGATATCCACTTCACCGCTGAGCTCGCCATCGTTGATGTAACCATCACCGTTGGCATCTTCGGTAATGACCACAGTCGGTGCGGTAGGCGCACTGCTGCCGTGATCCAGGGTGGCCGAGTCACTGCCGGTGGCGCTGTTGCCACTGGTGTCGGTCACGGTGGCCGTCAAGGTCAGGCCGGTGCCGGTCGCTGGCGGGGTCATCGTCAGCGACAGGCCATTGTCCAGCATGGCCTGGGTCACGGTGCCGTTAAACACCTCGTTACCCGCCTGGTCAGTGATGACCAGGGAGTCACCCACCTCTGTGCCGGCGCCCAGCGCCACGCTGAAGTTGATGTCGCCATCGAGCTCATCATCATTGATGTAGCCGTCATTGTTGGCATCTTCATCAATGGTCAGGGTCGGGGCCCCCAGGTTCGGGTTGCCGCCACTGGTATCCAGTATCGCACTGTCACTGCCATTGGCGGTGTTGCCCGCCGCATCGGTGACGGTGGCGGTGACCACCAGGGTGGTGCCACTGGCCGGGGCATCAATCGCCAAACCCAGGCCATTGTCCAGCATGGCCTGGGTCACCGGGCCGCTGAACAGGGTGTTGCCATCCTGGTCGGTGACCACAAGGGTGTCACCCACCGCCGTGCCGCCGGTCAGGGCCACGGTGATGTTCACCTGACCCACCAGTTCGGCATCATTGATGTAGCCGTCGTTGTCGGCATCTTCGGTGATGGTGACCACAGGCGTGCCCGGCGCCGTGCTGCCGACATCCAGTACCGCGCTGTCTGAGCCATTGGCGGTGTTGCCCGCCGGGTCGGTGACGTTGGCATTCACCGTGAGGGTGGTGCCCGCTGCCGGTGCATCCAGCGTCAGGGCCAGGCCATTGTCCAGCATGGCCTGGGTGACCGGGCCGCTGAACAGGGTGTTGCCATCCTGGTCGGTCACCGTGAGGGTATCGCCCACAGCAGTCCCCGCGCCCAGTGTCACGCTGATGTCTATCTGACCATTGAGCTCGCCATCATTGATGGTGCCATCGTTATTGGCATCTTCGGTAATCACCACTGTTGGTGAGGCCGGTGCGCCCGTGCCGACGCCGTAATCCATGACCGCCTGGTCGCTGCCTTCGGCGCTGTTGCCGGCAGGGTCAGTGACGGTGGCAGTAATCGCCAGGGTGTCGCCAGTGGCTGGCGCATCCACGGCCAGTGACAGGCCGTTATCCAGCATGTCCTGAGTCACGGTGCCGGAGAAGATGACGTTGCCATCCTGGTCGGTCACGGTGACGGTATCGCCCACGGCAGTGCCTGCTCCCAGGGTCACGGTGATGTCTACCTGACCACTGAGCTCGGCATCATTGATGTAGCCGTCGTTGTTGGCATCTTCGGTAATGGTGACCGTCGGCGCACTTGGTGCGCCGCTGCCCACGCCGTAATCCAGTGTGGCGTTGTCTGAGCCCTCGGCGCTGTTGCCTGCCGGGTCGGTGACGGTGGCGGTGACAACGAAATCAGTACCGGTGGCCGGTGGGTCCATCGTCAGGTCAAGCCCGTTATCCAGCATGTCCTGAGTGACCGGACCGGAGAAGATGACAGTGCCATCCTGGTCAGTCACCACAAGCGTGTCGCCCACGGCGGTGCCTGCGCCCAGGGTCACGGTGATGTCTATCTGACCATTGAGCTCGGCATCATTGATGTAGCCATCATTGTTGGCATCTTCGGTAATTACCACCGTCGGTGCCGCCGGGGCACCGCTGCCCACGCCGTAATCCAGGGTGGCATTGTCTGAGCCCTCGGCAGTGTTGCCCGATGGCGTAGTGACGGTGGCCGTGACCACCAGATTGGTGCCGGTGGCAGGCGGATCTATGCTCAGATCCAGACCATTATCCAGCATGTCCTGAGTCACGGTGCCGGAGAAGATGACGTTGCCATCCTGGTCGGTCA
>NZ_FIZY01000112.1 GCF_900060185.1 Grimontia marina | reverse complement strand
TACATCACCTTCAATGAAGCGTCGAGCCGTGCACTGATGCTGGGTGCACGTAACGGCGAGCAGGGTGCAGACAGCTTTATCAACGGGCAGGTAGACGATGTTCAGGTGTGGGGCCGTGCACTGAGCGGGAGTGAGGTGCAGGGTTACATGCTGACGCCACCGGTGGCGGGTGAAGCAGATTTATTGGCGTACTACGACTTCAGCCGCGCGAAGGGCCGCTGGGTAGAGAACGTGGCGACTGGTGAGTTTGATGCGCTGCTGTCAGCGAATAATTTGCTAAAAACCAAAATGAATTAAAATGTGAGTTAGGAAGGACTTATTATATATGTTTGCACATTGGATCGTGGCTTTATTTATTGCTATCTTTTTGTGGATAATAGCAAATTTACCCTCTTGCTCGTTTGATGAGCCGCCTCCTAACTCTCCATTAGGGCAGACACCCGACGATGATTGTGAGCGAGGTGCACCAATTTGGCATGTTGATGTTCGAAATCTAAATTTGGTTGTTACTGATACTCCTTTTTGGGTCAACTCGCCTAGTGGATATGATATTGAGTTTAACTTAACTTATAATGTACTAGCAAACGAAGACGAAGACAGTCATGTAGGAAGTAGGTGGAGTCACACCTATGGAAGCCATATAGAGTTTGACGAAAACGGTGATATATTACTCACGTTAAACAGTGGCAGAGTCGACTTATATAAAAAAAGATCAGATGATACGTATCAGATTCCTTCTAACTTGAAACTAGAAGGAGAGGCTCAGAACTCATATTATATAGAAAAAACTGATCAAGGTTTCAAACTCATTAAACCCAATGGCTATTACAGCTTGTATCAATCTGAGATAGATGGAAAGCACTACATAACTGAAAAAAACAGCTCGAATGGGTTGGTGTTTAGAGTTAATTATATAGAAAATAGTATCCAATATGTTGAAGATCATCTCGGTCGTAGAGTTAATTTTACATATATCGATAATAAAATCACTCAAGTAGTTGGCCCCTTTGGGCGTTCGGCTAATCTTACTTATGATATTGATGGTAATTTAACTTCTATTACTGATATGGAGGGATATAAGTCCGAATTTGGCTATGAAGACCGCGGTTATTTAAGTTATATTGAGAATATATTAGGTAAAACACTATTTTATCTGGAGATTGGAGACGAGAGTGTTACTAGGGATAGCGTATACCCAGCTCCCGGTGAAGAGTTAGGTAATAGTGTAAGACTGACCATCACTGATCCAGATAATAACAAATCTGAATACTTCTATAACTCCGCTAATGGTAGTACATATTACACGGCTCCAGAGCATTATAAGCCATATTTAGGTCCTGATTATAATAACTATAACTTTGATGTTCCAAAAGTGACTTATAGCTATAAACGTTATAGTAATAGCTATTCGAAAATATCGAAAATCGATTACCAAGATGACACCTGGATTAGGTTAAACTACGGTGATAATAAGTATCTTTCTACGAAAGAATACTCGGATGGAAGAGTCGAGAAATATACTTGGAGTGATAATGGACGCTTGTCTTCGAAGACCAATACCAATGGTGTAGAGACAACATATGAATATGATGAGAGCGTTAATATCCTTTCAGTCTCTAATGGACTAATAACAGAAACATTTCGATACGATGATAAAGGTCAGGTCATTTACCGGGATAATGGTTCAGGTTTAACGACTACCATTGAATATAACGATGATGGAAACCCCAAAAAGATTTCAACAAGTGAGGGTGACGTTACAGAGTATCAATACGACCTTAATGGTTATCTCGTAGGCTCATCTAAAAACGGCGAAAACCTTACAACATTGACACGAGATAGTTTAGGGAGAGTTGTTACTGCAACAGACTACATCGGCTACAGCACTCACTTTTCCTATAACGATATTGATACTCTTATCAGTGTACGATACCCGGGAGAGCGAGTTGTCGAATATGAGTTTGGTGCATGTCCAAGGTTGTTACAATCTAAGACGCTTCCCATGGGTCGACAGACACACTATGGTTATGACAACAATAAAAACCTCACTGAGGTTAGGCGGGCTGACGACTCAGAAATTAACTTGGGTAGAGATAAGTCTGGTCGCTTGATTAGCCTTACAGACGCAAACCAAAATACGACCAAGTTTGAGTATTCCGATACAGGTAAACTGCTCAAGAAAACCTATGCCGATGGTAGCCAGTTGGAGATGGTCTATCGGCAGGGTAGAGTACGAAAGATAGTCAATGCGAGAGGTATTGAAAAGCGTCTGACTTATAATGACTTAGGGCAGCTTGTCAATATCGATTATTCTGATGATACACCACCTGTATCATATACATATGATGTATTTGGCCGAATTGAGACTGCTACAGATCAATTTGGGACGACAACATATAGTTTCACAAATGATGGCTACTTATCTGGTATTGATGGTCCTCTAGCACAAGATAATATTGAAATAAAATACTCATTACAAAGGCAAGTTACTGGTATTTTTGTTAACGGTAAGGAAAATGCCATTTACGAGTATGATTCGTTGGGTCGAATTTTCAGAACAACAGCATTAGGAAATGCCTTCCAGTATTATTATAATTTATCAGGTTCTAACCCTAAAATAGTGTTGGAGTACCCAAATGGAATTAGAAAAGAAAGTACGATAAATAGTAGCGCTGATTTGAGCCAGATTAAGTACACATTAAATAATAATGTAATTGCTGACTATCAATATGGCTACAACCAAGCGGGACAAGTCAATAGCCAAGTAGGAACTAGTGAGTTTTATATACCGAAAAATATTGATGCCGAATATAACAACCTCAACCAATTCACAAAATGGCAAGGGCATAAAGGTCTTTTTGAGTATGACCGAGATGGAAATCCAATCAAAGGAATGTTGGACGATGATACTTATTATGAGGCAGTTTATGATGCGGAAAATAGGCTGGTTCAAATTGATTTTCAAAAAGATGGAGTGAGTTACTCTGAGCGCTTTGGTTATGATCATTCAAGTATGCTTGTGCAATATGAGCTTATTAAAGATGGTCAAATCGAAAGAATAAAAAGATTTGTCCGCCTTGGTTTAGTGGAATTACAACAAAGAGATGAAAAAGGTAATATTGATAGTGAGTTTTCATGGGCGCTCAATGCACCTGGGGGTATAGGCGGTTTACTTACTGCTAAGACCAATTCTGTTGAGCACTACTATGTCTATAACAATCTAGGTAATGTACAGAAAGTTATAGATAAAGAGGGGGGCCTAGTTGCAAATTACACTTATTCAGCATTTGGACAGTCGGAGCTTAGCGACTTTAGTACCCAGTCTTTTGGGTACTCTAACAAACGAAGCGATTTTGAGAGTGGTCTAGTATATTTTGGATATAGATTTTACTCACCCTATCAGCAGAGATGGCTTAACCGGGATCCGTTACAAGAGCAAGGTGGTATCAATCTTTATAAATATATTCATGGAGACCCTATAAACTTAGTTGATCCTAATGGTCTATGGGCCGTAAGCATTAGTTGGTATAATGGAATAGGTTTGGGTGGTGAGTTTGGGTATAACCCTGGAACAGGAAAATATTTTGGTAAGCTTCATTTTGGGTTAGGTGTTGAAGGTGGTGTTGGATTTGATCCATTTGAAGGCGGCGATGAGGATAAACAAAACTGTGGTGAATCCGGTTGGTCATCTGGAATTGAAGCTGATTGGTCGTTAAACTATGGTACCGGAGGTGTCGGCGGAAATACTGGTAGCAACTTTAATACTGGTGAAGCCGGAAATCCGGGAGACTTATTTAATACTGATGGAAAGTTTAATGGATTTGATAAGCCAGGTAAGATAGGCGGAGGTATACACACAGGGATCTACTTTGACTTTTTCTTTTGATTTTATCTCTAATTGCAAGGGTGATACATGCTCCGTTTTATTATTTTTATTTCGTTTGTGTCTTTACTACTAAGCGCTACTATTGGTGTTGTAATTGTTTCCCACTTTAAGAAAAACGGAGGAAAGGGGAGGTATTTAGATAATATATCTATTCTATTTAGAGGTGATGTAGAGTTGAGTGATGTGGGTTGTAAGGTCCGAAATCTTATTCGGAATACATTCATGATATCATTTTTGGTGTTTTTTGTTTCATTTTTCTACCTTCACTATTCTAATTAGTCGGCCCTGAAAAAGCCGTTTTTGCCATTAAGAAATCAAGCAAAAAATAGGGAAGCTGAAATACCAGCTTCCCTATTTTTTAGACAACTGCGCCTGCTTAGTCGCAATAGCATCCTTGTTCATTGT
>NZ_FIZY01000111.1 GCF_900060185.1 Grimontia marina | reverse complement strand
GCCACGAGGTATCGGTGCTATGATGGCCATCACTCAGTCCTTTTGTCGGTATGTTTCGGTTTGGCGATTGATCAGATCGCACAAAGCGGACTGAGTTTCTCTTATCTTTGAGATCTACTATTAGGAACAGCTATTTAGTGCTATAAATATAGCGACCATATCTAAGTTACAAGATCAATTACGTCAACAGAACCTAGATAATATTGCCAGAACGGATGATCGTTTAGCGCAAGCAGTCCAAGGTAGTGGTTCTACAAATCCTAATTTTGGGATAGGGAGAGGAAGCGCGTCTGAAGCTGACCAGCTGGGTAAAGTATGGGTTGGAGACGGGGCTGTTCCTGTCAGTAATCAGGCAGCTTGCCCTGGTTGTTTAAAAAGTGCAGATGGCACAAGGATATATAGGCCACCTACAACTAAGAATGCGCCTGCTGAATTCAACCCAACGGGCGTACAAGCGAACTTTGTTCAATTGGATAGCAAAGGTTCTATTATTAGTAATGGTCACTTGGTAATTGAATGATGGAATTATCTCTTAAAGGTTTAGATGTGGCTGGTGATTATTTACTTGATCATAAACCAGATAATGCAGATTTTTTTAGTTTATGGCTTACGGTAACTGTAGGTGTGAACGGTGAGGAAGGAAGCTCTTCTTATCAATTACATATCTGCACTCCTGACTGGATTAGATATGCAGTTGAGAACGAGCTTGAAGATCATTTTCTATGGGGGCGGCATATGTTAATCGTTGATAAGTTTGACGCCGAAAAAATTGAAATTGCCATAGAAAAAAAACTTAAAGAAATTTCAAGCCAATTTTCTAATGATTCACAAAGTGAGTTATTAAAAAAAGTCAGCCGCTATGCTTACTGGGAATATGAAGATTATGAAACTAACAAGGACAGTCACCATTAGAGAAACAAAACTAACTGGGACACAAGAAAACTAACAGGGACACACACTTTAAGAAAGCAAACAAAGACCCGTGTCCCCACAACGTGGTGAACATGATACTAGCTAAAGAAGCTGGAACAGTCAATTTTAGCAAGTACTCAAGCGACTCAGGCAGCTACATTTCGCATCAAATCAGTCTAAATCTGGGAGCGAGAGGTAGCACAAAAACGGGTGATAGCCTGTTAGTGGATTAATTCGGGGTAAGGGTAAGGTGAAGGTTTATAGCACTAGCATCTTACCTGAACAGGGAGGTTATATATATTTGTAAAAATAATGTTTTATTAAAGTTAAGATTATTTTCAATTTAATTTCTGGAGTGAAAACAAATGAAGAAAGTGGTTACAATTCTGCTTGCACTGTTTTTAAGTGCATGTGCTTCATCACCGTATCAATACTATGTAAATCCAACGCCCATAAAGAAACAACAAACTGCATATAAATTTGACAATATTGATGTCAATCTAACACTTGGTCATGGCGCAATTCCTGGTGATGAGGTCTTTGCCGACGAAAAAGAGTTAGAAAAACAGTTTATGAAGTACTTAGAGGCTAGCTTATCGAAGAAGGGGCTTCTAGACAAAAACGGAGACGATGCACTAGATGTATCAGTGACAATTGATTACAAACGTACGTTTAACATTGGAGGTAAAGCATTAAACAAACCTGAAGTGTCCCATCGCGTTGTAATACATAATGATAAAGAAGAACTGGCGGGATTTTCAAAATCAAAATACACAACCAAATATGGATACCTTGATGATATAGCAGTTAATATTGAAATATCAGCATTTTCTTGGGACCAAGATGACGAACCAAGAGACATTGAGCTTATTTCACAGTTAATTGTCGAGGATTTAGTTAACGCAGGTTTGTAGAAGTGTTTTACTTTTTCTGATTAAGACCTGATCTGACTACTTACTGGGACAGGCACTTTTAGAAACGATTTAAAATGACCATGACTGAGCACCCTATCAGCTTTTAACTCCGCCGTAAAATGGGGTAAACGGCCCAGTTTTTCAGTTCTTAAAGTGACTGTCCTTTTTATTTCTTTTTTATTTCTTTCTATGAAAATAAAATTAAAGCAGCTCTTAATAACCCAGATCAAGTAGTCTGAGCTACAACTATTAAATTTGACCGAACAGACCCAACCTCTCCGAGACCCGATTCTTTGTCTGTTACGTACACCATTGATGGAAAAACCAAAACAGTAAGATTTAAAAATGAGGCTAAAGAGGAACCAGAGGTTATAGAATGATAACTAAAGACTCTGATATTGTTAAAAAAATATTCTATTTATTGGATGCTGGAATTGTCCACGGGTACGATTCGTTTAAGTATGTGGCAGAAGTTTGTGAAGGCTACATAGAAGAAGAGTTGACTGTAGAATTAAATGGTGTGGAGCAGACTGATGCTGACACAAATTTTAACGGTGCTGTTCTATATAGCCTAATTGAAGATTTGAAAGCCAGTTCTCTGGAAAGAGGAGAAAACTGGAAATCCTTTGTTATCTCGTACGAACGTGGTGGAGAAGTCAAAACAAACTTTATTTACTAGCTGGAACTAACAGGACATATATGGACACTCCCTTGACGTCAAGCCAAACGGCTCTTGTCGTTTCGCGTAGCGAGACGATATTGACGTTCTTTTTACCACTGTGTTCAGCATTGATGTTCAGGTTGTCATTCCCCTTAAGGGAAGGTCAGTACTGACATATATCCAGGCTCGTTTCTTTGATTAGAATGAAGCGATTTTCTCGCCTCGGCCTCTAATGAGTTCCGTACCTGACGCCTTCAACAGGCACTCGGGCTTGATGCGCTTGTCCCAGACAGGCTTGAGCCAGGTGGGGAAAACCTTTGCTCATCAACCATGACTGACCACGGTGGGTGAAGCTGATTGTATTATCCGCCGCCACGCCATCTTGTTGCATTGCTTCTTGGATAAAAATGGCGTGATTGTGAAGGCAGACTCGTGATGTTCTGTGCTTTCATCCTTGACATGCCTCCAAGACTGGTTGCGGTTGGTAGCATTCGTTCCGTTGGAGCAATATCCACATTAGCCGTGCCAGACGATGGGCAAAGGCCACAACCGCTTTATTGTAACCACGGCGTTGAACCAGCTGATTGCCCCAGACGCTCAGTGCATCAGTTTTGTTTCTGGCACGGCTCAAAGCGGCACGGGCACCATGCACTAATAATGTTCGTAGGTATCGGTCACCCCGCTTGGTAATACTTCCCATGCGATGCACATCGCCTGAAGCATAAAGCTGAGGAGTGAGGCCCAGCCACACCGCGAATTCCCTTGGGGATTGGAAGGCTTGCCCTTTATCGATAGACGCAAGGAACGCAGACGCATTGATAAGCCCAACGCCAGGAAGGCTCATGATGATGTCACGGCAAGGATGTTCATCAAGGAAGGCGTTGAGCCTTTGTTCAATGTCTTCTATGCGCTGCTCTGTATCAAGCAGCTCGACATAGGCGTTAGCCACGATATTTCGTAGCCCCTGAGAGCACGATGCATCTCCGATAACGTGGGCAAGTTTGGCTCTGAGGTGTTTCACGCCCAAAGGCGCGATGACACCAAACTCACTGAGTATCCCCCGGACTTGGTTGACCAATGAAGTCCGGTTCCTTTGCAACCGTTCACGCACACGGTGTAGCGAGAGAATTTCCTGTTGATAGTCGGATTTGACGGGGACAAAACGGACATGTGGTCGTCGACTGGCTTCAACAATGGCGAGGGCATCGTTGTGGTCATTCTTGTTCCCTCGCACGAAGGGGGTGACGTGTTGTGCGGGAATAAGCTTGGTTTGATGGCCGAGCTTTGCCAGCTCACGCCCCCAATAGTGGGCCGAGTAGCAGGCCTCCATCACGACGGTTGTCGGAGGCTGTTGGGCAAAAAACTGAACTAACTGGCTGCGTTTCAATTTTCGGTTAAAAATCGGTGTGGAATGTTCGCCTACGCCACAAACTTGAAAGGTGTTTTTGGCTAAATCGAGACCTATGGTTAGAAGTGCACCCCATTGGTTGGACACACAAGCTAATTTTTTAAGTGTTTGATCCCGCTCATGCTGCGTATCTTTGCCTGCCGAAGTAGGCTTCATCAGGAGTAAGGTCATTGAGTCCCTGATGGTTACGCTCTTCGTTATAGAACACCATGTAGTGGCCGATTTCAAGTTCAGCTTCTCGGGGGGTGGTATAGGCTTTTAAGTAAACCTCCTCATATTTCAAGCTACGCCATAATCGCTCGATGAACACGTTGTCGACCCAGCGTCCTTTCCCATCCATGCTTATCCGTACATCATGGTCGATTAATCTCTGAGTAAACTCAGCGCTAGTAAACTGGCTGCCTTGATCTGAATTGAAGATATCGGGCGGCCCGTAGTGTTGCAGTGCGTCTTCGAGAGCCTCAATGCAAAAGCTTGTATCCATCGTATTCGACAAGCGCCAAGCCAGTACTTTGCGGCTATACCAGTCGATAATGGCCACCAGATACAGGAACCCCTTCGCCATGGGGATGTACGTGATGTCAATCGCCCAAGCTTGGTTTGGATAAGTGACATCGATATCACGCAGCAGGTAGGGATAAACCTTGTGTGCTTTGT
>NZ_FIZY01000110.1 GCF_900060185.1 Grimontia marina | reverse complement strand
GCCACGAGGTATCGGTGCTATGATGGCCATCACTCAGTCCTTTTGTCGGTATGTTTCGGTTTGGCGATTGATCAGATCGCACAAAGCGGACTGAGTTTCTCTTATCTTTGAGATCTACTATTAGGAACAGCTATTTAGTGAACACAAGGAAGCAGCATTTTATCTCGAATCTCGCCTTAGCGCTTATTCTTCAAATAACGCTTACGACGCTCTTCTTTGTGTTTCGCTTTTTCTTCTGCTTTCTGCGCTGCGGCTTCTTCTACTTCAACCAGTTCCTGGCTGATCATGTCTGGGTGTTCCAGTGTGATCAGACCCAGTGCACCGTTGCGAAGGTCGTTGATAAGAATCTCTGACGCTTTGTGCAGGTCGATACGGCCGCCAGCACGCAAACAGCCGCGCTTCTCACCAATCGCTTCCATCAGATCCACTTCGGTTTCTGGCAGCTCTTCGATGTTGTAGCGCTTTTTCAGAAGTTCTGGGTAGGCGCTTGCCAAGTATTCCACTGTGTAGAACGCCACTTCGTCGTATTCCATCGCGGTGTCCTTTACTGCGCCAGTCGCAGCTAAGCGGAAGCCACTGTGTGGGTTTTCAACTTTTGGCCACAGGATCCCTGGGGTATCAGACAGCACTACGCCGTTTTGCAGATTAATTCGCTGCTGCTGGCGTGTGACAGCCGGTTGGTTACCGGTTTTCGCGACAACACGGCCAGCCAATGTGTTAATGATTGTAGATTTACCAACGTTGGGAATACCCATGATCATGGTTCGAATGTTCTTGCCCATTTCTTCACGGTGAGGGGCAAGCTTACGGCAAAGATCCATGATTTTGTTGACTTCACTGGTCTGCTCGGTAGTGATAGCCATCGCTTTTACGCCTTGCTCTTTTTCAAGGTGATCTAGCCATTTGGCAGTCATTTCCGGGTCAGCGAGATCGCGCTTATTCAGCACTTTGATCACAGGCTTGTCTTTGCGGATGCGGCGAATCATCGGGTTTTCGCTGCTGAACGGAATACGCGCATCCAGTACTTCGATAATGACATCGATTTTTGGTACCACTTCTTCGATTTCTTTACGTGCTTTATGCATGTGGCCCGGGAACCACTGGATGGAATTGTTAATCATGCGAATGATTGCCTTTGTAATTCTGTAAATGCGCCAGTCGGTTTGCACCGGGGCGAAAAGTTGCCGTGGATTTTAGCACTTAACGAAGACTTGATAAAAAATAACTGGAAGAACCGAGGGAGAGTGGCGAGAGATTAGCCGATTTGTTTATTCCACTTTCTGAGTGGGTCCGCGTTTGCCGGGGTTAGCGGCGAAAAAGTCTTCCAAACGCTGTGGCATGCCTAGATGGAAGCCCTGAAAATAGTTGATATGTAGAGCGCGCATCGCTTCGTATTCTTCCTGGTTCTCAATACCTTCAACCAATAATTCCGCATTCACTTCCTTCGAGAGGGCGATGGCACGGAGCATGGCTTCCACTTCACCTTCGACATATCGTTGCACCAAAGAGCGGTCTATTTTAATCAGACTTGGGCGGATCATTCGCACACGCATTTCTTCTGAACCTTCAACGCCATAGTCATCAACAGCGATTTGGAAACCGTTGTTGATGGACTGAGTGGTTGCAACAGACAGTGAAAGGGTGTCGGCATGTAGGTGTTCAACCACTTCTAGCACAACGTGATGACGCGGAATACCAAGCTCAGCAAGGCGTTTTACCATCAGGTTTTGGTTGGAGAAGGTTTCAATAGAAGCAACAGCGGAAGAAGGTAGCATGTTCAGAAAGATTGAGTGATTGCCAGCGAATGATGAGAAGTTTCTGAGGTGAATAACGCGGGCAAGTTTGTCGATGCTAATCTGATTTACAAAATCTGGGTGGTCATGGTCGAGTTTCCGAAATAGGTGTGAAGGGCAGGCTGGTTCCCCATCTATTTTTCTGGCCCGAACCAGTGCTTCAAATCCGAGTACGGTGCCATTTGCTCTAAAGATGGGTTGGAATGCGCTCCGGAGCTCCAATCCATTGAAGACAGCCATGACGTCGCCGTTGTTGTCGTCACGCAAATACTCTTCAAATTCCGACTGTGTCCTTAAGTGCTTTACCACGATTGCCTTACCTCAAAATGACATTCAAGCGATGTTACGACAAAGCGCACTTTCGGAAAATGAATCATTAGTTCGAAGAGTGAATTAATGTGATCTTATCCGAGGGATGTGTGTATTTCGACCAATAAAAATAGCCTGATAGGCCTAATCTTACAGGGCTATATTGAAAATATTACTTATGTTTCATACATGAGTGTAGATTCCGTCTTGCTATCAGTGACATGACCTTGTTGGCTCTCTTCGTGAAAACGAGATGTAAACAAAATGTTACGCACTGGTGTTCCGTAAAACCTGCCTTGGTATTTTCCTCTGGATGCTGAACCGCTATCGTTTTTTGTAGAGACAAAACAGGGAGGTGTTGAGATGAAACAACATCAATACGAATCTAAACCATTGGATTCTAAAGGTCATGTTCATTGGACCGATGAAGAGAATGAGGTCTGGTCTAAGCTCGTTGCCAGACAATTGGACTGCATTAATGGCAAGGCATGCCGTGAGTATTTTGAAGGGCTCGAATTGCTCGATTTGCCCAAAAACCGTGCGCCTCAAATTCCTGTCATTAATCGTGTACTGGCAGAAACCACTGGCTGGCGGCTCGAACCTGTTCCTGCTCTGATTGATTTCGACCACTTTTTTGCACTGTTGGCGTCAAAACGATTTCCAGTAGCCACCTTTTTACGCACCCCAAAGGACTTCGACTATTTGCAGGAGCCTGACTTCTTTCACGAGATTTTTGGCCATTGTGCCATGCTGACGCATCCTGCCTTTGCTTCTTTTACCCAGCACTATGGAAAACTCGGCGTGAAAGCATCTAAGGCTGAACGCGTATATTTAGCAAGGTTGTATTGGTTTACTGTTGAGTTTGGTCTGATTCAAAGCGGAGACGGCTTGTCTATTTATGGTGGAGGGATTTTGTCTTCGCCAGCTGAAACCGAATACTCATTTAACAGCAATGAACCCATTCGGAAAAAGCTGGATGTGATCGATGTAATGAGAACGCCCTATCGCATCGACATTCTGCAACCCATCTACTTTTATTTAAATACGCTCGATGAATTGTACGAACTCGAAAAGCTGGACTTGCTTGAATGCGTTAGTAGGGCGAAAGCTCTTGGACTACATGCGCCACTTTATCCTCAGAAAATCGCATAAATAGGGAGAACGAAATGGAACAGTTATCTGAACTACAATGTGAAGCCTGCCGCGCTGATGCCCCTCGAATTGACGGAGACGCGGCCGCAGGGATGATGTCAACGCTGCCTGAATGGCAGCTTCTTGATGTGGAAGGTATCAACCAATTACACCGAGTGTATAAGTTCCGCAATTTTAAACTGGCCTGGGCATTCGCAGACAGGGTGGCGGAGTTGGCTGAAGCCGAAGGGCATCACCCGTCGATTCTTCTGGAGTGGGGAAGCTGTTCAGTGACTTGGTGGACCCACAAGATTAGAGGTCTCCACAAAAATGATTTTATCTGCGCAGCGAAAACGGATTTGCTGTTCGAAGATTGATATTCGGTGAAAAGTAAGAATGGGGCGCAATGCCCCTCTCTTAAATGCTACACCTCAAACCTCGCTCCCTTATTTCTGCCTTGCGCATCGGCATTTCATCAATAATCTGTACCATTTCGTCGATATCGAAGCCCTGACGCCAGCGCGCTTTTTCTGTTCCGTCTTTTCCTATTAACACGGCAGTGTGTTCGTTATTTTTCACGCGATATTTATTCATCAGTTTGATGATCTCCTGGGAAGAAAACAGCCCGCTAAATAGCTGTTCCTAATAGTAGATCTCAAAGATAAGAGAAACTCAGTCCGCTTTGTGCGATCTGATCAATCGCCAAACCGAAACATACCGACAAAAGGACTGAGTGATGGCCATCATAGCACCGATACCTCGTGGCGAACGTCGTAGGATGAAAAAAGCGATACAGACTACCAAGGACAAGGATTATGCCCGCAGACTTATTGCTCTCATGCAACTCCACGAAGGCAAAACGATTGTCGATGTCTGCCGTATTATCAGTGCAGCCCGCTCCTCAGTGGGTAGGTGGATTGACTGGTTTACTCAAGGTGGTATGGATGCCCTGCACGCTTTGCCTGTTGGCAGACCGCCAACGCTTCCCGTTAGCGAAATGTGTGCGATGCTGACTATTCTGGTTCAGTTTTCCCCGCAGGATTTCGGTTATCAGCGAAGCCGCTGGAGTACAGAGCTTTTAACGATGCAGCTCAATGATGTATTCCAAAGTACAGTGGCGGCTTCTACGGTCAGGCGTTGGTTACCGAAAATCGGGATCGTCTGGCGTAGGGCGGCACCTACCCTCAATATTCGAGACCCTGACAAGGAAGAAAAGCTCGCTCAGATAAGTGAGGCGCTGGACAAATGCAGTGTTGACCATCCGGTGTTTTATGAAGACGAAGTTGATATCGACCTTAACCCCAAAATTGGGGCTGACTGGACGGTAAAAGGCCAGCAGAAAAAAGTGGTCACACCGGGACAGAACTGCA
>NZ_FIZY01000109.1 GCF_900060185.1 Grimontia marina | reverse complement strand
CACCTTCGCTTTAAATTCGGGTGAGTGGTTTCTACGTTTTCTTGTCATCATCTGCTCCAGTCTTTCTGGGGACTATCAAAACAGATCAATCACTTAAAGTCATGTCCGAAAATTGGGGGCCACTTCTAAGTGCCGGAAGCAGTTGATTCTCTATCATCAACGCGGCGCTAACCTGAATGGCAGTAGGGATCAAGTCATTGCTGCTCTGTCCCATGTTGACATGATCATTTGGGCTGACGGCATCACCAAGAAGGGCACCGGCAATCGTCGCGATCACCTCGTTGGCGTTCATGTTTGAGCTAGTGCCAGAGCCGGTTTGAAACACATCAATAGGGAACTGATCGAGGTGCTGACCATCTATGATCTGCTGTGACGCTTCAACGATTGCATCGGCAATGTCGCCTTGCAGCAATCCCAGCTGTGCATTGGTAATGGCCGCCGCTTGTTTGATATGCGCTAACGCCTTAATGAACATAACAGGCATGGTGTGACGGCTGAAATGGAAATTGTTTACCGCGCGCTGGGTCTGGGCTTGGTACAGAGCGCTAACGGGGACGCAGACCTCTCCCATACTGTCTTTTTCAGTTCTGAATGCCTGTGTCGTCATACTGTGTCCTTTTGATATTCATCCCGTGGGGGGGGGGAGTTATGCGATTCAGTTCGGATTAACCAAAACTTAAGCTCCCCGTCATGCCATGGCGAAAAATAGCGTTTAAGTGCCAGCAGCGAAGCAGGGATCACATCAAGGTAAACATGGTGAAGCGGTTGGCTGCGCCGCGGATCATCGATTGAAGCAAACAGGCCGAGATGTACCTGCATTGCATAGCGCTCAAGCCATAAAATCGTCTGGTACGTTTTCTTAAACGTAGCTTATCTGGCGCTAACGGTTTAGTGCTTTTAGAGGCTATCGCATATCCATTTCCAATTGGTTGAGGACATACTTGAGAATGCCACCCGAGTTGAAATACTCCAGCTCTTTTGGATTATCGATGCGTGCAATAACGGGAATGGTATGCTCCGAACCTTGAGCGGTTACGATGATAATATTTAGCTCTAGTAAGGGCTTAAGAGGTTCATTGGGCGCGATAAAAACCGTCTCATTCCCTTCCAGCGCGAATGCTATCAACTCACCGGGTCGCATTAGCTGAAGTGGCAAAACGCCCATACCGACCAAATTACTGCGATGAATCCGTTCAAATGATTCCGCGATGACCGCTTTTACGTTTAGTAGCAAACATCCTTTCGCCGCCCAATCCCGGCTGGAGCCTGAACCATAGTCTTTACCGGCAAAGATAACCAAAGGCACTTGAAACTCGAGTGACCTTTTGCTGGCATCGAAAATAGGTATGACAGGAGGCACTTTCTCAGTCGTCGACATGTTACAGTCATCCAGTTTGGTATCGCCGTAACATCGTGTGAAACCGCCTCTGATCGGGAAGGCGATTTTGTTTTCCAAGCGCAGATTTGAAAATGTCCCGCGAACCATGACGTGATGATTTCCTCTGCGTGCACCAAAACTATTGAACGCTTCTGGGCGAATGTTTTTTGAAAGCAAATAATGACCCGCCGGACTATGTTCAGAAATGCGCCCTGCGGGTGAAATATGGTCGGTTGTGATCGAATCCCCCAAAATGGCGAGTACGCGTGCTGATTCAATAGGAAAAGTGGGGGGGAGTAATTCCAAAAACGGAGGGCGTTGTATGTAGGTGGAGTTCTCATCCCATGGGTAACAAGCGCTGTCTTTCATCGACAATTGCTCCCACTCTTCATCACCCTCAGTGATATCGTCGTAGCTCAACCTAAAGTGGCTCTCATGCACGAGTTTCAGCATTTCATTGAGCATGGTTTGGCTTGGCCAAAGATCGCTGAGATAGACAGGTTCATTATTGCTGTTCAAAGCAATGGGTTCGTTTTCTAAGTCAATACAGGTCGTGCCCGCTAACGCAAACGCCACCACTAATGGTGGTGAAGCAAGCCAGTTCAGGTTAACGGCGGGGTGTATTCTGCCTTCAAAGTTGCGATTGCCCGATAACACGGCCGACACGTTAAGGCTTCTCTCTAAGATCTCTGCTTCGAGATTGTTTTTCAGAGGCCCAGAGTTACCAATGCATGTAGTGCAGCCGTATCCAACGCGATGAAATCCCAATAGATCGAGGTAATGTTGTAAGCCTGTATCATTGAGATATCGAGCGACAGCTAAGGATCCGGGTGCGAGAGATGTTTTGACGTAGTCAGGAACAGTCAGCCCTTTTTTCACTGCTGCCATAGCAACTAAGCCTGCAGTCAGCATAACAGCAGGGTTCGATGTGTTAGTGCATGAGGTGATGGCTGCAATGACAACATCACCATGATCTAAGTGAGCACCTGATTCCAAGCGTCCTGGTCGAGAACTCGAGGTTGAGGCACCTTCAATTGAACATTGGTCAAGAGTTGCCTGCTTAATTGCACTGATGTTAAGCCTATCTTGAGGTCGTTTGGGGCCAGCTATTGAAGGGACAACTTCAGATAAATCCACGACGACATCTTCATCATACTCAGGTGAAACAGTGTTCGTGTCCCACCATAGCTCTTGCTCTTGTGCGTAAGCACGCACTCGATCGACCAGTGAGGAGGGGCGGTTTGTCAGCGTTAAATAGGAAATAGTGTTTTCGTCAATCGGGAAAATACCACATGTCGCACCGTACTCTGGGGCCATATTGGCAAGCGTAGCACGGTCGGCCACAGATAAATGCGCGATGCCAGAACCATAATATTCAACAAATTTGCCGACCACCCCGTGTGATCTTAACCTTTCTGTTATCGTCAAAACCAAGTCAGTCGCGGTCACACATGGACGTAATTGGCCATCAAGACGTACGCCGACAACCCGTGGGACAGCGATAGTGAGCGGCAGACCTAACATTGCGGCTTCGGCTTCAATACCGCCCACTCCCCAACCAAGCACGCCTAACCCGTTTACCATCGTGGTGTGACTGTCGGTTCCTACCACAGTATCTGGTGTTAACACTCCATTTTCATCTACGCGAACAACGTGTGATAGATACTCCAGATTCACTTGATGGCAGATGCCTTTACCGGGCGGTATCACGGTCAGGTTACGGAAATTTTTTTGTGCCCATTTTAGGAAGGTATAGCGCTCTCTATTTCGCGCCATTTCAAGTGCACGATTCGTGTTTATTGAGGATTCTGAGCCAGACTGTTCAACAATTAGCGAGTGATCGATAACGAGATCGACCGGACACTTAGGCGTGACGTGACTTGGCTCCCCGCCAGCTTGTGCAACTGCATCTCTGATAGCGGCAAGATCGACCAAAGCCGGTATCCCGGTATAGTCCTGCATCAGCACTCTGCTAGGGTAGAAACTGAACTCTGTTGACTGACCAATGCGCTCTGAATCGAG
This sequence comes from Grimontia marina, assembly GCF_900060185.1. Classification (GTDB taxonomy): domain Bacteria; phylum Pseudomonadota; class Gammaproteobacteria; order Enterobacterales; family Vibrionaceae; genus Enterovibrio; species Enterovibrio marinus. Next base: position 1,378 of record NZ_FIZY01000109.1, on the reverse strand, counting down.
AGTCGTATTTTTAAAGAGCAGTGCTTTAATAATTCGAGATGACGCATTTAAGTCAGATGTTTGCCGCATTACGTTTTCAATAAGCAAGCGCTTAGCAAAGGGCGTTTTTGACAGAACTGCCTGATAATCCTGAGCGATTTTTCTCAGTGACCAGTATTTATACTCAACGCCTTTGACATTGAGCGCCTTTTGATACGTTTGGTACCGTCCTTTTTTATTATTAGGAATCATGACTTATTTCCTTTTTTTCGTGTTTGACCTTTTATAGAGGGACAGCCCGGTCAGAAAGGCGACGTCTTTCCTCCTTGAAATTCAAAATTTGTGTGGGTTACTAGGTATCATTCTTCTAATTGGAGGGGCTTGTTCTGCGACGAAAGTGTCTCAAAGCCATTCAGAAAACGAAATAGTGCCCCATCAGTCGAGAGGATGACCGACGTATTGTCGGAAAAAACAGCGTCGTATGACCTTAATGTTCTGACAAACTCGAAAAACTCAACCGCCTCATCACTTTGATTGTATGCCCGTGAGTAGATCTCGGCGGCTTTAGCGTCCGCCGCCCCTCTGATCTCTTCCACTTCTCGATAAGCTTCAGACTGAATTTTATCCAAATCTCTCACTCTGTCACCGCGAATTCTTGCTGACTCGCCGTTGCCTTCAGATAAAAAACGTTCAGCGATCTGGCGACGTTCACTGATCATGCGTTCATAGATTTTTGGACGGACACTTTCATTGTAATTAATACGTTTGAAGCGGATATCAAGCAGCTCAATGCCAAATACCTGTATTTTTTGGGCTGCCGAGGTAAAGATCTCTTCTTCAACCCGTTTCCTTCCCTTGTAAATAGGCACAAGAGTGCCAATTTTTATCGTCTCTTCCATGTTGCCTATTAACCCATCTCGCACTGGCACTCTGTCTTTCGTTGTGCGGATCACCTCTATCAATTCATGTTTTGCAATCGCATTTCTGGTTTCGCTGCCGAGTATGTCGTCGAGCCTCGACTGGGCACTGCGCTCATCTCTGAGGCGAAGATAGTACTGGAGCGGGTCGACGATTTTCCATCGGGCAAATAATTCAACAGAGATATAAAGCTTATCTTTTGTTGGCATATCAGAAGGGGCGCCATCCCACTCCAACACCCGCTTTTCAACCACATTGACTTTCTGTATAAATGGCACCTTGATGTTTAGCCCAGGCGTCACCACGGGTGAACCGACGGGTTTACCAAACTGCGTAATGATCACTTGATCCACTTCATCCACCGTGTAGAGCGCACTGTATAACACCAACGTCACGACAGAGATAAGGGCGCTCACCACCCCAATGGTTTTGAATTTCATTGTCCTTCTCCCTGTCCGTCTTTAATGTTGAGTAGCGGCAG
>NZ_FIZY01000108.1 GCF_900060185.1 Grimontia marina | reverse complement strand
ATAACGCAAGGGGTGTGCCAGTAGTGTAGTGCAATAAAAACAGAGACTTAGCTGATGCCTAAAAAGGGGGGAGCAAGGTGTTGCCTGTGGGTGGGCGAAAAGTTGCTCAGCGAGCAAGATTTGGCCGGATTGGTCAGGTTGGTTTGAGCTAAAATAAGAAGTTTCTGGGGCTAGGTATTTGAATTGTTCAAGGATGATGCCGCCCAATATATTAAGAGATCAGGCGGTTAGTTTGGGAAGATAAACTAAGAGAGTTAAGAGTAATACAACAGGTTTAACCGATATTTACTGTGCCGCCACCAATAATCACACCCCCGCAGCTTACTGGGTCTCCCGTTCTGGCGACGGGTTTTCCATCAGCAAAGACCGTCGCTGATCCAGCTGCAATACTACGACCATGTGGAGGATGTTTGGGCTTGTCATGAGGCGCCAGCGGATCGCCCAATCTGCAAACTGGGATACCATCCATTTTTACCGTGCCTGAGCCCGCGGTTGTTGGCGTTGGTGGGAAGCCATCGTGATCTGTTCCCGTGTCTCCCAGTCGAACTGCATTACCCATTATTCATATCCTTATTTTTCAATTTTTATTGCTTCAACATCGGGATTACACCGACTTGTGCATTCTAAAAGAAAATCGATGCTGATGTTTGAGGGAAATGTTTCCCTTCACTTGAAATGCAAAGCACTTGGCGTGTTTTGTATTTTGGCAGTGGAAAGAGTGCTTCTGCATTTTTCTTATCGAGGTAAGCAGAAGCACTTCCATAGCTGCTCGCGACCTGGGCTGCATCATCACCATTGGAGGCGGCAATTTCTTTGATTAAAGTTATTCGCTGAGCGGGAAAGCTGAGACAATCTACATTGGAAAGTGAACTTTCTTCCCAAAATAAATAGCTTTCCAGAAGAAGTTTGTCGTCATCTGACATGCTTCCTACGAAATAATCTTCTCCATCAATTTCAGCTTTTCCGTTATCCCCTACTAAGGAATGAACCAAAATACTCTTCTCAAAACCAGCTTCAGGAAATGATGAGAAAATACCTTCGACTGTAACTGTCTTTGCTTGAGCAAAGAATGGTGATAACAACAAACTTACTATGCTGATCAGAAAATTAGCTCTCATAGGTAAACATTAAAGTCAGTTCCGCTTTTTCATGCATGCAAAGGGCATTAAACTGACGATAAATACTTCGCTGGCATAAAGATTGGTTTGCCTCATACTTTGGTACGATCAAGCCAGTAGGCACAAACCAGCAATTGATATGCCATATAATATATGCATTTAAAACAGCACGTTAGGGTGTTTTAATAATCGTAAGGCAAGAAATTGCTCAAATATCGAGTGAAAGTTTGCCCAGAGAGCAATTTTTTGCCAGAGAATCCACAACGAATATCTACCGCATTAGGGGATCTGAATATGTCAAAAAATGCTAACTTCTCATCTAGTTCTGGGATAAAAATTGATAAAAATAAGCTTCTATTTTTCTGGGGACACACCCCGAGGAGCAATGCATCCGTTGGCAAAGAGTGTCTGAGTCAATGGTACATGTCCCCTTTCCAAGTTAACGGACATAAATTTCACACCGCAGAACAGTACATGATGTTTAAGAAAGCCATAATTTTTGATGATTTGTTGTGCGCAGAGAAGGTGTTGCGCTCTAAGACTCCTGAAGAAGCGAAAAAACTTGGACGAGAAGTAACCAATTTTGATGAGAAAATATGGATTGAAAATCGTTTTCAAATAGTAGTAGATGCAAATCTCCATAAATTCAGGAGTTGTTCTGTATTAAGAGCTTTTTTGCTGGCAACGGATGATCATGTACTTGTTGAAGCAAGCCCCTATGATAAAATCTGGGGTATTGGTTTAGATGCAGGACATGCAGACTCAGCAAACCCCAATAAGTGGAGGGGGCTGAATTTACTTGGCTTTGCGCTGATGGATGTCAGAAAAAAGCTGAGAGAAGAAAATTTAAAATCTTAACTCTGTAAATTCTTCCCAGTCGTTTGTGAGTTGAACTTTATCTTTTTCAGCTTCAGACAATGAAAGCCAATATGTTGACCAAAAATGTGAAAACCAAAGGTCTAGGTTACCTTGTAGGCTACCATAATTGTTTGGATCAATATCAGGAAATGAGTGATGAGGTAGAGGAGGAGAGAGTTTGAGATTAAGAATGCTCTCTATGATGCTTTTTTCATTACAAGTAAGGCTGACGACATAACCAGAAAAATCCTCATATAGAGAAAAATTAATCAGCAGCTTTTTGTGGCATTGAGAGCTATCTCTAATGTCAAGTGTAGTTAAGAGTCTAGGTAGTTCTGATTTGGAAATTAAAAAAAACAGATAATATGCCTGTCCCTTATGTTCTTGAGATAGTTTTACTAGTGGATAGCTAGGTGTAATAAAATTCAAAACCAAAGGGTCTTCGTCCTTTAGTTTCTCTTGTTTTTTTACAAGCCCTAACTTACTTAAAAAATTAGTTTTCATAAATAAAATCAGCCACCCAATCTGCGCCAAAATAACCAGCAGCACCGAAAATGATACCACCAATTAATCCTGTTACAATTGCCCCAGGTCCAGTTTCGATGCCTACTGCTGCGCCTGCAACCGTCCCTACTTTTGCTCCTGCCACTGCAGCTCCCCAGCCACCAACCTGCCGCACAACTTCTGCACTAATTGGCTTCATGCTCTCGGTTTTTATCGATTCTTGTGTCGCGACTGATAAGTCATAGGCTGTAAATGCGAAGCCGAAAACCTGAACAACCCTACCTACCTTACCAACTTGTTTAACAAAAGCGTATGACTCTGGTGTGAAAACCGCCTTGGCAGGTACCTTATTCGCTAACAATACTTCCTTATCAATGTCGCGAACATAACCAATAATTTGGTCTATGCGCTTAATTCTTTTTGGAGCCGTTTTTTTGTATTCTTCTAATGCTGCTATGATCTCGTCTGTAGAAACAAGCTTTGCTCCGCCTTGTGTTGCTTTTTTTACATCTATATAGACACTTTTACCTTGAAAACGAGGGGAACCGTCAGGGAATGCTGAACTAGTAGAAGTGAACTGAGTTTGATTGTTCACCCCCATAACGTGCTCTGCTATTGATGCATTAGCATTTATATCTCTTCCTGATATACCGAATTTTTCTGGAAATACTTCTTTCAAAGCCTGAGTTTCAGGCAGTTGCATTGCTTTTAAGAATTGGTCGTCTAAGGTAGCGTAGACTTTTCTGACAAGCATACCGTCTGAGCCGACTTCATCGACAATTGAAAAGAAAAATGCGCGTGCGGGCATATCATCACTTAATACATCAGTCGTAGAACCAACATTTGGGTTGGTCGTGATATCCGTTTCAATCATCATATCGCTCATTCTTGTGGCCACCTTTCTAATGCTTTAATGCCGGTGAAAACTTTCAAAAAATCGGGTTGTTCAGTTTGGATCCGTGGTAATAAACCTTGCGCATCGGAAACCCCATGGAAAATACGCCCATCATTCGCTTGAACAAAGTAAGGAGTATTTTTTAAAATTTTGCCACTTGAGGTGACTAACCTTATTTGCTCATCAAATATTGGGGGCTCTGCAATAAATTTGGGTGGCAAAGGTAGTTTCCCCCCAAACCCGCTACCACTTCCCGCACTTCCCCCTGAGTTGAGGTTCACGACAGGACCTGAAATATGAACCCCTGCTGGGTCCAGTTTTACAAAGCCAGCGGCGGTTTTGACGGTGATTTCTGTGCCCGCTTCGATGATGACTTTGTCGCCCGCTTTATGGTGAATTTCTGTGCCTGCTTCGAGCAGTTGTTTCTTACCTTGCTTGATGTGCAGGGAGCTATCGACTGTCAGGCTGATATCACCTTTCACATGCTCTTTGGATTGCCCATCTACCGTCAGGTGATCATCCACTTTGATATGCTGGAACCTTTCATTCTCCACATCCAGGTGGAGGTCATGCTTGATATTATCCTTGCGGTCATTCTCGACCAGCAGGTTCATGTCCTTCTGGGCATGGACATAGATTTCTTCCTGTCCCGCCTGGTCCTCAAAGCGAAGCTCATTAAAACCTTCCCCCTGATGGGTTTCGGTTCTAAGTACCGTACGCGTCTTGTTCGCCGGCAGCGGGTAAGGTGGCACATTGGTGGCGTGATACGTGCGCCCGGTAACAATTGGCTGGTCCGGGTCACCTTCAAGGAAAGAGACAATCACCTCATGACCGATACGGGGAATGGCCATCATGCCATACTGACCGCCTGCCCAACCCTGAGAGACACGTACCCAACAACTTGAGGCATCATCACTGTTACCATAACGGTCCCAGGGGAACTGCACCTTCACCCGGCCATGTTCATCACAGAAGATTTCCTCACCATCGGGACCGGTAACAATCGCGATTTGTGGGCCATGAACACAAGGTTTCGGTTGCGGTGTTGGACGCCAAGGCCGGTGAGCCGGAATCACTGAAAAGGTATTGTGAAACGTCGTCATGCCCTCACCGCCGGCCTCTTCCAGCGCCTGCGGCTGAGTGCCTTCACACTGGGCAGAGACCACCACCCAATCACGGTTCGTGGTCTCATCCGGATGGTCCACGAGGTCAAACAGCATGCCTGGCTGAACCTGAGGGACATTGCTTTGCGCCGTTGCCGTGATGGCATCACGTCTTAAATGCTCAAGACGGTACTGGGTAAAGGGCTTCCCTGCGGCATCACTCTTATAACGCCCCGGGTAGTCATAATGCTCATACGTGCCACGCTGAAAGGCCATTTCCGTGCCCGCGTGTTCATGTAAAAAGCCATAGGCCGGTTTTTTAAAACTGTAATCTTTCAGCTGCGCGGAAGAGGGTCTTGCCTGCGCCGAAGACTGCCAGCCTTTAACAAAATTCTCTTTAGATATCCCACCGACATTCACGTTATAAGGCAGCGCAAGGCCCGAAGCTGATAGGGTCTGGGTATCATCAGAGAACAGCACCGTGTGCTTGTCTTTGGAATGCAGGAAGCAATAGAAAATGCCCTCTTCCGCCGCAATACGTTCCAGGAATTCGAGGTCCGTTTCCCGGTACTGAACACAATACTCACGGGTCTGAGGTTTACCGGAGAGCGAGAACGCATAATCATCAATGCCCATCTCCTGCAGGAGAATACTCATGATTTCCGGGGCAGACTGCTGCTGGAAGATACGGCTGTTCTGGCGAAGGGACAGTCTGGCAAGGGACGGCACCATCTCCAGTG
>NZ_FIZY01000107.1 GCF_900060185.1 Grimontia marina | reverse complement strand
TCGGTGCTATGATGGCCATTACTCAGTCCTTTTTGTGGGTTTTCTCTGTTTGGCGATAGATCAGATCGCGCAAACTGGACTGAGTTTCTCTTACCTTTGAGATCTACTATTAGGAACAGCTATTTAGCCAGCGAGAAATCGAAAGTGAGCCGGATTGTGCAAGGCTTAGTGATGGAAGAGTACATTGTTCGTCGTGATGACATTCATGACCGCCGTTCCAAAATTCTGGCACTATCAGAAAAAGGTCAAATGGTCGCTGACATGATGTCTCAGGCAGAATCTAACAATAAGCTGCTCCTATCTTCATTACTGTCCAATGAGGATATGTCTTCATTGCATAATGCATTGGAAAAAATCGCCCGCGCGATGTGAATTCCCTAAAACCCGAGTCCCGCTTGGGTTTTTCTTTTATACCACTCAGACCACCAGATAAAATCCTTCAAAATTACCGTATTAAGTACGCGAAAAAAAGATCTTTTTACGCATCAGTACCTTGATCAATGTTTGCTCTTTTTTACACGCTTTTTACCGATCTATATACATCCAGTTGACTACACTTGAAGTGCGGAATGGGACGCAGCTGAGGGGTGGTATATGTTGGCTCGACACAGAAATTATTTGTTAAAAGACACCAAGCAACTACATGCTCATGTTCAGGTAAATCCTACCGGCCTGATCGAAATTGAGATAATAGAGAAAAGACAATGTCATGCCGCAGAGTTCGAAAACCTGCGTTTCGAGCGTAGCGGCAGGGTAACGAAGCTGGTATGCAAACATACGTCAAACGGCAAACCGGTCCATTGGCAATTACCTCTTGCAAATGATGACGCCAAAGAACTGGAAAATCTCATTGAAGAAGCCACGGAAGAGCTTGAGATTCTGATGAGAGATTTATAACAAACTCATAGTGCGAAAAGCCTTTTTAACGCTGCTCAGTCAGCGTTTTTTCTTTTTACAAAGTGTTAATTCGGCATAAATCCGATTCGCCCCAAAGGCGCAGGATTCTACGAGAATCTTCAGATCATTTGGGTATAATAACCTTCAGTTTCACAACGGCTTAACCTCACATGTCTAAAGATATTTTTAATACCATCGACCTTAATCTTCTCAGAGTTTTTCTTGTCTTGTTCCAGGAGAAAAACACGAGGAAAGCCGCAGAGCGTTTGTATGTAACACAACCAGCCGTTAGCCAAAACCTTAAAAAGCTCCGCCACTTTTTCAATGATGAGCTTTTTATAAAAGTCCCAGAGGGGCTGCAACAAACATCCAAAGCGGAAGAATTAGCCGCAAAAATTATTCCGGCTTTAAACGACCTCCAATCTTCTTTAAATGAACTGGAAGCGTTTGATCCTCTCACCCTGAAGAAAAAAATCAGGATCGCATTTCCCCTCAAGTCATGATACGTCTGTCTGGCACTTTTATTCTTGAGCTCAGGGAAAAAGCCCCCTTCCTCGAGGTTGAAGTTGTTAATTGGACTTCTTCTACTATTACAGACATTGAAAGTGGCCAACTTCTAATGGGTATTTCATATGGTATTGATGTTAAGCCTAAACATATCCGGGAGCAGAAGTTAGTCGACCTCACGGGTTGTTGCGCGGTAAGAAAAGATCACCCAATTCAATCAAAATCCGCGACACCTAACGAATTTTCTAAGTACGAGCTTGCCTCTCTTTTCATCCCTGGTTGGAGTGAAGACCTTCCCGTTGCAGCCAAGAAGATGAAAGAATTATCTCTTCCTTACAAAGTTGGCTTTCGCTCTGCCTACCCAATGGCGATAGTCGATGTTTTACATAAATCAGACATGTTTTTCGCTACCAGCAATCTCTTTCCCTTCAGTTCATACCCTTCTCTGCGTCGTATAGATATTGATACCCAAGATTTCGAACTAACCTACTCCCTCAATAGTTTCTTCCACCAAAGAAACGGTAACGACCCTCTGACTCTATGGCTTAACAGCCTTGTAAAAGAAGAACTGGAACTCGCCATCCAATAACCAGAACTAATCACCGACATAACTGCTGCTAATTGGGGGTTATCACATTAATCCCCTATTCTGGTTTCGCCACTTAAGGACAGGCTCACGTAATTAGCAAGGATGCTCCCTTATAAAGAGAGCAATCATGAAAAAAGCAGTGTTAGTAGGTTCCATCTTCCTCCTTCCTTTAAGCGCTTTGGCAGCCGATTTCTCAGGCCACCGAGCAGGCGTTGGCTTTATCAGTGCTGATATTGAAAATGTTTATGGTGAGCGCGTTGATTGGGGTAATGGTTTTAAACTCGAATATGGCTATGACATTAGCCGAATTTTTGGTGTCAACATGTCATATAGCAACACAAGCGACAGTGTCGAGCTCATTGCTGATGGGAAGCGATACGGTACGAACTTGAAAACCAACACATACAAGTTAGATGCGGATATCGGCTATACCTTCGATCTCAATCAATTCTATGTAAAACCTTACGGCGTCATTGGCCTTGCAAGCTACAAAGACAAATACGAATTTCATGCTGGTGATGCGGGAAGTACTTCCAGCTCTTACTCAGACACCGCGATTTACGTCGGTGCGGGTGTAAGAGCAACGTTCAATGACACCATCTATACCGACCTGCGCATTGACCGCCTGACAGACGATGCCTTCACTGACCACTTTTCGCTTTCCATCGGCTATAAGTTCTGAGCCATTCGCTAACAGGAAGAAGTAACGATGAAAAAATTAGTATGCTCTGTAGCACTTGCATTCAGCTCAATGGCAACCGCAGATATCCATTTTTCTCCTGACTTGAAAATCGGAATGCAGTGGGGCTTGGGTGCTCAACTTGGCATTAACGATGTCATGGGGTTTGAAGCCGTGTATGGCAGTTTCGGAATTGCCGATTCCTACTGGTTCTCAGACAAAGAGTCAGTTAAACACTACCGTTTAGGTGTTCAATATTTAGAAAGTAAACACCAAGCGTATTCGGTTCAGCTCGAAGCTGGTATTGCTGAGTACAAAGGCACAAGAAACTAATTTTGCCGAGATAGAGAAGATCTGAAGGCCTATGGACCAAGTGTCGGCGCAGCATTGGTGTTTGATTACAATCTACCTATCAAAGTCAGATATGGTCTTGAAATGGGATACTTTCGACATCAGGACACCTTTCTGCCGAGCGGCTTAGCGCCTCAACTCAATGTCGGTGTGATCCTCCCACTTTGATGGCTGTCGTTTTTCAGCATTTTTCGCCGTAACTTTAACGCTCAACGCATGTTGGGCGATTGTTACATCCTCATACTATGGATGAATGTACATTTAAGGCCACTCTGGTAAAATGCGCCAAAATTCAAATGTGAGCATGACGAGAGCCAAATATGCCAATGTATGTTGTGGGTCATAAGATCCCTGATTCTGATTCTATCTGTGGTGCAATTGCACTTACATACCTGAAAAACCAAATCGATGAGCCAGCAGTAGCAGCGCGTCTTGGAGAGCCTTCCCCAGAGACTGCTTTCATTCTGGATCGCTTTGGCTTTGAAGCTCCTGAGCTGAAACTGAGCTATGCAGGCGAAGAAGTATACATCGTTGACCACTCTGAACTGACTCAAGCACCTGACGACATCGCAGAAGCCACGATCGTCGGTATCGTTGACCACCACAAACTGGGCGACCTAACCACTTCTACCCCACTGGAATGTTGGATCCGTCCTGTTGGCTGTTCTAACACCGTCATCAAAATGATGTATGACTTCCACGGCGTAGAAATTCCAAAAGAGATCGCAGGCATCATGATGTGCGCGATTCTGAGCGACACCGTTATCTTCAAATCTCCAACTTGCACTACAGCAGATATACGCTGTGTGGAAGATCTGGCAAAGATTGCGGGCATTGAAGATTACCAAGCACTGGGCTTGGAAATGTTTAATGTGAAATCTGCGGTAGCTGGAACGCCAATCCGTGATCTGGTTATGCGTGACTACAAAGATTTCAACATGAACGGCAACCTAGTAGGTATCGGCCAGCTAGAAGTTGTTGACCTATCAGTTTTTGATGAGATCAAAGCGGAACTGGAAGCAGACATTGCTTTACTAAAAGATGAAGGTAATCGCCACACCGTGATGCTTCTGCTGACTGACATTATGAAAGAAGGCTCTGAACTTCTGGTTATTTCCGATGACGTTTCTGTAGTTGAGCAAGCATATGGAAAAGAAACCGTAAATGGTCGGGTTTGGCTAGATGGCGTCCTAAGTCGCAAGAAGCAGGTAGTACCACCACTTCAAGACGTATTTTCTTGAATTTTGAATATAAAGGGCAGAAACCTGCCCTTTTTATTAACCCTTTCAGTCATTGTTGACGAACCTCCACAATATATTAAAAATCCGACAAATCAGTTATAAGCCTTTTCAATCACCAGTCAAAATCACTACCTATTATTAAAAATAACAAATAAAACACCACCACTCAGATGTTGATATATATCACATTTATTTGCATAATCTATGTAACTATTCTTCATTGGGTTAATATTGTGTCAAAAAATATCTCTTCAAAAATTTTTAATTACATTCCGCTTTTTGTTCTAATGGGCGCGACGATCGCTTTCACTCTTGCAAATGCAATGTACTGGGGCGGAATACTTTAGTCGTAGTGAATTGCGAATCGAATGCCTTCCCTCAGTAAACTGCAATGAGGCTCGGTACTTACCGGGCTTCTTATTTTTCCGGTCAAAATAAAAGCCAGATATATATTAAGTTGTGATATTACAAGAAGAAGATGTTATTACACTTGTTTTATAAGCCAAGTTGAATATTGAGTAATATATAGAACTTTTCAATCAAGGCTCTTTTTTTGACTATTAACATGGATATCACTCCATGTAGCTTTAGGAAACGAGCTCAACTTTAATACCGACGATTACTTCCAACCTAAACAACACCCTCCTCCGTTAATGAACCCTTCACAAGGAGCCGCGGAAAACACTAAAGCAATACCAATGCCTTTTCTTACTGAGACAGCCGCAAACCATTGATAACTCAACATCAATCAAGGTTTACTTTCATACCTCATGTTCATTGAAAGACCCTTCCTTAAATCGCCCTAAATCAATAGTACAGTTGACGACATTACGTTACACCGGCGAGGAAGCATTCAGTGTCATTGCCAACTTCAGATACTCAGTAGCAGCGACTCGCACAATACTAAATAGCTGTTCCTAATAGTAGATCTCAAAGGTAAGAGAAACTCAGTCCAGTTTGCGCGATCTGATCTATCGCCAAACAGAGAAAACCCACAAAAAGGACTGAGTAATGGCCATCATAGCAC
>NZ_FIZY01000106.1 GCF_900060185.1 Grimontia marina | reverse complement strand
TTCTTGAAGGCTTCCCATTCATTCAGGAACCGCCTTCTGGTGATTTGCAAGAACGCGTACTTATTCGCCACCATGATTATGACCAGTGTTTCCAGTCCGTTCAGTTGTTGCAGTGGAATAGTCAGGTTAAATTTAATGTGACCGTTTATCGCAATCTGCCGACCACTCGCGATTCAATCATGACTTCGTGATAAAAGATTGAGTGTGAGGTTATAACGCCGAAGCGGTAAAAATTTTAATTTTTGCCGCTGAGGGGTTGACCAAGCGAAGCGCGGTAGGTTTTCTGCTTAGGAGTTTAATCATGTTTCAGACTTTTATTTCTCGCCATAATTCAAACTTTTTTTCTGATAAGCTGGTTCTCACTTCTGTTACTCCAGCTTCTTCGGCACCTGTTTTACAGACACCTAAAGCTACATCGTCAACGTTATATTTTGATAGTTTGACGGTTAATGCTGGTAATGGTGGTTTTCTTCATTGCATTCAGATGGATACATCTGTCAACGCCGCTAATCAGGTTGTTTCTGTTGGTGCTGATATTGCTTTTGATGCCGACCCTAAATTTTTTGCCTGTTTGGTTCGCTTTGAGTCTTCTTCGGTTCCGACTACCCTCCCGACTGCCTATGATGTTTATCCTTTGGATGGTCGCCATGATGGTGGTTATTATACCGTCAAGGACTGTGTGACTATTGACGTCCTTCCCCGTACGCCGGGCAATAATGTTTATGTTGGTTTCATGGTTTGGTCTAACTTTACCGCTACTAAATGCCGCGGATTGGTTTCGCTGAATCAGGTTATTAAAGAGATTATTTGTCTCCAGCCACTTAAGTGAGGTGATTTATGTTTGGTGCTATTGCTGGCGGTATTGCTTCTGCTCTTGCTGGTGGCGCCATGTCTAAATTGTTTGGAGGCGGTCAAAAAGCCGCCTCCGGTGGCATTCAAGGTGATGTGCTTGCTACCGATAACAATACTGTAGGCATGGGTGATGCTGGTATTAAATCTGCCATTCAAGGCTCTAATGTTCCTAACCCTGATGAGGCCGTCCCTAGTTTTGTTTCTGGTGCTATGGCTAAAGCTGGTAAAGGACTTCTTGAAGGTACGTTGCAGGCTGGCACTTCTGCCGTTTCTGATAAGTTGCTTGATTTGGTTGGACTTGGTGGCAAGTCTGCCGCTGATAAAGGAAAGGATACTCGTGATTATCTTGCTGCTGCATTTCCTGAGCTTAATGCTTGGGAGCGTGCTGGTGCTGATGCTTCCTCTGCTGGTATGGTTGACGCCGGATTTGAGAATCAAAAAGAGCTTACTAAAATGCAACTGGACAATCAGAAAGAGATTGCCGAGATGCAAAATGAGACTCAAAAAGAGATTGCTGGCATTCAGTCGGCGACTTCACGCCAGAATACGAAAGACCAGGTATATGCACAAAATGAGATGCTTGCTTATCAACAGAAGGAGTCTACTGCTCGCGTTGCGTCTATTATGGAAAACACCAATCTTTCCAAGCAACAGCAGGTTTCCGAGATTATGCGCCAAATGCTTACTCAAGCTCAAACGGCTGGTCAGTATTTTACCAATGACCAAATCAAAGAAATGACTCGCAAGGTTAGTGCTGAGGTTGACTTAGTTCATCAGCAAACGCAGAATCAGCGGTATGGCTCTTCTCATATTGGCGCTACTGCAAAGGATATTTCTAATGTCGTCACTGATGCTGCTTCTGGTGTGGTTGATATTTTTCATGGTATTGATAAAGCTGTTGCCGATACTTGGAACAATTTCTGGAAAGACGGTAAAGCTGATGGTATTGGCTCTAATTTGTCTAGGAAATAACCGTCAGGATTGACACCCTCCCAATTGTATGTTTTCATGCCTCCAAATCTTGGAGGCTTTTTTATGGTTCGTTCTTATTACCCTTCTGAATGTCACGCTGATTATTTTGACTTTGAGCGTATCGAGGCTCTTAAACCTGCTATTGAGGCTTGTGGCATTTCTACTCTTTCTCAATCCCCAATGCTTGGCTTCCATAAGCAGATGGATAACCGCATCAAGCTCTTGGAAGAGATTCTGTCTTTTCGTATGCAGGGCGTTGAGTTCGATAATGGTGATATGTATGTTGACGGCCATAAGGCTGCTTCTGACGTTCGTGATGAGTTTGTATCTGTTACTGAGAAGTTAATGGATGAATTGGCACAATGCTACAATGTGCTCCCCCAACTTGATATTAATAACACTATAGACCACCGCCCCGAAGGGGACGAAAAATGGTTTTTAGAGAACGAGAAGACGGTTACGCAGTTTTGCCGCAAGCTGGCTGCTGAACGCCCTCTTAAGGATATTCGCGATGAGTATAATTACCCCAAAAAGAAAGGTATTAAGGATGAGTGTTCAAGATTGCTGGAGGCCTCCACTATGAAATCGCGTAGAGGCTTTGCTATTCAGCGTTTGATGAATGCAATGCGACAGGCTCATGCTGATGGTTGGTTTATCGTTTTTGACACTCTCACGTTGGCTGACGACCGATTAGAGGCGTTTTATGATAATCCCAATGCTTTGCGTGACTATTTTCGTGATATTGGTCGTATGGTTCTTGCTGCCGAGGGTCGCAAGGCTAATGATTCACACGCCGACTGCTATCAGTATTTTTGTGTGCCTGAGTATGGTACAGCTAATGGCCGTCTTCATTTCCATGCGGTGCACTTTATGCGGACACTTCCTACAGGTAGCGTTGACCCTAATTTTGGTCGTCGGGTACGCAATCGCCGCCAGTTAAATAGCTTGCAAAATACGTGGCCTTATGGTTACAGTATGCCCATCGCAGTTCGCTACACGCAGGACGCTTTTTCACGTTCTGGTTGGTTGTGGCCTGTTGATGCTAAAGGTGAGCCGCTTAAAGCTACCAGTTATATGGCTGTTGGTTTCTATGTGGCTAAATACGTTAACAAAAAGTCAGATATGGACCTTGCTGCTAAAGGTCTAGGAGCTAAAGAATGGAACAACTCACTAAAAACCAAGCTGTCGCTACTTCCCAAGAAGCTGTTCAGAATCAGAATGAGCCGCAACTTCGGGATGAAAATGCTCACAATGACAAATCTGTCCACGGAGTGCTTAATCCAACTTACCAAGCTGGGTTACGACGCGACGCCGTTCAACCAGATATTGAAGCAGAACGCAAAAAGAGAGATGAGATTGAGGCTGGGAAAAGTTACTGTAGCCGACGTTTTGGCGGCGCAACCTGTGACGACAAATCTGCTCAAATTTATGCGCGCTTCGATAAAAATGATTGGCGTATCCAACCTGCAGAGTTTTATCGCTTCCATGACGCAGAAGTTAACACTTTCGGATATTTCTGATGAGTCGAAAAATTATCTTGATAAAGCAGGAATTACTACTGCTTGTTTACGAATTAAATCGAAGTGGACTGCTGGCGGAAAATGAGAAAATTCGACCTATCCTTGCGCAGCTCGAGAAGCTCTTACTTTGCGACCTTTCGCCATCAACTAACGATTCTGTCAAAAACTGACGCGTTGGATGAGGAGAAGTGGCTTAATATGCTTGGCACGTTCGTCAAGGACTGGTTTAGATATGAGTCACATTTTGTTCATGGTAGAGATTCTCTTGTTGACATTTTAAAAGAGCGTGGATTACTATCTGAGTCCGATGCTGTTCAACCACTAATAGGTAAGAAATCATGAGTCAAGTTACTGAACAATCCGTACGTTTCCAGACCGCTTTGGCCTCTATTAAGCTCATTCAGGCTTCTGCCGTTTTGGATTTAACCGAAGATGATTTCGATTTTCTGACGAGTAACAAAGTTTGGATTGCTACTGACCGCTCTCGTGCTCGTCGCTGCGTTGAGGCTTGCGTTTATGGTACGCTGGACTTTGTAGGATACCCTCGCTTTCCTGCTCCTGTTGAGTTTATTGCTGCCGTCATTGCTTATTATGTTCATCCCGTCAACATTCAAACGGCCTGTCTCATCATGGAAGGCGCTGAATTTACGGAAAACATTATTAATGGCGTCGAGCGTCCGGTTAAAGCCGCTGAATTGTTCGCGTTTACCTTGCGTGTACGCGCAGGAAACACTGACGTTCTTACTGACGCAGAAGAAAACGTGCGTCAAAAATTACGTGCAGAAGGAGTGATGTAATGTCTAAAGGTAAAAAACGTTCTGGCGCTCGCCCTGGTCGTCCGCAGCCGTTGCGAGGTACTAAAGGCAAGCGTAAAGGCGCTCGTCTTTGGTATGTAGGTGGTCAACAATTTTAATTGCAGGGGCTTCGGCCCCTTACTTGAGGATAAATTATGTCTAATATTCAAACTGGCGCCGAGCGTATGCCGCATGACCTTTCCCATCTTGGCTTCCTTGCTGGTCAGATTGGTCGTCTTATTACCATTTCAACTACTCCGGTTATCGCTGGCGACTCCTTCGAGATGGACGCCGTTGGCGCTCTCCGTCTTTCTCCATTGCGTCGTGGCCTTGCTATTGACTCTACTGTAGACATTTTTACTTTTTATGTCCCTCATCGTCACGTTTATGGTGAACAGTGGATTAAGTTCATGAAGGATGGTGTTAATGCCACTCCTCTCCCGACTGTTAACACTACTGGTTATATTGACCATGCCGCTTTTCTTGGCACGATTAACCCTGATACCAATAAAATCCCTAAGCATTTGTTTCAGGGTTATTTGAATATCTATAACAACTATTTTAAAGCGCCGTGGATGCCTGACCGTACCGAGGCTAACCCTAATGAGCTTAATCAAGATGATGCTCGTTATGGTTTCCGTTGCTGCCATCTCAAAAACATTTGGACTGCTCCGCTTCCTCCTGAGACTGAGCTTTCTCGCCAAATGACGACTTCTACCACATCTATTGACATTATGGGTCTGCAAGCTGCTTATGCTAATTTGCATACTGACCAAGAACGTGATTACTTCATGCAGCGTTACCATGATGTTATTTCTTCATTTGGAGGTAAAACCTCTTATGACGCTGACAACCGTCCTTTACTTGTCATGCGCTCTAATCTCTGGGCATCTGGCTATGATGTTGATGGAACTGACCAAACGTCGTTAGGCCAGTTTTCTGGTCGTGTTCAACAGACCTATAAACATTCTGTGCCGCGTTTCTTTGTTCCTGAGCATGGCACTATGTTTACTCTTGCGCTTGTTCGTTTTCCGCCTACTGCGACTAAAGAGATTCAGTACCTTAACGCTAAAGGTGCTTTGACTTATACCGATATTGCTGGCGACCCTGTTTTGTATGGCAACTTGCCGCCGCGTGAAATTTCTATGAAGGATGTTTTCCGTTCTGGTGATTCGTCTAAGAAGTTTAAGATTGCTGAGGGTCAGTGGTATCGTTATGCGCCTTCGTATGTTTCTCCTGCTTATCACCTTCTTGAAGGCTTCCCATTCATTCAGGAACCGCCTTCTGGTGATTTGCAAGAACGCGTACTTATTCGCCACCATGATTATGACCAGTGTTTCCAGTCCGTTCAGTTGTTGCAGTGGAATAGTCAGGT
>NZ_FIZY01000105.1 GCF_900060185.1 Grimontia marina | reverse complement strand
CTGGCTGCGTTATAAGTTGCTGGGTATCAAACGATGCCTTTGTGGAGGCTTGAGCCGTATGCAGTGAAAGTTGCACGTACGGTTCTTAGGGAGACGGCACTTGGCAACAAGTGTCGTCCACCCGACAAAAACGTGTCAGCCATTCCCAGAATTCATCGTTACGGTTGACTGATTGGATGAAGAAGAACATGTGCCTGGCATGCCTTTTCATTCAACTCTTTTTGCTCGGCCCGAAAAAGACCGTGGGCGTTAATGAGCTCTGCTAACCCCGACGCTTTGTCTCCCTGTATCATCAGTGACAGCGGGGATGTCTGCTCACCGCTCTGATTGAAACAATGTTCAATATGCTCAGGCAACACATAGATTGTGTTATTAGACGGGCTGTCATCCGATTTTTCATTGAAGAGCTTTGCATCGATACCATGTTCATCATGTAAAAAATTTAGTTGATCAAAGAGCTTTGTCGCATCATCGATTTTTTGCTGATACCCAACTGAAACCGCATTCAGCTCCCACAGTTTTTTCTCCAAGTTTGCTCCTTTGGTACGAGAGATGTTGAGCATTTGCTTAAGTTCATTTTTGATCGACTTGTAGCGCGGGTCTTTTAACTTGGGTTTCAGGTACCGGCTAAGAATGTGATTACGCTTTTCCAATGGGGTGAAGCCCTTAGCGGCGGAAACGTTGGTATAAAGGTTTAGTAACGCATTTTCGATAACGGAGGAGAGAAGCATAGAAAACACTTTTATATTAATTGTTCAGGTATTTTACAGATTGTGTTCGCCAAGTCCTACTAATGCTAAGCGTTGAATGTCTGCCTTTCTGCCGTTTCCGGCCTCGCAATGGGGAAAATTTAGTCGGGGAAAGCAGCTATACCATTCCAGATTTATCAATTGAGTCAATCAGTACGCTTAATGTTGCAGCGATGTAAATACTGAAGGCGGTAACATCCCAAAGTAGCCAATAAAACTCTCTTTTGTTTCGACTTTTAATCAGACGGTAAACATCTAACACGAAGAGGAAAACAAAAAATATTCCCACTATGAACGGGGTATAGACAGTCACGTAAGAAACAAACGGGGAAAAGCCCTCGCCTTTCCCTGTTGCTGGATCATAGAAGTGAAGACCAAACGAGATTATCGCCAAAGAGAGAATGGCTAAGGTTAAAACCCGCAATAGATTGGAGAAAATCATCGTATTCCTAACCCCACAAGTTCTCTTGCCAGATCTGCACGCCGCTTTTTTCCGTCTTTGCTCTCAACAGAGTAGTAAAAATGTCCCGAGCCTTTTAGCATTTGAGTACGCAATTCATTGGCCTTCATAATGATTTCCCCATCACTGATTCCAGCGTAAATGGGATCTCCTTGGCTTATCAAGTCAATTACTACGACAGTTTTTATATTACTGTTAGATTTTACCGCTTTCAAAAGGCTGTGATTGATTGGCGCTCCTATGAGCACTAAATGATGAACGGTTATCCCACTATTCGCATGATACAGGGCTGAACGAGCAGCGATGACAGCTCCCCATGAGTATCAGATCAGCGAAAATTCACCACCTTGGCTGGGCGTTGGAGCTGCCACTCCGAGCGCTTGCAGGGATAAGTCTAACGTCCTCGGCGCGAGCTTGACTCTAATGACCGATGAAGGACAGTCATCACCATACGCATTCTTTCCTGAATAGTTGACCCATTCGGTTTCGCCCAACGCGTATTTCGATTCGACGTTACATTCACTGGTGTTGACTAATTGGAGGGCGATGGGGTCATCTTCTGCCTGATTGTAGAAAATCACAGACGTCGCATCGGCACCCATATCAATGTATTCGTTGTAATCCAGATCTTCGCCGTTCTCAAAAACACCGGAATAGTTACCACAAACAGCTCGTTTAACGCCGGCATGCATGAGTGCTCGCACCATGTCGTATTGATAATCGCCACGCATCCCCGCACCGCCTAAAAACACCACTAAGTGGTCTTTTTCTTCGTCGGTTGTTGGTTGGTCATTGACGATGGCATTCTGTGCGCTCTGGGAATCGAGAACAGATTGGCTTTTATAAAGCTCCCCATGTTCTATAGGGCTGTTAGTGCGGCTTTTGGCTGCTTCGCTTTCACGCATTTTACGTGAAACAAAGTCATCTTTCGCGGAAGTTGGCTCATGCGTTTTCAACTTGGCGCCACCACCAACGCCCCTGATGTTGGAGGGCATATCCATGTTTGGGATAACCGACACATACTGCTTTGACACGCAACGCTTCCTTGGTTTTAGTGAATGAAATCATTATGAAGAATAGAGCTCACCTCATCCAGTAAGCTGGGCTATCAAGTTTGCGAATATCTACATATTAGCTTTCGCGCATCTCACATGTCAGGCGTTGAATATCGTCATTTCTGCCGTTTCCGTACTCCTAGGTTCAACGAACTGAAAGCTCGGAATGTGAGACAAGCTCAAGGGCACAAAAATAGGTTTTCCTGGCCAACTCAAAAGTGGACAGAAGTGAGTTGGCGGTTGTGCTCAAAGGCGAAGACTTCGGATAAGTTTTATTTGGGGAACCTTGGATTTTCATTAGTAGGGCTGATAGGCCTAAAACCTATGCTTGCGCGCTATCAGTGAAGAGGTCAAAAAATCGATATACAGTTTTCGACCATTGCCAGATTTCACCTATCCATTGAAGCATCTGTTTGACTAACATAAATAGTGATATTAAACAGAGGTATTTGTCTCGCCAAACTAAGGCAGTAATACTCCTCGCACCGAAACCGCCTTAATGGTCTCCAATTTCTCAGCCAACAGGCAATACCGACCACGGTAAGTTGCCTGTCACTTTGAACAATGTCTTTCTAGTGAGACAAACTCAACTTGTATGAGTCAAGAGCCGCACTGGTTAAATTAGTGTGCTACTGTTTATATTCCCCCATCGCTTAGTGGGGACCTCTTGTATCCTCCCGAAATGACGCCTCGGCTGCACTCGTCGCCCCCTAAGCCTAAACCTCATTAGGTTTCACTATGTCTACATTACCATTCACAGAGATTGACACGCTTGATGTTCAATTGGTTAGACGGTTTTCAAAATTACACATACTCCAATCTGGTCTCGAGCCTATACCAACGGCCATTGTTTACTGCGAGGCGAACTTTGGGGAAATTGATGGAAAAACTGCAAATGGCCTTGTTCGGCACTCCCCAAGCTTTCGCATTCTTTCAGTCATCGATAGTGAGAAATCCGGTTTAGACGCTGGCTATGTTCTTGACGGTGAGTACAACGGCATTCCTGTTTGCGCAAGTTTGAAGGATTCAATTGAAAAAGCCGGTGGTATCCCAGATTACTTCATCTTTGGTTTAGCACCTTCAAATGGTGTTTACTCAGAGTCTGAAAAATCACTGATCCTTTATGCCATGCGACTCGGTATGAATATTGTGAACGGATTGCATGAATTTCTAAATGATGATCCTGTCTTCTCTTCCGCTTCAGACACCCTCGATGTCACCATTTTCGACATTCGCAAACCTCATGCGCAAAATGACTTGCAAACATTTAGCGGAATTATTCATCAGGTTGGCTGTCCTCGAATCCTTGTGGCTGGCACCGACTGCGCGATCGGCAAACGCACCACAGCGACTGTCTTAGCCAATGCGTTGCGCGAGCGCGGCCTGAATGTCGTGCTCATTGCAACGGGACAAACCGGTGTCATGCAAGGTGCACGCTACGCTGTTGTTATGGATGCTGTACCCTCGCAATTTTGCGCAGGTGAGCTTGAATCACTTATTGTGGGTGCTTATGAAACCGAGCAACCTGACGTCATTATCATAGAAGGGCAAGGTGCACTGAGTCATCCCGCCTTTACCACGAGTGCTGCCATTCTTCGTGGTTGCGCGCCGCATGGCGTGATTTTACAGCACGCTCCTAAAAGACTTCACCGAACTGACTTTGAAAACATGCCGATGCCTTCTGTTCGCTCTGAAATAGATCTCATTAACGGTTTTGGTAACGTTCCAGTTCTGGGTATCACGCTTAATCATGAAGGAATGAGTTCGCATGACATCGCAGAAACGGTCAAGGAGTACAACAAGGAGTTTGAACTGCCTGTAACCGATGCTCTCTCTCTGCCTGCTGAGCGTTTATGCCAGATGGTCTTCAATACCTTTCCTGCGCTAAATAAACAGCTTCCAAGTATCACGCCATGATATCGCCTAGATTGGAGATAGATTGCCGAAAACTCAAGCACAACGCGCAACGCTTAATGGGAAGACTCTCTCAGCTTGGCATATCAGCCACCCCTGTGATGAAGGTGACTCAAGGGGACCCCAATTTGGCAAAGCTATTTATCGAGGCAGGAGCAACAATGTTGGCAGATTCTCGCATCGAGAATATTGAAAGAATGCGGAGAGCCGGCATCCAAGTGCCTCTTTTGCTAACGCGTACGCCAATGTTAAGCCAGGTAGAGCGGGTGGTCGAACACTGCGAAATCAGCTTGAACACGGAGATAACGGTGATTCACGCCTTGTCGTTGGCAGCAACTAAAACGGGGCGAACCCATGGTGTGATCATCATGGTTGAATTGGGTGACTTGCGCGAAGGGGTCATGCCCGATCTACTTGAATCCGTGATGGCATATACATTAAGCCAATCCAACATTTCGCTTGAAGGGATCGGAGTAAATTTAACGTGTCGGCATGGTGTTTCGCCAGATAAAGAAAAAATGTCGCGCCTGTCTGAGTTGGTAAAGGCCTTGGAAACTATTTTGTCTGTTTCACTCCCTGTCATTTCGGGCGGAAACTCAGCGAATCTTCTTTGGGCAATGGGTGAGCATAAAGCCAGTCGGGTTAATCACTTGAGGCTTGGAGAAGCTATCTTCCTTGGAAAAGAAACGCTCACGCAAACAAGGGTGATGGATCTGCATGAGGATGTTTTCACACTCTATGCCGAAGTCATTGAGATGAATCGAAAACCCTCTCTACCTTGGGGAGAAATACGCAAAAATGCCTTTGGCGAATACAAAAAATATCATGATCGCGGAGAGGTCAATCAGGCAATACTCGCCATTGGCCGACAAGATGTTTACCCACAAGGGCTCACACCGCCAAAAGGAATCAAGCTACAAGATGCCAGCAGTGACCATCTTATTGTAGAAACCGCCGATAATTCCTTGAGCGTGGGAGAAGAGGTGGCATTTTCTCTGGATTATGCTGCTCTCCTTTCTGCCATGACATCACCTTACATTACGAAGGTTTACGCTTAACACACACCAACATATGGTCTTTAGGCTAACAGCACTGATTCAAGTTACTGAACGGAGGGTCAAAAAATGCCTAACAACAATCAATTGTCCAATAACCCTTGGGGTGGTAATAAGTCGCCTCCCAATCTCGGTGAAATAATTAAAAATATTCGAGATTTTAAAAAAATACTTCCGGGTGGAAGTCCGTCTAATTTCTTCATTATTATTGTTATTTTACTTGTGGCGTTACTAATAAAAAGCGCCATATAAATAGCTGTTCCTAATAGTAGATCTCAAAGGTAAGAGAAACTCAGTCCAGTTTGCGCGATCTGATCTATCGCCAAACAGAGAAAACCCACAAAAAGGACTGAGTAATGGCCATCATAGCACCGAT
>NZ_FIZY01000104.1 GCF_900060185.1 Grimontia marina | reverse complement strand
GTTGGCTTACTGAGTTTCTGGAGTGCGCTGCACAACAATGCCGTCGGCACACAGCTTAAAAACCAGCTTATCCGAGACCCTGAAAACGCGCATATTCTTGCCGGGTTAACCAGTGGTGATGGTGATTTGTATGCTCAGGCTATGCAAGACCTTGGTCACTTGGCTCAAGAAAAGTTTGGCCTTGCACTTACTGACATCGGCTTGTATGACGCTTCAAAGACGACCAGTACATCTTTAGCTGATAACGCCAGCAAAGACGTCCACGGTGTGACCGTTATTGATGCGAATAACAGTGAGTATGGCGATATCTTCATTGACATCGAAGGTGCGAAAACACTTCATGTCAATTCGTTAGGTCAAGAACTCATTGAGAGCAAGACCTTACAAGAAGGTGGCGCGAATGATGAGACTCAAGAGGCCTTGTCACAGATGTTTGGTGGTCAACTCGAAAAACGGGTTGATCAGGCAACGGGCAATCAATTGGCCAGCACCAGTACTGCCGAGTTTTCTAACAGCCTCGCCAACAGTCAGTCTGTGTTCGATGGGACTCAAAAGGCGGACAAAGTTGGGTATGCGAAGGTTGATTATTATCTCACACAAACTGAAGCTCAAAGAAAAGTTGAGTTAACGGACTTCCTTCTACGTTGCACAAGTGCCGATTGTCGTGCGACCGATGAGTTTGTATCTAAACAGAAAGAGCTCATTGCACTGAACAAGACGGACACCAAGAGGGATGAGGACTATAAATCGGCTTGCCAAAGTGGTGGAGGGCCTGATTGCAACCTCGAGTCAGCAAAAGTGGTGGAGGCATTTAACACCTACGACAAAGATGAGGCGGTGACGGACGGAACCCTGTCTGAATATTTAGATATAAGTACTAAATACGGCGAGTCTGAATCTCGTCCTTGGGAGGTGGCTGCTACCGGCGCTCTGATGGAGCTGCCTTCAGATGCACTGCTGGGAACCCTTGAAAGTGTGCCAGAGTTGGCTGGTTTGGCTGTTACTGCAGCATCTGCGCTTGCAGGGGATGAACAGGCACAGCAGCAGTTGGAAGCGATGTACCTGAACATCAAAGGGACAATTTCAGACCCAGACGGTGCATTGGATAGCTACATGGCAGACATTGCTTCCAGAGAGGCTAGTGGGGAAATCACCTCTCACGAAGCAAAGAAAGAAGTTTCTAAGTTCTACATCTCGGCCACAACAGCGGTTGCTGGCCAGACTTATGGTTTGGTGAAGGTTGGTGCAGTCGGCTTGATCCCAGAGGCGAATATAGCAGGAGGCAATACGAAATGGACTGCCCAACAACCCCTTGACTCATCCGGAAGCCCTATCGTCAGAACTAATGATCGGGGAAGTATTCAAATTCAACCCAATGGCTCTGTAACCTGTGGTCAACACTCCTGTGGCATGGTTTTAAACACTCAAGGGAATCCCATAGCTGTCACCGATATTATTGCTAAACGTCCCCCTGATGTTGATGGCGGAACCTACCTTACTACCTTGAAAAAAGTTTGCTCTGACAATGGCGTTAAATCAACAACATATAACAGTGGTGTAAAAATCAGTCAGTTAAAATCTTGGACATCAAATGGTAAGCCAGCTATAGCAACGGTTAAGACAGGAGATAATACTTTTCATTATGTTGTAGTAGATGGTATCACTAAGCGTAATGGTATAGATGTAGTCGCTATTCGAGATCCAGCCGGAAAAATTAATGGCGGTGTTTATTACGAGACTTTAGAATCATTTAATAAACGATTTGTCGGTTCAGCTGTTAGATTAAAATAGGTTTAATATGAATAATTGTTGCATAACGATAGACACTGACGATGTGTTAATCATTAAATCTCTAGATGATGACTTAGAGTATTTTAGGGATGACGACAAAGAGGCTGAAAAGGTTAGAAATCATTTTCCTATTATGGCTGGAGGCAAGTATCTTGTTTATGTTGAAGGAAATTTAACAGATACTAGAGGTGTTCTATCAATAAAAGCTGATGTTGTTGACGGCTCAACTGTTGTTATAGAAATTAGTAACGGAGTTGTAAATAACATATCTATATTCTTTAAATAGAGAAACTAACAGGGACATATATGGACGCTCCCTTAACGTCAAGCCAAAACGCTCTTGTCGTTTCGCGTAGCGAGACGATATTGACGTTCTTTTTACCACTGTGTTCAGCATTGATGTTCAGGTTTTCATTCCCCTTAAGGGAAGGTCAGTACTGACATATATCCAGGCTCGTTTCTTTGATTAGAAAAGAACTAACAGGAGAAAACTAACAGGGACACACACTTTAAGAAAGAAGCCAAAGAGCCGAATCCCCACAGCGTGGTAAACACGATATTCAGTCGCCAGTGTTCGAAAATCTAACCTTAGTTCTCAGTCTGGATGACGCTCGTTACGATTTATCCAGATTTCAAGCAACAAAAACATCAGGCTCAGGCCTGATTGACAGAAAATAGCAGAATAAAGAGGGATCAACTGTCAGGCAGGCGCAGACCCGATGCCCTTTGACGCTGAAGAAGCGGCAAGGCTGCTTTGATGGACGTTTCGGAACCGACCATATTTCCAACCTCTATGTTTGACGCTGTTTTTAGCCACAATGCTAAAACTTACTAGGACAGTCACCATTAGAGAAAGACGACCATTAACCTGTCGATAATCTGTTTTTATAAAGACTGCTTTGTCAGAAAGGCACTCAAGCGACTCAGGCCGCTAAATTTCGCATCAAATCTGACAAAATCTGTAAACGGGAGACAGCAAACTAACGGGACACACACTCTAAGAAAGCAACCAAAGACCCGTGTCCCCAGAGCGTGGTGAACACAATGCTCAGTTGCAACTGTTTGAAAATATCACCTTAGTTCTCAGTCTGGGGGTGAACTTACTAGGACAGTCACCATTAGAGAAAGACGACCATTAACCTGTCGATAATCTGTTTTTATAAAGACTGCTTTGTCAGAAAGGCACTCAAGCGACTCAGGCCGCTAAATTTCGCATCAAATCTGACAAAATCTGGAAACGGGAGACAGCACAAAAACAGGCGATTGCCTGTGATTGGATTACATGGGGGTTAAGGAGAAGGTTTAGCCGCCAGGCATTCTAAGCCCTGATATGCGCTTCCGGTTTAGTTGGGGTAATGCAGCTTTAATGGCAATGTCACTGCCCACTAGACTGCCGTACTCGATTTGGGTGCAAGCCTTTAACCAATCACTGGGTTCAAAGCCGAGCCTGGAGAGAATAGGCGGTAAAGTACTGTCAATTTGGCCACGTTTGTTGTCTCTGAATTGCCTTCCTGTCCAGTCAATAAGCGCCAGATAATCCATTAATCGAAAGGGAATGCCACTTGGCATGGGCTCGCGTGGATTGCCCACAAAAGGGAAAAGACAGGGCGCGGTGTGTTGCTCTTTTCTTAACGCTTCAATCCTTGCTTTGACGGAGGTAAACGCGGATTGCTCTGGTGTTTCGGCAATGGCTGCACGAACAGGGTTTAAATCTACATACGCCATGGCTGCGGCCAGTGCTTTTTCATCAAGCAGCGCTTGGCTTTTAAAGCGGCCTTCCCAAAAGTGTCCTGTGCATTGGTCTTCCTTATTAGCTTCAGAAGCGATGTATTGATTGAGCAAACGCATAAACCAACTGATACTGGTCAATCGTTCCCGCCAGCACTGGATTATCTCTTCACAACGCTCGTTCTCGGCCTCAGAAAGCTTGTCACCGCACATAAAGCGGTTCACCAACACCGGGCCTGAATGCAATGACAGCCAACGTTCAGCAACGTTTTCCAATGATAATGATTCTGCGTCTTCGAGATTGATGTGCAAAACGACGTGATAGTGATTGCTCATAATGGCGTATGCACAGACATCGATGCAGAATATTTTTGCGAGCATCAGCAGACGTTTTTCTATCCATTCGCGTCTGTGCTCAAAGTTCTTGTCAGTGTGTTTGTCATAGCCACAAAGAAATGACCGTCTAACGCAACGGGAAACACAGTGATAGTAGGGTGTTACCGATACATTGATCAGTGATGAACGTGCTGTCGTCATAGAAGAAGCCGATAGATTGGTATTTCCCAAAACTACATGGGGTTGAGGGAGTCGTCGCCTCGGGTTCGTCGATTTATGGTGTTCCACTCATTGAAGTGAAACTGACTGGTTTCACTTTTTCTTGAGGTGACTGTCCTCGTTTTCGGGCGATGCGTATTACGACACCCGTATTATCTCTCAGGCGATTTTCGAACAAACCGGCAAGCGATACCTGACCGCTGATGTCGGCGGCAACCTTGAGCAAATGAAACAACTGCTCGACAGCGCAACCATGCAGACCGCCGCGTATAACTTAACCCCAGGTGTTGCGCTGACGGCCAATCAAATTAACCAGTTGACCCACAGCATGGTGTGGTATGAGCCCATTCTGGTAAACGGTCACAAGGTACTGGCGCCCAAGCTTTATCTTGCCAATGTGGATGAAAGCAACCTTGCCCAGATTGCTTCGGTATCAGGTAATACTGTGCGTGTCGAGGCAGGCGACATCACCAACAGCGGCAGCATCCACGCTGACAATAACCTTTCCCTGATCAGCCAGAATGAAATCAACAATGTCGCCGGTGAACTGTTAGCAGGCATTGATACGACGCTGATAGCGAAAAACGATATCCGCAATATCAGTGGTTCGATCGCCGGTGATAACGTCAGCCTTACCAGCGAAAGTGGCAACATCATTAACCAGACCTTTGTGCAGCAGCAATCTGTGCGCAAAGACGGCACAGTGACCACAAATTCCCATGCCAGCGACATTGTCACTACCCAGACGGAAGTCGGTGATATGGCCAGCATTCAGGCGAGCGGTAATCTGACCCTGAATGCAGGAAAGTCCATTAACAATACCGCTGCTGAATTGAAAGCCGGCGAAAATGCCAGCTTGAACGCCGGAGAAAACATAGTGATTGCAGCCGGAGAGCTGCGTACTTATGACAGCTTTGATGGCGCCTACAAACAAAGCGCAGACCTTGAGACTTCCACACTTGCCAGCCATGTCTCTGCAGGCGGCAACCTGACACTGAATGCCAATAATGACATTGACGTTCAGGCATCCTCACTCGTTGCTGGTGACACACTGGCACTCGCCGCAGGCAATGACATTACGCTGGCAGCGACCCAAAACCGCAATGAAACGTCATTGTCCCGATATGGCAAGGTAGACATAGCGAAAGACTTAACCCATCAGGGCGCAGCCTTGAGTGGTAACAAAGAAGTGGACCCCATTGGTTGGACACACAAGCTAATTTTTTAAGTGTTTGATCCCGCTCATGCTGCGTATCTTTGCCTGCCGAAGTAGGCTTCATCAGGAGTAAGGTCATTGAGTCCCTGATGGTTACGCTCTTCGTTATAGAACACCATGTAGTGGCCGATTTCAAGTTCAGCTTCTCGGGGGGTGGTATAGGCTTTTAAGTAAACCTCCTCATATTTCAAGCTACGCCATAATCGCTCGATGAACACGTTGTCGACCCAGCGTCCTTTCCCATCCATGCTTATCCGTACATCATGGTCGATTAATCTCTGAGTAAACTCAGCGCTAGTAAACTGGCTGCCTTGATCTGAATTGAAGATATCGGGCGGCCCGTAGTGTTGCAGTGCGTCTTCGAGAGCCTCAATGCAAAAGCTTGTATCCATCGTATTCGACAAGCGCCAAGCCAGTACTTTGCGGCTATACCAGTCGATAATGGCCACCAGATACAGGAACCCCTTCGCCATGGGGATGTACGTGATGTCAATCGCCCAAGCTTGGTTTGGATAAGTGACATCGATATCACGCAGCAGGTAGGGATAAACCTTGTGTGCTTTGT
>NZ_FIZY01000103.1 GCF_900060185.1 Grimontia marina | reverse complement strand
GCCACGAGGTATCGGTGCTATGATGGCCATCACTCAGTCCTTTTGTCGGTATGTTTCGGTTTGGCGATTGATCAGATCGCACAAAGCGGACTGAGTTTCTCTTATCTTTGAGATCTACTATTAGGAACAGCTATTTAGCAGCAACTTTCCTTCTTTCAGGCTTTTACGCTAGCGCTGATATAGTCAGTACCCAAACTAAAACTATTGATAGGATATTTGCATACGATGACTATGGTGCTGTAGCAGGAAGAGACGGTGCTGACGTTATAGCGTGGTTTCAGACTGGTGTGCCCGGTTGTGAAGATGGCGTTTGGTTATCACCCGCAGCTCCTGGATACAACACCATTACTTCCTTCTTGCTAACAGCGTACACAACAAATCAGAAGGTAAGATTTCAAATATATGATGATCGAGTTTGGAAAGGCTCAAAAAGTAAGTTGTGCCAAATTGATGCTATACGCTTCGAATAAGTCAAGTATAAATTAAGGAGTTAACGGGACAGACACCGTAAGAAAAATCTAATCACTCTTATATCAATAACTCATTGATATAATTTTAAACTTATCAGAAAGGTGCTCAGAAGTGGTTACAGACGAGATTCCGCGTCAATCAAAACCAAATCTGCAAACTTCAAATAGCATAAAAACAGGCAATAGCTTGTTGGTTGGTAGTGTTTGGGTTGAGAAGAAAAGTTTTAGCTGTCAAGCAGTCTAAACCCTGATAGTCGCTTTCGGTTGAGGTGAGGCAATATTAGCGGGACAAACACCGTAAGACGTCAATCCAAGCCAAACCTGTAAATTTCAAACAACAGAGAAACAGGCAATAGCCTGTTGGTTGGTAGTGTTTGGTTCGAGGAAGAGAGTTAGCCGTCAGGCAGTCTAAAGCCTGATAGTCGCTTTAAGGAAATTAGTGGGACAGGCACCCTAAGAGAAATCTAGTAACTCTTCTATC
Organism: Grimontia marina; assembly: GCF_900060185.1. GTDB lineage: Bacteria > Pseudomonadota > Gammaproteobacteria > Enterobacterales > Vibrionaceae > Enterovibrio > Enterovibrio marinus. The sequence goes on along the minus strand of NZ_FIZY01000103.1, from coordinate 5,408 downwards.
AGCAACCCATTGTTATAATGATAGGTTTAAAAGAAAGGCACTAAAAATGGGCTTGTGAGGTAATTTCCCCTCAATTCAAGCGAAATGCATAAATTTCAAACAACACAAAAACAGGCAATAGCCTGTTGATTGGTAGTGTTTGAGTTGAGGAAGAAAGTTAGCCGTCAGGCAGTCTAAATCCTGATGACCGCTTTCGGTTTAGATGAGGTAGCGCTGCTTTAATCGCTAGGCTGCTGCCGACTAACCTGCCCTGCTCGATTTGAGTGCAAGCACTCATCCATTCGGCCGATTCAAATCCGAGTCTGGAAAGAATGAGTGGCAAGGTGGCGTCGATGTGACCGCGTTTATCATCGCGGATTTGTCTGCCCGTCCAGTCGACAAGCTCTAGGTAATCCATTAATCGAAATGGAATACCATCAGGCATAGGCTCACGAGGGTTACCGACAAAAGGGAAAAGATAAGGCGCTGTGTGTTGTTCTTTTCTTAGGGCATCAATCCGTGCTTTCACAGAGGTAAATGCGGACTTCTCTGGCGTATCGGCAATCGCAGCGCGCACCGGGTTTAAATCTACATATGCCATGGCTGCTGCCAGTGCCTTTTCATCAAGCAAAGCCTGGCTTTTAAAGCGCCCTTCCCAGAAATGACCGGTACATTGGTCTTCTCGGTTGGCCTCTGTAGCAATGTATTGATTGAGCAGGCGCATAAACCAACTGATGCTGGTCAGTCGCTCTCGCCAGAGTTCGATAATTTCTTCGCAGCGTTGGCCTTCAGCTTCGGACAGTTTGTCACCTCGGATAAAGCGGTTGACCAAAACGGGACCGGAGTGCAATGAGAGCCAGCGTTCAGCGACCTGTTCCAGGGACAATGATTCGGCGTCTTTAACGTTAATGTGCAAAACAACGTGATAGTGATTGCTCATAATGGCGTAGGCGCAAACATCAATACAGAACGTTTGTGCCAGTAACAGTAGACGCTTCTCTATCCATTCGCGTCTGTGTTCAAAGCACTTATCTGCATGTTTGTCATAACCGCAAAGAAAAGAGCGGCGAACGCATCGAGATATGCAATGATAGTAAGGCGTTGCTGACACATTAATCAGCGAAGAGCGGGCGATGGTCATGGCTATCATTTAAAGCTTAAGGTTCCATGAATCTACATCGGTATCTTTATGCTGTCTTTTCGGGATTGGATATATACGGACTCTTATTCATCTAGATGAAACTGATAGAGTCATCGTTTTCTTTAGGTAACTCCCCATGAAGTTTTACTGTCCTAATCTTATCGTGAATATATTTGGAGAGAAATATGCATAAACTCGTAAAGTTAATCACAGTATCCCTCTTATTATTCTCAAGCCAGGCTTTCTCAAACGCAGTTTGGTGTTATGGAAATGTAGAACGAGTATACGTAGAGCATTCAGGAGGTTTAATAATATTCAGCACATGGAGAAATGAATATACTCAGCTATGTAGCGTAAACTCTGTTTGGAAAGGGATTACTCAAGAGGTTTGTAAAAGTTGGTTGTCTATGGCGATGACAGCGAAAGTAAGCCAAGTACCAGTTATCACACATTATGCCTCATCTTCATGCGAGTCAATGCCTACCTATAGCAACGCACTTGCACCAATTTACTTTATGCTTAATAAATAATTCTGATTACAAGGTTGAAATAAAAATTTTGATTCACCATTGAAATTTATACTTTAACCAAATTATAACCAACATATATCAAATAACTTACGGTGAAGATATGAAATTAATACGTTCCATAGCTCTAACTTGTTCTTTTTTAAGTCTAACTGCATTAGCATATGACTATGAGACAGTAACTGTGTGTGCATTACAAACACATACAAATAGTAACTATGCCTACTTGCGAGTTTGTGATGCCAGACCAAGCAATAATGGTTGTAAAAGCGGGTCATTTATTTCCTGGAATATAACAGATGGACAAGGGAATGTGATGTATAGCACTGCGATGGCAGCTATGGTTTCCGGGAATCCAGTTACAGTGAAACTCGATGGCAGGACTTGTATTAGTTCATATGATGAAACTAGCATGATAAGAATATTGAAAAAGTAATAGCTTTCAGTAAACGAGGATAACAAATTGAAAAGTGGAATTTTTCTTGCCATTTCCATTTATATAATTTCATTTTTTTCACAAGCTGAGATTTCTTTCAACAACAAAATCTCATGGATTGCCATCAGTACTGCTAACTCTAACAAGGGTCATTTTGTGGAAATAAACTACTGGGACAGACATCACAAGAAAAATCTAATCACTCTTATATCAACAACCCATTGATATAATGTTGAATTTATCAGAAAGATGCTCAGAAGTGGCTACAGACGAGATTCCGCGTCAATCCAAGCCAAATCTACAAACTTCAAACAGCATAAAAACAGGCAATAGCCTGTTGGTTGTTGATGTTTGGTTCGAGGAAGAAAGTTATCCGTCAGGCAGTCTAAAGCCTGATAGTCGCTTTCGGTTTAGGTGAGGTAGTGCTGCTTTAATCGCTCGGCTACTGCCGACTAACCTACCCTGCTCGATTTGAGTGCAAGCAATCATCCATTCGGCCGATTCAAAGCCGAGTCTGGAAAGAATGGGTGGCAAGGTGGTGTCGATGTGACCGCGTTTATCATCGCGGATTTGTCTGCCCGTCCAGTCGACAAGCTCTAGGTAATCCATTAATCGAAATGGAATACCATCAGGCATAGGCTCACGAGGGTTACCGACAAAAGGGAAAAGATAAGGCGCTGTGTGTTGTTCTTTTCTTAGGGCATCAATCCGTGCTTTCACAGAGGTAAATGCGGACTTCTCTGGCGTATCAGCAATGGCAGCACGAACGGGGTTTAAATCCACATAGGTCATTGCAGCTGCGAGTGCCTTTTCATCAAGCAGAGCCTGGCTTTTAAAGCGTCCTTCCCAGAAATGACCGGTACATTGGTCTTCTCGGTTGGCCTCTGAAGCAATGTATTGATTGAGCAAACGCATAAACCAACTGATGCTGGTCAGTCGTTCTCGCCAGCGTTCGATAATTTCTTCGCTGCGTTGGCCTTCAGCTTCGGACAGTTTGTCACCTCGGATAAAGCGGTTGACCAAAACGGGACCGGAGTGCAATGAGAGCCAGCGCTCTGCGACCTGTTCCAGGGACAATGATTCGGCGTCTTTAACGTTAATGTGCAAAACAACGTGATAGTGATTGCTCATAATGGCGTAGGCGCAAACATCTATACAGAACGTTTGTGCGAGCAACAGCAGACGTTTCTCTATCCATTCGCGTCTATGTTCAAAGCTCGTATCTGAATGTTTGTCATAACCGCAAAGAAAAGAGCGTCGAACGCAGCGGGATACGCAGTGATAGTAAGGCGTTGCTGATACATTAATCAGCGAAGAGCGGGCGATGGTCATGGCTATCATTTAATGATTTAGGTTCCAAGAATCTACATCGATATCTTTGTGCTGTCTTTTCGGGATTGGATATATACGGACTCTTATTCATCTAGATGAAACTGATAGAGTCATCGTTTTCTTTAGGTAACTACCCATGAAATTTTACTGTCCTAATCTTTTCGTAAAAATATTTGGAGATAAACATGCATAAACTCGTAAAGTTAATCACAGTATCCCTCTTATTATTCTCAAGTCAGGCTTTTTCAAATGTCTGGTGTTATGGAAATGTAGAACGAGTATACGTAGAGCATTCAGGAGGTTTAATAATATTCAGCACATGGAGAAATGACTATACTCAGCTATGTAGTGTAAACTCTGTTTGGAAAGGGATTACTCAAGAGGTTTGTAAAAGTTGGTTGTCTATGGCGATGACAGCGAAAGTAAGCCAAGTACCAGTTATCACAAATTATGCCTCATCTTCATGCGAGTCAATGCCTACCTATAGCAATGCACTTGCACCAGTTTACTTTATGCTTAATAAATAATTCTGATTACAAAGTTGAAATAAATATTTTGATTCACCATTGAGATTTATACCATACCCCAGTGATAACCAACATATATCAAATAACTTACGGTGAAGATATGAAAGTAATACGTTCCATAGCTGTAACTTGTTCTTTTTTAAGTCTAACTGCATTAGCATATGACTATGAGACAGTAACTGTGTGTGCATTACAAACACATACAAATAGTAACTATGCCTACTTGCGAGTTTGCGATGCCAGACCAAGTAATAATGGCTGTAAAAGCGGGTCATTTATTTCCTGGAATATAACAGATGGACAAGGGAATGTGATGTATAGCACTGCAATGGCAGCCATGGTTTCCGGAAACCCAGTTACAGTGAAACTCGATGGCAGGACTTGTATTAGTTCATATGATGAAACTAGCATGATAAGAATATTGAAAAAGTAATAGCTTTCAGTAAACGAGGATAACAAATTGAAAAGTGGAATTTTTCTTGCTATTTCCATTTATATAATTTCATTTTTTTCACAAGCTGAGATTTCTTTCAACAACAAAATTCGATGGATTGCTGTCAGTACTGCCAACTCTAACAAGGGTCATTTTGTAGAGTTTGAAAATCTCCTTCAGAATACCAATGACTGCCGTCCTGACCAGAACCACAAACCTCGAATTATGTTTACAAAAGAGGACAAAGATATTCTCTCACTATTGCTCACCGCGAAAGCATCAGATCGCGCTGTAGGATTTTATTACTCGAAAACAAGCTCCATACCGAAAGCATTTGGACATGGATTGTCTGAATGTGAGTTTATTAATATATGGCTTCAATAGTTCAGTACCTTCGCGAAAATTTCATATTATGAAAGAACTTAAATCTTTAAACCGCCGTTTTCCCTTGATAAACCTTATCTCATTTTTCCTTTTGTCACTCCCTCTAAACGCCTCAGCAGGTGAAGGCAGTGGTAAAGTTACTCGTATCTACGCTCATGAGAAGAATGGCGGGGCAGGGGTGATTATGTTCAATGTCGAAACTCACACAAACCCACCTGCATCCTGTCCGGGTCACGAATGGGCTTTTGATGCGAATAATGACCAAGGAAAAGCGATGTATGCCCTTTTACTAAATAACTGATCCGAATAGTGCTACATTTTCGCCGTGCCGTGGCAACCTCCCGGGTAAGGCGATACGTTATCCATAAAGTGCTTCACCTTCCTGAGCAATTGCCACATATGTTTACACCTGTGATTCCGAGTAATTGTCTCATGGAGAGCATTCCACAATCGTTCTATGACGTTGACCCAAGGGCAATAAACGGGCTGGAACAGCAGCCTGAACTTTGGGTTCTTCTTGAGCCAAGCCTTCGTTTTTTTACTTTTGTGGATGATGTAGTTATCCAGTATCAAGGTGACACTTTTGGCTCGGCGGTAGTGCCACTTTAGCTTCTCCAGCATGGCAATGAATAGGTCTGAGTCTTTCTTT
>NZ_FIZY01000102.1 GCF_900060185.1 Grimontia marina | reverse complement strand
TGCAGTTCTGTCCCGGTGTGACCACTTTTTTCTGCTGGCCTTTTACCGTCCAGTCAGCCCCAATTTTGGGGTTAAGGTCGATATCAACTTCGTCTTCATAAAACACCGGATGGTCAACACTGCATTTGTCCAGCGCCTCACTTATCTGAGCGAGCTTTTCTTCCTTGTCAGGGTCTCGAATATTGAGGGTAGGTGCCGCCCTACGCCAGACGATCCCGATTTTCGGTAACCAACGCCTGACCGTAGAAGCCGCCACTGTACTTTGGAATACATCATTGAGCTGCATCGTTAAAAGCTCTGTACTCCAGCGGCTTCGCTGATAACCGAAATCCTGCGGGGAAAACTGAACCAGAATAGTCAGCATCGCACACATTTCGCTAACGGGAAGCGTTGGCGGTCTGCCAACAGGCAAAGCGTGCAGGGCATCCATACCACCTTGAGTAAACCAGTCAATCCACCTACCCACTGAGGAGCGGGCTGCACTGATAATACGGCAGACATCGACAATCGTTTTGCCTTCGTGGAGTTGCATGAGAGCAATAAGTCTGCGGGCATAATCCTTGTCCTTGGTAGTCTGTATCGCTTTTTTCATCCTACGACGTTCGCCACGAGGTATCGGTGCTATGATGGCCATCACTCAGTCCTTTTGTCGGTATGTTTCGGTTTGGCGATTGATCAGATCGCACAAAGCGGACTGAGTTTCTCTTATCTTTGAGATCTACTATTAGGAACAGCTATTTAGGATGTATTCTACATTTGCTTAAACAGAGAGTGAGCGTTTCTGCTAACTGGTAATTGACTTTGGTTGGATGAGACTTCAACGACCATTTTTCCAGTGATGTCCTTGAAAACTCGTCTGATGGCGGACACTTTGACGATGACTGAGCGGTGAATCTGCCAGAAAGTTTCTTCACAGAGCATCTGAGAAAGGTTTCGAAGTGGAGTGCGGATAATGTATTCCGAGTCGTTGGTGACCACTGTGACGTATTTATCCTCTGCTCGGAAGTATTCTACATCATCGACGTGAATAAGGTGGATATCTTCACCTTTAGCTGCTTTCAGCCATGTGAGCGGTGCAGAACGTTTTTCCTGAGCATGAGAAAGAATTTGGGTAAATTCATCCGCATTCAGAGTTGGTTTAGTGCGAGTTTTTAGGCGAGTGCAGGTTTTGTTGAGGCGTTTTTCATCAATAGGCTTGATTAAGTAATCAATCGCGCCGTGTTCAAACGCTTCGATGGCGTAATGATCGTAAGCGGTTACGAAAATAATACGGGGTGGTGTTTGCATTTCACTGAGTAAGTTGGCGACTTCTAATCCATCCAATCCTGGCATCCTGATATCAAGAAACACCACATCTGGTTGAAGAGTCTTAATGAGATCCAGTGCCTCGATACCATCTTTAGCACTGCCAACGACATCTATATCGTAAGAGACGGCGCCTAACAGCCTGCTCAAATGGTGACGGAGAATGGGCTCGTCATCTGCAATTATTGCTCGCATTGAAATGAAATCCTTGTCGTGAATCCCCCTCCTTGATGGGGAATGAGTTTAAGTCGTCCTTTCTCTCCATATAGCGTTGAAAGGCGTTCTTTCACGTTCTTCATGCTGACACCATTTCCTTTAGAACCTTCATTGAAACCAATGCCGTTATCGGAAACGTCGATGGTAAGTATGTCTTCCTGTCTTGAAAAGTTGATTTGGATGTATCCCCCTTTAACCGATGGCTCAATACCGTGTACCACAGCGTTTTCGACTGCAGGCTGGATCAGAAATGGAGGAATCCGGGTTTGTTTTGAGATAGAGGTATCGACTTTTATTTCAAACTCCATCCGGTCACAAAGGCGAATTTGCTGAATAGAAAGGTAGCTGTCGAGTAGCTTTAGTTCATCATGCAGCGAAATTGTATCTTTACGCTGCTGCTTGAGGCTGGCGCGAAGCAGATCAGTGATTTTCTCGAGCAGCATTTTGGCTTTGGGAGCATCGATATCTATGAGTACCTGGATGTTAGCCAGTGTATTGAATAGAAAGTGAGGTTCCATTTGGCCTTGCAGGCTTTTAAGTTGGCTGTTTATCAGTGCCTTTTCCTGTTCGGCTTGACGGAGCTTCGCGTCTTTTAGATCATTTTCCGCTTGCCTTGCTCGATCACGCATGAAGAAAAAACAGGCAGTGAAAATCGCGACAGAGACGGTGAATATCAGCGTCGGCAGCAGAAACTCTGTTCGCCAGGACCCTCGATACTGGTATATCCAAAGCTGCATATTCATGGTGCCAATGATCGAGCCAATACTGACGGACACAGCGGTCCTTAAGGGGTTAGACCATATGGGGAAGTTTCTTGCTAGAAATATGTGTAACCAATTGAAAGACGCACCGTAGCCGAGCGAAATGGCCAAGTGGTAATAAAATGCGCCGCCGAAAATGAAGCCTGTCATGTAGGCAATTACTGAACAAATTCCGATGACGATGAGAACGCGCGTGCGCTCAAAATATGAGATTGTAGGGTTCATTGTGCTCTATCTTTCCTAACAAATACGATGTTAGTTTTTATTGTTTTTCCGTGAAATACCCTGTCGTCCTTATATTGGTGAAGATGATCGAGAATTTTGATTCCCGACTTATTTTTATAGGTAGAGATGCTCTTTTTATGGGGCTTAAAAAAGAGGCGCAGCATAAAACATGTGCGCCTTTCGATAAGGTATTTCGGATGCACAGTAGCTTTTCCGTAAAATAATTAAGGAAAAACAACCAACGCAGCCACATTAACTCAAATATGAGATAACGAAAGTAAGATGCGATAAAAGCACCAATATCATGATGATTGGTGCTATCGGGGAGTGAAAGGGAGCCCACGTTGAAAGTTTAACCACTGTTTGAAGAGCGTGGCTCTGAGTGTGTGGTGATAATGTCAGAGCGTGTATTATTTCCACCTTGTCTTTCTGCATCGATTCGCATCATTTCACTGGTATTAAACATATGCTGCGGATTGATTCGCTCACCGCTTGCTTCGAGTGAAGATAAACCAATGCTGAGCGTGATCGTGCCAGTGCTAGATAGAATGAATGGTAGGTTCTTCACACGTAAGTTGTCGTGAATCTTTTGACAAACAATATGAGAGTTTTCGCGCGTTGTATGTGGGAGGATGATGGCGAATTTGTCATTCGCCAAATGAGCGAGCACATCTGACGAGCGCTGACAGGTATCAGAGATGACCCGACTGATGTCAGTCAGCACGTTATTGGTCTTATCTTCACCTTCAGCAGACTTGTAGCCTTCAAATTGGTCGACAGAGATGGTTAGCAGACTTAGTGGTGTCTTGTAACGACTGGCTCGGCGAAGTTCTTTGTCGAGCATATCATTAAAGTGTCGGAAGTTACTCAGTCCCGTCAGCTGATCAATTGGATTCATTTCTTCTAACTGGTGAGTGACATCATCAAGCGCTTCCTGATTTAAATCCAATGCATGGTTCAGTTCGACATTTTCATCACTGATTTGGTGGATGGTCTCGCTTTGTCGTTTGGTTAACAGTGAGAAACCGAGTACCAAGGAGGCCAGACCAAAAATGATCACCAAAGTCGTTAAGGCTTCGGTTTTGTATTCCTGCCAAATAGGAGGCTGATAATTAATAAAGCGGGTACCCTCAGGCAAGGCATCACGTGATATATCGTGTTTGTCCAAAGACTCAAGGTCGAAAAATAGAGACGCGGGTGCGGGTTTAGCAGAAGGAAGGGGTGCCGCTGCATCTTTTGACATGATCTCAAGTGCGAGCTGAGCTGCAGCCTTGCCCTGACTATACCCCGTCACTATCTGGCCGCCAATGGCGCCATGACCGATGTGCGAGTGCCAATAAGTGTAAACAGGAAAGGGTGTGATTGAAGAGAGTAGTCTTGCTGTCTCTGCCGGGCTGTACTCTGTGCCATCTGATTTGGGTAGGGTGTTGCTCAACAGAAACACCAATGAGTTTGGAGGAAATTGGCTTAACTCTTTGTCTAGGGCTTCAATAGACTTGTCGACGATGATTCCGGTATCAATGACATTGGCGTAGGAGGGCAGCACTGTTTCCCTGACGATATCGACAACGCGTTGGTTATGACTTTCTTTTGTTGTGCCGACAAATACGATTGCATCTGCATCAGTATGAAGCGACAACGCCAAGTCTACGGCATTTTTGTAATCTATATATTCTGAAATCCCTGTTGAGTTGATGGCCGTGTTCAATGGCCCGGCAGGGAAATCTTTCAGTGCGGTATAAATAATGGGTTGGCTTGGGAAGAGCACTTTTTGATGGCGTAGGGCAAAATCGAGAGCAGCGTTATCAGATGTAATGACCAAGTCTGTTGAATTAGCGACTCGCTTAATCGCTAATAACTCAGCGAGTTTTTCACTGATAGATTCTCCCTGATATCTCAGGGAATCAAGGTAAACCATCGAAAGTTCGATATTGGAGCCGGATGCATCAAATGTATCTTGGATGCCGTTCTCAATTTCATCGCTCCAACCATAACCGCGGTGGAAGGCATTAATGTAAAGTACCTGCTTGGCAACTGAGTCGGCAGATGCGTTAGTCGATGCAGCGGCAACCAGCGTAGTCGTAAACAATACCCCGATAACCAGACCAAGGACAGGCATGGTAATCAAGCGGGATAATGTCGAGGTGATCATCTTGTTCATAGCTTTCTCGAAATTTTTCTTGGCCTGCCAACGGGTGTTGATAATTTGAGACGGGGTCATCCAGTAAGTGTAGTTAGAAATTCTGCGAGTTTTGTGTGTTGCAGACGGAAAGTAGGAGCTTGGGACGCGGCGCAAATTTTTCCCATTAATCAGGACTGGGAATGACAGAAGTGTGACTTGTTTCGCTGTTTGCTTGAAGTAGGGGGCCGAACTCTGTAGTCTTGCGGCGTTTTCCATTCTCAGTTCAGGAATATTGCCTTGCTTAGTACAGCTAATATCACCCAGCAATTTGGCGCCAAGCCACTTTTCGAAAATATTTCCGTTAAGTTTGGCGAAGGTAACCGTTACGGCCTAATCGGCGCAAACGGCTGTGGTAAATCAACGTTCATGAAGATCCTGAGCCGTGAATTGGAGCCAACCAGCGGTAACGTCAGCGTGGATCCTAATGAGCGTGTTGCCAAACTGAACCAGGATCAGTTCGCCTACGAGAGCTTCACGGTTATCGACACAGTTATCATGGGCCACAAAGAGTTGTGGGCTGTGAAGCAAGAACGTGACCGTATCTATTCTCTGCCAGAAATGAGCGAAGAAGACGGCATGCGAGTGGCTGATCTGGAAGTAGAATTCGCTGAGATGGACGGCTACATGGCAGAGTCCAAAGCGGGTGAACTGCTGCTGGCGGTAGGTATTCCTGTTGAGCAACATTATGGCCTGATGAGCGCGGTAGCGCCTGGCTGGAAACTGCGCGTGCTTCTGGCGCAGGTACTGTTTGCAGACCCAGACATCATGCTGCTTGACGAACCAACGAACAACCTGGACATCGATACCATTCGTTGGTTGGAAGACACGCTGAACGAGCGTAACTGTACCATGATCATCATCTCGCACGACCGTCACTTCCTGAATTCAGTATGTACCCACATGGCTGATCTGGACTATGGTGAGTTGCGCGTTTATCCAGGTAACTACGATGAATATATGACAGCAGCGACACAAGCGCGTGAGCGTCTGCTGGCAGACAATGCGAAGAAGAAAGCACAGATTGCTGAGCTGCAAACCTTCGTTGCGCGTTTCTCTGCAAACGCATCTAAAGCGAAACAAGCGACTTCACGTGCAAAGCAAATTGACAAGATTCAGCTGAGTGAAGTGAAGGCGTCAAGCCGTCAGAACCCATTCATTCGTTTCGAGCAGTCAAAAGAGCTGTTTCGCAACGCACTGGAAGTCGAGAACCTGAGCCAAGGTTTTGAAGCTGATTTGTTCGCGAACTTCGGCGGCATTTTTGAAGTGGGCGAGCGTGTTGCGATCATTGGTGAGAACGGCGTGGGTAAAACCACTCTTCTGAACACGCTGGCAGGTGTGCTAGAGCCACGTACCGGTGAATACAAGTGGTCTGAGAATTCAAACATCGGTTACTACGCGCAGGATCATGCTCATGACTTTGAGCAAGACATGAACCTGATGGAGTGGATGAGCCAGTGGCAGCAGGAAGGTGATGACGAGCAAACCGTTCGTGGCTTCCTTGGTCGTATGCTGTTCTCTCAAGATGACATCAAGAAGTCTGTCAAAGTGCTGTCTGGTGGTGAGCAAGGTAGAATGCTGCTTGGCAAGATCATGATGCACAAACCAAACATGCTGTTGATGGACGAACCTACCAACCACATGGACATGGAATCTATTGAATCATTGAACACTGCACTTGAGCAATTCAAAGGCACGTTGTTCTTCGTATCGCATGACCGCGTATTCGTTGACTCACTGGCAACCCGCATTATCGAAATCCGTGACGGCAAGATCACAGACTTCAAAGGTACTTACGCTGAGTTCCTGAAATCACGTGGTATTGAAGGCTAATTTCGCTTTCTGTCACGCAAAGAAGAACACCCGCCTAGGCGGGTGTTTTCGTTTTTACTGGTAGTACTGTAAGCGATTAATGAACTGGTGAAGCCTTATTCCACATCGCTCAGATCAACATTCCATGGCATCAGATCCGACATATCATCGGCGAGTGAACGCGTCGGCAACTCCGTGAACAGGTGCCGGAAGTA
>NZ_FIZY01000101.1 GCF_900060185.1 Grimontia marina | reverse complement strand
ACAATGAACAAGGATGCTATTGCGACTAAGCAGGCGCAGTTGTCTAAAAAATAGGGAAGCTGGTATTTCAGCTTCCCTATTTTTTGCTTGATTTCTTAATGGCAAAAACGGCTTTTTCAGGGCCGACTAATTATCTCTTCGTTAGCTCCTACAGAATCGACAAAGTATCCCCTTTGCCAGAAGTGGCTACCCCAGAGTTTCTTCTTTCTCAGGTACGGAAATTTGGCAAAAAGCTTTATCGCTGTTCTACCTTTTACAAATCCTACTAGCTCCGAAACGCTCAAGCTCGGAGGCGTTCTCACCACCAAATGAACGTGATCTATCTGAACGTTCAACTCGACTATTCGGCATTTCTTCATGCTGCAAAATACATGGATACAACGGTAAACCTCCTTTGCAACATTACCCTTCAGTATTTTAAATCTGTATTTCGGGGTCCAAACTATATGGTACTGACAGCGATAAAATACATGCGATGATGAATCATATCTGCTCATGCTATTTACTCCTTCGATTTGCTGGTAACAAACGAGGACAGTATCTAGCATGAGCTCTTTACGGGCTTAGCCCCGATTTAACGATCACCACCTCCATAGGAGGTGGTTTAAGACTGACAATAAAAAGTGCCGAGCTTGAGCTCGGCACTTTTTTAATTGTTCAATGTGTAGCGTCTTTGGTTACATCACACACTCTTTTGCCGCTTTGGCTTTCTCTACACCTTTCTCAATTAAAGATTGAGTATCTTCGCTGCCAATCGCTGACATAAACTTGTTCAGCAGCTTTTCTGCCGTACTTTCAGAAGTGGCGTCAACCAAGCAAGCGTAAGAGTTCGCCACTTTTTCCTGAACGTCCGCAACGACACCTGCATTCGTCAAATCAGCGGTGAGTGCTTCTTCCATCGACTCAGTAAACTCTTTGGCATACGCTGTCGCGTTCTCCAGGGAATCCAAATTCAGCTCGCTCAAATCAACGGCATCGACTTTATCTTGAATGCTATCTACTGCGCTATTTGCCGCTTCTTGCGCTTTATCAATCGCCTCGTTGGCCTCTTCACAACCTGCCAGCGCGAAAACAATAGCCGCTGAAACAATCATCTTTTTCATCATAATCCGCCCACGTTGGGATAGTCTGCATACCTTCAATAAACACGCCATCTTAGTGCAAATCGTTTTACAATATAAGACGAATTTAGTACGCGAAACCTAGGGTCTGTTGACCTTTGGTGGTTAAATTTTGTTCTAGCTATAAGCGTTTTAGGCGCGGCGAGGTGTGTGCCGCCTAGTCATTCTAAGCAAATACACCTCAACAAAGCGTAAAACGCTTAGAGCAGAACCCTTCGGGCAGCGTTTGTGGGGAATTTCTGCTGCGTTATCGGCTTCTCATGTAGGCTAGCTACACATCGAAGCCTCTGCCTTGCATAAAACCCCCACAAACTGCTGCAAAAATCATCACAAAAGGTCAACAGCCCCCAGAAATTGTTTCGCTGTTTTTGTCACGGGCAAATTTTGGATTTACGACTAGATAAATCTGTTATCAAGTATTAGCGAACAAGATTTCCGCCTCAATTCCCAGTCAAGATTGTCAATAAACACAACGCCGTCACCCTGTCACAAACAAAGACTTAATTCGTTTCAAATGAGAAAGTCAACCTCAATGACAAGAACTTATCTTATTGTATTTAATGGTTAAATTATTTAATTTACCTTTTTCTCATTTATTGTAAACATAATATCAATGTTTTTGTTAACAATATAATTAATTATTGTTAACAATTTGGTGACTAATGAAAATCAGACTTATCAACCCAAATACCTCTGAGTCCATGACTATGAAAATGGGGAGCGCCGCGAGCAGTATTGCTTCAAACAGCACCCAAATTGTTGCCGTAACCCCAAAAGATGGCCCCGAATCAATTGAATCTCATTTTGACGAGGCGGTCAGCGTTTTCGGTGTGTTGGATGAAGTCAGGAAAGGAGAGCTAGAGCAAACGGATGCCTACATTGTCGCTTGCTTTGGCGATCCAGGTCTTTATGCCGCAAGAGAGACAACAAGGGCACCTGTTATCGGTATTGCAGAAGCGTCGTTTCACATGGCAACAATGATCAGTTCACGCTTCTCTGTGGTCACCACATTATCAAGAACAAAAATCATTGCTGAGCATCTGCTGAAAAACTACGGATTTTCAGAGCACTGTAGACGTGTTCGTGCAGCCGACATACCCGTCTTGGACCTCGAGAAAGATGATGGAGGTCGCACTCTGGACATCATCATTTCTGAATGCTTGCGCGCGAAAAAAGAGGACGAGATAGGCGCCATTGTTCTTGGATGTGGGGGTATGGCAGACCTGACTCCAATTATCAGCAAAGAAGTTGGTATCCCAGTGATAGAAGGCGTAACCGCCGCTGTGAAATTAGCGGAGAGTTTAATTTCTCTCAATCTGACCACCAGCAAATATGGTGACTGGGCGTTTCCCCCGCAAAAGACACTCAAGGGCAGCGTACACAGCCTATCTATCACAGATTCTTATCAACAGCTTAATCGTCGATATATTTCCTCATGAAGTGTTAACCTTTTTAAATAAGGAGAAGTAAATGCACAGCTCAGATATCAAGGAAGGCGGAGCAAACTCTACGGCAACGAAAGCCGTAGGAGAAGAATCATTAGCCCCACAAGACACGAGAATAATGGGTCGTCTCTCATACTTTCTCGCTTGGTTTGGTGGGTGCGTGTCTATCGGCACATTTGCTATGGGTTCTAGTATCGTTGGTACGCTCAACCTATTGCAGACCTCACTAGCAATAGGCATCGGGTGCTTTGTTATTGGTATAGCTCTCGCTATCAATGGGGAAGCTGGCTACAAATACGGCATACCCTTTATGGTACAGGCAAGGTCCGCTTTTGGGTTTACAGGAACTCGTTTACCCGGCGT
The DNA here is from genome assembly GCF_900060185.1 of Grimontia marina. Classification (GTDB taxonomy): domain Bacteria; phylum Pseudomonadota; class Gammaproteobacteria; order Enterobacterales; family Vibrionaceae; genus Enterovibrio; species Enterovibrio marinus. Next base: position 3,895 of record NZ_FIZY01000101.1, on the reverse strand, counting down.
CGTAAGAGCAGTTCCTGCCATTGTATGGTATGGCTTTCAATCTTGGGTTGGCGCGGGTGCACTGAACGCTGTGTCAGCAACGCTCTTTGGTTACGACAACATGGTGATGTACTTTGTACTCTTCCAGTTCCTCCAGATTGGCCTGTCAATATTCGGTTTCCAAGGCATCAAATGGCTCGAAAACATTGGTAGCGGGTTTATCCTGATCTCGCTTGTCTATATGTTCTTTAGTGTGATCAACAAATACGGGGATGAAATCACGACGAACCTCGTCAACATTGAAGGCACTTGGGGCGTTGAGTTCTGGAGCGCGACCATGCTGTTTCTCGGCATATACAGCACAATGATGTTGAACGTCAGTGACTATTCCCGTGAACTCGAAAAAGGGACCGGCAAAAGGCTTCTCACGACAATCTATGCGATGTCCATTCTACCCTGCACTTTGTTTATGGGGCTGATAGGTTTAATGGTCTCAGGAGCAACCGGTGTCTCGGACCCTATCATGGTATTTTCGAGCGCGGTCGACAACAAACCTCTTTTAATTATCACTCTACTGTTCATCGCCTTTGCTCAAGTCACCACCAATGTCCTCAATAATGTTGTCCCACCGACGTACATCTTGATGGATATGTTTAAGATGAAGTTTAAAACAGCGACCATCGTTGTTGGACTCGCTGCATTTGCAACTTTTCCTTGGGAACTTATCAAAGAGGAATCAGCAGCAGGACTTCAACTGTTTGTTCAGACGTATTCTGCATTCCTCGGGCCGATTTTCGCTGTACTTGCTGTCGACTATTACATTCTGCGTAATCGCACTTTGAATATTGAGTTGCTCTATGATGAGCATGGGCCCTATGCCGGCATAAACTGGGCAGCAGTGATCGCTTCAGGTATTGGCGTTATTTTTGCGTTAATGTTCTCATCAGTATCTTGGTATGCGAGTTTGATTCCTGCGGGGCTCTCATACTATTTACTGATGACTCAGTGGGATGCTTGTAAGCGGTTCAGGGAATAATTTGAGTTTCTTGATGGGGATGACAATTGTCAGGTGAAGCAATTGTCCCCTGTCCTGTTGGTCTTTGGGGGTTGTTAGCCCCCCTTTTTACGACCTATAGAAAAACATCTCGTAGCCCAGCGCTGCCATCATCCTCATCCGTCAACTTCAACTGGGATTCAATCGCTAACAAATGTATTTCCATTAACTCAGCAGCCTTTTCACCATCGCCTTCACTTAAAGCAGCAATCAACTCATCGTGATCACACTGCAACCCTAATGAGCTCGGTAAAGTTTGTTTTTTATAAAGCGAGATAATAAGAGACGTTCTAAAAATGACTTCGCGGAGTAATTCTGTCAAAACACTTTTTTCGGAAAGCTCACCGAGCAACAAATGAAACTCACCTGATAACCGAATACTTAACGCTTCTTCGCCCGCTTTTTCTGCCTGATGCTCCTTATCAACATGGTTTTCCAGTATGGCTTTCTTTTCTTTGTTGAAAGACTTCGCCAGCTCCAAAACGATGTTCTTTTCAATCAATCTGCGCGCTTCGAAGACTTCCTTCGCCTCTCGGATATCTGGCTTGGCAACAAAAGCACCACTGTTAGGCACAATATTCACCAGTTTTTTGATCGCCAACCGCTGTAAAACAGTTCGAACGGTTCCTCGGCTTGCATCGAACACTTCGCACATTTCTTCTTCCTTGAGGCGAACCCCAGGTGCAAGCTTACGCTCGAAAATGGCCAACAAAACTTTATCGTATATGGCTTCAGCAGGATTGCGTTTTTGTTGATTTGATTTTTGATTTTGCATCTGTACAAAGTTACTCGGGTGCTAATCATTTAGTCCATAAATAATAATCGGTTAATGCTGACTAGTGTGTAGCATCGTTGGGCAAGCAAGCCATTTTTTCTCCCGAACTTTATGCCTCTATAAACGCACGCTACTTTTAAGCCTGAAACATCCGAATTCGAGCACCTTCAGGTTGCTTGAATGCACCTAATCAGATTAGTCAACGAAGTCTAAACACTGCAATTTGGACTTACCTTGATAAAAAAGTCGGATGAAATACATTTCCAACTCATTGTCCATGTCCAATCCCAGTGAATAGTCCCCTCCCACCAGCTCTTCGACGGCCGATTGCCAGAAGCCCAAAACATCAATGTTTTCTTTCATAATTCGGATTTGCCAGTCGCCGAGTCGCTGATCTAACGCTGCAGCCAACGCTTTTTTGCCTAACCCTTTGCCTTTGAATTTACGCAAGACGAAAAACTGATCGATATCCCACACAGCAATGTTGGGTGGATAACGACGAACCAGCACAAAGCCGGCTAATTCACCATCAGACAGAATAAAATACGGATGGTGATCATCACGAAGCCAATACGGATTAAGAGTTTCGGATTTGAAGGCATATTTACCGTCACTATCAAGGCTTAGCCCTAAAGGTTGTGAAAACTCATACACATAGTAGGAAAACAGATTCTCCAGAACATGCCGCTCCCGGATATCAATAAGCTTGAGAGAAACTGTCATTCGCATTCCACCCTAAAGTGGACAATCGGCCATTTATTCACTGTACCGACGACCGTTTTTACGTACTGGCCACCATTGGCTTTGATGATCTTTTGAGAAGCGAGTTTGTCTTCATCATCCGTCAACCAAAAGTGACTGCAAGGTACAACACCTTCCCGAAGATTGATCCCTTTAGACTCATCAAACAAGCTTTGAACGTAGCCAGAAAAATCTATTTTAGACGCCTGATAGTAATCAGCATTTTCTGGATCATTCTTTGAAAAGTCATCGCAAAAGGCGTGAAATGCTTTTTCATATCCCGATGATGGGGTTACCAATTTCATCGTACTCTCTTTTTGTTAAACAACATCCAGACAAGTTTTTACTGAACAGCAAGTAAAAGGGATTGTCGATTCATGCTACATCAAATTGCGTTAGAAATCGGATATATACCAACAACAAGGAGCCCAGCCGTATGCTGGGCTTCATAAATGTTGAATGGACTATTTTGTCGCGGTTTTGCTGATCGCACCAAGTACCTTAGACACTTTCTCCAGCACCTTTTCACAACCTTCCATGTTATGGCGCTCTTTCAGATACATTGGGTCGTTGTAGATTAGCCAAACATTGTTTTGCGCGTCTTGGCTAATCAGCATTTTTTGTGGCAAATCTATCGCCACGCTTTGCGCACATTGCATAAGAGGCGTGCCAACCTTTGGATTACCAAAGATGATGACTTCTGTAGGACGTAGTTCCATACTCACTTTCTCGGCGTTAGCAGCATGATTAATGCGTGCAAACTGGGTGAGTCCTTTTTCCTTCAAAAAACCTTCAATATTATCCGCCGTTTGGGCAACAGAATGCGCACTTTGTATTTTGATCAACCCGTTATCGGCATGCACTGAAAATGCCACCATCATTGAAGCCACCGCAGCCACTACATATTTTTTCATTGTCGTTTTCCTTTCTCTGTTTCTGTTCTAACTTTTCCGTTCATACACAGATATGAAAACTCGCCTAAAAATTACAATCAGCTACCTGATTTGTCGGCCCTGCCACAAATAAAAAAACTCAACGAGGTTTCCCCCGTTGAGCGCGTATCAATCGTATCGCTAATAACCAGTGGCAGTGGTCAACGACACATTGGTGTATGAATTCTGCTAACTACTTAATCGCGTCTTTACTTCACCAAAGTGCCAAAACTGTTTGCTTGTACGTTCAATGTTGTTCCATCACTGAATCGCACGGTCTTGACTACAGAAGTGGCCCCCAATTTTCGGACATGACTTTAAGTGATTGATCTGTTTTGATAGTCCCCAGAAAGACTGGAGCAGATGATGACAAGAAAACGTAGAAACCACTCACCCGAATTTAAAGCGAAGGTG
>NZ_FIZY01000100.1 GCF_900060185.1 Grimontia marina | reverse complement strand
TTCTCACCAGCCTCACCGCTGGAGAAACCGCCACCATCAAGGTTGATGGTCACACCCAAATCAATGGCGCGCTGATAGCGACCGTGGATGAAGACGGCAAAGACGCAGGAAACCTGACGTTAGAAACCGACTCTCTGGGCTTCAGTGACCTGAAAAACACCACCTACGCACAGAACAGTGCCATGGGCATCAATACCGGTGTGGGTATTGGCGAGGAAACAGGTCAAGACGGCAAACCGACCGACAACACCGAGGTGGATTCCACCTATAACAGCTCCACCTTGCAATACCAAAACAGCAGTGATTACAGCGTCACCAAAACCCTTGCAACAGTCGGTAAAGGCAATGTCACCGTGGGTAGTGACACAGAAAGTGACAGCCTGACGGCACTGAACCGCGATGTGGAAAACACGGAGAAAGACCTGTTCTCCGTCGAGCGCAATGAGGGGAATGTGGATGTTACTGTTGACCATCGATTGTTGACGGAGAAGGGGCGACAGAGCATTAAAAATGACTTTGTGGATTCTTATGAATTCGGGGAAGACATTTATAGCGCTGCTGAGAAACTTAACGAGGACGACCGCGTTGGCTTACTGAGTTTCTGGAGTGCGCTGCACAACAATGCCGTCGGCACACAGCTTAAAAACCAGCTTATCCGAGACCCTGAAAACGCGCATATTCTTGCCGGGTTAACCAGTGGTGATGGTGATTCGTATGCTCAGGCTATGCAAGAGCTTGGTCACTTGGCTCAAGAAAAGTTTGGCCTTGCACTTACTGACATCGGCTTGTACGACGCTTCAAAGACGACCAGTACATCTTTAGCTGATAACGCCAGCAAAGACGTCCACGGTGCGACTGTTATTGATGCGAATAACAGTGAGTATGGCGATATCTTCATTGACATCGAAGGTGCGAAAACACTTCACGTCAATTCGTTAGGTCAAGAACTCATTGAGAGCAAGACCTTACAAGAAGGTGGCGCGAATGATGAGACTCAAGAGGCCTTGTCGCAGATGTTTGGTGGTCAACTTGAAAAACGGGTTGATCAGGCAACGGGCAATCAATTGGCCAGCACCAGTACTGCCGAGTTTTCTAATAGCCTCGCAAACAGTCAGTCAGTGTTAAATGGGACACAAAAGGCGAACAAAGTTGGGGATGCGAAGGTTGATTATTATCTCACACAAACTGAAGCCCAAAGAAAAGTTGAGTTAACGGACTTCCTTTTACAGTGCACAAGTGCCGATTGCCGTGAGACCGATGAGTTTACATCTAAACAGAGAGAGCTCGTTGCACTGAACAAGACGGGCACCAAGAGGGATGAGGACTATAAATCGGCCTGCCAGAATGGTGGTGGGGCGAATTGCAACCTCGAATCAGCAAAAGTAGTAGAGGCATTTAACACCTACGACAAAGATGTAGCGGTGACGGACGGAACTCTGTCTGAATATTTAGATGTAAGCACTAAATACGGTGAGTCTGCATCTCGTCCTTGGGAGGTGGCTGCTACCGACGCTCTGATGGAGATGCCTTCAGATGCACTGCTGGGAACCCTTGAAAGTGTGCCAGAGTTGGCCGGTTTGGCTGTTACTGCAGCATCTGCGCTTGCAGGCGATGAACAGGCACAGCAGCAGTTGGAAGCGATGTACCTGAACATCAAAGGGACAATTGCAGACCCAGACGGTGCATTGGATAGCTACATGGCAGACATTGCTGCCAGAGAGGCTAGTGGGGAAATCACCTCTCACGATGCAAAGAAAGAAGTTGCTAAGTTCTACATCTCCGCGACAACAGCGGTTGCTGGCCAGACTTATGGTTTGGTGAAGGTGGCTGATACTAGCTTAGATGCCACAGTAAAAGCTGCTGATTCACTCGGTTCAGTCATTGATCACGCCCCATCGAAAAAAACGCCTTCTGGAAATTTCCACTCAGACTCAGATGGGTTCCCACAACTTGCTGAAATTGGGACATTTGAAGATGGAAAAGTGGTCTCTGCTGAGCAACTGAATGCCTTCCAAGCTATGGAGGGTGATATGCTTGTTTATACGAACAAATCTGGTGACCCTGATAAAACGGTGCTTGATGAGTCTGTTCAACGAAAAGCGTGGCCAGCCGCACCAGCTTGGAAAGAAGGGACTGAGGTTACTTACCGAAGAATTTCCGAGCCTGAAGAGTTCTATATGGTTATAGATGATAGGCAGTTGAGACAAATAGAGGATGCGTTGGAAAGCAAAGAATATGGGGAAGCGATATCTTCGTTGGGCGCATTTGCAACGAAAAACAAAGTCGAAACTGAGGCCGATTTGAGGGACTTGCTTGCTGTCCGCCCAGACTGGAAATCCTCCAGCAACGGCTTAAAGCGAATAAAAATAGTGCTAAATAACGTTGAAGTGCGCGAAGGAACGGTCGGCAAAATGGCCGTTCCAATTGACACAGATAAAGATGGCGTGCCAACGGTGGATACGGTGCTGGCTGGTGGTGGTCACCAAATTCAGTTTGTACACAGCCCCAAAGCCAATCAACAGCAAGATATTAAGATAGATCTCTCGGATGTGAAGGATTTACTGCAATGACTCAAAAGATCACAATGATTTATCGCAACTATATCTCCGATAGCGGAGAAGTGGTTACTGCAAGACAATTTGGAATGGTTTCTTGGGAGGAAAGCAAAGCTGATAAGGCAAACTTAAAGCATCATCCCTACAGTAAGCCATTGGGTGTATTTTGGATTCTGGATGACTTACGGCCAGTTAATTTTAATCCCAGCATTTTTCACCGAATCTCTATAGATGTTCTCGACGATAGAAGCGGAGTGTTAGTTATCCACAATGTGGATGATGATAGAGCTGATTACTCATTTCTGCCTCCGCCCAACAATGCGGCTATTTTTAATGCAGATGGGTCATTGAGGTTTGTCCTGGAGAATCCGCTGACGGGCTGTCCAGGTGAACTCAACTTCTTTAGGGCTGTTGACGTAAAAGATGAAAATGGCGAGAAAGCCCTCGGTATTTGTATTGCTGTTGCAAGAGGCCAAGGGCTTGAGACCTTTCTTGTCGATGGTAGTACTCCTGATCTAAAGTCAGTCGTTCGCTCTTCGAGGCCAAATATATGATTAACAAGAGCTGGGATATTGGCAGGACATATATGGACGCTCCCTCGACGTCAAGCCAAACGGCTCTTTTCGTTTCGAATAGCGAGACAATATTTATGCTCTTTTGACCACTGTGTTCAGCATTGATGCTCTGGTTTTCATTTCTCTTAAGGGAAGGTCAATCCTGATATCTACCCAGGATCATACCTTTGATTAGAAAGAGGCGATTTTGTCGCCTCGGCCTCTAATGATGTACTTACCTGATCGCCTTCAACAGACATACCCTTGTCCCGCAAAGGCTTGAGCAAGGTAGGAGGCAATTAACAGGGACACTCACTCTAAGAAAGCAACCAAAGACCCGTGTCCCCACAGCGTGGTGAACGCAACACTCAGTCGCAAGTGTTCGAAAATCTAACCTTAGTTCTTTGTCTGGGTGATGCTCGTTACGATTTACCCAGATTTCGAGCCTGATAGATTTCTAAAAGTGTCTGTCCCAGTTTCTCCAGTTGCCCGAAACTAAAGTCAAACCGTTTGACCCTTATCAAAACAAGAATTTCCAGAAGTTATCCGAAGCTGACAAGAAAGTCTATTTAAAAGAATACAATCGCCAGTTACAGCGACAACAAGATGCTATCAATGATATGAGCGCTGAAGAATTTAAGTTGGCGCGAGATAAATATATGGAGTTAAAGCGGAACCCTACGGCGGATAAAATGCAAGACAGCTATAGGGCTGATTTTAAAAAGGGAATTTCCGGTAGCATTGAGAAAAAACTTACAAAGCAGAATAAGATTTTGCCGCCAGATCAGAAGTTGTCTGTAAAAGAAATTAAAGCTGCGGCCAACAAACGAGCCGATGAAATAGCCGATAATCTAGCGGCGCTCCATGAACCGGATATGGTCGCTGGAGGGTGGCACGATCCTATGCCCAGTGGCATGGGTCAGTCCAACATCAATTCGGCGATTGGGGGCAGTTGGAAAGGCAGTCGTCTAAGCGGCATGGATAAAGCGGCTGACGCTGCCATTGCCAGCGGCCAAGGCAGCGCTAAAATGAATGTCAAACTCGAAGTGGCTCGAGGGCCAGGATAACGTATGCGAGACGAATATTTAGAATTATTTATTGAAGGGCTGGGTGAGCCTACTCAATATAGACCTGTATCACAGGCCGAACTTTCGGCATATCGCGGCATTTTACCTGATAAATTGTTGGAATACTGGCAGGAGATTGGCTGGAGTGGTTTTGCCGATGGTCTGTTTTGGCTTGTTAATCCTATTGACTATGACCATCTTGTTGAAATGTGGTTAGAGGATACTCCATTCACTGATATAGATCGCTATCGGACCATTGGTCGCAATGCTTTTGGAAAGATGTACTTGTGGGGCGAACGCACCCATCAAACCATTACTTTAAATTGCCCCATGCACGCGATTATCGCCTTGGAAAGTGAAGTTCGTGAAGTAGAGGAAGATACTGAATTAGCCGTACAAGTCTTTTTGTCTAATATAGATTCTGAGATAAGCGACATAGAAGACCTAAACGACAAACCCCTTTTCCCCCAAGCCCTAAAAAAACTAGGTCCATTAAAGCCAGATGAAGTCTACGGTTTCGAACCGGCCCTGATTGCCGGGGGCAACTTGAGCGTGGACAATCTTGCTATATTAAATCTGGATATTCACTTGACCATCTTACGCCAATTGGGGGCGCCCCAAATTCCATTTGCCGGGGTTAACGTCAATATAGACTGAGAGGGGTTGTTTGCAACTGTAAATGTAAAGCCCAGTCATTAAAGAAGCTGGGAGAAAACTAACAGGGACACACTCTAAGAAAGCAACCAAAGACCCGTGTCCCCTCAACGTGGTGAACACGATACCCAGTCGCCAGTGTTCGAAAATCTAACCTTATTTCTCAGTCTGGGTGACGCTCGTTACGATTTACCCAGATTTCAAGCAACAAAAACGAGGATTGATAATGGGCAGTCAGCATAGTTGTGTAGAAGCATACGTTATTGAAGCTTCAGGTGATAAAATTAGAGTCAAAGTTCTTGATAAGTCAATTGAACAGTCGTTGAGCGCTTATGGCTTTGAGTATCATAATGAATGGAATGAGTGGCAAATCCAGGGAGATGAGTCTGCAAAATGCGAAATATTTCATTGGTTGAGAGATATGGGGGGTTGTTTTGCTAACGGGCCTGCTGGATGGCCCCCTGGTGCTATTTTTGAATTACTGAGAGAGCAAAATAAACTATCAGGAGATTTTAGATCCATATCTTGGAGAGGTCCAAATGATTATTATGTCGAGATAAAGTAGAGGTGGAATCCACCAACTAAACTTACTTACTGGTGGCAACTAATAGACAAAATAACAGGGACACACACTCTAAGAATACAATGAACGTGCTGTCGTCATGGAAGAAGCCGATAGATTGGTATTTCCAAAAACTACATGGGTTTGAGGTAGCCGTCGCCTCGAGTGTGTTGATTTATGGAGCTCCACTCATTGGAATGAAACTGACTGGTTTCACTTTTTCTTGAGGTGACTGTCCTCGTTTTCTATTGATAACGCCCCATCAAAAAAAACGCCTTCTGGAAATTTCCACTCAGACTAAGATGGGTTCCCACACCTTGCTGAAATTGGGACATTTGAGGATGGAAAAGTGGTCTCTGCTGAGCAACTGAATGCCTTCCAAGCTATGGAAGGTGATATGCTGGTTTATACAAATAAATATGGTGACCCTGATAAAACAATACTTGATGAGTCTGTTCAACGAAAAGTGTGGCCAACCGCGCCAGCTTGGAAAGAAGGAACTGAGGTTGTTTACCGAAGAATCTCAGAGCCTGAAGAGTTCTATATGGTCATAGATGATAGGCAGTTGAGACAAATTAGAACAGCACTAAAAAACGGTGATAGTGCTGATGCAATCTCCGTATTAGGTGCTTTTGCCACAAAAAATAAAGTTGAAACTGAGAGCGATTTGAGGGACTTGCTTGCTGTCCGCCCAGACTGGAAAGCCTCCAGCAACGGCTTAAAGCGAATAAAAATAGTGCTAAATAACGTTGAAGTGCGCGAAGGAACGGTTGGCAAAATGGCCGTTCCAATTGACACAGATAAAGATGGTGTGCCAACGGTGGATACGGTGCTGGCTGGTGGTGGTCACCAAATTCAGTTTGTTAACAGCCCCAGAGCCAATCAAGAGCAAGATATTAAGATAGATCTCTCGGATGTGAAGGATTTACTGCAATGACTCCAAAGATCGCAATGATTTATGGTAACTACATCTCTGATAATGGAGAGGTGGTTACTGCAAGACAATTTGGGATGGCGACATGGGAAGAGGTGGATAATGATGAGAAAAACCTCAAGCCTTTTCCGCAGAGTAAAAGTCTAGGAATGTTTTGGATTCTGGATGACTTTCGCCCAGTTAATTTTAATCCCAGCATTTTTCACAAAATCTCTATAGATGTTCTCGACGATAGAAGTGGAGTGTTAGTTATCCACAATGTGGATGATGATAGAACTGATTACTCATTTCTGCCTCCGCCCAACAATGCAGCTATTTTTAATGCAGATGGGTCATTGAGGTTTGTCTTGGAGAATCCGCTGACAAGTAGCCCTGGTGAGCTTAATTTCTTTAGGGCTGTTGGCGTGAAAAATGAAAATGGGGAGAAGGCTCTCGGTATTTGTATTGCTGTTGCAAGAGGCCAAGGGCTTGAGACCTTTCTTGTCGATGGTAGTACTCCTGATCTAAAGTCAGTCGTTCGCTCTTCGAGGCCAAATATATGATTAACAAGAGCTGGGACAAACTAACAGGGACACACACTTTAAGAAAGCAACCAAAGACCCGTGTCCCCAGAGCGTGGTGAACACGATACTCAGTCGCCAGTGTTCGAAAATCTAACCTTAGGTATCAGTCTGGGTGACGCTCGTTACGATTTACCCAGATTTCAAGCAACAAAAACATCAGGCCCTTTGACAAAAACTAACAGGGACACACACTCTAAGAAAGCAACCAAAGAGCCGAGTCCCCACAACGTGTTGAACACAATGCTCAGTTGCAACTGTTTGAAAATATCACCTTAGTTCTCAGTCTGGGTAGCGCTCGT
>NZ_FIZY01000099.1 GCF_900060185.1 Grimontia marina | reverse complement strand
CATCAATGCAAGTACATGTACCAGCTATTGGCACAGGTGAAGCACTTTATGGCGACGGCATCACCGTATCCTGGCTCAGGTCATGGGATGGCAAAAAAGACTCACAATTAGGATCAGCTATTTAGGTGATTAGAATGCGGGGTTTATGACGCGCTTACATTTAAAAGAGAAAAATGACGGATTCCGAGCATTCCGAACGCGGTTTCCGCGATTCAGATCGCTGATTTCGGAGTCAGGCTAAAAGTGATCGGATAATTGCGGAATCGGTGATCGGTTTAAACCGAAATGGGTGATCGGATAATCCCGAAATGACTGATCGGAATGCTCCGAAATATGCACTTATTTATAAACTTGTCCTATTTGATAAAGCCTGACGGCATCTTGCTCCAAAACGAGCTGTTGTCGTAGGGTTGGAGTTAACCTCATTTTCGACATACACCTTACTTCATCGTATTTTGTTTACATTTTAGTCAAGGCAAAGTGGAGCCTCTGATGAACAAGCATTGAAGAAATAAAAAAACAGGCCAAAACCAGGTACTTCCCCCTCAACCCCCATTCGCTGTGCAATTGAATGATGTCATGTCTGTAATTTGGTGATATGCCTCGCACCTACAGAAACCTGATGGGCTTTTCTGGTCACGGCCTTGTGAAGCGCGGAAACCTGCTCTACCTTTTGTTCGACCACCGAGTAGTGAGCAGCCACCCACTGTGTGAGCAATCTGCCGTCCTCAGGATTCGCTCCGTCACTTCGCCGGTGGTCAATCATCTTCTGCCGTTCAAGGCCCGTGTTTGCTGCCGATCTGAGGCAGTCTGCCTCGCATGGCCGGCGCTTTCTCAGGAAGCACCGACTCAGGCAAACGGAGGTGAGATTCCGTGAGGTTTGACGAAGAAGTTGGCGCATTGATTTCCTCCCTTGGGGCGAATTGACTGGTATCGTGCATCTTCAGATTGCATGGGTTTATAGGGCAGTAGGAGAAAATTCTTCCCATCACCCACCGAATTAATCGCAATTTAGATAGTCTGTCATTAGGCACTCACGAGCTAATTTCTCAGCATCGGAAATTTGGGCGTCACTCAATGGTGTAGTGATTTTTACTGGCTCTTCGGGGTTTTCATTTTTTTGGGAGATATAAAACCACATGTATGATTTTGTATCATTCTGTTCGACCCCACGGCCTCGCTTATACATCCAGGCTAATTTTTGCTGACCCTGCTCGTCGCCCTGTTTCGCTGCTAATCGGTAATATTTCACCGCTTCCTCGAAATTTCTTTCAACCCCAAGACCTTCTTTGTACATCCAACCCAAATTAGTTTGAGCTCTCGCGAACCCTTTGTCTGCCGCTAAACGATAGTATTTCACAGCCTCAGAGTCACTTCGTGGAACTCCTAGCCCGTCCTCGTAGAGTTCACCAAGATAGGTGAGCCCTCTTGAGTCTCCTTCTTCTGCTGCGAGTCGAAAGTAATTTGCGGCACTTTCGTAGTTAAGAGCAACACCTTTTCCTAATTTAAACATCCAGCCTAGGTTCGTCATAGCTCTTATATTTCCTTGGTCTGCAGCCAGTTTGTAATACCTAGTCGCTTCAGCGTTGCTCTTCTCTATACCAAGGCCGTCTTCATACATCATCCCAAGATTGTTTTGCGCTCTTGCAAATCCTTGTTCAGCAGCCAATCGGTAGAGTTTTAAAGCTTCAGTGTAGTTTTTGCTGACACCTCTCCCTTCTTCATACATCCATGCTAAATTCGTTTGTCCTCTCGGGCTTCCTTTCTCAGAGGCAAGACGATAATAGCTGACGGCTTTTTCATCGTTTTGAGTAACACCAAGGCCTTCCTCATATAGCCATCCAAGATTGTTCAACGAACGAACAGAGCCTTTTTCTGCTGCTAATTCGTACAACTTCAATGCTTCAGCAAGATCTTGACCTACACCTAGACCTTCCTCATACATTTCACCAAGATAAGTCATCCCATTCTTATCTCCTTGCTCTGCCGCCATCCGATAGTATTTCACCGCTTCAGAAAAACTCTGGGTGACTCCCCGACCGTCTTCATACATCCAACCAAGGTTATTGTGCGCTCGAGCATAGCCTTTACTTGAAGCCAAGCGAAAGTACTTCAAAGCCTCTTTGTAGTTCTGCTTTACACCTAGTCCATCCTCATACATTTCACCGACATATGTCAGTCCCCTTTTGTCTCCTTGTTTGCCCGCCTTGCGATAGTATTTCAACGCTTCGCTATAGCTTTGTGAAACGCCTAAGCCTGCCTCATACATCCAACCTAAACTGGTTTGAGCTCGCGCATTTCCTTGCATTGCAGCAAGACGGTAGTACTTCACGGCTTCGGCATCATTCTGGGAAACACCCAGACCTTCTTCGTACATCCCCCCGAGATTGACTTGAGCCCTTGCATACCCTTGCTCTGCAGCTAGTCGATAGTACTTAACCGCTTCAATATTACTTTTAGGTACGCCTCGTCCTTCTTCGTACATCCAACCAAGATTGTTTTGCGCAACGTCATACCCTTGATCAGCAGCCAAGCGATAATATTTCAGCGCCATACTATCACTCTGAGATATCCCTCTACCTTTGCGGTACATCCAACCTAGGCTATTCTGTGCGCGCGCATGACCCAAGTCAGCCGCAGATTGATAGTATTTGACAGCTTCTTGATCGTTTTGAGTAACTCCATCACCTTTCTTGAAGGCCTGTCCTATTTCATAAAGCCTGACGGCATCTTGTTCCAAAACGAGCTGATGGCGCAGGGTTGACTTAACCTCATTCTCGAAAACATCTGGTTCGTTTTTGACGATTTCAACCAATGGGTTATTATCATTCCCGGTGACCGCACATCCACTCAACACTAAAACTATTGCTACTAATAACTGCTTATTCATTTGCCTTCCCTGTCAACCAACTGACGCAATTGCATTCCCTATCGAGCTAAACGACCTGATATAAATTGACTCTACACCATGCCCCCATCGCATTTTGTTTACATTTGAGACAACTGTAACCCACCACTATTAATGAAACATTGGGATTGAATGGGATCGCATGGGATTTCGTGGGACAGCCCTTTGATAGCGCGGACTAAGCGAAAGCTGGAGAGTTCGAGCCGCAATCGCCTAATGTGGGACAAATCTAGCAAAAGACTACGTACGAATTCATCTGAGGTGAAATGAGGTCGGTCACAGCCGTTTCGGCTCGCACCTTTACCTGCTTTGGCTTGAAAGCTTTTCCTTGTTACAACGTTCCAAGTTATCCGCTTTTTGAATCGGATGCTTGATCCGATTCGTCTTATCTCACTTAACCTTATGATATTTATTTAATTAGCTAAGAATAAGCATGTGTAAAGAGATGTTGAATCGGATCTGATCTCATACCCTGTTTGCAACACTACCAGTGTTTAAACATACCAACATAAGTAAATTGAGAAGAGCCAATTACACAAGACCTAGGTGATTTAAAATCACTAGAATCTCCTACAACTATGTGTGTGGCATTCAATAAATGAGGTTTCAAAGCATCAAGTATTGGTTTTTGATTTTCCGTAGGTATACCCGCACTTAGGAAAAAGTTATCAATGCCATGAGAAAGGTCTTCAATATAGAAAAAGTCATGGTCGTAAAACAGTTCGTCTTGTTGGCAGGCAAACTCATTGATTGGAGAGTCATCTTCACTATATGTCTCTTTGAAAATCACGCTGATATCGTTGAGGCTGGTTTTTGCCACCCAGAAATGCGCGTTTTGTAATTCTGACATAACACGTAACCTATTTTGCGTTCGCTTAAACCTAAGTTAGCTCTCTACTTAAAATCCTTACCAAGCCAAACTACCCGGCCCAGGACTTCGATGTTCTGCAGCTTATCAGCTCCGACGTTCTCGTCTGGCTCTTTGTTGATATCAGTGTATACATCAACGCTGCCATCGACTCTGACCTTGACCCATCGGATAAGCATGTTGCCATTCAGTTTCAGGGCAAGCACACCATCGGAAACAGAAGCATCTGACATATCGATCATGACGCTGTCGCCGCCGCTAATGATTCCGCCTTCTACATAGCTTTTAACGAAGTAGATTCTCAAGCTTTCTGGCTTCAAACCTCGATACTCAAGCCATTTCTTCCTGAAGGCGAGCTTTCTCCTAACTGGAGCTGAGTTCTGCTCGCTGTTGTCCATCTCATCGACAGTGACATGGTAGCCCTCAACGAGAACGAACTCTTCACTATCAATGGTGGTGATGGCCTGCCTTGCCACTTGGTCAATACCAGTGACCACATCCCCAGTGAAGATCTCCCCTTCCCCGGTCGCAAACCAGTGAACACTAATACCGCCTACCAAACAGATTTTGGCGGCTATATCGAGACCAGGTACCCCACCCTTCAGGTATTTGCGAATCATAGTTTCGGATACACCGACTTTCGACGCAAAACTTCGAATACTTTGCTCGCCGATGATGTATTTCAGTCTGTCGGTAAGGGAGTTCATTACCCCTGTTTCCTCCGAAAAAATCTGTCCAGATTCCAAGCCGATTTAACCAAAAAAAATAAAAAGAAATCTATCAACTAGTTAAGTGTAAGTCGGAAGTATCAGGCAGATAAATGTGAACCAAATCACCGTCTATAAATTGATCAGCTCAAAAGTTCGCATTATATTTAATCTCATAGTTCGCACTGCGAACTATAGTGCGCAATATTCAATGTTCGCGATGCGAACAAAACAACCAAGAGTTTAAACCAAACCATGAAATTAGTCACCGCAAGAGACGTTCGTGCGGCACTGATCCAAAAAGGCTATAGCTGCCGAAGTTGGGCGCTTGAGAATGGATTTGGCCCGAGAACAGTTCAGAAATGTATTCAAGAGCACCCGCCTTGCTCCAAAAGAAAAGTTCGAGGTGGTGCGTACAAAGAAATCCTACGCGAACTATCAAAAACACTCGCTGAGGATCTACTAAGGAACAAAGCTGATGGGTAAAGAATGGTTTACCGCAAATGATCTGGCAGGTCTGCCCGCTATGCCCCAAACGGCCAGAAATGTGCGCATTCGTGCGGAAAAAGGCCAATGGCAAGTGCGTAAGCGCCCCGTGGGTAAAGGCTACGAGTATCACATCAGCTCACTGCCTGGTGCGACTATTGCGGAACTCAGCAAAACAGCAATTAAAGAAACTCATGGCGAACGTGCAGCTGCTCAGCTCAATGCCAGCTTAGACCAGGAGAACCGAGCGAAAGATAAGCAGCAGGCCAACATTCGTGCGGAGGGACTCAAAGCATTCAATACTCTCACTGACCGCCAGAAACAGCTCGCTGAATCTCGCGCAGAGATTGTTCGCCTGCGCTCGCTCTATTTATCTGCATTCAAGGGCCAACTGTCAGACGGTCACACCCACTTTATCCAAGAGTTTAAGGAGCAAACCCTTCCTCTCGAAAATACCGTTTACGAGGTGGTAGTAAACGTTAGTCGTTCAACCATTGATCGTTGGGAAAAAGCACTTCAGCAAGACGGGATTTGTGGTCTTGTTAGACGCAAAAATGCCCGAAAAAGTGACAGCGTCATATGCCAACAGCCAGAGCTTGAGCAGTTCTGTATCAC
This sequence comes from Grimontia marina, assembly GCF_900060185.1. Taxonomy (GTDB): domain Bacteria; phylum Pseudomonadota; class Gammaproteobacteria; order Enterobacterales; family Vibrionaceae; genus Enterovibrio; species Enterovibrio marinus. The sequence goes on along the minus strand of NZ_FIZY01000099.1, from coordinate 1,937 downwards.
CTTATTAATTTCACGCCCGCATTTTCAAAAACAGCCTTACAAGATGCGGGAATACGCGCTGGTACAAAAAGAGAAAACTAAGGCTAGTTGGACAGTACCTGCCCCATCCAGTTTTAGACGGTGGATCAACTACTGGGTAAACACAAATCAGGGCAAGCACACCTTCGCCGTTGACCACAAAAGCTTCTACGGCAAAGAACGTGGGCTAATCCATGACCATGATGCCTGGGTGAGTCGGCCAAACGACCTCTGGGAGCTGGATTCAACCCCGACTGACATCATGCTAAACGTTGATGGCAAGCTCGTGCGCTATTCCATTGTGGGCTGCATCGATGTCTACACCCGACGCGTGAAAATGCTTCTCGCACCGACCTCAACCTCTGAGGCCATTTGCTTGCTAATCCGCAAAACCATTTTGGATTGGGGGATGCCCAATCAAGACGGCGTCATCAAAACTGACAATGGCAGCGACTACATCGCGAATAAATCACGGGCCGTATTTGCTTCCCTCGGCGTAAAACACATGCGGGCGAAACCCTTCTCAGGATGGGAAAAGCCATTTATTGAACGTTTCTTTGGCACTTTCCAAGGCGGCATTGTTGAAGTGATGCCCAACTACATTGGCCATAACGTGAAAGATAGAGAGCTCATTGAAGCCTGTCATGCATTCGCAGCCCGCATTGGCGATGGAAAAAAGAAACGCTATGAAGATGCGCTAGAGCTTGGGATCTCTCCGAGTGAGATGCAGCAATTCATGGATGATTGGTTAGAGCATTACTACCACCAAAATCCACATTCAGGATTAGACGGTCTAAGCCCTTACCAGTACTACCAAAAAGCGAACTATAAGCCCCAATTTATTGCAGAACCGCGAGCTTTGGACACCTTATTGAATTTCGCCGGAGAGAAAAGCATTCGTCGTGGTGGCGTTCAGGTCAACAAACTCGTCTACCGTGCGCCAGAGCTCCAAGAAGAAAAATACATGCGTCAGAGGGTCAACGTATACCTCGACCCATGCGATGTGGCCCGTGCCTATCTCTACCCCGTCCATGGTGATGGTGAATGTATCGAGGCCGTCAACGCTGACTTGATAGGCCGTGAAATTAGTCCGCAAGAATTCATCGAAGCTAAATAGCTGTTCCTAATAGTAGATCTCAAAGATAAGAGAAACTCAGTCCGCTTTGTGCGATCTGATCAATCGCCAAACCGAAACATACCGACAAAAGGACTGAGTGATGGCCATCATAGCACCGATACCTCGTGGCGAACGTCGTAGGATGAAAAAAGCGATACAGACTACCAAGGACAAGGATTATGCCCGCAGACTTATTGCTCTCATGCAACTCCACGAAGGCAAAACGATTGTCGATGTCTGCCGTATTATCAGTGCAGCCCGCTCCTCAGTGGGTAGGTGGATTGACTGGTTTACTCAAGGTGGTATGGATGCCCTGCACGCTTTGCCTGTTGGCAGACCGCCAACGCTTCCCGTTAGCGAAATGTGTGCGATGCTGACTATTCTGGTTCAGTTTTCCCCGCAGGATTTCGGTTATCAGCGAAGCCGCTGGAGTACAGAGCTTTTAACGATGCAGCTCAATGATGTATTCCAAAGTACAGTGGCGGCTTCTACGGTCAGGCGTTGGTTACCGGTAAGCGGTTAATAAACCCCACATACCAATAACACCAGTACTTTGACATAGTGCCTTTTTCAACGGAGGCACCATGAACCAAGAGCAAAAACGCGCCCATTGGGCAGCCATTGTTGAGCAACAAAAACAAAGCCCGCTCTCCATCAAGCAATTTTGTGCAGACCGCGGCCTCAGTTACCAAACCTTCCACTATTGGTCTAAACGATTAAGCTCTCCTGACTCGACGCAGACGCTTCAGCCAATCATTTTCAATGAACATGAACAGACGAAAGCTGAGTCAGTGATCATTAC
>NZ_FIZY01000098.1 GCF_900060185.1 Grimontia marina | reverse complement strand
GCCACGAGGTATCGGTGCTATGATGGCCATCACTCAGTCCTTTTGTCGGTATGTTTCGGTTTGGCGATTGATCAGATCGCACAAAGCGGACTGAGTTTCTCTTATCTTTGAGATCTACTATTAGGAACAGCTATTTAGAACAGCGCGTTAAGTTAGAATTTGATACTGCGGAAAAGTAAAGCTAACAACCAAATCAACGAAGGATATTTACTCGTGGCACGTTTTTCATAGAAACGCTATAATTCAGGCGTTTCAGTCAATTTTGGGTAATAAGAGTCCGTTATTTAAACATTGTAGGCTTGGAGGCTTTTTGGAACTGAATTATTGGTACGCTTTTTTCACGGTAGTGATTTGTCTCAATATCATTGTTTCGTTTTCCATATCAAAGCGCGATGACCTAGATATAATACAGAAGTCACTTCAAATTTTAATCATTTGGCTTTTACCTTTAATTGCTTCCATAGGGTTTTGGCTGTTTCATAAAAGCCAAGATGATGACAACAAACCAGGCGGAGGTAAGTTTGGTGGTGGTTCTAATGACAGCATTGGCGTCTCAAGTTCAGGTGATTAAATCACATCACACATAAGAGCCCTTCTCCGGTCAATAGGCAATAGCATTCTTTTGGCTGCCCCGCGCAGCCAATCCTCTCACGCTGCAACTACCCATCAAGCTGCATGGCTATGAGGTGCTAATTTTCATGTTTGTCTCATATAAGGAAAGCAAATCTAATCTAGCACCTGTTGGTATTCAAAGACCATGCTGTTAAACTTAGGAACGGTTTTTAAGGACACCCATCTCCTATACGCTTACCTTAATGCCATGCGAAGATGAATACGTATTATGTTTGGAACACTGGAAGTTAATTATGAGAAACCTACTTTTTCTATTGTTATGTTTTTCGACTTATTCGTATGGTTATACGAGTGTAAGTGGACCTGTGAAGATAAATAGCTTGAGAGTTTATGATTCGGGTAAAGTGCTATTCAAAGCCCCCGGTGCAACCAATAAAGAAAATTGTAAAGGCGCTGATTCCTGGATTTATTTGAAGCAAGAGACAGAAGCGCAAAAGCGTCAGTTTACGGTCTTGTTGAGCGCGCGGATGTCGGATATGCCAGTCACGTTGTTTTTCAATGGTTGTTCTGGTGGCGGCCAAAGCGGTTATCGCGTCGTTGAGCAAGTTATGCTCTAAATACACGGATGAAAATATGAAATTTAATCTGCTCCTAGCGCTTACAAAAACATATAAGCAATAATCTATTAAGAATTAGAATTTCCAAAGTATTGACGCACCTTGAAGCCCAATAGTATCTGCATGAGTTGGCCTATTTTATTGACGAAGCTTTTACATGTACTTGGCGTATATCTGAATGGTTTTTTGATGAAAAAAACGAAAAGTTTATGTGTCCTAGGCTATTTTTAAGATACTTTGGTTCTAATACCGAATGGTCTCTCACCCAATAGACACAGGTGCTCCTTTTTCCAAAACCCAGATTACCGGAACTGCATGGGGCATGGCGCCAACACTAATCCGTTTTTGTACAGTATCTGCTTATTACGCTACGTCTACTCTACTCTACTCTACTCGTCTACTCGTCTACTCGTCTACTCGCGCGCACGGACTTTGTGTTGTTCCAAAGGCAGTGAGTCGTCTTTAGCGCTGCGAAGCATCACACCCCAAGATTGGGAAGGAGTTGAAAAGCAAACAGGGCCAGATCGACGAACGGAGACCAGACCACGCCTTTGGCCATGACGGTGCCACGCCAAGTGCGCGCAGCGGATTATGGTTGTTGTATCGTTCAATGTGATGGCATCAGTTCGGCGGGATTGGTAAAGTGAGGAAATATGGCGACTTTTGAATAGGCTATTTTGATAGGAAGGCATTCAGTTAATAATACTGACGTTGATATCATCAAGGAAATTGGCAAAAAATACATCAATAAGGATTATCAACATCTGCCGATGCTGGATATTTGTCACGAAGCCCAAGGCATGTCTTCTAGGATTTATTTTGATGATTTTCATCATGCATACAGCCTTCTAGGAAGGCTAATTGAAAAACAACTGATATCAATGTTTATTGCATTCCCAATCCCAGATTACAGTTCGGATAAAATTGGAGATTGGTTCGTATTAGAAAACGTCAATGAAAATAAAGACGCGGATTATTTAAGTCATCTCGTTCAGGAGGAGGGTTTTCTTGGCGTTGGTCATATAATCACTAATGAAAAGTGTGATTTCTTCTTCAATATCTATGAAGACGATGCATATGCTTTGACAGCAAAAGATGAGATTTTTCAAGCATTAGGTGCTGATACTGTAGAGCTCAACATGTTGAAACTAATAGATGATTTGAAATTAGATCCCGAGATTATTGAGCCTAGCAGATATTGGATTGCCAGATATCTGTGGGGTGATAAATGGCTGAATGCCTTTGAGGTTAAAGACCAATAATACCCCCATAAGATCACCCCCAGAACTAACGTGACAGGCTACTGTAATGACGGGAATACACCTAGGCGCTCCCTGAGGTTAGGTTAAAACCGCTGTTGTCCCTCCTAACGTATGGCATTCCACGCGAAAAGTTTATTTCTCCCAAATTAAACTTATCTGAAACAGATGATAGCGCGCACGCCCTCTAACACATTTATGTCCAATATCTACTTATTACGCTACGCCTCCCATACTCGCCAGCACGGCCTTTGTGCTGTTCCAAAGGCGTTGCGTCGCCTATAGCGTTGCGAAGCATCGCGCCCCAAGATTGGGGAAGGGGTTGCAAAGCAAACAGGGCCAGAGCGACGAACGGAGACCAGACCACGCCTTTGGCCATGATGGTGCCACGCCAAATGCGCGCAGCGGATTGTGGTTGTTGTGTCGTTGACTGTGATGGCATCAGTTCAGCGGGATTGGTAAAGTGAGGAAACATGACGACTTTTGAATAGGCTATTTTGATAGGGAGGCATTCAGTGAATAATACTGACGTGGATATCATCAAGAAAATTGCCAAAAAATACATCAATAAGGATTATCAACATCTGCCGATACTGGATATTTGCCACGAAGCCCAAGGCATGTCATCTAGGATTTATTTTGATGATTTTCATCATGCATACAGCCTTCTAGGAAGGCTAATTGAAAAACAACTGATATCAACGTTTATTGCATTCCCAATCCCAGATTACAGTTCGGATAAAATTGGAGATTGGTTCGTATTAGAAAACGTCAATGAAAATAAAGACGCGGATTATTTAAGTCATCTCGTTCAGGATGAGGGTTTTCTTGGCGTTGGTCATATAATCACTAATGAAAAGTGTGATTTCTTCTTCAATATCTATGAAGACGATGCATATGCTTTAACAGCAAAAGATGAGATTTTTCAAGCATTAGGTGCTGATACTGTAGAGCTCAACATGTTGAAACTAATAGATGATTTGAAATTAGATCCCGAGATTATTGAGCCTAGCAGATATTGGATTGCCAGATATCTGTGGGGTGATAAATGGCTGAATGCCTTTGAGGTTAAAGACCAATAATACCCCCATAAGATCACCCCCAGAACTAACGTGACAGGCTACTGTAATGACGGGAATACACCTAGGCGCTCCCTGAGGTTAGGTTAAAACCGCTGTTGTCCCTCCTAACGTATGGCATTCCACGCGAAAAGTTTATTTCTCCCAAATTAAACTTATCTGAAACAGATGATAGCGCGCACGCCCTCTAACACATTTCTGTCCAAAACCACCTCAACACCTCACCCTCGGCACATCTCCCCACCGAGTCGTATACTGCGGCGATAAAAACTCTCGCCGCATACCCCACTTCTGCTCAATACCTTCCGCCGCCAGAAACACCGTGCCGGCACCATAACGCTGATTCAGTCCATCGAACGCCTTCATTAACGCTGGGTTCCCTGGCTGGGTATCAAACAAATCTGGCTGCACATGCTCGGCCCTGGCTAAATCGAGCAGCCCCACCCCGACCTTGTAATACTGCACGCCCAACTCATACAACAATGGCACCAAGGCCGACACTGCCGCCGTGATCACCGTGGTATCGTCCACCGGAAACGCAAAGCGGTGTAGCTGCTTAAAACTTCTTGGCTTCTCGTCATACGGCGAATTTCCCGCAAACACCATCAACACCGAGCACACTGACCCCTGCGCCCGAAGCTTCGCCGCCGCAATACCCGCATGCTTACACAATGCCTGGTGAAGGGCTTCCTGCTCTACAATCCGCTCTCCCATCGAGCGGGTAGAAAAGATCTGCTGCTTATCGGCTCTGGCCACATCCCAGCCTTTACACACCTCGCCGTTCAGCTCCCGCACTGTGCGTTCCATTTCCACATTAAACTCACGGCGCATCAATGCCGGTTTCTGACGCGACAGCTGCAGCGCCGTTTCAATGCCCTGACGCTTCAACCTTTCAGAAATCCGCCGACCGACACCCCAGACATCCCCCACCGCCATGCGCCCCAGCACATCGAGGCGCTCAGCCTCCGAGTCCAGCACACAGACACCGCCATAACCGGCTAACTTCTTCGCCGCATGGTTTGCCGCCTTGGCCAAGGTCAGGGTTTCCCCCATGCCGACCCCGACCGCCAACCGGCACTCTTTCCACACTGCCCGCCGCAAAGATTCAGCATGCAAACGTAAATCCGGGATCGCTGCGCAGCGGTGAAACGACAGGAAAGATTCATCTATCGAATACACATGCTGCTCAGGCGCAAAGCGCCCGATCACCTGCATCATCTTGTCGGACAGATCGCCATAGAGCTCATAGTTCGATGAACAGACGATCACCCCCTTCATTTCGCACAGGGTACGCATTTGAAAAAACGGCTTAAACTTCTCTACTCCCAGCTCCCTGGCCTGACGGTTTGCTGCCACAACACAACCATCGTTGTTCGACAGCACAATCACCGGCTTTCCCCGCCAGTCTGGCCTAAACACCTGCTCAGCACTGCAGTAAAACGCATTGGCATCAACTAGCGCGAACATAACAAAGGACTCTCACGGTGACAGCGGATAGAACGGACGACGACACCCTCAATGGAGAAAGTATCGTGTTTCGTGATTTGCACAGAGGCGTAAGTGTCGTTAGCCGACAGCAACAAACGGCGGGACACATCGAGAAGCTTACAGACAAACTCCCCGTTAAAGTTGGCCACAATCACGTCCCCGTCCCTGGCGGTGACGTGCCTATCCACGATCAGGATATCGCCATCAAAAATGCCGACGCCCTGCATCGACTCCCCAGAAGCACGGCCAATAAAGGTCGCGCTGGGATGCTCGACCAAGAGCTCATCCAAGCTCAGCGGCAGCTGGCGATAATCGCTCGCCGGAGATTCAAAACCGGTGATACCGGCACTGGCAAAAATAGGGATAACGTTCATTTAAATAATACTGTTCATATATACAGTATTAATTCTATCTCTTTCTGTCTCACTGGCAAGATCCAGCTTTTCTGACAGCGGGAAAATTGAGCAGTGACCACACCCAACCACGCCATCCAAATTGTCTCAATAATTAGATAAGAATCTGAAAAAATGCATGATTATCTGTGTGCGCCGTGGCCGCTCCTTTAAGATAACAACCAGCACTCAGGGAGAGAGAAAAGGAAGACTGTGAGTTTACGGGTAGTGAAAGCCACCGATTTAATGGCGTATGAATTTGGCAAAGTCGAAGGCGGTTTTCAGCAGATGAGCGCGCGCGATCTGGAGCGCGTGCTCCCCGACGGTATGGCCATCGATGTGTTTAAAAACAAGCTCTACGACGGACAACTCGTGCTGCTCAACGACGCCCCCAATGTACCCGCCCTACAAGCCCAGAAAGGCACCATGGGCAACACTACCTGGCGCGTCAACCCAGAAGCCAGTAACCACCTTTCGCCACAGGCACAACAAGCCATGGTGTCCCGTACCAAAGTACAAGGCGCACCCGCTTCCAGCGGCGGTTCACTCAACCCGCCATTACCACAGCCGCATTATACGCCCGAGGCCGTCGTCGCGGATCCCCCGCCTGAGCCCATCGCCCCGACCAAGATTTCAGAGAACTTTGGCAAACCGGCACAGGCCGATAAAGTGTTCGCTAAATCCTGCACCCGCCCTTATGGCGACACACAGGCATGCGAAGAAGCACTGAAAGCGCCCAACTTCGGCATGATGGCGGCCATGGTGCCCGCCCAGGCATTAGACGCCAGCGGGCGACTGCCCCTGACAAAACTCACCGGCAACACAACACGGATGCCGCTGAACTGGGGACTGACGGGCGAGATAGCCAAAAGCGCCGCCAAACGCGCCAACTTTCTTGCCCTCGCGTTCTGGCCTTCACAACTGGGAGACGGGACCCTCTACACAGACGAAGAGCTGGCACAACTGCCAGAAGCGGCCACCCGAGTGCGGTTCCGGCTCTACCAAGACGAGCACGGCAACCCGCAGGCGATAGGCATTCACACCGGCGAAGGGAACCCTTACGGCGATACCGTCAGACGGATTTCTGCAGAAGCCGTTGAAGACAGGTTCGAAGCCAAGGTTGATGAAGAGATCACGCTGACCTGGTTCCCCGACGACAGCGACAAAGTGCTCACTGCTGGCACCTCCTTCCCCGATACCAGCGGGCTGGAAATCAGCAACATTCTGGTACGCCCGATAGAAGACGACGGACAGGAGCTGACCACCCTTGTCTACCCCAACCCAGAAGCCGAACACATAGAGCTGATCGTCACCTTTCCGGCAGACAGCGGCATACCGCCACTTTACCTGGTGTTTAGTTCACCGAGGAATAAGCCAGGCGGCGTGACGGGACAGGGCGAAGACATTACAGGCATCTGGTTAGAAAGTGCGGGCAAAGATCTCGGCTCTCCCATCCCTTCACAAATTGCAGACAAAATGCGGGGGCGTGAATTCTCCAGCTTTGATAAATTCAGAGAAGCATTTTGGAAAGAGGTCTATGCGGATGAAGAGCTACGCAGCCAATTTAGGCCAGGTAACCAAGGGAACTTGAAAAAAGGCAGAGCTCCTAAAGCTGTCCCTTCAGAGTGGCATTTTGAAAAAGCGAGCTTCGAACTTCACCACGTCAAAGAGATTCAGCATGGAGGGGCAGTCTACGACGTTGATAACATTAGAATCGTAACTCCCAAAAATCACAACCGAATTCATTATGGATAAATCACCCATGAAGAAAGAAAAGTTTGAGGACTATACAGAAGAAGAGTTTCTTCAGTTCGTTATTGATATATACGAAGCTAACGGCACTGAAGAAGAAACTGACCAATGGATAATGCACTTTCACAATGTGGTTGGGCATCCATTAGGCGCTGGATTGATCGTGGACCCCGCTGTCGAAATTGAAGACGATAGCCCTCAAGGCGTGGTAAACGAAGTAGTAAAGTGGCGACACACAAACGGCTTACCAGGCTTCAAAGGCAGCTAAAAGAAACAGGCATCACTTACGTAAGTGATGCCCTTTACTTCATTTGCATAAGTTACGTAACTGATTAAAGCCTAGTATTCAGCCCCGTTAACTCACTGAATACCCCTTCGAGCATGTCGCAATACACCCCAGACTGACTGCCCATTTCCGGACATTCAAACGACCGGCGGCAC
>NZ_FIZY01000097.1 GCF_900060185.1 Grimontia marina | reverse complement strand
TGCAGTTCTGTCCCGGTGTGACCACTTTTTTCTGCTGGCCTTTTACCGTCCAGTCAGCCCCAATTTTGGGGTTAAGGTCGATATCAACTTCGTCTTCATAAAACACCGGATGGTCAACACTGCATTTGTCCAGCGCCTCACTTATCTGAGCGAGCTTTTCTTCCTTGTCAGGGTCTCGAATATTGAGGGTAGGTGCCGCCCTACGCCAGACGATCCCGATTTTCGGTAACCAACGCCTGACCGTAGAAGCCGCCACTGTACTTTGGAATACATCATTGAGCTGCATCGTTAAAAGCTCTGTACTCCAGCGGCTTCGCTGATAACCGAAATCCTGCGGGGAAAACTGAACCAGAATAGTCAGCATCGCACACATTTCGCTAACGGGAAGCGTTGGCGGTCTGCCAACAGGCAAAGCGTGCAGGGCATCCATACCACCTTGAGTAAACCAGTCAATCCACCTACCCACTGAGGAGCGGGCTGCACTGATAATACGGCAGACATCGACAATCGTTTTGCCTTCGTGGAGTTGCATGAGAGCAATAAGTCTGCGGGCATAATCCTTGTCCTTGGTAGTCTGTATCGCTTTTTTCATCCTACGACGTTCGCCACGAGGTATCGGTGCTATGATGGCCATCACTCAGTCCTTTTGTCGGTATGTTTCGGTTTGGCGATTGATCAGATCGCACAAAGCGGACTGAGTTTCTCTTATCTTTGAGATCTACTATTAGGAACAGCTATTTAGTCAATTTCTTCAAAGAGGATTATATCAACCACATCTTTAGATATCTGTGTCTTCGGAAATTTTGAGCGCATCTTCGATCTCGACGCCAAGATAGCGTATGGTGTTATCAAGTTTTACATGCCCTAAAAGTAGTTGTACCGCCCTGATATTTTTTGTTCTCGCATAGATCAGCGTTGCCTTAGTCCTTCGCATGGAGTGGGTACCATACTGCGCAGCGTCAAGGCCAAGCGTCGTTGCCCACTTTTTTATGATATGGGCGTAGTAGGAGTAGCTCATTGGCGCCCCAGTTTTTCTGGGACTGGGAAAGATAAAGTCCTTTGGTGAAAGTTGACTGACAAACAACCACTGACTAAGTGCGTGTTGAGTTTTTGCTGTTATTTCAAACTGAACATCCCGTTGAGTTTTACTTTGCGTGAACAGAATTCTGGGATGAATGATGCCTGAAGACGAAATGTCGCAAACCCTCATTCGAAGTAAGTCACAAGACCGGAGTTTACTGTCAATCGCGAGATTTAAAAGCGCCAGTTCCATAAGATTGCCCTCTATCTCAAGGCGTGTGCGGATCCGCCAGATATCTTCGAGTTTAAATGGCTTCTTTTGTCCTAAGTGTCTTCTCTGTTTATTAGTAGTCACCATGCTCCACCTCCATCGATTGTTTGAGTGACTAAATAATTTTAGAAATGACAATTTTGGATAACATTTCCTAATGCGAGTTGGGAATCAGTACTTTGCTTGGGGCAAATACTCTAAGAAGAAATGGGGCAAAATCGAGTCAGCTATTGATTGCATTGAGCACTATCAATAATGCCGCCAGCTTTCCTCACTTCACCCATTCCGCCAACCTATGGCCAACACGGTCAACGCCACCCCAACAACAATCCGCTGCGCGCATTTGGTGTGGCACCGTCATGGCCAATGGCGCGGTCTGGTCGCCGTTCGTCATCCTGGCCCTGTTTGTTTCTCAACCCCTTCCCCAATCTTGGGGCGCGATGCTTCGCAACGCTACGGGCGACGCACCGCCTTTGGAACAGCACAAAGGCCGTGCGGGCGAGTAGGGTGGTGTTAGCAAAAATTGAATAAAACTTGCAATTCGTAAGCTGATAAAGCAATCGATTAAGCAGTAGTTACCCACAGATTCTGTGAATAAAAAATAAGCAAAACACGATGCTTCGCAACGCTAAAGCCTACGCACCGCCTTTGAAACGACACAAAGGCCGTGCGGCAGAGTGGGGGAGGTGTAGCGGCTATCTGGTATCGGAGAGTTTACGACTAGCGCGTCCGGAGGTGTTCGCGCCAATTGCGCGCCGCATTATTCTGGTCGCAGGCTCCCGCCATAATGTCTCTGCTTAACATAACTTGGTCACAATGCGCCGTCGCTCGTTCCTCACGCCGTTCCGCTTCGCCGCATTGCGCAAAGTTATGTTAAATTGGCGCAGGTTCAGGTTCCTTTCTTCGTCGCTTTTCCCTGCCTTCGGCAGCGGCGTTCGCCGTGCGCTTCTGGCAAGCCAGTGTCACGCAAAAGCACCACCGCATCCCCCACCCGCCCAGAGCTGCGCCCCACAAGTGTTAAAAGGGCAGGGAAGTAGTTGTGGTTGGTTCTGTAGTTTGGTCTAGGTTCAGTGTGTTTCTAAGTGGGCGCAGCGCGGGTTGGCCGCGGTGGGTTTATCTTTCCAGGCAAATCCGCAGCTCTTCGTTCAGCTGGCTCATTTTCTCCCAGGTTTCGCTTTTAACCAGGATGTGCCCTTCTAGGGTCACGCCTAGCGGCGGAAGGAAGTAGGAGAGGGATCTTTGCGTGAGTTCGGCAAAGTCATAGATAAGGTCAATTTTGGGTAGCGTCTTTGCGCTTTCAAAGTCCAGATAGGTTTGACGGGCAATGCCCATCCTACGAGCGCACTCGGCTTGTGTGAGTTTGTTGGCCATTCTGGCTTCCTTCACCACATGACGAAGGTGTGCTTTCAGTGTTTCTTCGTTACGGCGTTCCATTACTACTTCGCTGACACCAATAAGGGAGGTGGATTTTATCACTGGTGTGGGTGGTTGAATATGCGTTTAGTTTTCTATACGGCGGGATTCAATGTTTGCTGTGGTTCGTAGGGCAAGGTGATTTAACACTATGGGTATAATGCGTAGTGGGGATATCTGAAAGGCTCAGAATCTAGCTCATTTATTTCTCTTTTCCCTTCACAGGTGTTCTTCAATTAGCATGCAGAACATAGACCACCCATTATTGAAAATAATCTTTTAATCCTCACGGATTCACCCTGAGAATGCCATTGGTTATTAGTCGATTAATCAATAACCAGTCAGTTTTCCATGCGATCGAAATCAAATCTGCTTTTATACACTTTATGGTACATTCACGCCAAAAGTTTTAGACAGTAATGTCATGTTGCGTGCCGAGAAGCGAAGGGCGGTAGCGTAAGAAAGTTTTGCCCCATTCTGGCTTAGAAAATCCAATTTACTCAAATGTAAGTTTGCTAATTCACCCTACAATTCCTAATCCGAAATAGATGATAGCTAAAAGTGACTGTCCTTCTTTCGCTCTTTCGGTCCTTGTTTCCTACCGAGTCAGAGCAGTCAAAATCGCATCTAAAATTTCCTGATGATTTTCCGCTCGGGAAACCTGCCCCAGTTCCTGACAAAGTGCTTCTTCTCCTTCTAAGGCAAGGATGCTGAAACCACTCTCAGTACACTCAGAAATGCACTAAACTGGTTCGCGCCTGGAATGTCTTCAAGCGTTACTGAAGGAAGCTCAATCATTGATTGGGCAGGCACCAGTGCAGGGTGTTGATTGGCAGTCAGCTCTGGGCTGATAACAACAACTGATCTCAGTTTGTTTTCAGTCTGAAGTGGGCGGAATTTTTCATCCGGTATAGTAGCAACGTCTATGCTGTTATTGCGTAACCAACGGCAGTCTATATTTTTGGTGCTGTCGCATGATGCCAGGTATTTCTCTGAGCTTATTTGGGCGCCGGATAGCATCAGCATCGATGTGCCGCCCAGAAAAAAGCCGACACCGAAAACCTCACCCATATCCGCCCCGCCGAATAGTGCTTCAACCGATTTTAGTGTGTTCAGCCCAAGCTTCAGAGCACTGGCTCTGAGTGTAATTTCATCGACTACTTTATATGCCGTGATTTCGTTGGGTTCAGGAGGTTTTGGCACAACAACGATATAACCTTGTTGTGCCAAGCTTGATGCTATCCATCGACTGTGTGAAAACGCTGACCGTGTTCCGCCCTGAGACAAGAGAACGATAGAAAATTTCTCACCAGCTAAAGGGGCATCTAACCGAGTTTCGACCGCCTTAAAAATGTTGCCTCTACCAAACATAAAATTGTTTTTTCTTTGGTCGTGGGATACCAGTAATACACATCGACAGGCTTGTTTCTGTCACTGCTGAATACCGACTTTACCGTCAGCGAAGAATGGTATTTCTGTTCAACGGCACTCGCACTGAAGCACAACAGAGTTAACGCAAACGACATAACTAATTTGGTTTTCTTTTTACCTCAGCCTTCTAAGACGAATTCATAACCAAGCATACCTAATCTAGCTAAAGATGCTCGAACTCAGTTGGCTTAGGTATTATATTTTGCAGGACGTTTGGAAAAATAACGTGCAGGGGGCTCGCCGTATACTTTGCGAAACATGGCAATAAAGTTGCTCGGTGTCGCGTAACCCAAAGCAAATGAAACGTCTCCGACGGATTTCCCACGAGCCAGCATTTCCATTGCGTGGATCAACTGTATCTGTTGCCGCCACATGTTAAAACTCATATTTAGCTCGGTTCGTACCAATCTTCTCAGTGTTCTCGAAGACGTGGCACCGATACTGGCCCAGTGCTCGACAGACTTTGTACTACCAATATTATCTAGCATTGCATGGGCTATCCTTTGTAACCTTGGTTCTCTTGGTATCGGAAAATAAAGATCTTCAAGGGGAGCGCGGCAAATCTCATTAAGAATAACGCAGAGAATGTGTGATTGGTCTGGCGAGACCTCCGTGGTTTTACTCCAACCTAGTATCCGGTTCGCAAGTACTTTAATCACATCATTCATACCGATAACGCATGGGGATTTTGGGAGTTGATGACAGGCAGAAGGTAAAAGTAACAGTGACCAACCTTTCACAGAACCATGAAAGTAGACACTGTGCATTGCTTCCGGTGGTATCCATCCTGCACGGTGAGGAGGCAATAACCAAGTCCCCTCTTCGGTGTTAACTTGTATCAGTCCTTCATCGATACAAATTAGCTGCCCCCGATAATGCTTATGGCTTGTATAGGGTCGCTGAGAGCGAGAGAGCTTGTCTTCACGTTCATGTAACCATTGTCGGGCAATGAGTTCGGCACCCTCCCTCCAATCGCTATAGTCACAATTATCACTCTGTAAACGCCGTTTCATAGATGGCCATTTTTCATTATTTAATGTCCGAATAACATTATCACAACATGTTAACGTTCACTTAGTATTTCAGAAAGCCAACCGAATGTCTGAAATGGAGTTCTTATGAACGAGTACCTGTTTATTTCCTACTACATAGCAGCAGGCCTCGGCATTGGGTTACTTGCCGGGCTTGTCGGTGTTGGTGGTGGAGGCATGGCCGTACCCATTTTTACCTTTCTATTCACAAAACAAGGAATTGGGCATGATGATGTGGTCCACCTAGCACTGGGCACATCAATGGCTGCGATGATTTTCACCACCTTTGGCAGCATGAAAGCCCATTTGAGAAAAGGAAACGTGGATACAAAAATGGCAATTAGAATGTCGGTCGCTGTACTTGTCGGAACATTTTTGGCCACTTTCATCGCATCGTATCTAAATGGGGTTTATCTGGCGGGATTCTTCAGCTTATTCATGCTTTATGTGGCTTTCAAAATGTTCAGGCAGAAGGAGTATCACTATAACGAGAATCCGCAAGGCCCGTTGGGGAATATTTTTACTGGCTTCTCAATTGGATCGGTTTCTGCGCTTGTTTCAATAAGCGGTGCTGGATTGACCATCCCTTACCTTGTCCAACAAAACGTTGAGATAAAGCGGGCAATTGGTACTTCTGCCGCTATCGGTTTTCCTATTGCACTGTCTGGCACCTTTGGCTATCTCATAAACGGCTTGCACAATACAGATATGAGCAACATGGTTTTGGGATACATTTATCTGCCAGCGCTGATTGCTTTTTCAATCAGTAGCTATCTAACCACGCATGTGGGTGTCCGTTTGGCCTACTATTTCCCAAGTGAAACACTCAAGAAATTCATCGGTATCCTTTGCGTCATGCTCAGTGCAAAAATGTTCTTTCAGGTGATTGGATAGCCTTGCACCCAGTCCAGCAAGGAGTACTCATGGAAACCTACAATCATACATATCGGTGCCACAACTTTTCACATAAAGACTTAAGTGCTCTCACGTTCACTGCTTGTACATTTATTCGCTACGACTTTCGACGTGCTGACTTGCGCGATACGACATTCGTCAACTGCAAGTTCATTGAACAGGGTGATATCGAAGGCTGCCACTTTGATGTCGCAGATCTTCGCGATGCAAGTTTCCAACAATGCCAACTTGCGATGGCAAACTTCAGTAATGCCAATTGCTACGGTATTGAGTTACGTGAGTGCGATTTAAAAGGTGCCAACTTTCCCGAGCAAACTTTGCCAATCAAGTGAGTAATCGTATGCACTTTTGCTCAGCCTTTATTACTGGATGTAACCTTTCCTATGCCAATATGGAGCGGGTTTGTTTAGAAAAATGTGAGCTGTTTGAAAATCGCTGGATAGAAACTCACCTAGCTGGTGCATCACTGAAAGGGTCAGACTTAAGTTGAGGTGTTTTTTCCGAAGATGTCTGGGGGCAATTTAGCCTACAGGGGGCCAATTTATGCCACGCCAAACTCGATGGTTTAGATCCCCGCAAAGTCGATACATCAGGTATCAAAATTGCAGCTTGGCAGCAAGAACAGCTTCTCGAAACGCTGGGTATTGTTGTTTTTCCCGATTAGATGCTTATCAATACCGGCTAAAGGCAGCATACAAGATAGAATATATACGGCACCAATACATTTTCTAATCTAAATCATCCGAGCTAGAGCAATGCCTCTAGCTCACTTCTGCCCCAAACTTAGCTCGCCAATATCCTACACACCTGCGATCGGCTATAGCCGGTCGCTTCTGCAATTTCTCTCAGGCTTAAACCTTTCTCTCTGTAGCTTTTTACTTTCTGGTGCCGTTCGGTATCGGCTCGTTTGCCTTTGTACTTGCCATTAGCTTTGGCGGTTTCTATGCCCTGGCGTTGGCGCTCTCTTCGGGTTTCGTAGTCTTTTCTGGCCATAGCAGCCATTAGCTCTATCAGCATGTTGTTGATGGCATCGAGCACGGCTTTGATGATGGGGTCGTTGTGGGTGAGGGCGTTATTGTCGAGTGCCTGCCAGCTGGTTGGTACGTCCATGCTGACAATGCGTATGCCTTTTTCCTCAATCATGCGCTTGAGCTGCTTCCAGTCATGGTCGTTAAGGCGGGTGAGGCGGTCGATTTGTTCAACCAGCAGAATGTCGTTTGCCTGGGTGTCGGTTAACAGGCGGTTGAGTTCTGGGCGGTCGAGTTGGGTACCGCTGATGTTTTCAGTGTAGTAGCTGGCAATGCGTTGGCCATGCTCTTGGGTGAACTGGTCGAGGGCGCTTTTTGCCCGTTCGGCATTTTGTTCATCGGTCGAGGCGCGAAGGTAAGCGCGAATAAACATGGTTTGTCTCCCTGAAAGTGGCTAACGTCGCATTTAGGTAGTCGCAAAAGGGAGTGTCGCATTTAAGTGGTCACATTGCCAGTTTTTGTATCAGGGTAGGGTGGTCGCGTTGGGGTATGCTCTAAAAAGTAGGTGTAGTATAGTTGACAACTAAGCAGTGTATACAGATAATATACACC
>NZ_FIZY01000096.1 GCF_900060185.1 Grimontia marina | reverse complement strand
TTCATTTTCATCACCCAAATTGCAAGGTTTTGGAAGGGGAGGCTTAAAAAGCTTGCAATATGAGGGTAGGAAGATCGATGAGATCATCAAATAGATCAGTGTCTTATTTGTAATTCAGGGCCGACTACATAGACAGAGGCAAAGTAATCAAGTCCGATAGGGCTGAGTTTTATAGTACTGCCAATTTCCTAGACTTTGTAAGTGAATACGGCAATAAAACCCCTTTTCGCTGGCAGTTTACTCCCTCCCGGCAGCACGGCATTACTGTAGAATCCGGCAAGGACTTTTTCTTTGAAAACTTGGCCTCCAGCCTAAAAGACAGTCCCGTTTCTTGGGACATGAAAGCCATTATTGCCAACAGTGAGGATGATATTAATAACGCTGCAATACAGTGGGCAGGAGAACACCAAACCATCACGGCGGCAAAACTGGTTTTCGATATGATTAGCTCAGAAGCCGATGGTCAATGCGATAAAATGGTCTTTGACCCACTGATTTTAGCCGAAGGTATTTCTCCTTCAGAAGATCCTATTCTAGAAGCAAGAAGCCCTGTGTATGCCGTAGGGTTAGGAAGAAAGCTCAGCGAAAAAGCCAAAATGTAGAGTAGATAAAGCGGTGCTTCTGCACCGCTTTATCTAGGGCCTGTTGACCTTTGGTAACACCATAACAAGCTAAGGTTCAACCTGCCCTCTTATCTCGCCACTTCCAACCGCAGGTGTATGCACATTCACATAATGCCCGCCCGACTGAAACGCCAATTTTTGTTCGTCAGTTAAAGCGGTTCCTTCTGGCGTTTGCCATACGTTAACGTCATCCACGCTTTGCTCCAAACCAACCACGACGCCACCATTGGTGCCTTCTATTCCTTGGTGGATATGTGCCGCTACTGCATCTTCAACACCCTGGGTAACCACTCTTAGATCCACGTAGCCGTTTACATCATTCAGCAAGGCATAACCATCACCACTCGCCTCAGTGGTGACAGGCGGGACTTCCTGATCACCGGACAGCGGGAAGGTGTAGAGAGAATAGTCAGGCGAAAAAATCTGCCCACGGATTTCTCCAGACGGGTTCTTCGGTGTGTGGAAGTTGGTATAAAAGGCGCCTGAAAGCATATCTTCAAACGTTTCTAAGCCTAATGACGTGTCCTCAGGCGCTGTCCACACATTGGGATCCTATGCGTTTTGATTCATAACCACCAGCACGCCGCCATTACTGCCAACTCGGCCAGTATGTATATGGGCTGCGACTGCATCTTTAATACCCTGCGAATTCACCCTCAGATTTAGCGTTTCTTCGGCGCTGTTATAAGCAAGATACCCTTGTCCACTGGCACCTGTCGTGACCGACGGCACCTGTTGGCTGCCATCCGCTTTAAAGGATATAATCATGGTAGTCTTTGGTACGATTTGCGCGCGAACTTCGCCGGAAGGCACCGCTTCGGTGTGAAGATTGATGTACCAATCGCCGTTCTTCAGCGCTTCCATTTCTGCATGACTTAAGCCGTTCTCACGAACCACTAAATAGCGCTTTTCACCGTGTTTCCATTTGTGCTTTTTCGGCGCTTCAAAGGTGTATTCCACACCGCCAGTTTCCCCTATTCCACCGCTATGAATATGGGCAAACTTAAAGCCTTCAGTACCATCGATATACAGCCTTGCCCGAAGTTTTCTACGCTTCTCATCAAGCCTGACAATTGCTTTTGTTGATAGCTCCGAATCATTGATAGGTACTGCCTGACTGCCACTCAAGGTTAAACGATAAGTTTGAGTAGCCTCGAATCCACACGCTGACAACAGAAACACCGTTATCAACACCACTAGCTTTTTCATCCTAAAGTCCTCTTTCATCCCAAGTATTCAGGCTTGTCTCTATGCCTGTTCTCTAAAGACGAAAATAGAATTTGGTCAGATGCAGTGCTTTGAACAATTATCTATAAGCGTGAGTGAATATTCAGGAGTGAAATGCTAAGTGCGGTATCGAGACAGAAAGCTGTAAAGCGAGGAATGCGTAGCCCAAAGATCAATCCCCGCCACCACCACAGCCACCACCATCTCCACCACCGTCACTAATGCCATCAGCAGTAGATCCTGCACAGCCTGAAGAGCAGCCAATATGGCTGGCGCAGTATTCGTTTGCATGACTCTTTTGACAGTCGAGCGTGTACTTGAAGCCGTCTTCAATGTTCAACTTTGAATCAATTTCAAACAGCAAAGGAAGCCTTGTCGGATTGACGGGGTCGATGTTGTGGTGAACACAGGATAAGCGCCATGCCCGTTTGATACCTTCCAACGCTCGCGTAGGCGTAACCATGGCTTCCGTCGGCGTATGGTGCAAAAAGCGATTAAACGCTTTATCGCAAAACGATTGGTATTCACGCGTGAATAAAATGAACTCGTGCCAAGCCACATCAACAACCTGTGAAGGCATCGCGACAATGCGTTTGTTAGCGACATGACAAAGTAAGAAATATTCTTTCAAACCATCCAGCACCAATGAAAGGTTTTCATCGGTCAGGTGGGGATAACGCTGGGCCACTTTTGTTTTGATGATTTTGTTAAATCGATAAGTGCCGATAAATGCGCGTTGATCTTTTCGTTTTTGGTTCCGCGAAACAATGAACACTGCAACAACCAAAACCACTATCCCTATAAGCCAGATTTGCATATCACGCCCTACCCACTTTTTTACTACGCTAACTGAATCTGAAGGGAGATAAAACGGATGAATTCTCAAAACTAAGTGAAAATCAAAATCATCACCGGGAATAATGAACGAGATAACGGAGAGGCTTACGCAAAAGTAAAAACCGCTGCTTAGCGCGCCCAACCCACTCAATATGAACCAATACTCACAATCAATTACCCAAATTTGTACACAAGTAAAGCATCAACGGCACTGCCTATTAAAAAGATAGGAAGAAACAATCATATTTTGGGGAAAATGCTGGTATTTTATTGGCCTCACGACCTTGGGCACGTTTCTCCATTCGAGACTGATTAATCGCCCATCGCAGGGAAATCCAAATGGCGAAAGAAAACAACAATATTGTGATTTTTGGTGCTTCCGGTGATCTTGCTAAGCGCAAGCTGATCCCAGCCCTCTATCACCTTTATGCAAATGGCATGATGCCAGAGAACTTTACGATTCTTGGCGTTAGCCGCACCGACTACTCCGACGACGCTTTCCGCGACAAACTCGCCGCGTTTTTAAGAGAAAATGAGAAGGTGGATGAAGCCGTTCTCGCGCGTTTTAGCCAACACCTATACTACCTTCCTATCAATCCTGCTGAATCCAGCGAATACAGCAAACTGGTTACCCGCCTGGACGAACTGAGCGATAAGCACCACACCGGCAACAACAATCTCTACTATCTGGCGACGCCGCCAAGCCTTTATGGCGTCATTCCAGAGTGTCTGGCAGACCACAATTTGCACGACCAATCCAACGGCTGGAAACGCCTGATTGTTGAAAAGCCTTTTGGCTATGACACTGCATCTGCAGAAGAGCTGGACAAGAAACTCCACCGTAATTTCAACGAAAAGCAGCTGTACCACATCGACCACTATTTGGGTAAAGAGACGGTTCAGAATCTACTGGTATTCCGCTTCTCAAACGGCATGTTTGAGCCGCTGTGGAACCGTAATTTCATTGATTACGTGGAAATCACGGGCGCTGAGTTCTTAGGTGTAGAAGGTCGTGGCGGTTACTACGATGGCTCAGGCGCAGTACGCGACATGCTTCAGAACCACCTGCTCCAGGTACTGGGCATGGTTGCGATGGAGCCACCCGCGGCTATCCGCTCTGACTCCATTCGTGATGAAGTCACCAAGGTTATGCAGAGCTTCCGTCCACTGAGTGACGACGATCTGAAGAACAATCTGGTACTGGGTCAGTACACGGGCTCCAACGTTCGCGGCGAAAAGCTGTTAGGCTACCGCGAAGAGCCGGGCGTGGCGGAAGACTCACGTACCGAGACTTACATCGGCTTGAAGATGTTTGTCGACACCTGGCGCTGGAACGGCGTGCCTTTCTATGTACGTACAGGAAAGCGCTTGCCGACACGTGTGACCGAAGTGGTTATTCACTTCAAGAAAACCCCGCACCCAGTGTTCGGAGCCAATGCTCCTGAAAACAAACTCATCATCCGTATTCAGCCGGATGAAGGCATTCTGATGAGCTTTGGCCTGAAAAAGCCAGGCGCAGGCTTTGAAGCCAAAGAAGTTTCAATGGAATTCCACTACCAGAACCTGCAAGAAGCACAGCTTCTGACCGCCTACGAGCGCTTACTGTTGGATGCCGTAAAAGGCGACTCGACGTTGTTTGCGCGCTCTGACGCAGTGAAAGCATGTTGGGAGTTTGTTGAACCCATTCTGCGCTACAAGGAAGATCCAGATGTGCTGTTCGGTTATGCCGCAGGCACCTGGGGCCCAGAAAAAGCGGATGCGCTGCTAAAACGCGATGGACGCGAGTGGCGCTATCCATGTAAAAACCTAACCAATACAGAATATTGCGAGCTGTGAAATGAAGGAATTCCGCATTTTAGTTAATGCAGACGCCGTGGTGTTAGAACTTGCGTCGTCGATGAAAAGCCTGAGTGAACAAGGACGTCCCGTTCATATCTCACTCTCTGGTGGCAGCACACCGAAGCTACTGTTCAAACTGCTGGCACAGCCAGAATGGGCGAACAGCATTCAATGGCAATACCTCCACTTCTGGTGGGGTGATGAGCGCTGCGTGGCACCGGATGATGCTGAAAGCAACTACGGCGAAGCTAATACCCTGCTGTTCAGCCACATAGAGATCCCTGTTGAGAACATTCATCGCATTCGTGGTGAAGACGATGCAGAGCAGGAAGCCAAGCGACTGGCTGACGAAATCAAAGCAGAAGTGCCAGAGAAAAACGGCTTGCCTGCGTTTGACTGGATCTTGCTTGGTATGGGCGACGACGGCCACACTGCGTCCCTCTTCCCAGGTCAAACTGACTACGATGAACCTGCACTGACTGTGGTTGCGGCGCACCCGCAATCAGGACAGCTGCGTGTTTCGAAAAGTGCATGTTTGCTGAATAATGCTGACCGCATCAGCTACCTGGTACTGGGCGCAGGCAAAGCAGAAATGATTGAAGCAATTCACGGTGAAAACGCCGATGCAAACCTGCCTTATCCGGCAGCGCATATTCAATCAACACATGGCACAACAGAATGGTATTTAGATGCTGCTGCCGCGAAGGCATTGGCGTAAGGAGTTTATAAAAATGAAAGGCGATATCGGCGTAATTGGTCTGGCGGTAATGGGCCAGAACCTTATCCTGAACATGAACGACAACGGCTTCAAAGTGGTTGCTTACAACCGCACGACGTCAAAAGTTGACGAGTTCCTTGAAGGCGCAGCAAAAGGTACCAACATCATTGGCGCATACTCACTGGAAGATCTGGTTGAGAAGCTGGAAAAACCACGCAAAGTGATGCTGATGGTACGTGCGGGCGACGTTGTTGATCAGTTCATCGACGCCCTGACTCCTCTGCTGGATGAAGGCGACATCATCATCGATGGCGGTAACTCTAACTACCCAGACAGCACACGCCGCATGAAAGACCTGGAAGAAAAAGGTCTGGTATTCATCGGCGCTGGCGTTTCAGGCGGCGAAGAAGGTGCGCGTTTCGGACCTTCAATCATGCCAGGTGGTAACCCAGCGGGTTGGCCAGCAGTAAAACCTATCTTCCAAGCGATTTCAGCGAAGACCGACAGCGGCGAAGCTTGCTGTGACTGGGTTGGCCGTGAAGGTGCAGGCCACTTCGTGAAAATGGTTCACAACGGTATCGAATACGGCGACATGCAGCTGATCAGTGAAGCTTACCACTTCATGAAAGAAGGTCTGGGCATGAACCACGATGAAATGCAGGCGACCATGACTGCATGGAACAAGACCGAGCTGGACAGCTACCTGATGGAAATCAGCTCTGAAATCGTGGGCTACCGCGACGAAGACGGTGACATCGTACTGGAGAAAATCCTTGATACCGCAGGCCAGAAAGGCACCGGCAAATGGACAGGCATTAACGCGCTGGACTTCGGTATTCCACTGACGCTGATCACTGAATCTGTATTTGCGCGCGCACTGTCTGCACGTAAAGAAGAGCGTGAAGAAGCGGCTGCTCTGTTCCAACACAAGATTGGTCCTGTAGAAGGCGACCGCGAAGTTTGGCTGGAAGCACTGCGTAAAGCACTGCTGGCAGCGAAAATTATCTCTTACGCGCAAGGCTTTATGCTGATCCGCGAAGCGTCTGAGCAATACAACTGGGATCTGAACTACGGTAACGTTGCCCTGCTGTGGCGTGGTGGCTGTATCATCCGCAGTGCGTTCCTGGGTAACATCCGCGACGCATACGAAGCGAACCCAGACCTGAAATTCCTGGGCTCTGATGAATACTTCAAGAACATCCTGGAAGATTGCATGGGCTCATGGCGTAAAGTCGTGGCGAAGACCTTCGAAATCGGTCTGCCATCACCAGGTCTGTCTTCAGCACTGACCTTCCTTGATGGTTACACAACTGCACGCCTGCCAGCGAACATGCTGCAAGCACAGCGCGACTACTTCGGTGCGCACACTTATGAGCGTACTGACCGTCCACGTGGTGAATTCTTCCACACCAACTGGACAGGTAAAGGCGGCGACACCGTATCGACCACCTACAACAGCTAATCACTATTGCCAAAAACAGCGATAAAAAAGGAGCCGAAAGGCTCCTTTGTTTTATTTAGTCTGCATTTAGACAATTTCCACTCCACCAGTGAAACATATTAAATGGATAGCGTTTAGAAAGACTGCTTGGTAATAATGGATGTTACCTTTTCGACTCTTTGTGAAATTGAGCCTGATAATCGAATAAAATCCATGTTTTTATTTGCCAATTCTCGCAAATACCAATTGTGCTGAAGTAACCTGAAATCATCGTCTCTTCTCGTACCATCTTGCATAAATGGGAAGTCAGGTTCGCACAAAAATATATGGTGGTATGGGCGTTCTGCATAAGCGTTAATGACGTTACAACGTTGATGAAATAGTGCTTCGGAATAGCACAGTGTCGTAAGCGGCGACGTATCGCAGAAAATAAAATTTTTTGCTTTTTGTTGAGCAATATCTTCTCTACTGGTTTGAACTGTGCATATATCTATGAGATCACCTGGCGTAAGGTCACCATTTTTTTCTTCCCATAATTCTCTGCCATATTCTGCGACTAAGGGCTCTTTAAATTTTTCTGAAAGCACTTGAGATAACGTAGATTTACCCGTCGACTCACCACCCAGAAAACAGATTTTTTGAATGGAAAAGTCGATTAGGATCTCATCGTCAATTAGGTCCGTGTTTGGTGCAGGAGAGGAGCGCATTAGCGATCCGCTAACCGGCACCTTTTCCCTGTTTAGGTCGACACAAATATGCCCAATGTGATAGCCAAAGCCTAACGTCCGGTCACTTAAAAATTTTGCGAATCCATCGCCATACCCTTCGCTGGTGAAAATGGCATCGATTTTCAACCCAAGCTTCTTTGCAATGAGAGAATAAGTGAATTGCCGATGTACTTGATCGCCTTCAGTATTTCTTGGCATTTCTAGCGTCCAAGCGCTATCTGCGCGCCAAGATTCTACTGTCGCCGCATCGATACTTAGCACGATCGCTGATGGGAAGCGTGCCTTTATCCAGCGCTCCCTAACGTTAGATGAACAGGAAGCGAACTCAGGCCTCGAATAGCTTATGATGACAACATCGTCACACTGATCGAATGCATGCTGTATAAGATATTCGTGTCCTTTATGCAGTGGGGAGAATTTACCGACCACGAGCCCGCATTTAAACGCCTTTGGTGTCATGCTGGCACTCCAGCATTCTCAGCGCGATGTATTTTTATCCATGAGTACAGACCGTACCAAGCGTTACACCAGAACAAACCATAGACAAAAGCGGTAAGATAAAGCTCTCTCGACGCGTAGAGTGGCACTGCGACTGTATCTACAATTAACCAGCATATCCATGTTTCAATCCGTCGCCTCATCAGCAGAAATTGAGCCAGAACACTAAACATGAGGATAATTGAGTCAATAAGAAGTGGACCCCATTGGTTGGACACACAAGCTAATTTTTTAAGTGTTTGATCCCGCTCATGCTGCGTATCTTTGCCTGCCGAAGTAGGCTTCATCAGGAGTAAGGTCATTGAGTCCCTGATGGTTACGCTCTTCGTTATAGAACACCATGTAGTGGCCGATTTCAAGTTCAGCTTCTCGGGGGGTGGTATAGGCTTTTAAGTAAACCTCCTCATATTTCAAGCTACGCCATAATCGCTCGATGAACACGTTGTCGACCCAGCGTCCTTTCCCATCCATGCTTATCCGTACATCATGGTCGATTAATCTCTGAGTAAACTCAGCGCTAGTAAACTGGCTGCCTTGATCTGAATTGAAGATATCGGGCGGCCCGTAGTGTTGCAGTGCGTCTTCGAGAGCCTCAATGCAAAAGCTTGTATCCATCGTATTCGACAAGCGCCAAGCCAGTACTTTGCGGCTATACCAGTCGATAATGGCCACCAGATACAGGAACCCCTTCGCCATGGGGATGTACGTGATGTCAATCGCCCAAGCTTGGTTTGGATAAGTGACATCGATATCACGCAGCAGGTAGGGATAAACCTTGTGTGCTTTGT
>NZ_FIZY01000095.1 GCF_900060185.1 Grimontia marina | reverse complement strand
AAAGAAAGACTCAGACCTATTCATTGCCATGCTGGAGAAGCTAAAGTGGCACTACCGCCGAGCCAAAAGTGTCACCTTGATACTGGATAACTACATCATCCACAAAAGTAAAAAAACGAAGGCTTGGCTCAAGAAGAACCCAAAGTTCAGGCTGCTGTTCCAGCCCGTTTATTGCCCTTGGGTCAACGTCATAGAACGATTGTGGAATGCTCTCCATGAGACAATTACTCGGAATCACAGGTGTAAACATATGTGGCAATTGCTCAGGAAGGTGAAGCACTTTATGGATAACGTATCGCCTTACCCGGGAGGTTGCCACGGCACGGCGAAAATGTAGCACTATTCGGATCAGTTATTTAGGAGGGAAAATGGATTTAGATTACATTAAAGCGGTTGATGTTTTGGGCCAATTACGGGTAGGAAACTCAATCAGTGAAGCACTCAGGGACGAGGCCGGTGAGGTAGCTAGAGCAGTCTTCGATAAGCACAAAGATAAGTGCGATATCGACGCTATCTTTTCACTGCTAGATCATTCCATGGTCAGCGCGCAATTACGAAACAGTTGGACCGATGCCATCTGTGATGTATGGCTAGAGCAAAGATAAGCGGGTGATCTTACGCCCAAACAACCTGAAGATATAGGATTCCGCCAGTTTGGCTGGCGTTGTGATCGCGGCCTTCTTTTGTAGTTGTGGTTTCACATCCATCAAAAAGGAACAATAAAGAGCACGGCGTCAGTCATTTCGTTTACGCTTCATTAACTTGCGCACAAAGATAGTGCAAACATGCCCCGTTTAAGCGCATAAAACATCCCTTCTCTTGAATATCCCCGCTTTCAATATCAATAGACATCTTGAGTGGTGCATGATCTTCTATATAAATATCATGGAGTTAAATAATATTTGCACACTTATGGCGCTTTCGTGCACTTATTTAGATCATTCAGGCACGCTTTGTGCTATCCCCATCCACAGGAAATTCAATCTCAAGGAAGTAGAGGATTTACAACGTGGAAAATATTAGTAGCGCGATTCAAACGCTGTCAGAAAGCGCGAACACGCTCTTTATTCTGATCGGTGCCATTATGGTATTGGCAATGCACGCAGGTTTTGCCTTTCTGGAAGTCGGTACCGTCCGTCACCGCAACCAAGTCAACGCCTTGGTCAAAATCATGTCCGACTTCGGCTTCTCAGCGCTCGCCTATTTCTTTATTGGCTACTGGGTCGCTTACGACGTTAATTTTTTCAGCAGCGCCAGCGTCCTATCCGAGGGTAACGGCTATGAGTTAGTGAAGTTCTTCTTCTTAATGACCTTTGCCGCCGCGATTCCAGCCATCATATCCGGCGGTGTTGCCGAACGTGCCAAGTTCTATCCCATGTTGATTGCTGCGGCAGCCATCGTCGCTTTTGTTTATCCATTTTTCGAGGGGCTAATCTGGAACGGTAACT
Organism: Grimontia marina; assembly: GCF_900060185.1. Classification (GTDB taxonomy): domain Bacteria; phylum Pseudomonadota; class Gammaproteobacteria; order Enterobacterales; family Vibrionaceae; genus Enterovibrio; species Enterovibrio marinus. The sequence goes on along the minus strand of NZ_FIZY01000095.1, from coordinate 7,760 downwards.
TTGGTTTTCAGGGTTGGCTAGAAGCAACCTTTGGTGCCCCTTTCCATGATTTCGCTGGTTCAGTCGTGGTTCACGCTGTTGGCGGATGGATTGCACTGGCTGCCATTATGATTCTTGGCGTTCGTAAAGGCCGTTACCGCGGCGATAAGCTGATTGCTTTTGCACCTTCCAATATTCCGTTCCTGGCACTTGGCGCATGGATTCTGACTGTGGGTTGGTTCGGCTTTAACGTAATGTCTGCACAAACCATGGACGGTATCAGTGGTCTTGTCGCAGTAAACACCCTAATGGCAATGGTCGGCGGTATCATCACCTCCCTCATTGCAGGTAAGAATGACCCTGGTTTCCTGCACAATGGTCCATTGGCAGGCCTTGTAGCCGTTTGTGCCGGCTCTGATTTGATGCACCCGATCGGTGCCTTAATCACTGGCGGTGTAGCGGGCGTGTTGTTTGTTTGGCTGTTCACCCTTATCCAAAACCGTTTCAAAATTGATGACGTGCTGGGTGTATGGCCACTTCACGGCGTATGTGGTGTTTGGGGCGGTATCGCAGCAGGCATCTTCGGTTCAGAAACCCTTGGTGGCCTTGGTGGTGTTAGCCTTATAGCTCAAATCATCGGTACAGCTACGGGTGTCGTTGTCGCGTTTGTTGGTGGTTGGATTGTTTATACTCTAGCTGAAAAAACTGCAGGTATTCGCTTAAGCGAAGAAGACGAATATAATGGCGCCGACTTAGCTATTCACAAAATCGGAGCAACGTCGGAAGACTAATTTAACCATCAATGCTGCGATAAAGCCCCTCATAATCAAGCGGGGCTTTTCTTTAAAATTAAGCGTTTACAATATATTCTTTTATAGTATCGAGACTAAAAATCACATATCAATTCTCATCTACACTCCAAACCTGTCAACCAAACCCCATAAACATTTCCTATACCCAAACGACCTAAAGATACTCGCATTCAGAGGTCATCAATGCGTTCAATTTGAGGCAAATTTCACGAGGAATAGTCGTTCTATTTCCGTGGGATTTAACGAAGAAGTCGGCGCATTGATGGCCTCCCTTCGGGCGAGTTGACAGACGCCGTGCTCTTTGTTGTTCCTTTTTGATGGAGATGACTACATCTGGAAAGGAACGCTGCGATCACAACGCCAGTCAAGCTCGCTGCATCCTGCATCTTCAGGTTGTTTGGGTATATATGCATATATCCAATAAGTCTCATGAATAATACATATACAATATATATGTGACATTTTTTATTGACGAAGCTATTAATATGCGCAAACTATAAACACAACAATTATTACTTAATATACACATGTCTTTTGGCTGTAACTTTGGCAAATTTGGCAAGCTGATACTATTGGAATATTTCCCTAAAGGGGAGGGAACATGGATTTAGAATATATGCAAGCAGTAGATGTATTGGGACAACTACGAGTGGGCGATTCGATCAGCGATGCGCTTAGAAATGAAGCGCAAAGTGTGACCCGTGAAATCTTCGAAAAATATCGTGATAGGTGCGACGTCGATTTTATAGAAGTCTTACTTTATGATAATGAAGTCAGCACAAAATTAAGAAACTCGTGGACTGATGCCATATGCGATGTGTGGTTGAATTAAGTCCGTTCGCTGTTATTCAATAATACCCTAAAGCATGCGAAAAACCTGTCAACACCTGTGGGCGATATAGAACAGAACCTCGCTGCTAACAGATAAATATATGGAGCCCATAATGGGCTCCATTTCTTTTTCTTCACTCTTAGAAGCACTTCAAGTAGCTATGTATTCTGACTGACTTATCAGCTTTACAAACCCTACTCTGTACAAGTTTTCAAGCATTTACGATCGCAAATTCCATCATTGGCTTTTCATTCTATCAGCCGGAGATATTTAATCTTTCTTGTCACCACCTTCGCATTTTCAAAGTCGGGAAGTGAGTCATCCACTTATTGAAGAAGGTCTATTCTCAAAATCCAAACGGGACAAAAAAATGCTTAAACAACTCGGATGTATTTCTTTATTGCTAATTGCTGCAAATGCTGTCGCACAATCTGTACCCGCAACTCACCATACGCTCAATTATGAAGGTCGCACTATCAAAGATTATTCTGAAGGCATAGTGCAACTCAATTGGCCAGGAACATCAGTTAAAACCCAATTTAACGGTCACACACTAAGCGTTACCCTAATTGGAAATGGCGATCATTTTGATGTTTTAATTGATGGAAAGCTGACTAAAAAACTTATTACTGCTCGCGGAAATAAACCACAATCGTTTACATTATTAGAAAATGATGATCCAAAAAAAGTACAAGTGGAAATAGTTAAACGAACCGAAAACTATGATTCACTCACCCAGGTTATCTCTTTTGACCACGATGGCAGCCTGCAAGGCATTTGGGAGACACAACCCCATATTCTATTTATCGGGGATTCCATCAGTGCGGGCTTCGGCAGTGAATCAAATAAGCGCGAATGTACCTGGGGGGAGGTGTATGCGTCTTCAAATGCCCGCCTCGCTTTCCCCTATCAAACCGGCGAAGTATTGAATGCCAGCATTACACAGGTTTCATTTTCAGGCTTGGGGCTGATCAGAAACTGGAGTGGTAACCAGCCTCATCATGATCTTACCTATTACGCTGACAAGGCCAGTGCAGTCTTTGGGTTCACCCATGATTTCGAAGACACACATCCAAACCTTATTGTTGTAGAAGTAGGCACCAATGATTTCAGCAGCGATCCTCAGCCTCATGAACCATGGGTGGATATTGAAGCAGTGAAAACAGACTGGACAGACCGTATGGTTGAATTTGTCGGTGAACTTCGCCAGCGCTACAGTGGCGTAAATGTTATCTTAATGCCTCGCCCAGCCTACCCTTATGACTACATTATTCCAGCGACCAGCGAAGCGATCCAAAGGCTGAATGCTCAAGGTTACGAAGGTATTTATAGCCATACTTTTGTCTCTCCACTTGAAGGATGTATCTGGCATCCTACTTCTGAAGAACACAAGGATATTGCCAACAAGCTGTCTGATTTTATTCAGGTCAATAAGCTTCTTTAACCCCTCTTTGCAAACGTTCGCCTGCCCCCGATTTTCTCGGCGGCAGGCGTTCTTCTCAGACTTCAGTGGTAACATTCACTCATCAACTATTTTCTATATACCCAAACAAACTGAAGATGCAGACCATCATTGAATGGGTTCAGGGCGACCCGTTGCGCATGCAGGCGCTCTATGCCACACGCAGTCTAAAATTGCCTCAGTGTTATATCGCTGCTGGCTTTATCCGAAATCTGGTTTGGGATCGCCTACACCACAAAGAAAACGCGACTCCGCTCAATGATGTGGATGTGATTTATTTCAAAGCTGATGAAACTGATATAAAGGCTCATCTGACGTATGAATTGCACTTAAATACGATAATGCCCTCGCTCAATTGGCAAGTTCGCAACCAAGCGCAAATGCACCAGCGAAACAATGATGAACCCTATTTGGACATCTTAGATGCGATGAGTTTCTGGCCAGAAAAAGAAACCGCAGTGGCAATCAGACTCGGTGATGACAACATGCTAGAGTGTATCTCCCCATTCGGATTTGAATCCCTATTTGCATTGAAAATCACACCCAACCCTAAACGCGACGCCGCTATCTTCCACCAGCGTATAAAGTCTAAAAAGTGGCTCTTGCACTGGCCAAAATTAACAGTGGAAAAAAATTTCGGATAACCTGCATCTAAATCACTTCCTATCCCGTCTCCTTCTCTGACAGCGCTGTCTCATGATGTCAAAAATAATGAGAAGGAAATCCCATGTACAAACCTATGCTTGTCGGCGTCATGCTAGCGTTTCCAACGCTGGCTATCGCCGCAGACAACACTGTCAACACTGCAGTTGGTGAAGTTTTTGTCGATCCAAACGGACGCACACTTTATACCTTCAGTAAAGATACTACCGGTAAGTCAGTCTGCAACGGTGGCTGCGCAGCTAAATGGCCGCCACTTTCTGTTAATCCGGCGACAAACACACTCTATGGCAGTCAGCCGGGGTTTAGCATCATCAATCGTGATGATGGCAGCGAACAATGGGCGTATCGGGGCGCACCGCTTTATCGCTGGTTTAAAGACATGAAGGCTGGCGATATCAAAGGGGCGGGTATCGGAGGCGTTTGGCCACTAACGCGTGCCGATGATGTGACAGTCCGGCTATATAACGATGATAAACGCCGCTATCTGGTGGATAGCGACAATTTTACCCTCTATACGTTTGATAAAGATGAAAAGGGTATCTCTAATTGCTATGGCGACTGTGCAACGTATTGGCCACCCGCTTTGGTGGACACGCAAAACGCTTCATCGGTCACATTGTCCGGTGGTTTTGGGGTAACAAAACGAAAGGATGGGAACGTTCAGTGGACATACCAAGGGATGCCACTTTACAGATGGATTAAAGATACTGCGCCAGGTCAAACGACAGGAAACGGCGTGAAGGACATCTGGCACATAGTGCCGCTATGAGGTGATTTTTGAGACTCGATACCAAGGAAGTCGGCGAGTTACTCTCCCGCATTGCCCTAAAAGACAGGAGCGCTTTTGAAGCGCTCTATTCGCTCACAGGTTCGCGCTTATATCATTTACTGGTTTCTATCGTCAAAGACGAAGGGCTGGCAGCTGATTTGTTGCAGGAAGGCTTTCTGAAGCTCTGGTTCAGGCAGCACAACTACCCCATAGACTATCCTTGGGCCTGGCTTTGCCAGAGTATGCGAAACCTCGCCATTGATGAACTGAGAAAGGTGCGATATTCAAAGGAAGAATCGGTCTCTGACCCCATATCAGAGGCCGAGAGAGGTTTGGAGATGCTTGAAAACAACGCACACCCAGAACATCAGAAACTGAGTTATTGCCTGCAAGCCCTCACACCTGAAAAGCGCTGTGTCATCGTCCTTGCTTATGAACACGGCCTGAGCCACGAAGAGATTGTCGAACACGTGAACTCCCCACTAGGAACAGTAAAATCATGGATTCGACGCGGACTGATGGAGCTTAAACGATGCCTGCATTAAACGTTGCCAAGCGCTACCAATCCGCGGAATTAAGAGACAGGCTCGCCGCAGAATATGTCCTCGGCACGCTCACACACAACGTCCAGCGTCGTCTGGAATGTTTGATGAATCAGGACCCAAGTTGGTGGGAACACATTGAGCACTGGCAGCAGCATTTTGCCGGTATCACTCCTTGTGTCGATGCACATTTAGAGTGGGAGTTTACCCAACCGCCTGAGCGGGTTTGGCGCAATATCGCCACTGCCATTAACCCACAACGCGAATTAGCCATAACTGCACTGAAAGCGCCTTGGTGGAAAGCGGTCATCATGCCTTTATCAATCGCCTTTTCGCTCGTGATGGGTGTGCTGATAAGTCCGAGCATCATGCCACCAGAGGCTCCAAAGAAAGGTCCGATTATTGTTCAGCCTGCTAACTACTTTGCTTTGATGTCCTCTGAACAGGAACACAATCTGTTTGCCATTGTGGCGTATCGCGGATTAGGGGATGCGAAGTCGACACTGCGTCTGCAACGGAACCTGCGCGAATCGGAGTTACCGCCGGAAATGGCCACTGTCTGGATGCGGGATAAAGAATCCGGTGAGGTTACCCGCATCGACACGCTGAGAAACATTAATGACACCCGCTTTATGTCGACTACGGAATGGAAGCAATTGCAGAACAGTTCCGAGCTGATTGTCACCATTGGTGAGACGCCGGACAGTCAAGTGCTATACCGCGGCCGTTGCGTTGAACTGAGTAACTGGAACGCCATATAAAAGCTGGTCAGGCGGCGCGCTGTGGCCTTCAGATATCGATCAAGTGCCACAAGCGCCCATAGAAAACGAAGCGAGAATTTAAGCAAAAAAAGCCCTCCAAACTTTAGAGGGCTTTTTTCTATCCAAGCGAAACTAGCTTAGTTGTATCCCGCGACCTGCTTCGAGAAGTTATTCATCGCTTTCACACCATCAATCTGGTTCTCAAAACCCAGCGGAAGTTTGGTGTTCGGAGAAAGCTTTTCTGGCGTCGAGAAATACGGGATCGTATTGCCGCCCATCACGGTGCGTTCCGCAGAGTAACCAACGGCGATATCACTCGCCAAATCCGGCGTCAGTACACCATGATTCAGTCCCATGTTGTGCCCAAGCTCATGGCGCATAACAGTGGTGCCACAGTTGAGCGATCCTGTCGCCACCATATTGAAACGGCTGGATTTCACCCAAGCCAGACCACACCCGCTTTCAGTGCCCTCGTAGTAAATCGCGTCCGCTTTCAGGGCGTCACGTCGCTGCTGAGCAATCTGATCAGAGCGCAGAGCACTCAAAGCATCACCCAGTTTCAGCCAGGTGTCCGGTGTCTGGAATTTCTCAAGAGAAACCATGCGGAAACGGAAGTTAGCCCCTGAGTTCATCAGCGCTTCATTGGTTTTCACAAAGCCTTCCACCAAACGAGCACGTGATTTGGTTTCGCCAATTTTCTGCACGTTTCGATGGCTGTAGTAGGCCAACAAATCGATAGTGACGGTTTCCCGCTCCCAATTTCCACTGCCATTCACCACAAAGGTTGCCCATTCGCCACGATGTAGTCTGTTTGGGCTCATTCCCTGCCCTGACACGACAAACGACCAAGCCGCATTCGTTTTCACGTGAACGCGGGTGCCTTCGCCACGGTTTGGCAATTTCAGATCCCCTACCCAATTGGCATTAGAAAAGTAAACGTGGGTATCAGGTGCAGTGATGTTAAGCTCGCCATTTGTAACATCACGCGCATTCATGCGTACTTCGGGGCTCTTATACAAGCTCCACAGATTGCGGTCACCACGATAAACAAAGACATACTCCTGACCGTCAGAGGCTCGCCCAAATCGGTACGGATATTCATAATGGTGGCATTCCATTCAGCATGGGAGCGGATGGCAACTGTATCCCCTTCCTTGCCTTGCACGGGCAGGGAGATGTTGCCGATGTAGTTGGCATTCGCAAACTGCACCACTGTCATCGGCGAGTAAGGGGTTGGCACCACACCGTCTTTAATATCACGCGCATTGATAAATCGCTCTGGTGCAGACTTGAAGAACCATTTTTTATATTGCTTGTTGTAGACCAACACGTATTTGTCTTTTGTGCGGATAGAAGCCGTACTCTTGGTTCCCAACTGCGCGTCATCAATACGTGATATCCAAGATGCGTTGGACGTGATAACAATGCCCTGAAGCTGGTTAACAGATTCTGGCAGTTTCACTGCCCTCGCCCAGTCGCCATCATACATGTGGTAACGGACAAAACGCTGACCCGCATCGTTTTTAATAGTGTCTCCCACCTTGTTTGGCGTTTGGAAATCCATGTCCATACTCCACGCCCTAAATAACTGATCCGAATAGTGCTACATTTTCGCCGTGCCGTGGCAACCTCCCGGGTACGGCGATACGTTATCCATAAAGTGCTTCACCTTCCTGAGCAATTGCCACATATGTTTACACCTGTGATTCCGAGTAATTGTCTCATGGAGAGCATTCCACAATCGTTCTATGACGTTGACCCAAGGGCAATAAACGGGCTGGAACAGCAGCCTGAACTTTGGGTTCTTCTTGAGCCAAGCCTTCGTTTTTTTACTTTTGTGGATGATGTAGTTATCCAGTATCAAGGTGACACTTTTGGCTCGGCGGTAGTGCCACTTTAGCTTCTCCAGCATGGCAATGAATAGGTCTGAGTCTTTCTTT
>NZ_FIZY01000094.1 GCF_900060185.1 Grimontia marina | reverse complement strand
AATCGCCCGTCACCATTTGTGTTTCTTTTACTTGGTCGAAGATTCGGGCACTTTGATTTGGGTTATTCGCCTCTGGCGTGGAAAAACCGAACTCCTGTTTGAGCTGACGTTTGACAGGGACGATCTCGACCGAATCGATGCCGACAGGTAGTTTGAAATGCAGACCGGGTAACACAGTATGTACGTATTCCCCAAACCGTTGAATGACGCCAACTGAATCGCTGGGCACCGTATATATAGCGCTTTTTATTAGTAACGCCACAAGTAAAATAACAATAATAATGAAAAAGTTAGACGGGCTTCCACCTGGAAGTATTTTTTTAAAATCTCGAATGTTTTTAATTATTTCACCGAGATTGGGAGGCGACTTATTACCACCCCAAGGGTTATTGGACAATTGATTGTTGTTAGGCATTTTTTGACCCTCCGTTCAGTAACTTGAATCAGTGCTGTTAGCCTAAAGACCATATGTTGGTGTGTGTTAAGCGTAAACCTTCGTAATGTAAGGTGATGTCATGGCAGAAAGGAGAGCAGCATAATCCAGAGAAAATGCCACCTCTTCTCCCACGCTCAAGGAATTATCGGCGGTTTCTACAATAAGATGGTCACTGCTGGCATCTTGTAGCTTGATTCCTTTTGGCGGTGTGAGCCCTTGTGGGTAAACATCTTGTCGGCCAATGGCGAGTATTGCCTGATTGACCTCTCCGCGATCATGATATTTTTTGTATTCGCCAAAGGCATTTTTGCGTATTTCTCCCCAAGGTAGAGAGGGTTTTCGATTCACCTCAATGACTTCGGCATAGAGTGTGAAAACATCCTCATGCAGATCCATCATCCTTGTTTGCGTGAGCGTTTCTTTTCCAAGGAAGATAGCTTCTCCAAGCCTCAAGTGATTAACCCGACTGGCTTTATGCTCACCCGTTGCCCAAAGAAGATTCGCTGAGTTTCCGCCCGAAATGACAGGGAGTGAAACAGACAAAATGGTTTCCAAGGCCTTTACCAACTCAGACAGGCGCGACATTTTTTCTTTATCTGGCGAAACGCCATGGCGACACATTAAATTTGCGCCGATCCCTTCAAGCGTAATATTGGGCTGGCTCAGGGTATATCTCATCACCTTTTCCAGCAGATTGGGCATGACCCCTTCGCGTAAGTCCCCCAATTCAACCATGATGATCACGCCATGGGATCGCCTTGTCCTTTCTGCCGCCAGCGACAAGGCATGTATCACCGCTATCTCCGTATTCACGCTAATTTCACAGTGTTCGACGACCCGCTCGACCTGACTTAACATTGGCGTACGGGTAAGCAGAATGGGCACATGAATATCTGCTTTACGCATTCTTTCAATATTATCGATGCGGGAATCCGCCAACATAGTTGCCCCAGCTTCGATAAATAGCTTTGCCAAATTGGGGTCCCCTTGAGTCACCTTCATCACAGGGGTGGCTGATATGCCAAGCTGAGAGAGTCTTCCCATTAAGCGTTGCGCGTTGTGCTTGAGTTTTCTGCAATCTATCTCCAATCTAGGCGATATCATGGCGTGATACTTGGAAGCTGTTTATTTAGCGCAGGAAAGGTATTGAAGACCATCTGGCATAAACGCTCAGCAGGCAGAGAGAGAGCATCGGTTACAGGCAGTTCAAACTCCTTGTTGTACTCCTTGACCGTTTCTGCGATGTCATGCGAACTCATTCCTTCATGATTAAGCGTGATACCCAGAACTGGAACGTTACCAAAACCGTTAATGAGATCTATTTCAGAGCGAACAGAAGGCATCGGCATGTTTTCAAAGTCAGTTCGGTGAAGTCTTTTAGGAGCGTGCTGTAAAATCACGCCATGCGGCGCGCAACCACGAAGAATGGCAGCACTCGTGGTAAAGGCGGGATGACTCAGTGCACCTTGCCCTTCTATGATAATGACGTCAGGTTGCTCGGTTTCATAAGCACCCACAATAAGTGATTCAAGCTCACCTGCGCAAAATTGCGAGGGTACAGCATCCATAACAACAGCGTAGCGTGCACCTTGCATGACACCGGTTTGTCCCGTTGCAATGAGCACGACATTCAGGCCGCGCTCGCGCAACGCATTGGCTAAGACAGTCGCTGTGGTGCGTTTGCCGATCGCGCAGTCGGTGCCAGCCACAAGGATTCGATGGCAGAAAACCTGGTGAATAATTCCGCTAAATGTTTGTAAATCATTTTTCGAATGAGGTTTTCGAATGTCAAGAATAGTGACGTTGAGAGTGGCTGAAGAAGAAATGAAAACAGGGTCATCATTTAGAAATTCATGCAATCCGTTCACAATATTCATCCCCAGTCGCATTGCATCAAGGATCAGTGATTTTTCAGACTCAGAGTACAGGCCATTTGAAGGCGCTAAACCAAAGATGAAGTAATCCGGGATACCACCGGCTTTTTCAATTGAATCCATCAAGCTGGCACAAACAGGAATGCCGTTGTACTCACCGTCAAGAACATAGCCAGCATCTAAGCCCGACTTCTCACTATCGATGACAGAAAGAATACGAAAGCTTGGGGAGTGCCGAACAAGGCCATTTGCAGTTTTTCCATCAATTTCTCCAAAGTTCGCTTCGCAGTAAACAATGGCCGTTGGTAAAGGATCGAGACCAGATTGGAGGAAGTGTAGTTTGGGAAACTGTTTAACCAATTGAACGTCAAGCGTCTCAATCTCTTTGAATGGTAATGTAGACATAGTGAAACCTAATGAGGTTTAGGCTTAGGGGGCGACGAGTGCAGCCGAGGCGTCATTTCGGGAGGGTACAAGAGGTCCCCACTAAGCAATGGGGGGAATGTAGACAATAGCACATTTATCTAGGTGATGTAGACTTTGAGTAATAAAAGCTGCAATGTCTTATTTTTGATGTGGTGTTGAAATATTGAGCACTACGCCCAGAACCAAATAAAAAATCTGGCAAACTAACAGGGACACTCACTCTAAGAAAGCAACCAAAGACCCGAGTCCCCACAGCGTGGTAAACACGATATTCAGTCGCCAGTGTTCGAAAATCTAACCTTAGTTCTCAGTCTGGATGACGCTCGTTACGATTTATCTAGATTTCAAGCAACAAAAACATCAGGCTCAGGCCTGATTGACAGAAAATGGTAGAAAAAGAGGGATCAACTGTCAGGCAGGCGCAGACCCGATGCCCTTTGACGCTGAAGAAGCGGAAGGGCTGCTTTGATGGACGTTTCGGAACCAACCATATTTCCAACCTCTATGTTTGACGCTGTTTTTAACCACAAAGCTGGTTCAATGCCAAGGCGCTCCAGTAATGGCGGTAGCGTGTCAGAAATATGGCCTCTTTTATCATCACGCACTTGCCTGCCCGTCCAGTCAACCAACTCCAGATAATCGATTAAACGAAAGGGAATGCCGTCAGGCATGTCTTTTCGCGGGTACCCCGCAAAAACAAGCAGTCCTTCAGCATGGGTATGGTCGCTATGCAGGGCTTCTATCCGGGCTTTAACTGATGTGTGGTCAGAGGATTCGGGCGAGTCTGTCATGCCTGCCCTTATGGGGTTGAGATCAACATAGGCCATCGCCGCAGCCAAGGCTTTTTCATCGAGCAAAGCTTGGCTTTTAAAACGCCCTTCCCAGAAGTGTCCCGTACACTGGTCTTCACGATTCGCTTCAGTGGCAATATGTTGATTCAGCAGGCGCATAAACCAACTGATAGAGCTCAGTCGTTCTCGCCAAGTGTCTATGATTTCAAAGCAACGTTCGGTTTCGGCTTCTGACAGTGCTTCCCCCTTCTATAAAGCGCTGTATCAGTACTGGGCCTTGATGGAACGTTAACCAACGTTCTGCAACGTCAATGGGGGCCAATGCATTCCCGCTATCCGTGTTGATGTGTAACACAACGTGATAGTGATTACTCATAATGGCGTAAGCACACACATCGATACAGAATACCTGGGCTAACTCCAAGAGCCGCTCTTCTATCCAAGCCCGTCGGTGCTCGAAATTTTTCCCCTGTTCGTTGTCATAGCCGCAAAGAAAAGAACGACGAACACAGCGAGAAATGCAGTGATAGTATGGAGTGGCATCGACATTTATCTGAGCGGTGCGAGCTTTGGTCATTGCGGATAAGAGAATAGGACTAAAGAATGAACGTACAGTATCTTAGCCAACACACTATTGCATGTTGAGTGAGTGGGTTTGAAGAATAGCGCACTGATGTATGAAATTGATAAATGGGTCTTTTTCTAAAAGTGTTTTTCTAAAAGTGACTGTCCCAAGTTTTTCTATAGCAGCGTCATGAATATCTGAATTACTAGTCAACCAAGGAAAAAACATCAAAAATCTAATCTCTTCTCTAGCAATCTATAAAGGACTGCCTGCAAATATTTACTTTTTGGCTTTAGCTCGAATGATTTTAGGAATGGGGAATTTTATCATTCCTTTTCTTGTGCTGTTGTTAACCGAGAAGTTTGGGTTTTCAGTCACAGTGGCAGGCTCACTAGCAATGCTGGTTACTGCAACATACCTTGCAGGTAGTTTCTTAGGCGGGAAGCTCTCTGATAATTTTGGACACAAACAAACAATGGTCGTTGGTGAGCTTTGTGGTGCAGTTTTACTCATAACATGTGGCTTTGTAACTGATACTGGCTTCTTGGTCCCGATACTTTTGTTTTTCGCCTACTTCTTTATAGGCATTGCGCTGCCTGCTAGCAACGCTTTAGTCGCTGATTTATCTAATACTGATAATCGTGATGCTGTAATGTCGCTAAGTTACCTTACTTACAATTTGGGTTCTGCTATTGGACCTGTCATAGCAGGCTACTTATTCTGGAATTACACGCAATGGATATTCTGGGGCAACGGTTTTGCTGCTTTGCTTGGTGTTCTCATTATTTGGCAATTTGTAAACAGCACGCGAAATTACGAACGAAATACATCTAATGAACTTGAGAAACCTGCTGACGGTTCTGTATGGCGCATTCTTTCTGAAAGACCGAGACTGATTGTGTTTACATTACTGTGTGGGGTTCTTTGGTTCGCCCTTAACCAAATGACTATGGCTAGTCCACTATTCTTAAGTCACATGTTTTCTGAGCAAGGTCCGATTATCTTTGGTCAATTAATGACGTACGCCTGTATAGTTGTCGTTATTGTTACACCATTATTAATGAAAGCTACATCTCAGAAAACAGAGCTTGTCAGCTTAGCCTATGCAGGGCTACTTTTTGCTAGTGGATATGCCCTAATTATGGCTTTTCCTACTATTCCAGTTCATTTCTTTGCTTGGTTTTTCTTAGCCGCAGGTGAGGTACTGTTACTAACCAAAGAAGGTGTATATTTAGCAAACAATTCACCATCAAGTCACCGAGGTCGCATTCAGGGTGTCTTAGTGACTCTAAGAAGTCTACTTGTTATGCCTAGCTTTATTGTTGTCGGTTATCTGATAGATAGTTTTGGATATAACTTTACTTGGTTTAGTATCATTGCTTGTGCCTTGCTAGCATCTATCGGCTTCTATTTGATGATTCAGAGTAACCGAAAAAGCAGTAGGGCTTTGGCGTGATAAATTCGTAACAAATAAGAATAAGTGTCGCGCAGCCGACACTTTATTTGGGGGTTGAACAAGCCCATCCTTTATTAAGTAAATTGCTCGGATGCGTACAAGAAGGCAGGTCGCCCATCTCAGAATGACAGGTGATCGCCGCCATAGTTTTAGTTATCCGAATTTGACGGTTTAGTGCACCAACCCTAACTCGAAACTGTCCAAAATTCAGCTAGCCAATATCCTACACACCTGCAATCGGCTATAGCCGATTGCCCATGCTGACAACGCCTTTTCCCCAATCATGCGCTTGAACTTTAGAACTTGCCAGCTTGGTAATTTCCTTCGGAGTTAAAGTTTGGCTGAGTGCTGCAGGCTATCAGGGCAAGACTGGTCAACATCAACAAGCCAAACTTCATGGTTTTTCCGTATCAAAAAGACTGGCACTTATTACGCCAGAACAACGGGTTAATTGAGGAAACTCAAGCAGAGATATCAATCTGTTTGTGTTCATTAACAACCCAGCTCTCAATCATTGAGGCGAACATTTGCGGTTGATCTGCCCATGAAAAGTGACCTGCTTCGGGGAGAATATGTAGTTTACTATTCGGTAATGCTGCATGGATACGTTCTGCATTACTGACATCAAATAGCACATCTAATTCCCCCCAAAATACTAATGTTGGGATCTGAATTTCACTTAGACGTGCCGCAATGGCTTCTGACTTTGCGTAAAAATCTTTAAACCAATGTATGACTTCAGGCGCCCTACCCGCATAGGATTTCTTATAGTCGTCAATTTCAACAGCGCTGGCTTGATGCCGCACAGCACCAATCTTGGCAGAATAAGCAATCAGTGGACCAGCACCTAGCAGTGCGCTAGTGGCTCGCATGAAACCAAACTTAGCCAGCATATCGATCATAAAACCAAGCTCTACTGGGTTGGGGTTACCGATACTGTGGCCTATCACCATACTGGTTAATCTGTGTTCGTGGTCGAGCACATAACTAAGGGCAGAGGCCATTCCTACATCAGGAGCGACGAGGTGAATGTCGTTCAGTTCAAGAGCGTCAAAGATTGCAGCAAGGTGATTTCCTTGTGCGGTTGGCGTCATATCATGACGATCACCTTCAGAGCCACCAAAACCGGGCAAATCTATTGCGATGACTCTGAAATTGGCAGTGAGCGATTCCCAAGAACCATCAAAATTGAGGATACTAGCCGGAAATGGGCTGAGCAGAACAACTTTTGGTGCATCAACGGGACCTGCTTCTGCCAAGCGAATTTTTCGCCCAGCAATAGTTCGTATTTCCAGCGGTATATTGACAACAGGGTTTTCAAACGATTGCGCTCTCTTTTGAGCAGCTTTCACTTTAGGCCATTCCGGAGAGACCAGCAGCAGTGAGGCAGCGTTGAGCTTATCAAACAGATTTAGTTTCTTCATTTCTCATCCTTGAGTAATTTGGTCTGCACCATGAATCTTGAGCGCAGTGTTAAGCACCTTTTCTTTATTTCAAGCTATTCATAAGACGCTAAAAGTTTAATTGCCTAATCTTCTGATTGTCCACATTCTATCTCCAACACTACCCCACCCTATCAACAAAAAAGCGCTCGTAGGGAGTAGCGAATAGATACCCGTTTAATTGGGTGTTGAACTACATCGTTTTATTATTCAGGTGCCGGTTCAAGAAAGCTATCATTGCTCTCTTGAACCTTTACCTTGTCTTAAAGATAAGCATTTGCGGTAAAAGCCCCCTCCCAACGATTCTATTCAAGCTTGCCACCTTATGTGTGGAATAGTGATATCGCTAGAGAGTCTCCATTTTATATTCACCCTATTTCACTGCTATCGACCGCTCAATGATAGGCTTCAGAAAACCATCACCTTGATCCCCAGCAATGCACACTTACGACAATTTTTGCTGTTAATTCTCATAAGAACGCAAATACCCGTGGTGTGTATCGGTTATATACAGGAGGCGAAATGCCGATTTTCAAGCTCATTGCAGTGGTGCTTTTGGGATTCTTCACGAATACAGTACTTGCCAATGAAAGTACAAGAGAGGTCACTATTAGCGAAGGAACGATAAAGGGAACTCACCTACAGCCCGAATCTCCCCAACATGACACCGTCGTGTTAATTATATCTGGCTCTGGGCCTACAGACAGAGACGGAAACAATCCGGCGATGACAAACAACTCACTCAAGTTTTTGGCTGAGGAGCTTTCACACCTTGGTATATCCTCGCTTAGATACGACAAAAGAGGCGTAGGGGAAAGTGCCACTGTTGACGAGAGCGAATTAACATTCGATACCTACATCAATGATGCTGTGAATTGGGTTAATTTCCTCAGAAATGAGCTGAACTATAAAAAAGTCATTGTCGCTGGGCACAGCGAGGGCTCTTTGATTGGCATGTTGGTGTCACAACGTGCTGATGTTGATAAGTTCATTTCGATCGCTGGAGCCGGAAGCCGAGTAGACCACGTTATTCGAGAGCAGTTGAAACAACATCCAAAGACTGTTCAAGATGAGTCTGACCGTATTTTAAAAATCTTATTGCAAGGAAAGCTGGTTGAAGACGTTCCGGATTTCTTGGAGCCACTCTTTCGTTTGAGTGTTCAGCCCTACATGATCTCTTGGTTGAACTATGACCCCACCACAGAGATTAGCAAGCTTGAGATACCAACCCTTATCTTACAAGGGACTACCGATCTTCAAGTCAACTTGAAAGAAGCGCAAAAACTAAAACTAGCGAGCAAAAACGCACACACAGTGGTGATTAATGATATGAACCACATTCTTAAAACCGCACCAATGGACAAAGCGGCTAACTTCGGAACCTATAACGATCCCACACTTCCGGTCAGCAAAGAGCTTGTTGAAAGTATTTCAAGCTTTATCAATGACACCGAATAGATCGACTCTACATCTTCTAACAAAAAAAGCCGCTCGTAGGGAGCGGCGAATAGATACCCGTTTGATTGGGTGTTGAATTACATCGTTTTTATAATGCTAGCTCTGACGTCAGGAAGGCGATCATTTCGTCTTCCGTATTCATCGTTTTCAGGGTGTTTCTGAAGTTCTCGTGGATCAGTTTTCGGGCAAGACCGGAGAAGATGCGCATGTGCTGGTCGCCCTGGTTTTTGTTAAGGGTCAGCATGATCACAAACTCTACTTCGCCGTCTTCTTCATCGCTCCAACGCACCGGTTTATTCAGGCGGGCAATGGAAATCGACGAATGAACAATGTTGTCTGACTTGGTGTGCGGAATCGCAAAGCCATTACCCAGACCCGTAGTGAAAACTTCTTCACGCGCCCAGATATCAGCTTCCAATTCTCCCACCAAATTGGTGCGGCCTTGAATACCAAGGTTGCCCACTAGCGTTTGAATGGCTTCTTCCTTAGAGTTGAAATCGCAATCCAACAGCACACATTCGGTGGCTAGTAGCGGCTTGTCTTCCTGTGAGCGGCTGAACGCTTCCAGCAAATGCTCAACTTCTTCGATAGTCGCGCAGTTACAAGCCTGCACAAATAGCTCACGGCAAAGCTGGGCATCCAGTTGGCTCAATTGCGCCTTGGTGGTCGCAATGCTTGGCGCTGCCATGCTGAGCTCGTCCAATCCAGCACCCACCAACAGTGGCAACACCTTCTTGTTAGCGCCTAATTCGCCACACAAGCCCACCCATTTGTTGTGCGCGTGCGCGCCACTGATCACAAATTCCAGCAGACGCAGGAAAGACGGTGCCAAGCTGTTATAGAGCTTCGCGACGTTGTCGTTGTCACGGTCAACCGCAAGCAGGTATTGGGTCATGTCATTGGAACCAATGCTGAAGAAATCTACTTCCTTGCAGAACTGATCCATGATGAAAGCGACAGACGGAATTTCGACCATGATGCCAAGTTGCATATTTCGGAGCATTCCGATCAGTCATTTCGGGATTATCCGATCACC
This sequence comes from Grimontia marina, assembly GCF_900060185.1. Taxonomy (GTDB): domain Bacteria; phylum Pseudomonadota; class Gammaproteobacteria; order Enterobacterales; family Vibrionaceae; genus Enterovibrio; species Enterovibrio marinus. Next base: position 296 of record NZ_FIZY01000094.1, on the reverse strand, counting down.
CATTTCGGTTTAAACCGATCACTGATTCCGCGATTATCCGATCACTTTTAGCCTCACTCCGAAATCGGCGATCGGAATAGCGGAAACCGCGATCGGAATGCCCGAAATCCTCCATTTTTCTCTTTTAAATCAATCGCTCGCTATCCTTACCCTTCTCACAGTGATGGTAAGGACGCGGCAATGGCAAAAAAGAGAACCCCTATGAACAAAATCAAAGAGGTGTTACGCCTCAAATTCGACTGCGGCCTGTCGCATCGCAACATCGCGCTCTGCCTCAATCTTGGTGTTGCCACCGT
>NZ_FIZY01000093.1 GCF_900060185.1 Grimontia marina | reverse complement strand
ATAACGCAAGGGGTGTGCCAGTAGTGTAGTGCAATAAAAACAGAGACTTAGCTGATGCCTAAAAAGGGGGGAGCAAGGTGTTGCCTGTGGGTGGGCGAAAAGTTGCTCAGCGAGCAAGATTTGGCCGAAGCCGATGTGGGAATTTAACCAGCGTATAGACTTATAAAAAAATAGCTCCGGGAAACGTTCATGCGCGCTGACGAATTAAAACAATACCATACCTTCTTCACCACCCCGATTCTGGCAATGAGACAGAGAATTCCGGGTGAAAGCGATCTGCGGATCGACGAGACTGCCACGCGAGCCCGGGCGGGGCTATTAAATGTGTTATCCGCGGTCACTATGGTGTTCTTGTTGGTTCGTCCTGAATGGGATCCTGTGATTTATGTTGGCCCATATGTGATTTTCGACATGTTGATGGCAGCGATGTTCGGGTTGACACCCCTAAGCCCATCGGGATTATTGGGAACGGCGATGACCATGCGCTCCAAGGCCATTTGGAAACCGATAAAGCCCAAACGCTTTGCATGGAGCCTCGGGGCTATTATGGGGATTACCTGTCTGACATTTCGCTTACTGGAAATGCCGGACATTTGGCTGTTTGCCGTGTTGGGTATCTGCTTTATGTTGACCTGGCTGGAAGCGGTGCTGGGTTTCTGTGTCGGCTGTTGGATGCATGGCAAGATGTTCGGTTGCGAAACCTGCGCTTTGGATTGACGTATTGAAAGAAGAAAGGCGCGAAGTCCCGCGCCTTTGGCTTTGCTTCGTAAGATTCGCTAACTGAAGTTCAGTACCTGCCCCTCAGCGCGGCGGCTCACCGATTTGTATTCCACTTTGGAAATGACAGTATCTTCCGTATCCAACAGCTCAATCACTGTCCCTTTATTCGAAAGTGCTGCCCCGCCGCCACCTGCGCGAACAACAATTTTGTGCTCACGACCCGGTGGTAACTTGGTCTTCTCGCGAAGGACTGTGGTGCCGGATTTAGTCCGTATTTGCCAGCCAGTGACGTCAATAAGTCCCGGCGTTTCATTTCGAATGGACACCCACTCATTTTGATCGCCGACACCCGGTGGATTTGGCATCGCAGAAGCAATGACCACATCGCCTTCGTCATACAGCAAGACATCGGTATTGGAATGCGGAGCCAATAACAGATCGCGATTATCACGACTTTTAAGTACCGGATAGAAAGAGCGCAAATGGAAGCCGCGATCCTGGTTTTTCAGCGTCTCGCGATATAGCACCAAATCGTAGCGCCAGCCGTTGATGGCTGCTCTGCGCTTGGATTCGCCATCAAAAAACGACAGTGGCTGCGTGTCGTTGCGAAAGCTTTCAAATGTCAGCATGGTGCCCAGTGCCAAGAGGCATTCTGGGCTCATACCCACGAAGAATCCGCCTTTCTCTTTCCATGCGATCTTCTCGCCCACTCGCCAGCTCATCGCCAATGTCGCGACATCGGTATTCAGGTTTCCTTCAGGGCCGTCGTAGAAAGAGCCTAGATACTCCAAATCGGCTTTTCCGCCGCTACCATTTTGCTCATCCCAGAAGAACTTCGCCCAGAAGTGATAACCCCCGATTTCGTAGCGAGAGCCCTCACGCTTAATCTCACCAAGAAAAACATGTTCAAAGCCAGAAGCATGTTTCACCTGACGGTTGCCAAAGTTGTTGGTATAAAGCCCGAACCAAATATTTCTGACCGTTTCGCGAAAGGTCTCGATGCTGGTCAGGTCTATGCACTGTCCTTCACCAAACGTGGTACTGGTAAAAGGCATTTCGGTGAGTTTGGCTTGGGCAAATCCAAGACCGCCTTCACTTTGATCATCCGTGATGTATTGGTAGACCGATTCCATGAGTGAAATCCTGTCTTCATCGTCGTAGCGGGCAAAACAGGTATCGAGGAAATGCTCAATCTCGGCCAGTTCAACATCGCTGTATTTCTCTTCGTCGCGTTCAAGCTCGTTGTAGTTATCAATCAACCGCTTAAACGCCTGATAAGAAGGCAGGAACATCAGCTTGTCGGTATTCACTTCATCGAAGAGGAAGAACTTGGCCAAATCACGCTTACCCGGGCGACGGTAGCCTTGCTCATAGAGGCGGATATCTGCGTTCTCGTTCATCCAGCGACCGTCCGCAAGGCGGGTGACATCGAAGCGGTTGTCATCCGCATCCCAAAGCTCTTGGACGATGTCGGTATATTTTCCTCGGTTATCCACGATGTCAGTCGGCGATTCGATAGGGCGCATTTCTGGCGTATCGATATCGTTTGACGTAGTGAAGTTGTTTGTGGAATAGAACATAGGGTTCGTATCGTAGAGCGCTTGCTGGAAATAGAGGTCAGTGAGCTCTGTGATTTGGGTAAGCGAAACCTGATAGCTTTCTAGGTTCAGGGTATTTCGACCGTCATGATCGTCCCAGAATTCGCTTTGCTTCATCAAAAACGCGCGGCATTGAAGTTCGCCACCTTTGGTGAACACAATCACTTTCCAGAATGCTGACGGAATGTAAGTGCCTCGGTAAGGTTGGTCATTGATGGTGTTGATTGGGCCAGTGAACACAGAAAGTTTGTCGTCGAGATCTTCTTCTTCCAGCAACCAGTTTTCCAGTTCCAGCCATTCATCCTGATTGAACTTCGCGTGCTGCAAATTGGCGTTGGTATAGAAAAAAGAGTCTCTGTTTGCCTGACTTGCCTCCGGGCGGGAGCCCCAGGTAATGGCCGCGCGACGCACCATATGGCCGCGGTCCCAGACATTGTTTTTATACACCTCGGGGCCAGCCTGATAGTCAATGTCGACGCGGGGATCGAGCTTCCATCTCGCGCGCTTCAGGCTCATGAGTGTTTGCCTGTCGATGTTGTGGGCGGTGTAAAACGCCATTTTTGTTTCACGGTTCATCACCAGTGAAAAGTGTTCATAGTGCAAAGGTTCACCGTATTCCCAAGCCACCTCTAACAGGCTCTCGCCCAATCGTGGCAGTGAAACAGGAACACTCAAAAACTCGGTATTAAATCCTTGTGAAGGCATGGCAGTCACCTCTCGCTGTCATCATGAAGTGATATACATTAGTCAGCGTTTATGCCGTTATTGTTTTAACTAAGGATGAATAACCCGTTTTCCCTACAACTGAGACGCTATCTCATGCTTGCTTTGACAGATGGGGAGAAGATCGCGCGAGGTGCACTGCGCAGCGTGATAGACTCTCGTTCTGCCCAATAGGAAGTGAAAAACGACCATGCTCGAAAAAGAAAACATGCTCAAACTGGCGAGAATGAAAATGCCGTTTGGCAAATATGCTGGAAGGGTTTTGATTGACCTACCTGAAGAATATTTGCTTTGGTTTGAAAAGCAGGGGTTTCCTAAAGGAGAATTAGGTCAATTGCTTGCCTTTTGCTTGGCGCTAAAAATTGAAGGGTTGGACGCAGTCGTGAAGCCCCTAAAAAACATGTGATCAACGAATTGAAATAGAGTCAAAGTGAACGAAAAGGATGTGGTGCCGGCCTTTTGGTGGGCAATGCAAAGCAATGACTTCTATGCACTAGGTGAGTTGCTATCTGATATTTTTGGACTGTATTGGCCAGATCCACTCGATGCACTAGTATGGCGGAGACAATGGGTTTCCTTGGAATAAAAAACGCGAGTCATGTGACTCGCGTTTTTATTTAAATCAACTGGATGCAATCAAACACAATTGAAGAGGTCTCTTTTTCTCGTCTCCGAAATAGAGTAACGACATAGTTTTTCTTTATCTAGCTGGTTATGTTGTGAACACATGCTATGATTTCATTGTAAACGTTTACAATGTTAAAAAATGCTTCTATAAGTAGTAAACGTTATCGAATGGACAAAACATGAAACAAGGCAGTTGAGACAGTGAATAACCCGTTTGATCCTACCGACCATCCACACCGCAGATACAATCCGCTGACCGGGCAATATGTGCTGGTTTCGCCACATCGAGCTAAACGGCCTTGGAGCGGCCAGGATGAAAAGCACTCTGAAGAAGTGCTTCCAACTTATGACAACGGTTGTTTTCTTTGTCCAGGAAACACACGGGTATCGGGTGATGTTAACCCTGCTTACGACGGCACTTTCGTTTTCGACAATGATTTCGCTGCCTTGATGAGGGATTCACCGAGTCCTGAAGAAAGCGACCATCCGCTGTTCAAAATTGAGGGTGCTCGTGGTTTGAGTCGGGTAATTTGTTTTTCACCAGACCACAGTAAAACACTGCCAGAACTCTCCTTGAAGGCGATTCGGGGTGTGATAGAAACCTGGAATGAGCAGATTGAATCTCTTGGAAAAGATTACCTTTGGGTTCAGGCATTCGAGAACAAAGGTGAGGCCATGGGGTGCTCGCAGCCCCATCCTCACGGACAAATCTGGGCCAACAGTTTTCTGCCGAATGAAATTGCCCAGAAGGAAACCTTTCTGAAGGCTTATCTTCAAGAACACGGCTCGAACCTGCTACTCGATTACGTCAAGGCAGAAATGGCGGACGGCTCCCGCACTGTGGTGGAAACCCAGCACTGGCTGGCGGTGGTTCCCTATTGGGCGGCATGGCCATTTGAAACCCTGCTCATGCCGAAGGCAGCGATACGGCGAATGGAGGAGTTGAGAGACGAACAAAGGGACGATCTGGCGTTGGTGCTGAAAAAACTCACCAGCCGTTATGACAACTTGTTCCAATGTCCTTTCCCCTATTCGATGGGGTGGCACTACGCGCCTTTTTATGAGGAAGGAACGGACATCGAGCACTGGCAGTTACATGCGCATTTTTTTCCTCCGCTGCTTCGCAGTGCCACAGTGCGAAAGTTCATGGTGGGGTATGAAATGTTGGCGGAAACCCAACGTGATCTGACACCGGAACAAGCCGCTGAACGTCTTCGCGCCGTCAGCGATATCCATTACAAAGAAAGCGCAGAACAGACAGGGAAAGGCCATGAATAACCCTATTCACAAGGTAAAACAGGCATTTAACGCCAATTTTGGCTATAAGGCTAAATATCTGGTTCAGGCGCCCGGACGCGTGAATCTGATTGGGGAGCACACCGACTATAACGATGGCTTTGTGCTGCCTTGTGCGATCAACTATCAGACTGTTGTGGCGGCTTCTCCGCGTCAGGACAACATCATCCGTGTCGTAGCGGCTGACTACGACAATGCGACGGATGAATTCTCGCTTGAGGAAGATATTGCTTTTCTGCACGAGAAAATGTGGGCCAATTACATTCGAGGCGTTGTTGTGTGTCTCAAGCAACGCGGCTATCAGTTCAAAGGCGCAGATCTGGCCGTGAGCGGTAACGTTCCGCAGGGAGCCGGATTGAGTTCATCTGCTGCCCTTGAAGTGGTGATTGGGCAAACTTTCAAGACCCTCTACCAACTTGATATTTCCCAGTCGGACATTGCGTTGAACGGTCAGCAAGCGGAAAACGAGTTTGTAGGCTGTAACTGCGGCATTATGGATCAGTTGATATCCGCAAAAGGCATAGATGATCACGCTTTGTTGATCGATTGCCGAACACTGCAAACAACCCCGGTTTCTATGCCACAAGATATGGCGGTGGTCATCATCAATTCAAACAAAAAGCGTGGGTTGGTGGACAGCGAATACAACACTAGGCGTGAGCAATGTGAAGAAGCAGCGTGCTTTTTCGGTGTAGCAGCTCTTCGAGATGTTTCTTTGGAAGACTTTGAACTTGCTGCTGACAAGCTCGACGAAATTGTAGCGAAACGGGCGCGTCATGTGATCACCGAGAACGAAAGAACCCTTGCGGCTGCCTCCGCACTCCAACAAGGTGATTTAAAAGCAATGGGTGCCTTGATGGCGGCGTCTCACGCCTCGATGCGGGATGATTTTGAAATCACTGTACCGGAGATCGATGCGTTGGTGGAGATGGTTAAGTCTGTGATAGGAGAAGAAGGCGGCGTGCGCATGACTGGCGGCGGTTTTGGGGGCTGTGTTGTCGCGCTGGTCGCACCCGATAAAGTGGGGGCTGTTCGTACTGTGGTCGCAGCAAAGTATCATGCGCTGACTGGGTTGAACGCTGATATTTATGTTTGTCAGGCCAAGGGCGGATCGGGTGAAGTGAGAGAGTGATAGGGGATGTCATGAGAAACGAGGCATACTTGGAAGGGCTGGAGCAGGCGTTCACTTCCACGCCATCTTATGATGAATTGCCCGCTCAATTGGTACATCTCAAAAACAGCCATGGCATGACCATATCCTTGATGGACGTCGGTGCGACTTGGCTAAGTTGCCGATTGCCTCTGGTTTCGGGTATCCGTGAAGTGTTACTGCATTCACCTGACATGGCATGCCATCGAAAGCAAAGTGCCTATTTTGGCGCGATCGTGGGGCGTTATGCTAACCGTATCGATAGAAGCCAATTTTCTCTGGATGATCGCATATATTCCCTTAACGGTAACGAAGGAAAAAACATCCTTCATGGAGGCAAACAGGGTTTTGATAAACGCCGCTGGACGATCGTGGCACAGAGTGACAACGCGGTGACATTCAACCTCCATTCAGAAGACGGAGATCAGGGATTTCCAGGAAACCTATTTGCAAGCGTGACCTACCTGCTGGATGAAGAAAACCGTGTCGAAATCCAGTATCAGGCTGAGTGTGATAAAACCTGCCCCATCAACCTGACCAATCATGCGTATTTTAACCTTGGGGGCGTGGGGTCAGGTGTCAAAAGTCTCGAGCACATGCTGATGATGGAAGCTAGCCACTACCTTCCTACGCGGAAAGACCTCATTCCTACCGGCATGTGGAATCCCATCAGTAAAACCGCCTTCGACTTTTCTGAACTCAAAGCCATTGGGCGGGATTTTCTGGCCGATAAAGATCAAAAAGTCGCTGGGGGGTACGATCATACCTTTATTTTCGATCCGGATGTGTGTGATGGGGAAGCATTGGCAGTGTCTTTGTTGGCGCCGGATCGCTCTGTCATCATGAAAGTGAGCACGACAAAACCTGCTATCCAGTTCTACTCAGGCAATTGCCTTGAAGGAACACCCAGTGAACTTGGTAATTATGAGAACTTCGATGGTCTTGCGCTTGAGACCCAATACTTACCAGATGGACCCAACCACCCTGAATGGGGCGAGAAAAGCGGGGTATATCAAGCTAACCAGCCTTATCATCATCGAACAGCTTATCAGTTTCTCTTTTGAGTGTTTTACTTAGACCTAAGGTTTGAGGAAGACACTCTCACGCTGGGCACTTTTGGGCTTTCTGTTGTTATGTGAATAATGGAGCCTGTGCTTAAAAGAAGGCAACAGACTCCCTTAGTATATCGTGAGTCATGAATTAACTGCTGTAGCTGGTGATGGTATCGAGGTACAAATCAAGTAGCGCCTGATCATTCACTTTTACGGCGACATTCTGTGCCGGCCAATCTGCCCATTCGTCTGCCTTGTGCTTAGTGTCATTGTGCTTTTGCAGCGTCATTCCTTCAGCTGGGCCGTCGCATACTACTCGGATGGGGCCACCACGCACTTCAAACAAACTTGGGTCAATCACGTAGGCAATCGCAGATGAGTCATGCACAAAGCAGCCATTTACGCCCATTCGGGACTTGTAGAAGTCGAGGTAAAAGCGACTGATGTCCCATACAAACTCGCCCACATCGCCACAGGTATCACGCAAAGTGTCGATGTAGTCTGTGGAAAAGAAGGCTTCATGGGTTACGTCTAGGCCGATGACAGTGACAGGCCAATCCGCAGTGAAAACGGTATCAGCAGCATGTGGGTCGTCATAAACATTGGCTTCCGCGAAAGGCGTCACATTGCCTGTGTGCTCATGAGTACCGAAAGCACCGCCCATAATGACGACTTCTTTTACTAATTTGGTGATTTCCGGCGCTTGTTCTAGTGCCAGCGCCAGATTGGTTAACGGACCGACGGCAACCAGAGTGATTTCGCCAGGTGACGCTTTTACAGTCTCAATAATGTATTGGTGGGCTGGTCGTGGATCAGCACTGATGGTTGGCGCTTTGATCTTGACATCACCAAATCCATTTTCGCCATGTACCGCAATGCTAGCACCAACAGGTTGACGCTTTAGTGGCTTTGAAGCACCTTGTGCGACATCGCATTTAAAGCCAAAACGCTGTTTTAGATAAAGCGCATTTCGCGTGCTTATATCTATGTCCGCATTGCCATATACGGTGGTTAAGCCAACCAACTCGATCTCTGGACTTGCCTCTGCAAACAGGATTGCCATCGCGTCGTCAATACCTGGATCGGTGTCTAGAATAATTTTTGTTGTCATTGTGAATATCCGTTAGGAAAACTTCTTTTATTCTATGACGGCTTGGGGAGTGTCACTGACTGCTATGTGACTTAATATTGTGATTCCCCTCAATATTCAGCAGCAAGTATGAGTAAGGTGCTTCTCCGTATACATGGAAGAATTAATAAATATACAGAAATAGTGGTAAAGGCCAATAAATTAGACAATAAGGCAAGGAAAGAAAGGAGAAAAAACGCGGAAACGCCCGCGTTTTCGTGGACTATTCTTCGATACTGATGCCAGCTTTGGCAGCAATATCAGTTTCAAAACCGTCAAGGCTTACCTGGTTCTTTTTCAGCCAATATTTCTGAATACCTTCCGCGCCTTGACGCTCAGACCACTTAGCCAGTTCATCTCTGTCACCTTCGTAGCTGTAGAAGGGAACAGACATGCCGCAGGAAGCTTGCACCATATCAATATCCAAAAGAAAAACCTGACGTGATGCAATGCTTTCAGGAAACAGTGAGGTATAAATTTCCCATTCCGGATCGTTGCGGTGCAGTGCGCGTGCTTGACCATAAGCCCTGAGGATCAACGGCGCGCCTTCAAACGCACACCACATGATGGTCATCCGTGCATCTTTCAGTACATGGGCAGCAGATTCATTGCCACTTCCTGTCAGATTAAGCCAAGCCAGCGTTTTGTTATCTATCGCGCGCAGTGAATCACCACCCTTTGGTGAAATATTAACGGTACCTGAATCTGCTGCTGTGCCCACAAAGTAGATTTTTTGCTGTTCGATAAAGCAAATTTGTTTTTCGTTGAGCGATTTGGTGGTCTGTCCCATTTTTGCTTTCTGTCCTTGTGGTGAGTTTTAACCAACATATCACCCGAAGTACTAATGGCCAATTCAATGAGGCCTATTGAGGACTTTCTTATTGAGAAATAGTGAGTTATACGTGATGATTCGCTGTTTTTCCAAGAAAGTTTCTAGGGTCTGTCGACCTTTGGTGATGATTTTTGCAGCAGTTTGTGGGGATTTTATGCAAGGCAGAGGCTTCGATATGTAGCTAGCCTACATGAGAAGCTGATAACGCAGCAGAAATTCCCCACAAACGCTGCCCGAAGGGTTCGACTGCGCGTCCCGTACTCTAAGCGTTTTATGCTTTGTTGAGGTGTATTTGCTTAGAATGATTAGGCGGCACACACCTCGCCACGCCTAAAACGCTTATAGCGAGAACAAAATTTAACCACCAAAGATCAACAGCCCCTAAATAGCTGTTCCTAATAGTAGATCTCAAAGATAAGAGAAACTCAGTCCGCTTTGTGCGATCTGATCAATCGCCAAACCGAAACATACCGACAAAAGGACTGAGTGATGGCCATCATAGCACCGATACCTCGTGGCGAACGTCGTAGGATGAAAAAAGCGATACAGACTACCAAGGACAAGGATTATGCCCGCAGACTTATTGCTCTCATGCAACTCCACGAAGGCAAAACGATTGTCGATGTCTGCCGTATTATCAGTGCAGCCCGCTCCTCAGTGGGTAGGTGGATTGACTGGTTTACTCAAGGTGGTATGGATGCCCTGCACGCTTTGCCTGTTGGCAGACCGCCAACGCTTCCCGTTAGCGAAATGTGTGCGATGCTGACTATTCTGGTTCAGTTTTCCCCGCAGGATTTCGGTTATCAGCGAAGCCGCTGGAGTACAGAGCTTTTAACGATGCAGCTCAATGATGTATTCCAAAGTACAGTGGCGGCTTCTACGGTCAGGCGTTGGTTACCGAAAATCGGGATCGTCTGGCGTAGGGCGGCACCTACCCTCAATATTCGAGACCCTGACAAGGAAGAAAAGCTCGCTCAGATAAGTGAGGCGCTGGACAAATGCAGTGTTGACCATCCGGTGTTTTATGAAGACGAAGTTGATATCGACCTTAACCCCAAAATTGGGGCTGACTGGACGGTAAAAGGCCAGCAGAAAAAAGTGGTCACACCGGGACAGAACTGCA
>NZ_FIZY01000092.1 GCF_900060185.1 Grimontia marina | reverse complement strand
CTAGTTGCTACGCGCGGCTTTAACAAAGCGACGGTGGCCTTAGCGAACAAGCTTATACGGATAGCGTGGGTAGTTGTTACACGGCAAGAAACCTATAAACCAGTGACAGCATAAGAAAGCATTAGAACAAAAGGAAATCACACCAAGGTTGCGAAGGCAACAGGCAAGATGAAAACAGGTCAGACCGGCATACTGAAACCCTGGCTATACCCGAGGCTCTAGAAGCCGATTGTTTGATAAGGCCAGTATGCGCGAAGTCTCATCAAGGCCAGAAGCAACGCTTCACAAACAGGCCGGATATATGAAAGCAAACCTGTCCCTTCAATCAAACCTGTCGTCTTGCAAACTAGGAGGAGACCATATATGGGTATAAATATATAAAAATAGCGCCAGATGGCGCTATTTAAGAGAAGCAATATCCTTTTCCATGGGCGGTCTGTAATCGCTCAGCCGCCATGCCGACCCCCACCAGCTTCTTACGCACTCTGCTCAAATGCATATCAAGACTGCGATCGTACTTTTGGAAGTCCCTCGCCAATACCTGCCTGTAGAGAAAGTATTTGGATAACACCTGATGCTGCTGGAACACCAATGTCCAGAGCAATTTGAACTGAATGGGTGTGACAGAGACTTCCTCTCCATCATAGAAAACAGTCTGATATTTTCTGTCCAGTACCAACTCGTCCACCACCAATTGGGTTTTGTTCTCCTTGGTAGGAATCTGAGCGCTTCGCCTTAGCACGGCAGCAGCACGCCAAACGATTTCATCCAGAGGCTGCTGCCTCGTTATATAGTCATCAGCGCCAAACAAAAAGCAGTTCATGCAATCATGGTGATTGTATGTATCATCCAGCATCAGAATCGGCGTTGCGGCCTCCTCCCGGTAGCGTTTCAGCAAACGAAAACCTTCCATTTCAGGCAGGTCGGCAGCAAAGATGACGAGATCGAGATTGGTGGTTCGATAGATGTCTGAAGCCTGTGAATCAGAAACACAACGCCTGATGGCAAAGCCTTTCTCATTGAAACGATGTATCAGCTTTTCGCAATACGTTCGGTTTCTGTCAACAATCAGGATTTGCCCTGCCGATGGTGCACTGTGTAGGGACATTCCGTTACCTAAAGGTTACTAACTCATAAACGATAATGATTTCGATTATCAATATCATTATTTAAAGTTAAAGCACGAACCTGCTTAAGGGAGACCGAGATCACATAATCAGGTTAAATAATCTGGGCAGCCAACAATTCTTGATGGGTTCTCTCTCAGTAAGCTCAGTTTCATCTCATCCAATGCCGCTTTGTCATCCAATAATGTCTGTTTCACATTATGTCCAAACCATTCCAATGAAGCCGTCGCTGCAGGCTTACCGAGTACCTGTGACAAAAACTGTTGGTAGTCCATTGCCCCTTCCAGCAACGGCACCATGCCGTATCGACTCCCTGCTGGCGAGTAGACGTTTTCCGGAGCAAAAACGGTTAGCAGTTCCCGCGACAGCACATTCTTAAGGTGATAATGACCAACGTGCTCTTCTACCTGCTGGTGAAATTGAGCCGGATCCTCGCCGGACTCCCAAACATGCAAGGTGTCGTAATTAAGCTTCAGTGCTGGATGATCAACTTCATCAATCAACTGCATGATTGATGATGAGGTGTCGGCCAACGTACCGGGATGGGTTTCTACCAGCACATCCAAACCCTGATCGGCGGCGTACTCACAGATCCCTCTCAGGCGCTGTGTCATTTCCTTACGCGCTATTGCTCCCACTTCGCTACTCGCTTGATGACCAGCAAAAGTGCGCACCTTCTTGGTATCCCACTGTTTTGCCAATCGACAGATATGGCGGCATTTTTGCCAGGCATTGCGCTTATCCCCCGCAATCGGCAGATAGTCGCTCAACATGGAAATCGACAGTCCCATGTCGTTAAGCCACTTGGCATCATATTGCGGCTGTGCCTCCAGGCTCAGGGCATGAGCTCCCCAAAGCTCAATACCCTGAAACCCGTGGCAACAAGCCCACTCCGCCAGATTGTCCATTGAAACAAGCTGGTGTCGGAATGAAATGGTACAGATTGAAAGCTGCATATCAGGCAACCTCTACTGCCGCTTCAAGCGGTAAATCGTTCAGTTCGCACCAATCACGATAGACTTCGTTGAGGCGTTTTTTGATGCGAAACTCCGTACGATCCTGCTTATTCAGCAAGGCATAGATCTCGACCTGCAGATCCAGATCGCCGGTTTCTGCCAGCTTCATGATTTGGTATTGGATCCGACTATAGGTTTGGATGAGCTCTTCAATGACATCACACCAGATCTCAAAGTCATCATCAGGCAGACCAAGCGCACGCCAGAAGAAAGCAAAGCCGTGCTCATAGGCATATTTGCGCACTGCGATCACCCGAATTTCACGCAATGCCAATGACAGATCCGCGAGTTTTACCCCTGCATAACCGCGGACATGAGCGTCCAGAATGCGTCGAATGGCACTCGTCAGCGGGTTACCGTCAGCAATAAAGCACGCCTCAAAGTAAGCTTGAACATCGCGGTCATCCGCATGTTTTAAACCGGTTTCATCCAGCAGGTAGCCGCCTGCCACACTCGGTTGGGAGATTGCATTGAAGATACGCGCGCTTTCGAGCTCTCCTTCCCAACGGAAATCCGGATCGGACATAAATAGGGTTTTAGGATCATGGGTGTTCTCAAGCATCACATAGTGTGGAAAAGGGTTCTGGTTGAACTTATTCTCACGCTCCGGTAATTGATACATATCCAGCATCACCATTAGGTGTGAGGTTTCTGCTTTGGTTGCCAACAGACGCTGCATTTCTTCAATGTTGTCTTGTTTGGTTTTGCCTTCGTCATACCAAGGAGCCAGCGCCACACCATACAGGCGGTGGTACCAATCAAGAAAACTGCCATGGTTTATCTCGTCGGAGTGGTATTGAAGCTGGTAGTTCTCACTGATGGTGAAGGTCGCATCCCAAACGCCGAAGTAAAACGGACGGTGATCAATGCCTTTTCGCTTTAAAGACTCACAGACGCAACTGACAAAGCAATGTACTTTGACGTCTTCAAATTCTTCCTCCTGCGCTTTTGGGGCAGGCTCATTACGTTCAATGCGACACAGGAAGTCCGCCAAGCTGGAAACCGTCGCATAGTCTGCCGCGGTAATATTTTCCTCCGGCACGGTCAATCCCAGATCCAGCTCAAGGTGAAGGATTAGCTGAAGTATCAGCACCGAATCCAGATAAAGGTCTTCATTCAGCCTTGCACTCTCACTGAATTTTTCCATGTGGGCATTTTGCATGTTGTCGCTCAATACCTGGCGAATGGATGCAATCAATTGTTCGCGTTCCATGGGCGCTCCTTAACCTATCGCTGGAATAGAAATTTTGCTTTGAGACAGCACGTTACGGTTGATCTTTCCGTTGGCCATCTTTTCAATCACTGTGCATTGCTCGATATCGACGGGCAGTTGATAGGATGCCAGCCGTGTCGAACACCATTTTCGGATCCGGCTTGGTTCTAGTGCATCGCTTGCTACAAACTGCAGACAGACCCGTTCACCTGATAGCGGATCAGAGCGTTTGAAGACCACGGCTTCGGAGATCTCTGCGATCTCAAGTACCACGTTCTCAACATCCTGTGGGTACACATTCAGGCCAGAGACATTAATCATGTCGTCTGCACGGGAAACGAAGATCAACTGACCCTGCTCATCGAAATAGCCCAGATCTTTGGTGAAGATGATGTCATCCCCTTTTTGCACCACGATCTCTCCCGGTCTTGACGTGTCGATACCGGCATTGACCTTGAGATGTCCAAGCGGGGTACCGATGTGATTAGCCGCCTTGGTATCCGAGTTAATGGCAATGCAGCCAGCTTCTGAACAGCCATATTGCTGGAAGACATGTTTGGCTTTTTCACGCAATGCCTCAAACCAGGCTTTGGGTAACACAGTGCCCGAGGTCATCACGGCATTCAGTTGTTGGCCTTTCGGGTAAAGCTGCACCACTGAGTGAATCAAAGCTGGGGACGAATACAGCAAATGATCCGGCGTAGTCATCAGCTTTTTCAGCAGGAATTTCGGGTTAATGTTGTTAATGATGACTGGTGATTGACCACGCTTCAGTGCCACAAATACACCGGCAATCAAGCCATAGGAATGGGTGATCGGGCAGGCAATCAGTGGAGTCATCTTGTTCGGCTTTTTGAACTTCGCGACGTAGCTTTCTACTTCTTCGTCGATTGAAGACCAGCTTCGGGTGATCACCTTTGGCTCACCGGTGGTGCCGGAGCTGGTTTGCACCAGCACAGCCACGTCATCATCACCTTCTTGCTGAAGCGACATCGCAGGTTGCCCTTGTTCAAATAGCAGGACGTGGCACTGGGCGCGTGTTGCTAATCGTTTGGCAGCAAGACGGGGCGTCGGGGCGAAAATGGGGTAAAAAGAGCCGCCATTGGCTTTAAGGTACAAACACACCGCCAGCAGATAAGCTGGGTCTTCTGTGCAAACAGCAAAGCGCTTCCCTGCGCAGCTGCCAAGTTCAGGGTGTGAGCGGAACGCTTCGTTACTGCGCTCAAAGAATTCATGACTGAAAAAGTCATCATTTACGTAAATCATAACGTCCCTATTTTTGAGAATATTTATGAAATGGGTTGGACACCAAGTGGTGACACTCAGCCTGGCTTCCTTTGAACTTTCGGGTCATCAGAGACTCCGTCAGTACCTGCGCCTCGGTGTAGCCAAGTTGCTGCAAGCGGCTATCAAGTTCTGGGTGGTCATCGGCATAGTCTTCGAGCTTTTGGCCTACCATGTTCCAAAAGCTTTGTTCGCTCATGCCGTAGCTTTTTTCTATGAGAAAAGAGACCTCTGTCAGGCTGTAAATAAAGAGGGTGTCCATCACCAATTCACGCAAAAGCTCCACAGAACTCATGCCGTAGTAGTCATCGATCGGAGCATCGGCGAGGAAAGGTTCAATGGAAGCAAAGTCTGGTAACCATTCTGGATTGGCCAAAAATGGCAGGTGATATTCCACGCTTTCATGGAAATCCCGCACTATGACTCGTTCCGGCCAGCCATCACGATGAACCAACACCATGTTCTGACCATGAGGTTCAATACCAATGCCGTGTTTAACCAGTAGGTGCCATACAGGCAGCACCACGACATCGATTAAACGGCCCAACCAGATATTCAAGCCATAGCTTTCTACCCAGCCAGCAATGAAAGGTAAGCCGTCATCTTCAAGCATCATTAACGCGTTAAAGGGAATCGCTGACTCACCCTCACGCAATTTTGGCTGCACACTTTCTCGGAAGATAACCGCAACTTCTGAAGCCAACGGAGATGTTTCAGATGTCATCCCTGGCACATGGAAACGGGCACCTGCGTACTCTTCCAAAATAGAGAGCGCCGACAGTTCGAAGTCACTTTCAATAATCCGGTTAAGCCAAGAAGAAACCACAGGCGCCAGACAAATAGAGTGCGG
This sequence comes from Grimontia marina, assembly GCF_900060185.1. Lineage (GTDB taxonomy): Bacteria > Pseudomonadota > Gammaproteobacteria > Enterobacterales > Vibrionaceae > Enterovibrio > Enterovibrio marinus. Next base: position 5,142 of record NZ_FIZY01000092.1, on the reverse strand, counting down.
TGCCAATGTTCGCTTCGATGAGGTATTTACCATGCTCAAAGGCAATTTGATATTGGCTCTATCGGAATAGCTTGCATTCATTAAGGTGCGAACAGATTGAGATGCGGTGTATTGATCCGCCCCCAAGCCCAGAAATATGAGGGTTTGATCAGCAAGTGGCTCTAGCAATTGTTCTTGCTTCAACTGTTGCCATTGCCATGGATGCATGGGCAACAGCGAATATTCATCCCAACTTTTGTCCTGTGCACTCAATGCCCCAGACAGCCTTAGCCATTGTGCACGGCCAAGCTCTCTAAGCCAGAAAGCGTCATGGGGCTGTGGCAAATTTTGTTTGATGTGGGTGCGTTTAACGGCGAGCCAACAAAGGTAAAAAGGCTTTGAAGATTCAGGACCATAAGCTTCATGATCTGCAGCACTGAATCCGGTACGCGCCTTGAAGGAAGGGTGGTAAGGATGTCCTTCATCCAGCGAGCCTTCCAAGGTTTCAAAATCTTGGTATCGACGGGATTCAGGCTTACTGACATGTCGACGGTTCCATTCGCAAAGAGCAGCTGTTTGTGAGAACTCTTCGGCAAGCGCGTATTTGGTTTTTTCTGTTGCAGGCAAATCTTCAATGATCTGCTGCCAATGCGCAGAAACATTGGCTCGAACACCATCGATACATAACGACTGAATATCGAGTCGATAGCGACCAAATACGCCTCGCTGACCCGAGATGAGATATTCTCTTTCCCCAAGCTTCCAAGCGAACTTCCCCTTTTTATCAGAGACTTCGACGCAATTTTCAAACAGTACCGCTTCTAACAGTTGCTTGATGACTCTTTCAATCGCTGACAAGTTCTGGCTATTAGGCAGAGGCATAGTTCACCTCCATCGGCTCTTCCAGACATGTCATCACAAGCGGGTTGGAAATCGTGCAATAGATAGCTTGTTCGTTGTCTGCCAGCAGTTCATCAACATCATGAACACGGGTTAACAAGTTGGCTTTTACCGGGATAGCTGATTCTGACAGCAGCTTTTCGACAAACAGTTTTCCCGCACCGGAAAGGGTATTTCTCAGCGCATAGAGCCTCTGCTGAACGAAGCTGATAAGAATTCGCTCTTCAACCAGACCATCTGCTCCCATGCGGCCAATGATGGAGAACAGATGGTTGATGAACAGGTAATAAGCAAAACGATCGCAGATAACATCGTCATCGAAATAGAGAGAGTCTACGGTGACAGAATCCGGCTCCATGGTTGCCAGATATCCACGATACGCTTTGGAAAGGTAGAAGCCCTGGTTATCACGGAAATAATAAACCGACGGAAGCCCCTCTTTCATCTCAATCACACTGTTTTGCTGGTGAGCTTCAAGCGCAATGCCATGTTCGTCATAGAGCGCAATCATTGGCTCTATGGCGCATTCCCAGTATTTGGCAAACCACTTGATGGCAATGCGCAGGTAATCTGCTTCATTTCGGTTCGCAAGCTTGCTGATGACGTCATAAAGCATTGAGCTTTCACCTGGCATTGGAGACTGAGTCAATGCCGCGATGGTAAAGACATCTTGATCATTGCCTTCAGGGAAAGGGTTCTCGCGTATGATGACTTCAAAACCACTTTCTTCCTGACCAGGCAAATCGACCGTGATGTATGCGGGATCTGTAATGACCTTGAAGCAGGCATGGCGGTCACTGAAACCTGTTTTGCGATATAGGGTCGCCATGACCACACCAGCATCCAGCTCATGACGTTTGTTAACACGCAGTGAGTTGGTGATTTTTACTGGTAGGGAGAATTTGTACATCCAATCCAGATTCGGGTGATAGAGAGAGCGCACAGAAGATGTGGCGGTAAATTCAGGTCCATAGCTTCCCAAATCCTTAATATCGCCCATCTTTACCAACTCTCGAATATCGTTTTGATGAAGAAGCCACTGCGCTTGAAGAGGATGCATGGGAACCACAATATGGGTTTCTGGTTTATCCGCCGCAGCAGGCAAAGATTCGGTGATCACTTCTTCTGCGGTCAGCGGGATCGCAGACCGTTGCTTGATCAGTGCTCGGTCAATACTGAAGTAATGAAGGGGAAAGTGCCCTTTGGTTTCAGGGGCATAGAATGCATGGTGATATTCCAGCATTCCCTGACGGCTTTTCGGTGTGGGGTGTTGCCAGTGACCAAAAAGCAATGATTGCTCGGCATCAATGAAATTTGGCTTGCTGAGCGATGGATCGCCACGACGCTCTTCAATGTATTGCGTCATTAATCTCTGGCTTTCAATCACACGCAGCATGAGCTCTTGCTTGCATTCAAAAGCGGCTGACTTGGCGTGGAAGATCCCTTCGATCAGTTGTTGTAAAGCATGCGTCTCTGAGACCACTTTCCAAGAGAACTTATCAAATTGAATCAGTACTTCGCCAAATCGGTGATTCCCCACCAATGAGCGGTATTCAACATTTACGGCAAGCTTTCCTACTAAATGTGGCAGTGAAATCTCGACAATCCACTTGTCTTTTGCCACATCCCCCAATCGGCCCACCGACATCTGCCAGCGTGAAGCGGGAGACCAATCTCCAGCGTCGACCTCTTTCAGATAACAGTTAAAGAATGCTTGAAAGGATGCTTTCTCTGCGATGTTGCTGGCTATCTGACTCACGTTTCCCTCGCCTTATACCAAGCGCGCCTGAATGGCGTTTAATCTGATAAGGCCAAGGATCCTAATTGATATTAATTCTCATTACACTAAAAGTTACCATTGTTACAACACGCCATAAGGTAAGTCCCACATCACCTTTACCGCACGTGAAGGTGGCATCCTCTTCACGCATCATGACCATCCATTATTCTCTCTACACAAAGATTATGACTTCAAAGAACCGTGTGTTGGACGCACCGATAGTCCCTACCTTCTTCTATTTCGCCATCCCTTCATTTATTGGTCTCGTTGCAATTTCTAGTGCCAGTATTGTTGATGGGATGTTCGTCGGCAGATTTCTGGGTGCCGACGCACTGGCAGCCATCAACCTGCTCATTCCTTACATCACGTTTGTTTTCGCAGTGTCTTTGATGATTGCTATTGGCGGAACGGTTCAAGCAGGGGAACATATAGGCAAGGACGAACTTGATAAAGCCAATGCTGCCTTCACGCAGTCTATGTTGGGCGCATTCGGGTTCAGTACGTCGATGGCGATGATCAGCTCCATCTTCAGCACTGAACTCTTTTACTTTCTAGGGGCACCAGCTTCACTTCATCCGCTCATGGAGCGCTACTTCAGTGTTCTCACCGTCTGCATGATTGTCCAGCTGACCACCATGGTACTCTATTACTTTGTGCGCGCTGATGGTTTCCCAATGCTTGCAACCGCCGCGCTTATGGTAGGCGCAGCGACCAACATTACTCTTGATTACGTTTTCCTGGGAGTACTGGGACTTGGGATAGAGTGGGCAGCGTGGGCAACAACCTTTGCACAGCTACTACAGTTGTCGGTGCTTATTTTCTATTTCGCGAAACCTTCGAGAACCTTGTCGCTCTCAAAGGCAGGATTAGAGATAAGGAAGTTTGTGAGTGCGCTTATCAACGGTGCTTCGGAATTCATTAATGAAATTTCCGTAGGTATCGTTATCTTCACCGTACATTGGTTATTGATGAAAAATGGCGGTCAGGAAGCGGTCGCAGGTTTTTCGATTGCCAACTACATTCTGTTCGTCAGCATGATGATGTTCTACGGCGTGGTCGATGCTATCCATATTTTAGTCAGTCAAAACAAAGGGGCGGGTAACCTATACCGTATCAATCGTTTCATGGCACTCGCCGCAACCACAATCGTATTTATTAGCAGTGCCTTGGTTTATCTCTGCCTTGTAAAGCCCGATACAGTGACCGAGCTCTTCCTGACAGATCTGGATGAGAAAGCATCTTCACACGCTCTCAGTTACATCGCCATCATATGGCCATGCCTGATGCTCAGCGGAATTAACGTTCTTATTTCCGCTTACTTCACCGCAATGCAACTGCCAAAACAATCAGCAGCCATCGCGTTGAGTCGAGGATTGGTACTCCCTGTATCACTGATCTTCGGTTTGGTTATTTTCTTTAAAGACCAGCACTTCCTTACTGCGCTTCCTCTTGCCGAATTCTTTACCCTCCTCATAGCCTGCGCTCTGTTTATCAGGCAGCAAAAGCACATGAGCATAAAAAGGCATCTAGCGACCAATAGTGCTTAAACGACAAAGCCCTGCTGAACCAGCAGGGCTTTAAATAGTATCGAGTCATCTTCCTGCCTGTCCTTCGACAATCAACATCTACAGCAACCTGACCAGTTGAATCACGAATTCATGGTCATCATTTAAAGAAGACTCAAACCATAAAGAAGTGAAGCTGAGGATTGACTGCAAAAAGGATCTAAAGGCTCTATAGTCGCACACAGTAAGTGGCACCTACCTCTGGCGCGACGGCCCAGAGTGAGCAGAATTATTCTGGATCGCAGAAAGTAAAAAACCTCAGCCTTTCGACAGGGAAGTACAGTTTGAAGTTTCTTGTGACGGGATAAATTTGCTTTATCGTAAACGAAAGAAAGCCCCGCTATTTCTAGCAGGGCTTCTTAAAAAGTGGCAGAGCAGATGGGACTCAATGCGCACGGCCAGTGCCGCGACCCAAGGTGCTAAGCACTTTCCCGGATCGCACATAGCAAAAAACCTCAGCCTTTCGGCTGAGGTTTCTCTAAGAAGTGGCGGAGCGGACGGGACTCGAACCCGCGACCCCCGGCGTGACAGGCCGGTATTCTAACCAACTGAACTACCGCTCCACACTTAAATTGGAAGCCTGGCGATGTCCTACTCTCACATGGGGAGACCCCACACTACCATCGGCGCTGTTACGTTTCACTACTGAGTTCGGCATGGAGTCAGGTGGGTCCATAACGCTATGGTCGCCAAGCAAATTCTTTTTTTACTTTCAGTTTTTCAAAAAACTGAAGGCAAAAGTAATCTTGGAAAGCTGTTTCTATGTTCTCTACACATTCAATGTTCTATCCGAGTCCGTCAAAACCCCTTGGGTGTTGTATGGTTAAGCCTCACGGGCAATTAGTATCAGTTAGCTCAACGCCTCGCAGCGCTTACACACCTGACCTATCTACGTCGTCGTCTCCAACAACCCTTTAG
>NZ_FIZY01000091.1 GCF_900060185.1 Grimontia marina | reverse complement strand
AAAGAAAGACTCAGACCTATTCATTGCCATGCTGGAGAAGCTAAAGTGGCACTACCGCCGAGCCAAAAGTGTCACCTTGATACTGGATAACTACATCATCCACAAAAGTAAAAAAACGAAGGCTTGGCTCAAGAAGAACCCAAAGTTCAGGCTGCTGTTCCAGCCCGTTTATTGCCCTTGGGTCAACGTCATAGAACGATTGTGGAATGCTCTCCATGAGACAATTACTCGGAATCACAGGTGTAAACATATGTGGCAATTGCTCAGGAAGGTGAAGCACTTTATGGATAACGTATCGCCGTACCCGGGAGGTTGCCACGGCACGGCGAAAATGTAGCACTATTCGGATCAGTTATTTAGCCTCTGCGATGGCCTGTGCATCGTTGTAATCATTTTTCTGCCCCCGCAGATACCCTTTGACATGCTGAGGAGGTAACAACTCAACGTCATGCCCTAGCAGCGAAATCTCACGCCCCCAATAGTGGGCAGAAGCACAAGCCTCCATGGCGACAATGCAGCGCTCTTGCTGAGCCAAGTACCGCAGGAGTTGGCTCCGGCTCAGTTTCTTCTTACCGATGGGCTTTCCCTGCTGGTTTAACACGAAGAGGTAAAAGCTATTTTTTGCCAAATCGATACCGAGCGTTTTACACTTGTTCATGGTCTTCTCCTGCTTATCTAGATAGTCGATAACACTTCTATCTTGGCGCATTATGACGCCGGACTGGAGTAGGAGGAGACCATCTCATCAAACGACCTGAAGATGCAGGATTCAGGTTGTTTGGCGATAAAGAAACATGGTAGACAGAAATGCAAAGGCCACGCAATGCGTGGCCCTCATTTGACTAAAGCTAAATATCACCCAGTCTTCAGGCGATATTCTTGCTCCAGTGATTCTGCCGCTTTTTCAGCGATGGGATTTAAAAGCTCACTCCCTATCGCAGCAAACAGACTCTTCTTCATGTCTCGGGACCAAAAGCGGCGAATATGACAAGCCACTTCGTCTACCGTTTCATGCTCGGTCTTTCCATGCTTTAAGTTATCAGCAATCTGGTTCGCCATCGCATAAAGGCGTTCGTTACGATGAAGTTCACCGTCCATGTTCACTCCTAACTGTTACTGTCTTGCGTCGCCGCAGATAAATGAGCTTGTTGCTGTTCATCGAATTCACGGAAACGCTGCTGCCAATCCGCCTGTTCAACCGCAACTTTCACCTGGACGGCGGTCACCTTGTACTCAGGACAGTTAGTTGCCCAATCTGAGTTTTCCGTGGTGATGACGTTGGTACCAGACACCGGATGGTGGAAGGTGGTGTAAACCACGCCCGGCTGCATACGATCACTGATTTTTGCTGGCAGGGTAATTTCACCTGCACGGCTGGCAATGCGAACTGGAGAACCATCTGTGATACCGCGGTCTTCTGCATCAAGAGGGTGTATTTCCAGTACGTCTTCCTGATGCCACTGGCTGTTGTCGGTACGACGAGTCTGCGCGCCAACGTTGTATTGAGAAAGGATACGCCCTGTCGTCAGCAACAGTGGGAAGCGTTTGTTAACCTTCTCTTCTGTTGCTACGTACTCCGTGACCACAAAGCTGCCTTTACCTTTTACAAACTCGCCAATATGCATGGTTGGGGTGCCCAAAGGCGCCTCGTCATTACAAGGCCACTGTATAGAGCCCAACTCATCCAGTTTTTCGTAGCTCACGCCATGGAAGGTCGGCGTCAGCTTAGCGATTTCATCCATGATTTCGGAAGGATGGTTGTAATGCATTTCGTAGCCCAGAGCATTAGCGAGATCCATGGTTGCTTCCCAATCGGCTTTACCGGAAAGCGGTGCCATCACTTTACGGACTGGCGAAATACGACGCTCAGCGTTAGTAAAAGTACCGTCTTTTTCGAGGAAGCTGGCACCTGGGAGGAATACGTGCGCAAACTTCGCGGTTTCGTTGAGGAAAATGTCCTGAACGATCAGACATTCAAGTGACGTGAGCGCTGCTTCAACGTGCTGGATATTAGGGTCTGATTGGGCGATATCTTCGCCTTGCACATACATGCCTTTAAATCGACCTGCGATGGCGGCGTCAAACATATTAGGTATGCGAAGTCCCGGTTCATCATCAATCGGCACACCCCACTCACCTTCGAACAACGCACGTACATCTGGGTCTGATACATGTCGATAACCCGGCAACTCATGCGGGAACGATCCCATATCACAGCTACCTTGTACGTTGTTCTGGCCGCGCAGCGGGTTCACACCCACACCTTCACGACCAATGTTACCTGTCGCCATCGCAAGGTTAGCAATTGCCATCACAGCAGAGCTGCCTTGGCTGTGTTCGGTAACACCAAGCCCATAATAAATTGCGCCGTTTCTCTCTTTAGCAAACATTCTTGCTGCTTCACGGATCAACATAGCCGGTACACCCGTGGCACTTTCCATCGCTTCTGGCGAGTGGTGAGGCTCTCCAATAAAATCCCGCCATTTTTTGTAAGCGGCCATATCACAACGTTCTTCTATATACGCTGTATCTTCCAACCCTTCGTTAACGATGACATGCGCCAACGCGTTCAAAACAGCGACATTCGTACCAGGACGTAATTGAAGATGATATTGTGCTCGGACATGCGGTGCGTTAACCAAGTCAATTTCTCTTGGATCAATCACAATAAGCTTGGCGCCATCACGCAGGCGGCGCTTTAGCTGTGAAGCAAATACTGGGTGACCATCTGTTGGGTTCGCGCCAATAATAATCACAGCATCTGCTTTCTGCACTGAGTCAAAGGTTTGGGTTCCCGCTGATTCGCCCAAGGTAGTTTTCAAACCATAACCCGTTGGTGAATGACAAACTCGGGCACAGGTATCCACGTTGTTGGTACCAAACCCAGCACGCACCAATTTCTGCACCAGATAGGTCTCTTCATTGGTGCAGCGGGAAGAGGTAATTCCTCCCAACGCATTCGCGCCGTGTTTGTCGCGGATCGCTTTGATCTTGTCTGCAGCAAAGCCAATCGCTTCTTCCCAACTTACTTTGCGCCAAGGCTCATGGATAGAATCGCGGATCATCGGGTCAGTCACACGATCTTTGTGGGTTGCGTAGCCAAAAGCAAAGCGACCTTTCACACAAGAATGGCCTTGATTCGCTTTGCCATCTTTATGCGGCACCATTCGTATCAACTCATCGCCTCGCATTTCGGCGCGGAAAGAACAACCAACACCGCAATACGCACAGGTCGTCACACGGTAATGGCTCGGTGTGCCCAGCTCAATTACGCTTGTTTCTGTCAGTGCAGCCGTAGGACAGGCTTGCACGCAAGCGCCGCAGGAAACACACTCGGAATCCATAAAGTTCTCCGCGCCTGCAGTAATGCGGGATTTAAATCCACGGCTTTCTACAGTCAGAGCATGTTGCCCCTGAATTTCTTCACAGGCACGGACACACCGTGAACAGACAATGCACTTGCTAGTGTCGAAAGTAAAATAGGGATTAGACGTGTCTTTTTCCATATTAAGGTGGTTGCTACCTTCAAACCCATACCTCACGTCGCGAAGACCCACTGCACCGGCCATGTCCTGTAATTCACAGTCGCCATTCACCGCACAGGTCAAACAATCCAGTGGATGGTCTGAGATGTACAACTCCATAACGTTACGTCGTAACTTACGGAGTGCCTCATTTTGTGTGGTCACCACCATGCCTTCAGCAACGGGGGTGGTACAGGCAGCCGGCTTTCCGCGCATCCCTTCAATTTCCACCACGCACATGCGGCAGGAACCAAACGCTTCGAGCGAATCTGTCGCACACAATTTGGGAATTTGAATGTTTAGGATGGAAGACGCATGCATGACTGATGTTCCTTCCGGCACAGTCACAGGCCAACCATCAATGGTCAACGATATTTGCTTAACATCCTCGCCTTTAACAGGAGGTGTTCCGAAATCTTTGCTGCCTTGCTCAATGGGAATATAGAACTCAACCATTGTCTACTCCTCAGCGGCTACTTGCCGCCACTGTTCACTTGGGCACCCGCGTTTTTCACGAGCCCGAAATCTTCAGGAAAGTGCTTCAAGGCACTTTTTACCGGAAACGGCGTCATCCCGCCCATGGCACAGAGCGAACCCTGCTCCATGGTCTCGCACAAATCATCCAGTAGTTCCTTACTCGCTAGCTTCTCATCGCCTTCTGCTTCAAGAAGCTGGTCTATCACTTCCGCGCCACGTACCGCGCCAATCCGGCAAGGCGTGCATTTCCCGCAAGATTCCAGCTCGCAGAACTCCATAGCGAAACGTGCCATTTGGCTCATATCAGTCTGGTTATCGAACGCGACAATACCCCCATGTCCCAGCATGGCACCGCGTGCGGCAAGATGCTCATAGTCCAAATCCGTGTCCCAGTCGTGCTCGGCAATATAAGCGCCAAGAGGACCACCAATTTGTACCGCTTTAAGCGGCTTTCCACTCCGGCTTCCTCCACCGAAGTCAAACAGCAGCTCTCGAATGGAGACGCCAAAAGCCAGCTCGAACAGCCCTGGTTGTTTGATGTTCCCTGCCAACTGAATCGGCATGGTGCCGAGGGAGCGTCCCTGACCGAAGTCTTTGTAGTAATCAGCCCCTTTTGACAGGATGATGGGCACAGATGCTAGTGAGATGACGTTGTTAATGACGGTTGGCTTGCCAAAAAGACCCTCAATGGCAGGAAGTGGTGGCTTGTTTCTTACCAATCCGCGCTTACCTTCCAGACTCTCCATAAGCGATGTTTCTTCACCACAAATATATGCTCCTGCCCCCATGCGGAGCTCCAAATCGAAGTGTTTACCGCTACCGCAGATATCTGCACCTAGATAACCCGCCGCATAAGCATTTTCGATGGCCTGAGTAAAGATCTTGCAAGCATTAGGGTACTCAGAACGGGTATAGACATAACCCTGAGATGCACCGACAGCGATGGCACATATGATCATCCCTTCAATCAGCGTGAACGGATCGCCTTCCATCAGCATTCGGTCGGCAAAGGTCCCCGAGTCACCCTCGTCCGCATTGCAGATCACATACTTTTGGCCTGGAGGTTGATCTGAGACGGTTTGCCACTTGATACCCGTGGGGAACGCCGCCCCACCTCTACCACGGAGGCCAGAGGTTTTTACTTCGTCGAGAATGTCCTGAGTAGTCATACCCAGCGCTTTTCCCAGCCCGACAAAACCGCCTTTGCTTCGGTAGTCTTCTATATCCAGCGGGTCGACAAAGCCAACACGCTCAAAGGTCAGCCTTTGTTGACGTTTTAGCCATGGAAGTTCTGTCGTAAGCCCCAAACAAAGCGGATGTTCAAGTGCGACGCTACCCTCTTCATCTGGCGCAAAGAAACGAAGAGCCAGCAACGAATCGACGTCATCTTCGAAAACAGGGCCGAAGGCAACACGGCCTTGCGCGGACTCTACTTCAATCATTGGCTCCAGCCAAAACAAGCCATGGGATCCGTTGCGGACAATAGTGAGAGATTCACCCATGGCTGCAGCACTGTGCGTCAAACGCTCGGCCACTTTCTCTGCCCCACGGGAAACAGAAGAAGAGTCGAGGGGAACATAAATGCGATAACTCATGGCGCTTTCACCTCGATAACTTGGGTGAGCAGCGAGTTGACCAGATTGTCGAACTCCTCACCATTCATTTCACCGTAGATATCGTCTCCTACACGAACGCAGGGCGAGTACATGCAGTTACCCAAGCAATAGACTGGCTCCAAAGTAAAGTTGTTATCTTTGGTGGTTTCATGGAAGCCAATACCAAGTCGGGATGTTGCGTGTTTCTCCAGCGCGAGCGAACCCATGGACTGGCAAGATTCAGCGCGACAGATTTGAATAACATGTCCCCCAGGAGGGTGACTACGAAACTCATGGTAAAAGCTGATCACGCCGTGCACGTCAGCATTAGACAAATTCAGTCCATGCGCAATCATCGGCACAGACGCCGGAGGTACATAACCCAAATGATGTTGAATATGGTGTAGCACAGGTAACAGCGCGCCCGGTTTGGCTTTAAACGAATTGATCGCCTCTGCCACCACCGCGCGCTCCTGCTCCGTCAAAGCGCTACGCTGAGCTTGGTTTTCCATTGGCTATCCTTGCTGTTCATCTTGGTAACACTGTGTTACCAGTGTTCTTTTCAATTGTAGAGCCAATCATTCAACCCCCTGTTCCCGAATTGAGACCCAATCAGGTCGCAATGCGACGCTCCTAATAGAAAAGCATGGCCAAAACTGACTGGTTTTTATACAAATTTTTTCTATGGCGTCACACAATAATTAATTGTTACCCCACAGTAATTGACAGTTTACTCACTGAAGATGAGACTAACATTTGTTTAACAACCTAACAGGTGTTAGCTCTATGACCTCCCGCGAAGATGAAATACTGAAATTGATCAAAGAGGATCCCTTCATCCAGCAACAGAGCATTGCGGATAAGCTGAAAATCAGCCGGTCTGCCGTGGCTGTCCATATTATGAATATGACGCGAAAAGGGGTGATCCGTGGAAAAGGTTATATTGTCGACCGCCCGCAGTATGTGGTGGTGATTGGCGGTACCAACATGGACATTCTCGGTCAGCCAGAAGTAGCGCTGGTTGAGCGCGATTCCAACCCAGGGAAAATCACGGGTTCAGCGGGCGGCGTAGGGCGGAATATTGCAGAAAACCTTGCAAGGCTTGGGGTCGATACCAAGTTAATATCAGTTGTCGGTGATGACCCTTATGGCAATGTCGTGCTTGAAGCGACGAGAAAAGCCGGCGTCGATGTTAAAGCTGTCAGTCAACTGACTGGACAAACGACCTCTACCTATCTCTCGTTGCTCGATGCCCATGGCGATATGCTGGCAGCTGTATCAGATATGTCGATTCTGGAACACCTGAACATCGGTTTACTCGCTCAGCATAGTGACCTTATTCAGCATGCTTCTGCCATCATCATCGACACCAATATTAATGAAGATGTGCTCGCTTATCTGTTCAGCAATTTCCAAGAACAAGTCATTTACCTAGATACGGTTTCGACCGCTAAAGCGGTTAAATCCAAACCGTATCTCAAACATATCCACACGCTAAAACCAAACTTACTCGAGGCCCAGACAATCTCGGGCTTACCGCTCAATTCTGACGAAGATATCGACGACATTGCAGATTGGTTCATTAACCAAGGGATCACCCGTTTATTCCTTAGCCTTGGAGCCGATGGCATTCTCTACCGCTCAGCAGAAGATACCGAATTGATCCGGGCACCCAAAGTGCAAGTAGTCAACGCCAACGGGGCTGGGGACGCATTTCTTGCAGGGCTAGTGTACGGACAAATGAATAACTTAACGGACGCAGAGTCCTGCTGCTTTGCGCTCGGCTGCGCCATGCTCACGATGGAACATACCCAGACAATTAACCCAACCATTACCGAATTGATGGTGCAACAGCGCCTAGGGTCTGCTGACCTTTGGTGATGATTTTTGCAGCAAACAAAATTTAACCCAAAAAGGTCAACAGACCCTATAGGAAGCCTCATGTTAAACACTTATCTCGATATTCACCCTGAAGTGCAACAAGCCTTAGCAGAAGGCAAACCTGTGGTCGCATTGGAATCGACCATCATCTCCCATGGCATGCCTTATCCAGAAAATGTTGAAACAGCATTTCGTGTTGAACAGGCAGTGCGTGACAACGGAGCGATTCCTGCCACCATTGCGATTCTCAAAGGCCGCTTGAAAGTGGGTTTAAGCAAAGACGAGATTACTTATCTGGGTCAACAGGGTCAGTCGGCAGTCAAAACCAGCCGCCGCGATATTCCTTTCATCGTCGCGAGCAAGGCAGACGGTGCAACCACAGTGGCTTCAACGATGATCCTTGCTGATATGGCCGGAATCCGCGTATTTGCAACGGGCGGTATCGGCGGTGTTCATCGGGGCGCCGATACCAGCTTTGATATCTCTGCCGATTTAGAAGAATTGGCAGAAACAAATGTGGCGGTGGTATGCGCGGGGATTAAGTCTATTCTCGATTTGGGACTCACTCTGGAGTATCTGGAAACCAAAGGTGTACCTGTCATTGGTTATGGCACAGAAATGCTGCCAGCGTTTTATACGCGGGAAAGTCAGTTTAGTGTCGATTACCGAATTGACAGTCCTGAACAGATAGCAGCAGCGTTGAAAGCCAAGTGGGATATGCAACTTAAAGGCGGTGCGGTCATTGCCAACCCAGTTCCCATCGAGCACGCACTCAAAAGTGAAGAAATTGACGGCGTCATCGAAGCCGCGATTACTGAAATGGATGACAAAGGGATAAAAGGCAAGGATTCCACACCATTTTTACTCGCCAAAGTTGCGGAAAAGACAGCTGGAAACAGCCTCAAATCCAACATAGCGTTGGTGCTTAACAACGCCGCCCTTGCCGCGAGAATCGCAGTTTCATACAGTGGTTGAGTCGTTTTTTGCCAATTACCCTAAAAATTCATTACACCTCTAAACACCTTGAGTACCTAAAAATCGGCATCAAGGTGTCCATTTTTATACGATAAAATCTCTTCAAATGTCTTAAATCGGAGTATTTGGCTCATGACGCCTGCGTTTCAAATAAATTAATTTTACTTTTCATTAACATTGTCCTACCCATAGGGGAGAAGCTGCGTTCTGGACTGCGCCACTCTCTAAGAGCTGTAACTAATTTAAACAAGGACGGTTTAAAACAAACCGAGAATGGAGAGGTATCTATGGGCACAGTATCCTCATTACGCCAACCCGTTAATATTGGTTTCTACCTTTGCGATCGTTTTACTATGCTGGCAATGGCTTCTGCGATTGAAGTATTGCGCATGGCAAACCAATTGTCGGGAGAAACGTTGTACCAATGGCACACGCTGAGTGAAGACGGCCAATCAGTATCAGCAAGTGATTCGCTCCAGATCGGTGTTGATGAAGAAATACCTTCCCAACAGCCTTTGGACATTGTGATCATCTGTGGCGGCCTGGACATCGAAAAATCAGCGAAACCCCGTTTGCTGAGCTGGTTAGCTTCATTAGATCGTAAGAACATCACCGTTGGTGCGATTTGTACTGGAAGCTATATCCTAGCGAAGGCAGGCATCATGCAAAACAAAGCCTGCTCTATTCACTGGGAGTACCTTGCAGGTTTTCAGGAAGCTTTCCCTGCAGTACGAGTTAGCAACAAACTCTTTTCTTTTGACGAGAAACGCATGACCAGTGCGGGCGGCACAGCCCCTATGGATATGATGCTCAACATGGTCACTAAGGAACACGGAAATAAACTTAGCGCGGCAATATCCGAGATGTTTATGTGCGAACGCGTCAGGAACAGCGAAGACGTGCAGAAGATACCATTGAGGAATCTGATTGGTACGGCGCAGCCTAAACTGCTCGAAACCGTTTCATTAATGGAAGCTAATCTCGAAGAACCTTTCTGCATTGATGAGCTCGCCAGCCTGGTTCAGCTCTCACGCCGCCAACTCGAAAGGCTGTTCCAGCGACACATTCAGTGCTCACCTTCGCGCTACTATCTCCACCTCCGACTCAGTCGCGCGAAACAGCTCCTAATCCAGACTAATCTCTCCATCATAGAAATATCGATCGCTTGTGGATTTGTCTCTACGCCTCATTTTTCGAAGTGTTACCGCGACTACTACGGTATTCCTCCGAGAGAAGAGCGAGTCGGCATGCGTCAGGAGCAGGAGCCAACATTGGGGAGCATAAGTCTGGAGAGTGCTCAGATTGCCAGCTAACAAAGGCTAAACCAAAACACATGCCCCGGAGTTTATCCGGGGCTTTTTTTTCCACCAACGCTCAGCTGCCTCATCCTTTTGGAATAGATTGTTCAAATTTTATCCTACTATCAATTCTAAACTTCGTACCCACTCAAGCCTGCCGATAATCTAGACGACCTAAGTGTTTAAATAAGAATCCAAGCACATAACGAAACCTGTATGGCCCATGACTAATTTAGGGAAAAAATAAAGCGCTCAACGTTTAATCATCACCTCCCAGCCCGCGTACTTTGTGAGCAACTGATCAGATCCCAGTATGACACTTGTATTAATTCAACGTTACCCAAAGGGTTATCCACCGTTTCTGTGGGTAACTTTCTTCGCGTCACGTAATATATTGAGTTCACGTCATTAAATTCTTGCTAGAAAAATTCTGCTATATAGGACAAAAATTACACCCAGACATTCCTTTTTCATCTCAACGATATATAGTCTGCCTAGATAGCAATACACCTGAGAGGAAGGGATAAAGAGATTGCTACTTACTAAAAAGGAAAACGCGAAAAGCATTGTAAAACTCTCCCAGTCACCGACAATGAGCGACAGTGGCAAATTTTTCATTTGGGAAGGTCATGAACACGCTTGGTAAGCAAATTGAATATCGTTGGTTGGAGACAGACTCAAAGTATTATCAAACGGCTTTGAAGCTTCGCTATGCGTTGTTTTTCGAGGAGCCAGGCCTACCCTGGGAAGTGTTGTTCGATACTGACGAAGGCAATAGCCTGCATCTTGCCGCTATCTGCGATGGAGAATTGTTGGCTTACGGACGGTTGACCAAGCGGAGCAATTCAGCAATGCAAATATCGCAAATGGTGGTTTCGCCCAAACATCAGCGTAAAGGATTAGGAGAAGCGATTCTCAGCCGATTGGTCATTCATGCGAAAGAGCACGAAACCAAAAGTATTATTCTGAGCGCACGACTTCATGCTATGCCACTTTATGAAAAATTGGGATTTAATATAGTAGGTGAAGTATATCTTTCAGAAAAAACAGGCATTGAACACATTAAAATGGAATTAACACTAAAAAGGGCCGAATAACTCAGCCCCTCTTATTTAACGCAACATCATAATTATTTAATTAGTCGGCCCTGAATTACAAATAAGACACTGATCTATTTGATGATCTCATCGATCTTCCTACCCTCATATTGCAAGCTTTTTAAGCCTCCCCTTCCAAAACCTTGCAATTTGGGTGATGAAAAT
>NZ_FIZY01000090.1 GCF_900060185.1 Grimontia marina | reverse complement strand
CACCTTCGCTTTAAATTCGGGTGAGTGGTTTCTACGTTTTCTTGTCATCATCTGCTCCAGTCTTTCTGGGGACTATCAAAACAGATCAATCACTTAAAGTCATGTCCGAAAATTGGGGGCCACTTCTCAAGAGTGGTTAATTTATTAACTAAAATAAGTTAAAATCTTTTGCTTGTTTTGAGAAATATATTGAATATCTTTTTCGTAGGCTAAGTGATGCCCATCGTCTAAGTTTTTCTGAAAAGCCTCATTCCCTTTATCAGCTTCACTTTTCATAAAAGAAACCAAAACCTCTAACCTATCAATCATGACATCTGGCAACACGCATAATGTGTCTTTTGTTACACCATAAGCTTCACAGAACATTCCCGCACGGTCTATCTGCTCATTCAAAGAACCCAATTTATCAAAAGCATGAGTTTTGAAAGGTGCCCAACAATAAAGCGCATACGCCAAATCCCAAGTCCTCGGTGCTGGATGAGCAGTATCAAAATCGATGATGCCCACCGCTTCCTCTCCATTGAGAACTAGGTTATATGGCGCGAAATCACCGTGGCAAATAACTTCGGTGGGTACCCTTACCGGAAGTATCCAATTTTCATTACCATCTAAACCGTCGACAAACGAAACAGAGGCATCGTGCATTTGTCTCAACAGCCTCGCTGCACTGATTAAAGCCCGCTTCGATGCGATATGGCCTTGAAGCGGATAGTTATAAACCTGACCTTCCAAAAAGCTGAGCCTTTCATGTTCTGAGTCTATTGCAATCGGCTTTGGGCAGTGATGGAAGCCTTGTTGATGTAGGTGATTCAATAAGCGGTGAAGTAATGGAGTGGTTTTGTTCGCGGGGCGTATAACATGATTGTTAGCCCGATAAATACCAGCTCGACCGCCGGGCAGTTTTTCCATATTAGGCTCCATGTTTGGCGATCAAGGCATATCAGAGGGTAAGCATGGGTATAAACAGAACAACAAAGCCCACCATGATGGAACGCGTCATCACCAGATAAAATTAGGCAAAAAAACAAAAGCATAAATTTAAGGTGATTAGCAATTCAGCATTGGCTTTCGCTCCATAGGCTTTGGAAGAATATGAGGGCTCAATACTAGCGCATCAGACTCGCTATATCTTTGAACCGTATCGAGTTCGATAAAAATTCAACCTCGTTTATATCAACTAGTCGCGAAGATCAGAACTTTCCACAGCTACGTATCAACAACGAGAAACCGAGATTTTTAGGCGCATTCAGGCGTAATTTCTGTTAAAAGCTCAAACTATTGAGCAATTTATTATTGACTGTTTTTTGAACAGTGGTGTAAGTGTAAGTAATGAGATGCAAATAACTTGCACCATACCAAACAGACTGAAGACGCAGGTCTCCGAGAGTTTGCACAAGAATAGCAATACAAAAAGGTACAAAAGTAGCCGTGCGCCCGCACAGCAAAAATGAAAACGGGTAGCACAAAGCTGAGAGGCAAAACAGTTATCTGGCCTGAGCGACAAGTCGCCCCAACAAGGCCCAACGAGATAACTGGCGATGACTCTGAATGTCAACGTTCGTCCTGAATGGGCGGTACCAAAAGGAGCATGGGGCATGAGTGACGTTGTGCTTAATTTTACGCTTGATGAGTTCAGAGTCCGGCTGGCAAAAGTTCGTGCGGCCATGGAAAACCGTGAATTGGACTTGCTCATCATTCACGACCCTTCAAATATGGCTTGGCTAACTGGTTACGACGGCTGGTCTTTCTACGTCCCTCAATGCGTGGTCATCGGCCATACTGGCGATCCGCTTTGGTTTGGTAGAAACCAGGATGCTAACGGTGCTCGCCGCACTGTTTACATGAGTCACCAAAATGTTGTTGGCTACCCTGATGACTATGTGATGAATCCTCCCCTTCATCCCATGGAATATCTTGCCAATTCGGTGCTGTATGAAAAGCTCTGGGATAGAGGACGTATTGGTGTTGAAAAAGATAATTACTACTTCAGTGCCACTGCGTATGAATCTTTGCAAGAAAATCTCCCCAATGCCTCCTTTGCTGATGCAACTGGCTTGGTCAATTGGTGTCGTGCGGAAAAATCTAAGCAAGAGCTTTACTACATGCGAGCTGCAGCAAGGATCGTCGAAAACATGCACCGCGTCGCTTACGAACTTATCGAGCCCGGATTGCCAAAACATATTCTCGTCGCTGAAATCAACAAGCATGCCGTAATGGGACATGACGGGCACTTTGGCGATTACTCTGCGATTGTCCCGCTGTTGCCTTCTGGTGTAGACGCGTCAGCACCACATCTGACGTGGGATGACAGACCTTTCAAAACCGGTGAAGGCACTTTTATCGAAATGGCAGGGGTTCACCGCAGATACCACTGCCCGCTTTCCCGCACTATCTATCTCGGTGAGCCTGAAGACCATTTCAAACGCGCCAATGATGCGCTTAATGAAGGCTTAGAGGCAGGTATGGCAGTTGCGAGACCCGGTAATACCTGCGGAGACGTCGCAGCGGCACTGAATGCCACGATGGAGAAATACGGCTTTGACCGCGGAGGATCTCGTTGTGGTTATCCGATCGGACTCAGTTACCCGCCAGATTGGGGGGAGAGAACAATGAGCCTCCGCCCAACGGACAGTACTGTATTGAAAGAGGGCATGACGTTTCACTTTATGCCTGGATTGTGGATGGATGACTGGGGAATGGAGACCACTGAAAGCATCGTGATCACAAAGTGCGGAGCTGAGACACTCTGTGAGTTCCCTCGCCAGCTATTTGTTAAACATTGAATGAAAAACGGATTCTTTTGTCATGTCTAAACTACCGCCAAGTTCTGTATCTCCCACTGTTGATTTCGATGCAGATGGCGTTCAACATGGTTTTTTGAAACTCCCCTACTCGCATAATAAATCCGCTTGGGGCGCTATCATGACGCCTATCACCGTCGTTAAAAACGGCGATGGACAAACGGCACTGCTGACGGGCGGAAACCATGGCGACGAGTACGAAGGTATCACTTCGCTGCTCAAACTCAGCAATAAACTGAAGCCAAACCAGATCCGGGGACGAGTCATCATTATTCCGATGATGAATATTCCTGCGGTGCAAGCCTCATCTAGGGTTTCCCCCATAGATAACGGCAATATGAACCGTGCCTTTCCTGGTCACCCTTATGGCAGTATAACTGAACGCATGGCCGACTATTTCACCCGCCACCTGATTCCCATGTGCAATACAGCGTTGGATATCCATTCAGGAGGAAAGACGCTGGACATCATCCCCTTTGCAGCCGTTCACCACCTTAGAAATAAAGCACAGGAGTTTCGATGCTCTGAGGGCGCACGCTTGTTTGGCGCACCCTATACTTTCTACATGGAAGAGTTGGATGCCACAAAGCTATTTGATACAGCTGTAGAATCACAGGGAAAGGTTTTCGTGACCACAGAACTACGTGGCGGCGGTACAACAACACCCGAGACCATTGCAATCGCTGACCGCGGCATTCATAACTTTCTGGTTTACAGCGGCATCCTCCAAAAACATTATATCGACCCACCTGACGAACCAGTCGCGCTAGAGATTCCTGACAAAGACGCGTATCTGCAAAGCGAACACAATGGCATTCTTGAAATGTGCGTAAACCTTGGGAGTCAGATAAAAGATGGGGATCTGATAGCACGTATCTATTCCACAGATCGAACTGGACAAGCCCCCGCCTATTATCGTGCTACCACAGATGGCATCTTAGCAGCCAGAAGACACGCTTCGAACATCGGTATTGGCGATACTTTTGCGGTTATTGCCAAGCCCATCGAATAAAACTCGCTTCTACCTCTGTCTATATGCCACGCTTATAGCGTGGTTTTCTTTATTTTTCGGGGAGTAATGAATGAAGCTAGATCGATATGACATCAAAATTCTGCAAATTTTATCCAGAGATGGAAGGATCACTAAATCCAATCTCGCAGAATCCATTAACTTGTCGGTCAGCCCTTGCTGGGAACGTGTTAAACGCCTTGAAGAAGCAGGCATCATTGAAGGCTACGGAGCAAAAATCAATGCCGACCTCTTTGCCAAAAAAACGCCTGTAATGGTCGAAGTGACACTGGGCAAGCACCACGTAACCAGTTTCCAGCGTTTCGAGCAAACCATGCAAGATTGCCCAGAAGTGGCGGACTGTTTCGCCACAGGCGGCGGTGTGGATTACATCATCCGTGTCATGGCAAAAGACATCGACCAGTATCAACGCCTGATTGATAGTTGGTTGATGTCAGATTTAGGCATAGAGCGCTACTACACCTACATCGTTACCAAAACCATCAAACAGACACCACAATCACTCGATATCGACGAAAGCCTCGCTGAATAACGGCGAATATATTCCCTATTTTTCAAATAAATAAAACCGAAACAGAAAAAATACTAAGTTTTCGGCTGAAAATCCGAAAAATCACCAACCACAGCCCCCTCATACAGAAAACTCATTCCCAAATGCTGGCTTAAAGTTCTACTGAGAACATCATTTTGCTTTGGGAGGTAAACGTATGGCCGCATTGAATCTGCCCCATGATGGGAAAGCGACGGATGCCGTGCTCAACCACTTGCTTGACGCACGCCTGTTCCGCCAACTCGCCTACATCAATGGTAAGTGGGTCGCGGGTAACAAAGACATCGCTGTAACCAATCCAGCCGATGATGACGTGATTGGCTACGTCACCGCACTTCGGAAATCACACATAGATAGCGCTATTAATGCCGCAGACAAAGCGTTCAAAAAATGGCGTGCGCTATCCGCAGAAAACCGTGCCACTAAGTTGATGGCTTGGCACGACTTGTTACTCGATAACCGTGAAGATCTCGCTCATTTGATGGTGCTGGAGCAAGGCAAAACCCTCGATGAGGCTCGCGGAGAAATCGATTACGGCGCTTCCTTTGTCAGTTGGTTTGCTGAAGAGGCTAAACGTGCATATGGCGAAACCATGCCAAGCCATATACCGAATGCCCAATTGGCTACATTGCGTGAACCTATTGGCGTCGCTGCCCTTATCACACCGTGGAATTTCCCCAATGCGATGATCACGCGTAAGGCTGCTGCGGCACTCGCGATTGGTTGTACCGTGGTGGTAAAACCCGCAAACGAAACCCCTTTCTCTGCCCTCGCTTTGGCTGAATTAGCCGAGCGCGCAGGCATTCCAGCCGGCGTATTCAATGTCGTCACTGGCGATGCCCCAATGATCTCCGAAATGCTATGCGCTTCAGGGAAGGTCAAAGCACTCTCGTTTACCGGCTCAACAAGGGTCGGGAAATTGCTGCTTCAACAAAGCGCAAACACAGTGAAAAAGTGTTCGATGGAGTTGGGCGGAAATGCTCCCTTCATTGTGCTGCCGGACATGGACATCAAACAGGCAGCTAAAGCGGCGATTGATGCCAAGTTCCAAACCTCCGGGCAGGATTGCCTTGCTGCGAATCGCATCTATGTACCTCGCCGACATTACGATGCATTTATCGATGCCTTCGCGGCCGAAATGCAAAAGCTCCGCGTGGGTAACGGCATGCAGAAGACCACGGACATTGGCCCTCTCATCAATACTCAAGCAGCTGAGAAGGCGCAAACACTGGTAGATGACGCATTGATGAAAGGTGCGACCTTGATCGCTACCAGTCACAAGAAACTGCCAGGCGCGAATTTTTTTAATCCAGTACTGCTCACCAACGTCACTCCAGAGATGGCGGTATTCCGCGAAGAAAACTTCTGCCCGGTAGCTGGCGTGCTGGCCTATGACGATTTGGACGCCTTAATTGAGTCTGCCAACGACACGGAATACGGCTTGGCGGCTTATATCTACGGTCATGATATTCGCGATATCTGGAAGCTGATGCGAGGCCTTGAATTCGGCATGGTCAGCGTCAATAGCGTCAAGATGACGGGACACCCTATTCCCTTCGGCGGGATGAAGCAATCCGGTCTTGGGCGCGAAGGCAGCCGCCACGGCTTCGATGAATACAGCGAAATTAAATACTACTGCCTGGGCGGCCTCGATACTGCCAGCGGATGCTAGGGTCTGTTGACCCCAAGAGGAACTTAAACATGAACAATATTGATACCAAAGCGCTGCTTGAGATAGATCGTCAGACCGTCTTCCATGCGTCAACACACCTCAAACAATATGCTCACGGCGAAATGGCTGGCCGGATTATCACTAATGCCAAAGGCATTCGCATTCAGGATTCTGAAGGCGTTGAGTTAATTGATGGTTTTGCAGGCCTATATTGCGTCAACATTGGGTATGGACGTGAAGAAATGGCTGAAGCGATTTATGAGCAGGCCAAAAAGCTCGCCTACTACCACACCTATGTCGGTCACACGAATGAAGCTCTTATTACGCTCTCAGAACGTATTTTAAAAATGGCCGGCCAGAGCATGAGCAAAGTGTATTATGGCATGTCTGGTAGCGATGCGAATGAAACTCAACTCAAACTGATTTGGTACTACAACAACACACGTGGGTTGCCAGAGAAGAAGAAAATCATCTCCCGTGACCGTGGTTACCATGGTTCAAGTATCGCATCAGGCTCGTTGACAGGACTTCCTCTGTTCCATGCACATTTTGATCTACCGCTCGAGCGTATCAAACACACCCTCGCACCCTATTACTATCGCCGTGAAGACGATGGTATGACAGAACGAGAATTCTCGAAGCATTGCGCTGACGAGCTTGAAAGGATGATCCTCAGTGAAGGCCCAGACACAGTGGCTGCCATGATTGGAGAACCTGTGTTGGGAACGGGCGGCATTGTTCCACCACCAGAGGGATACTGGCAGGAAATCCGCAAAGTGCTGGATAAATATGACATCCTGCTGATTTCAGATGAAGTGGTGTGTGGCTTTGGTCGTCTGGGTGCAGATTTCGGTTCGATCATGTATGAAATGAAGCCAGATTTAATCACCGTCGCCAAAGGCCTGACATCCGCCTATCAACCACTCTCTGGAGTCATGGTTGGTGAGCGTGTTTGGAAAGTGCTTGAAGACGGTACAGAGCAATGGGGCGCGATTGGTCATGGCTATACCTATTCGGGCCATCCACTCGGTGCAGCATCGGCACTTTGCAACCTCGATATTATCGAGCGCGAGAACCTGACCACCAACGCAAGGAATACGGGTGCTTACTTCCAACAGCAAATGAAAGCGACGTTTGCCAATCATCCTTTAGTGGGTGAAAGCCGTGGCATTGGTTTGCTGCATGCTCTTGAATTTTCGAGCAACAAATACAAGCGTGAGCACTTTGATCCTAACCTCAAAGTAGGGCCACAAATCGCCGCAGCCTGTCTTGAGCAAGGGCTTATTGCGAGGGCAATGCCACATGGCGATATTCTGGGATTTGCGCCACCTTTGGTGGTTAATCGTAGAGACGTCGATGAAATCGTCACCCGCGCCAAGAAAGCCGTTGATAAGGTCACCGATAGCTTGGTGAAGAGTGGCAGATGGAAAGCTACATAACCACAGATAACTTGTACAAGAGTCAAAAATAATACTAGAAAGCCGCCATGCTTGGCGGCTTTCTGTATACTGCATCACGTCTAGTAAAAGCTGATTGGTAGATAAAAATCGAGTTCGAACCGTTCGTCTTCATTGAGAAAATGATTCTTATGATAATGCACGTACGCGGGCGTCGAATTCAGTTTGAAGCCAGAAGCAGGAAGCCACTGTTCCAACACCTTACTGATTTGTGGCAGTAATTCGCCATAAACACCTGTTAGTCGGAATACCGCGTGTAATCCGCCCGGAATCACCAACTGATTCACCACCCCTCGCACTTTAATCGGTTTATCTATCTCGATGCAGGCTACATAGTGGCATTTATCTAACTCAACCCACGCAGGGTTGGAGTGATGCAAACCAAACTGAATACTGTCATCCCGTCCTTCTGCGTTCGCCCAAGCTTTCATCACTCGCCAAGCATTTTTTATAGAGCGGTTGTAACCAACATGACGAACATATGCAGCGAAACGCTCCGGCACTTCGACAATTTTGGGTTCCGGTAGTTGTCGGGTTGATACTCTGTGATAACCCGCAGCCACTTCAGGATCGCGTAAGTAAGGCTTCTCATCCCCTTCTAACTCATGCCTTCGCCACTCTCCCGGTGCCACATGAAAAGTCGCTTTGAACGCGCGACTGAATGAAGACACCGAATTAAAGCCACATTTATTGGCAATCTCTAATACGGATGATCCTGCATCGAACATCAACTGATTCGCTGCATACTCCATACGCGTTCTTCGGATGTACTGATGAATAGACTCACCTACCACACTTTTGAAAATACGGTGAAAGTGTTGCTCTGAATACGCCGCCACATCAGCCAGCTCCTTTGCGGGTAAGTTACGGCTGATATCTTTGTGAATGTAATAGAGCACATCATTGATGCGCGATATGTGCTGTTGGCTCATTAATGGAAATAGCATAAATGGACATGTTTAAGAGCATAAACAGACATACGAAAACAATCAACGAGGAGTAATATGATTCAATCCCCTTAAATGGGACCAATAATAAAAACTCAATCAGGTGCAAACATGGAAATCGCTAAGTCTCTTCAACAGACCCCGTCTTCGTACATTCGTGAAATTCTTGCTGCGGCATCAGATAAGAATGTTATTTCACTGGCAGGTGGTTTGCCTGATGAAAAGACATTTCCCATTGATCTGATGAAGCCAACACTCGAAACCCTTTCTGAGATGCCAGAAGTCTTTCAATACGGTGCCACTGCAGGTTATACGCCGCTATTGAACTTCCTGACTGATTACTTCCAACTGCCTGATACACACATTACGATGGCTTGCACCGGTTCACAGCAGGGACTCGACCTGATTGCCCGTGCTTACGTGAACCCTGGCGATAAAGTTGTCATGGAAGCACCTAGCTATCTGGGTGCCATGCAGGTATTCGGACTGGTTCAGGCAGATATCGTGACAGTTCCGCAAACCGAGTTTGGACCAGATATCGAAGCACTGCGCACCGTGTTCTATGAGCAATCACCGAAGATGTTCTATGCGGTACCAGATTTCCATAACCCAACGGGTGTGTGTTGGTCGCTCGAAACACGTAAACAAGTGGCGGCGCTATGTGAGCAATACAATGTTGCCCTGATTGAAGATGCTCCATACCGCGAATTGCGTTTTTCGGGCGAAGCAATTCCACTGGTTTCTGATTTCTGTCCGCAGCACTCTATCGTGCTGCGTTCATTCTCTAAAATTGCTTCTCCTGGTCTTCGTGTAGGTATTGTGAGCGGCAAACGCAGCTACCTGGAGCCGCTTATCAAAATCAAACAAGGTGCAGATCTGCACTCAAGCGTGCCAATGCAGGCGCTTTTGCTGGGTCTACTGAAGCACGACAACTTTGACTACCACATTGATACGATTCGTACGCTTTACAAATCGCGCTACGAAACATTGTATTCAGAATTGCAAGATAAATTGCCGGAAGGTTGTGAAATTAAGCCTGTCGATGGTGGTATGTTTGTTTGGGTCACCCTGCCAAGCTGTGACACCTTCGAGTTGGCAAAAGAGCTATTAAAAGACGGGGTTGCTGTGGTTCCAAGCCCGGTGTTCTACCCGCAACCTGAAGCAGTAAAAGCGGCACTTCGCCTGAACTTCACTAACGCAACACCAACAGAATTAGCTGAAGCGGTAAGTCGCTTAGCGAGCGGGCTAGCCAAAGCAATTTGATCCTCATAATGTAGCTGCACAAAAAATAGAAAAGCCTGAACCTTTTTAAGGTTCAGGCTTTTTTGAGCCAACCAACGTACGTTTGATTGCACTACTTTTTCTTGTTCACTTTTCCCTGAACCGCTTTGAAACGCGGATTGGATTTGCAAATCACATAGAGACGTCCGCGGCGTTTCACCACCTGACAATCTTTGCTTCGGTTCTTTGCACTTTTCAGTGAACTCAATACTTGCATCGTTTACTTCCCTGCTTTCAGATTCTTGCCACCAAAGCGTTGATTGAATCGCGCCACGCGACCATCTTGCTTTGCCATTTTTTGTTTACCGGTATAGAAAGGATGCGAATGCGATGAAACATCCAGCGTCACATAGGGATAGGTTTTGCCACCCAACTCCACCGTGCGTTTGGTTTGTACTGTCGAACCGACAAGAATGTATTCGTTTGCGCCTGTGTCGTGGAACGCCACAGTTCTGTATTCCGGATGGATACCTGGTTTCATGATAATGCCCTCCAACTCATGATTGATACGTTATAACATAACATATCAATCCACGGAGTCAAATACTAATCATTATCACTTGCAAAAAGAGTAGCGCGAATGTTTTCAGAGAGGTACGCGAAATTGAGGATACAAAAAAACCGCGATAAGTATCCGCGGCTTTTTAAAACACTTCTGAAGAAAAACCGAATTACGGCGTTTCAGACGCTTTGATTTCGCTGTTTACTTCGACTTCAACAGCTTCTAAATTAGCCATCTTTTCCTCGATATCAGCGGTATTTTCACAGGCGTAGGCATTGCCGAACATAGTCACTGAAGAAGAAAAACCCAATGGCTGATACAAGTACAAGACGTTCGCGCCTTTGTCTGCCGCTTTAATACGCATTTGGTTCAAGGTTCCCCAAACCATGTCTTTGTCAGCATGCAGCCAATAATCATAAAAATGGCCTTCAGAGCCGATCACTGTGCCTTTGTGTTCGCATCCCTGAATGGCATTTACATCGTCCCAGATGACTTTAACCTGTTCAGATTGTTGCGTTGGAAACGTCACACAACCTGAAAGCAGTGTCGCTGACGCCAGCGCCACACTCAGCATTACCTTTTTCATTCAGAATGAATCTCTCAAAGTTCAAGGGCGCGGAGTGTATCTCCCAGCGAGCCAAAAGCAAACAAAAAAAGCAGGCTTTACGGCCTGCTTTTCTAGCTAAATAACTGATCCGAATAGTGCTACATTTTCGCCGTGCCGTGGCAACCTCCCGGGTAAGGCGATACGTTATCCATAAAGTGCTTCACCTTCCTGAGCAATTGCCACATATGTTTACACCTGTGATTCCGAGTAATTGTCTCATGGAGAGCATTCCACAATCGTTCTATGACGTTGACCCAAGGGCAATAAACGGGCTGGAACAGCAGCCTGAACTTTGGGTTCTTCTTGAGCCAAGCCTTCGTTTTTTTACTTTTGTGGATGATGTAGTTATCCAGTATCAAGGTGACACTTTTGGCTCGGCGGTAGTGCCACTTTAGCTTCTCCAGCATGGCAATGAATAGGTCTGAGTCTTTCTTT
>NZ_FIZY01000089.1 GCF_900060185.1 Grimontia marina | reverse complement strand
ACAAAGCACACAAGGTTTATCCCTACCTGCTGCGTGATATCGATGTCACTTATCCAAACCAAGCTTGGGCGATTGACATCACGTACATCCCCATGGCGAAGGGGTTCCTGTATCTGGTGGCCATTATCGACTGGTATAGCCGCAAAGTACTGGCTTGGCGCTTGTCGAATACGATGGATACAAGCTTTTGCATTGAGGCTCTCGAAGACGCACTGCAACACTACGGGCCGCCCGATATCTTCAATTCAGATCAAGGCAGCCAGTTTACTAGCGCTGAGTTTACTCAGAGATTAATCGACCATGATGTACGGATAAGCATGGATGGGAAAGGACGCTGGGTCGACAACGTGTTCATCGAGCGATTATGGCGTAGCTTGAAATATGAGGAGGTTTACTTAAAAGCCTATACCACCCCCCGAGAAGCTGAACTTGAAATCGGCCACTACATGGTGTTCTATAACGAAGAGCGTAACCATCAGGGACTCAATGACCTTACTCCTGATGAAGCCTACTTCGGCAGGCAAAGATACGCAGCATGAGCGGGATCAAACACTTAAAAAATTAGCTTGTGTGTCCAACCAATGGGGTCCACTTCTCCTTTAGTAACAAAGTGAAGAGTTGCATCAGACTATCGCATTTCTCTCTACATCATTAAGGGTTTGGGCGTGTCCCTATGTTGGACCACCTACAAGAAATGAAGGGGTAAACAATGAGCGACAACAAAATCGAAGAACTACAGTCACTACTGAATGTTCCTGATCCCAATGCTACTCCCGCCTCAAGCGATGCTCAGACACGTTTCCTGTTTGGCTCGGCGCAATGTCACAAAGGGACTGGTGTTCTGGCTGATATATTGAATGCCTTACCTCCCGGCGGATTGGGTGGCAATGAAAAAGCAGCCTCCCCCTACCCTCCTGTCTCTCTGCCGCAATACGACTTCAACACCTCGGCTCAACGGGCCTACGCGTTATCCAAGGCGCGAAAAGAAAACACATTTGAATACCTTAAACTCCCCGGGGCTGTTGTTCATGGGAATATACAATGTGAAGACGTCGCCAATGCCAATGAGTGGCGATACCGAGGCGGTTTAGATGAGCAGGAATATAACTTCAATGTGAACGATGCCGACACCAACTTCGCTGGGGTGCGGCTTTTTGAAGGGACAGTGGCTTACTTGGAGAAGCACTTCTGGAGCATAGTACTGTCGCCAGATATTGCTGCGAAATTCATCAACTTGTTGACCGTCGTATATAGCGAGCTGGCAGATGGAAGGCCGGAACGTATCACTTTTGAAATCATGGATCCTATCCTACTGACCTTCCCGCATAGGAAGTGTAATACGGTAGACGAGCTCGACTTTTACCCTACTTTCTGTACCGACCATCCTAAATATGAGGAACGCATCAAACAGTGGCCTAAGGCTCCTTATGACGGGGATTTCCGTTTCGATGACTTGATTGGCTGGCTAGTTACTGCCGCACCAACGCCAGTATTTAATTACTTCAAGCCTTATACCCAACATATGAGCAAATTCCCCATCACAAATAACCACTTTAGACGCGTTCAGGGGTTTGAATCAGACAATCTGGATCAGGCAATGGCAGAAGGTCGCCTCTTTATACTCGATTTTGCCGACTTCCATGATGAAACCGTCGCCGCCCGCAATTTCGATAACTTCGGTGCTCGTCTGCATGCAGGTATCTGTCTGTTTGCCATTCCCGCCAATGGTACTGGGTTGAAAACAATTGCTATTCAGCCAACACAAACCCCACAACCAGGTGGCTTTTGGAATGATATTGGCTGGTTCTTCCTGGGTATGTTCGGGTATGGTGACCAGAAGCACCCGCCATCGAAAATCATTACAGCGGGAGATAACTACTGGGCGTGGCAGATGGCCAAGAACTGCATCACGACCATGACATCAATGGCAGGCGTTATCGATCACCTGTCTACCCACGTTTACCTAGGCCCTATTCCTGTGGCGTATTTTCGTAACATCACGGAATACCATCCACTGCGCCCATTGCTGGATACTCACCTGATGGCTCTGGTCACCAATAACCATATCGGCATTTTCGAAGAAGTTGGCACCAGCGGACTGCCAAATGGTGAAGGGTATGAGTATACCTATGGCAACCCATACAATGGCCTGCTAACCGGCGCAATTCAGAGATTGTCTGGTTTCAGCAGCACAACCTTTGTGAACGCCACGCTACGAAGAAAAAATCACTACCATTTCTTCGAGCACAGCACACCGATTGATCGCATGGCCGACCCAGTCCTTGCCCAGCTTGATGAATACCCGCAGCACGACGACAACGGACTGGCTCCTATCATAAATGAATGGGTCGATGGATATCTTCGCCTTTACTACCACTCTGACCAAGACGTTAAAGACGATACGGAACTTCAGGGCTTCCTCTATGAAACAACACATTATGGCAATGTAAGAGGCTTCCCGGATCATGCCGATACTCTGGATGAGTTAATCGATATCGTGTCCCGAATCATTTACTGGATGTCAGTGAACCACGCATTCGGCAGCATGGTTTCCTTTATGAAGCTGAGTGCTTTAGGTGTTTACCGCGACCATCCTATCGACCCGCACTTTGGTTACTCTGAACGTGACTGGCTTAATATTTGTCCACCGATGAATGTTGGCGCTGGTTTGTTCATGTTCTCTCGAATCTTCACAGATCTTCCGGATGACTGGCACCGCTCGCTCGGTAAGTACCCCAAAGGACAATTTAAGCACGACCCAAATGTCTACCCACTGCTGGATGTTTTCCAGCAGCAGTTGCAAGCATTGGACGATGAAATCCGTGAGAAGAACTCACGCCGTCGTTGGGCATACGATCTGAGAATGCCATCCACCATTACTGTCAGTCCTTGGAATTAATAGGAGCCTATCATGGATAAGTTTGACCAATCGAGACGCGATTCAATGCGTAAGATGATCATTGCTGGCGGCGCTTGTGTGGCTTTATCGCAAGTGAATTTGTGGAACCAACCACAAAAAGTCCTTACTGCACCAGAAGTGGATGAAAAAGAAGTTAGAGCCGCGGGCGAAGATCTGGCGCTGACCACGCCAGAGCAAGACGTATTTGCTGTGATTAAGAAGAACCTGATGCGGTCCAAAAACGTTACCGATGAACAAATTGGTGACTTTTCACGACGCATCGTAGCAGCAAGCCCAGAAGGTACAGATTTCAAACAAGTCTTTTCGGGCCTGCAGAGTGAATTCCACCTGATGGAACACTTTATCCGATATATCCATTCCTAAACGACAAAGTCATTATCTTTGCCAGGTTGCGAAAGCAGCAACCTGGCCTTTTTCAAATTTTTACTGCATTCAGTCTGTGCCCAATCAACCTGAAGATGCTCGCATTCAGAGGTCATCGATACGTTCAATTCAAGGCAAATTTCACAAGGAATAGTCGTTCTATTTCCGTGGAATTTAACGAAGAAGTGCACGGATTGAGAG
Organism: Grimontia marina; assembly: GCF_900060185.1. Taxonomy (GTDB): domain Bacteria; phylum Pseudomonadota; class Gammaproteobacteria; order Enterobacterales; family Vibrionaceae; genus Enterovibrio; species Enterovibrio marinus. The sequence goes on along the minus strand of NZ_FIZY01000089.1, from coordinate 8,212 downwards.
CCTCCCTTTACCCTTTGTAATCTAGCCACCAGTTCGATCGGATAACGATCTGGCACGTTATGACAAGCTTGGTCATATCTCGTTTTATAAGATGATGAAAAAAATCGAAGCACTTTTAGCTAAGACAATTGACCGAGTTTTCAATAGGGAAAAGGAATGGGGCAATACTTTCATTTTAATCTGGAACGTGCCGGTGAGATGCAAAAAAGCGTGATAATCGTCCGTACCTGCAATGTCATTTCGCAAGCAGAGATTAATAGTAAACACTCAGAATATGTCGCCCAGCCTTGTCACCCTAACGGTGCAAACATCGATGAAGCAGACATTAGAATTACCGCACGTAAACTGCTTAATAGCGATCAAGCACAAGATTTGTTTGTCATCATCAAAAGTAACCTTGTGCATTCAAAGAAAGTAAAAGACGCCCAAGTCGCCGCATTCGTTAAACATGTCATTAAATACCTGGATCCGGAAGTCGATATCAAGCACTTGCAAAAGAGTTTGGAACAGCAATTAGAAATCATGGATTGTTTCGTCCGCTATATCCACTTATAGAGAACGCCCCACTGAAAACACTTAATTTCTTTACCTGCCTCTCATACCAAACAGTTGATTACACTGCACTTTTAATTCACCCATACACACCCAGTCAACAGTCCATCTCCGACCCGATGGCCTGATTTCCTCATAAAAATGCCTCCCGTTAATCCCCTCCAAGTCTTACAGACCAATTAGGATAGGTTAATGGCACAGGGAGACTACAGCCCACAATGCCTAACTGCCTACTATCTGAAGGATTCTTATAAAAATCACAGGATTAACTTCAGCCATGGAGGTTGTTATGGCAGTAAGAAATGCAAAACGTTTGACCCTTTCCTCGACAGCAGTTTTGATACTATCTGCGCTGAGTGTCAATCAGTCTCACGCTGCGGGATACCAAATCGCCTTTGATTCAGTTGCGGGTTTGGGGCGTGCCCATGCAGGTGAAGCCGCCATCGGAGACAGTGCCGCCGCCATGGGGCGAAACCCAGCAGTTATGACATTGTTCGAGCGTGCAGAATTTTCTGGATCACTAATTTACTTTGATGCGGAAATCAATGTTTCAGGCTCTTCAGACGCGCAGTCCTCATCAGATATTATCCCTTCGCAATTTGCCCCCGCTAGCTATTATGTCCACCCTATCAACGAACAATTGGCTGCCGGTTTTGGGATTTATGCCAATTATGGCTTGGGGACAGATTTAAAAGATGACTTTCTGGCAGGCGAATTGGGTGGTGACACTGAGCTTTTCACCGTTAACTTAAACCCCGCATTGGCCTACAACATCAGCCCAATGTTAAGCCTGGGTGCTGGAATCAGCCTCGTCTATGCAACCGGCGAAGTCAACAGACATTACGGCGGAGGTGCCGGCGCATTTGGCAAACAAGCTTCAGACAAGATCTTAAGCTGGGATGGTGATGACTGGACATTCGGATGGAATGTCGGCGCGCTGTTGGAGCTGGGTCAAAGGAACCGCTTTGGCCTCTCATACCGTTCCGGTGTTGATCTGAAACTGGAAGGCACATTTACTGATTTCAGTCCTGGGGTGGCGATTCCTGGTGGCGGTTCAACCACCGCTGTTTCAAATGTTCCGTTACCCGCTATGGCAGAGTTTTCGGGTTTTCACCAAGTCAGTGAAAAACTCTCGATTCATTACAGTGCACTATGGACACAATGGAGCGAGTATAAGGAGTTCAGCGCTTCGAGCCGTGACTGCACCACCAATGGCGGCATCTGTTTCTTGAAGCCAGAAAAATACGACGACAGTTGGCGATGGGCAATTGGTGCAACGTACCAGCTTGATCCTACTCTCAAACTGCGCGCTGGCTTTGCGCTTGATGAAAAGGCAGGCGCCACCACGTTAAGTATTCCGGATCAGGAAGCATATTGGTATGCCGCGGGTATGAACTACCAGCTTGATTCCAATTGGTCTTTCGATTTGGGTTTTGCCTATATGGATAGATCAGACGAGTCATTCACTGAAACAAGCCTATTTACTTCAACCCACGACTACACCGCAAAAGGGTATTTGTTGATTGTCGGTTTACAAGCAAACTATCGTTTCTGATCCTAGGGGCTGTTGACCTTTGGTGGTTAAATTTTGTTCTCGCTATAAGCGTTTCACGCGCGGCGAGGTGTGTGCCGCCTAGTCATTCTAAGCAAATACACCTCAAAAAAGCATAAAACGCTTAGAGCAGAACTCTTCGGGCAGCGTTTGTGGGGAATTTCTGCTGCGTTATCGGCTTCTCATGTAGGCTAGCTACACATCGAAGCCTCTGCCTTGCATAAAATCCCCACAAACTGCTGCAAAAATCATCACCAAAGGTCAACAGCCCCTAGAAAGACTTTACTTCTAGCCCGCAAAACGCGGGCTTTATTATTTCTGCCGATAAAGCCAAAAAAAAGCCGGTGTATCAGCACCGGAAAAGACGATAAAAGGCAAAACAAAAGCGTTAAATTCAGCCTTTGGAGCGGAGATCTTTTCTGAGGATCTTACCCACTGCCGTTTTCGGCAGTTCCGACACCACAACCACTTGTTTAGGTACCTTATAGGCGGTGAGATTTTGGCGACAAAATACTTCAAGGTCAGTGAGTTCCAGCGTGTCTTTAGCAGTAACAAATGCCTTGACGGCTTCACCGGTGGTATCATCTTTTTTTACACCAATGACCGCAGCTTCGAGGACATCAGGGTGTGAACACAGTACCTGCTCAACCTCACTGGGATACACGTTAAAACCAGAGACCAGCACCATGTCTTTCAGTCTGTCGACAATCTGAATGCAACCGTCATCTAGGATGATCCCCATGTCTCCGGTTTTAAAGAAACCATCCGCTGTCAGAACTTGCCCAGTTTCTTCCGGGTTGTTCCAGTAACCTTTCATGACCTGTTTGCCTTTCAACACGATTTGGCCAACTTCACCATCAGGCAACGGCTGATCGTTCAAATCCCAGATCTCTACTTTGGTGTTGACTAATGGCTCCCCGACTGTGCCATAGTGTTCACGCCCCGGCTGGTTCAAGCTGATCACGGGCGAAGTCTCCGACATCCCATAGCCCTCTGTAATGGAGCAACCAGTTAACTCTTCCCAGCCTCGCCTTGCAGCATCAATCAAAGCGGTACCGCCTGAAAGAGTGATTTTAAGATGTGAGAAGTCCAGCGCTCGAAACTCAGGGTGTTGGCACAAACCCACAAACAAGGTGTTGATGCCTGCAAAGCCAGTGAATTTATGAGGTTTCAATTGGGCAACGAAAGTATCCAAATCCCTTGGGTTGGGGATCAGGATATTGGTATTCCCCTGCGAGAAAAAGAGAATGAGATTCACCGCGAACGCGTAGATGTGATAAAGCGGCAGCGGGCAAACAAACAACTCTTCACCCGGAACAACGACGCCGTTTAGGCGGTCTTCAAGTTGCTCCATATTTGCTAACACCGAAGCGTGGGTAAGGCTCGCCCCTTTAGCTCTGCCGGTCGTTCCACCCGTGTATTGCAACATGCCGATCGCTTCGGCATCAATGTTTGGTACAGAGAATGGGAAAGCGTCGGCCGACAGGATCTCATCCAGTTCTACTTGCTGAAGGTCCCGTTCGCTTTGTACTGATGCCGACCCACCACCTTTGGCAAAAATCACCACTTCAATACCGGTCTGGTCGATAACTGATGCCAAAGGGGCAGAAAGTGGTGCAAAGATAACCAGTGCTTTGGCACCGGAATCAATGAACTGATGCTGCATTTCTCTGGCGGTATAAAGTGGATTTGTGTTTACAAGCACCAATCCGGCGCGCAAGGCTGCAAACGCAGCAATGGGAAAATCCAGAATATTGGGGAGCTGAATGGCAATCCGGTCTCCTGGCTTTAAGTTAGTATTGTTTTGAATCCAACCCGCCAGTTGCCGAGACTTTTCTTCGACTTCGCGATAGGTCAGGCTTTGTGGTCCGCAATAGAATGCGGTTTTGTCTGCGTATTTGTCGCAGGCGCTTTCGATAAATGACGCCATTGTGGCGTTGCTGTTTAGCTCACCTTTTGTCACTTTCACTATCCTTCTGTATTTTTCATCCTTGCTCCCATGCGGTTGGAGCTTGAGTTTACTGCCATTATCTGTGACAGCGTCACTCACTTATCTCCAACAAAGAACTTATAGAACAAGTGATGCACTTTTTTACCATAAGGCGGGAACAACATGTCGCTGAAGAATAATTTCCCGCGCACTAACACTGACTTGCTATGGGAGAAGGTTCTAAACCCTTCTACACCGTGATAACTTCCTATACCCGAGTCACCCACGCCGCCAAATGGCAAATCATCGACAACAACATGGAACGCTGCGTCATTGATACAAACGCCCCCCGCATGAGTTTCTCTTAAGAAGCGATACTGAAAATTTTTGTTAAAGCTCAGCACGTAAAGTCCCAGTGGCCTTGGGTTGCTGTTAATCGAATCAATGACGCTTTGAACATCTTCATAGCCAAGAATGGGCAGGATTGGTCCAAAGATTTCTTCTTGCATCACTTTCATGGAAGGCTTTGCTCCCAACACCAATGTGAGTGGCATAAAGCAACCATCCTGTTGGATATTCAGCCTCCCAAGATGCATGACTGTCGCCCCCTGATTGGCGGCCTCTTCCAAATACCTCAACAAACGCTGGAACTGTTTAGGGTTGATGACTCGCGTGCGTTTATCATTGCCAAGTTCTGAGGGGTACATAGATTCATAACGTAAACTGATCTCAGCAACCAGAGCATCCACACGATCTTGTGGACAATAGATGTAATCAGGGGAGACACAGGTTTGCCCTGCATTCATAGTTTTGCCGTAGATAAAACGCTTTACAGCTTCATTCAATGGCATATCATTATCAATGATCACTGGCGACTTACCACCAAGTTCGAGCGTTACGGGTACCAAATTATCTGCGGCCGCAAGCATCACATGCCTACCAACCTGAGTGGAGCCGGTAAACAGAAGATGATCAAACGGTAATTCAGAAAACGACTTGGCAATGTTTGCATCCCCTTGCACCACACATACCTTATCATTCGAAAAGACACTACCAAGCATTTCTACAAGCACTGCATTGGTGGCAGGTGTAAATTCAGACACTTTGATCATGGCTCGGTTTCCCGCAGCCACCGCAGCCACCAGCGGTCCAATAGTGAGAAATACCGGGTAATTCCAAGGTGCAATGATGCCGACCACACCTAAAGGTTGATAATGAATTTCAGCTTTAGCAGGCTGAAAGACAATCCCAACCCTACGTTTTTGTGGCTTCATCCAAGCACGTAAGTGCTTGATTGTGTAATCAATCGTGGAAAGGGAAGAAAAGATGTCACCCAATATGCTTTCATTGTGATTTCGATAGCCGAAATCCTGCTCCAGTGCCGTGAGTAGCTTTTCCTTTTTATTGTGAATGGCTCCTTTAAGTAACTTTAAATCCGCGATCCGGCTTTCGTAGGAAGGGAACCTATCCTGGTTAAAGGCGCGCTTTTGGGCATCGAACAAGGTAGTCATATCATCCGTGGATTTCGTTACCACTTGTTCGGTAACCATCAGGTCAGAGAATTGTTCAGCGTTGCTCATTTGGGTCTCCCGAATGTACACCTCTTATATTCAGCCGCGTCCAACAACAACTGCAGAATGGAGAGGGCTCATCTCTATTGCGATACTGAATGTCCAATATGCGCTAAGCCTGAGCGAACGCTTTGTTATTTTATGCCAAAGGTTTATCTTCTGAAGATTTTTGGTAATGGAAAAAAGGACGCTCAATAGCGTCCTTATGAAATTTTCACCAAACTAATGGCGTCATGTTTCTATAAGAGAGTTAGATGAAAGGTAACGGTGGCGATACTCACCGGGTGCACATCCCTGCCAACGCCTGAAAGCACGATTGAAGTTAGCAACGTTAGAAAAGCCCACCAGATAGCCAATTTCACTGATGCTAAGGTGAGGCTGCTTGATGTAGTTCATAGTCAGTCGCTTGCGGGTGCTTTCAAGAATATCTTTGTAGCAAGTACCCTGATCACTCAGCTTGCGTTGCAAATTCCTTAGACTAAGCCCAAGTTGCTTTGCCACGTCAGACTGAGATGGTGCTCCCAATGGCAACTCTTCAACAATACGGTTTTCAATCTGGTAAGACAGATTAGTTTTATCAACACGACACATGAATTTATTAAGCACATCCAAGTGTAATTGGTTCATCACCGGATTACTTCCAAATGCCTGGCTCCGGGCGATCTCCCTGTCCATCACGACGGCATTCCGCTCACAGTTATATTCAATAGGGCAGTCGAAAAATTCCGCCACCACATCACAATTATCACCGAGACCAAGGCTGTCGAAGTTATACTGGATTTTTATCGGTTTGAAATCGCGACCAACGATATCACGGGAAAGCTTGACCAATGTTGCCAAGAACGCTTCAATCATATGAGGGGTAAGAACCTGACGGCCGCTGTCGCTGTATCGGTATACTTCGAAATCTGCAACAAAGTCATCTTCCCCCTCTTCAAAAGCGTACATGTTACAACAATTGGAGACGACACGTTTGTACTGTGCAACACGCTCCATCGCTTCCTGAAGGCTGTATGCGGACTGGACGGCGTAACCCAATGCATGAAGCACCGAAGGATGAAAGCTTTTCGCCACTTCGATATTGAAGACACGATTTCCCACTTTGTTATTACAGTAGGCAAAGACATTACCCATACTCTGTACACACACCCTTCCTTCTGGATCATTCACTTCGGAAGGAGAAATACCGAATATTTCCAGTGTTTCCACCGGATCAATATCAAAGCTTTTCATCGCCCTTGTTATAGGTATGAGCCAGCCACTTAAGGCTGAATAGTATGCGTTCATACAAGTCACTTCCTTGAACTACCGTCCACCTGTATAGAATGAATGGGGTTGACATCAATGTTGAACCCAGGTTGCATAAAATAAAAATAGTGTGATTGACAAAGAGAAAAATGATGGGATTCAAAGTTCAGGGATAATTCCAGTTTAAACGCTCGTTTATCCTAGTTGTGGAACAAAAATTCCAATAATGAATCATTCGAGTGAGATGAAATGTATAAGCAAGTAAATGCTTATAACGGAAAGCTAACGATAGCAGTTAGTTAGTTAGTTAGTTAGTTAGTTAGTTAGTTAGCATTAGGTGGCTGGAGAAAAGAAGCCAGCAATGGATGCTGGCTTTTGTAAGAGCATCTCAGATATCTAACGGCGGCTGTTTTCGCATCTCCTCCAAAGAGCTTCCCATTCTGATGGGATCCGAGAGCAACTCATTCTCATACACGCTCTCCGTAAACTCTAAGGCATCATAAAAGCCCCACCCTTTCTGCGACAACTCATTCGCAATTTCCAACTTATTCATACCTCCGTGATGCATGTCGACCACTTCAGTAAATGCGTTTTTCTCACTCATGGCGGCTCCTTTCGGGCACAGGAAACACCCCAATATCGTAGTGAGAGATCTCGACCAAGGTTGTATTAAAAATTTGACTGACTCAAGTAAACCCTATGTCTGTAAAGTTCAGCAACGCGATTACTATGGATAGCAATAAACATCACAAAGGCCTTGATAAGAAGTGGACCCCATTGGTTGGACACACAAGCTAATTTTTTAAGTGTTTGATCCCGCTCATGCTGCGTATCTTTGCCTGCCGAAGTAGGCTTCATCAGGAGTAAGGTCATTGAGTCCCTGATGGTTACGCTCTTCGTTATAGAACACCATGTAGTGGCCGATTTCAAGTTCAGCTTCTCGGGGGGTGGTATAGGCTTTTAAGTAAACCTCCTCATATTTCAAGCTACGCCATAATCGCTCGATGAACACGTTGTCGACCCAGCGTCCTTTCCCATCCATGCTTATCCGTACATCATGGTCGATTAATCTCTGAGTAAACTCAGCGCTAGTAAACTGGCTGCCTTGATCTGAATTGAAGATATCGGGCGGCCCGTAGTGTTGCAGTGCGTCTTCGAGAGCCTCAATGCAAAAGCTTGTATCCATCGTATTCGACAAGCGCCAAGCCAGTACTTTGCGGCTATACCAGTCGATAATGGCCACCAGATACAGGAACCCCTTCGCCATGGGGATGTACGTGATGTCAATCGCCCAAGCTTGGTTTGGATAAGTGACATCGATATCACGCAGCAGGTAGGGATAAACCTTGTGTGCTTTGT
>NZ_FIZY01000088.1 GCF_900060185.1 Grimontia marina | reverse complement strand
CCCAGCAGCCCACGAATGTGATTGAGCAAACGCGTCCGCTCAGACGAAAGGTGTCGCCGCATCTGTAGGAAGGTCTGTTCATCCTGCTGCTCCACGCTTTTTACTGCAACATGACGGATGGCTCCATGAACGCTAGCCTCTGCGATGGCCTGTGCATCGTTGTAATCATTTTTCTGCCCCCGCAGATACCCTTTGACATGCTGAGGAGGTAACAACTCAACGTCATGCCCTAGCAGCGAAATCTCACGCCCCCAATAGTGGGCAGAAGCACAAGCCTCCATGGCGACAATGCAGCGCTCTTGCTGAGCCAAGTACCGCAGGAGTTGGCTCCGGCTCAGTTTCTTCTTACCGATGGGCTTTCCCTGCTGGTTTAACACGAAGAGGTAAAAGCTATTTTTTGCCAAATCGATACCGAGCGTTTTACACTTGTTCATGGTCTTCTCCTGCTTATCTAGATAGTCGATAACACTTCTATCTTGGCGCATTATGACGCCGGACTGGAGTAGGAGGAGACCATCTCATCAAACAACCTGAAGATGCAGGATTCAGGTTATTTGGGTATAAAGCCCGAGTTGTGGATAAAACAATCGAATCTCTTACTAGCCCATCATTATGTTAGCGACCGTGGAACGGCTTTAGCGGGCAGGTACTTTAAGGAAAAATCATAAATATCAGTTTTATGCAAACATACATGCCCACTCATACCTATTCATTTATCCAGCAATAACAAGCTAAAAAGTTAAGGTATGTAAATCCTACACCGACCCAATAATTAAATAGCAAAAATAAACAATGTCTCACATACGATGCTTATTGTTGACAATGAAAGTTGTAAAATTCCCTGCGATTTGAATACAGCAATGATTTGATTTGAATACAATAATCAATCATATGGAGAATACGGATGAAATACTCGCTACCAGTAACTATTCTTTCCTCAGTAGCGCTAATGTTGTCAGCAAGCGTCTATGCCAATGAACCATATCTTCCATCAAACACTGTGGTTGTCGATGCTTATATTGGTGGTGATGAGTTAACTGAAGCCAACAACGGTGCCATCAAAGTCGTCGAATACAATGAGACTCTCACCAATTTTAACTATGCGTTTGATACCAATTCTCATATGTTCACTGCACCGGTAGCCGGTCTCTATAATATTGATGCCCGCTATGCTCAGCGCACTTGCGGATTTAAATACCTACTTCGTATTGGCATCTCACTGCCAAATGCTGTTCCTCCTGGCGGCAATCATTCTATCGGACCTGTTACATTTGCCAATAATGACACGGGCTGTGCCGTCCCCGGCGTTGCGGCAGTGAATAGCATTATGAAACTTGAAAAAGGCGAGACTATTTTCATTCAGAGTCGTTACCAGCGTGCGCCTTATGACGTCTCCCCTTGGAACTATCAAAACCGCTATCAGAATCGCCTTGTGATCACCTATTTAGGTTGTAACTTCTGCGGCTTATCCAGTTGAGTGGTCAACTGTTAAAAAGGACGCGTTTGCGTCCTTTTTCTTGTCGTTGCGCTCTTTAGTAACGTTTTTCGACGGTAAAATCATCAAGTTCCAAGCGCCACACGCCATCGGCTTCTTTCACCCACTTTTCCAGCGTAATATGGCCTTCGCCGATATTCATCTTCCAGCGAGATTCCACCACCACAGTTTTATCATCCAGTTCGGTAAATTTAGGCTCGATGTAGACTAGATCACTCGCGCCATCTGAGACCAGTTGCTTCCAGAAAGCCGCAGCAGCCGGACGTCCGTGAAAAACGCCAAATGGATGTGAAATCATTGTTGATTCCATCGTGTATGCCTCACCCAAATGCTGGTATTCACCTTTGTTAAACGCTTCAATCCACTGTTTTGATGCTTGCTGAACCTCTTCTACGGGGCCTGCATAAGCCGCACCTGCAAACACCATTTGAGCGGCAATCGCCACTGCCATCAATTGCTTTTTCATCTTTTTACTCCACTTCATCTTGTATGGGTTGAGTAAAGACTACCAACGCAGTATTGTTAGATATATATCGTACAATAGAAAACACTGTTTATGGAAAATAAACATATTACCTATCAGATGCAGCTTTACGCTGCGTTGGTTCGGGCAGGAAGCTTTACTCAAGCCGCAGAACAACTCGGGATCACCCGTTCTTGGCTCAGCCAGCAAATCAGCGGATTGGAGAAATCACTCAACACCCTTTTGCTGCACCGCACCACCCGCACCCTTCGCATGACTGAATCTGGCGAACGTTTGTACGAGCATGCTGTTGTGATGGAAAGCCTTTTGGAAAAAGTGCAGGAGGATATGACTTTTGCTCAGGATTCCTTGCAGGGCACATTGAAGATTTCCTCGCCATCCGCCCTAGCGCAGGTGTTGGTCCTGCCTGTGATCCAAACGTTAAGAAAACGTCACCCGGAGCTCCATATTGAACTTTCCGTGAATGACAGCGTTGAGGATTTGCTGCGGGAAAACATCGATGTCGCTATCCGAGTGGGCCCAATGCCAGACAGTAGCCTCAAAGCCCGCTATTTGGGCACTTTTCATCAGTATTGGTATCAGGCCGTCGAGATAAAAGAGCGAGATGATCAGATTATTACCCTTCCTTGGCATCACGATAAGGGTCCCGCCGACCTTAAGGTCAATAACATCCATACCGCTACAGAAATGGCAAAGCAGGGGCTAGGTCGAGTACTACTGCCTGATATTTTTGCACTACCGTTATGTCTTCAAGGTGAACTGGAGAAGTTGCCTATCTCTGTCCCAGATAGCATTCAATCTCGGGACGTCCATGCGGTTCACCCCTACTCTTCCTTTACACCTAATCGCATCACCGTTTTTATCAAAGCTATCCACCAGCAGTTTGACAATCAAAGGGCGCTAGCGAACACACACGATGGGTTTTAACCCTTAATCGAGGAAAGAATTTGGCGTATGGGCTTGCTGACCATTTGCCTCAGATCAATAAAGCTCTGATTACACGGTGTTGCATACCGTCGTGGGTTGGCAACATTGGCGGGAGCCTGCTGTGTTGGCCATGATTGATCATGATTGGTCACGACGATGACTCAGAACTTGGTATTTTTGAGCAAGGGAAGAAGCTTTACGTCAGCAGTAGCTTCCAGCCTAACTTGGATTTTCAAATCCAAAAAGCCATCAGGTTTGTAAAGGGGAATGAAAACCCCATGTTCTTTTACGAAACCGACTCGACTTTTGTGATGTTTGGAAGCTAACCATGCCTATATTTACCCGTTTCGCCATGATTATCGTCTTCACTGCACTCAGCGCCTTTTCCTTAAACGCCGCTCAGTTGCGACACAACCAACTACTGAGTCGTGACCATTACTACATTTCACTGAACAGCAATGACCCCTCTTTTCAGCAAAGAAACATTGTGGGGGGAGAACACAATAATCGCTATTTCATCCTTGGTTTAGAAAATGATGTTCTATCTGTTTCCCTAACCTCACTGAATGGTATCGCTGGGTTTTCAGTGCACGGAGAAGGTATAGAACAAAGAAACAATCGATATCACGTCATCGCAATGCACACATGGCTGGAAGTGTCCGTATCAGCCCACCCCTTTGCAGAATACTTGCTCGAGGTCACTCTTCATGACGGTGAATAAAGAGCAGGAAGCCGCCCAACAAGAAGCTCTGGCAGCTCTACTGAAAACGCTAAGCGCAGAGCTTCGCTTCTCGGGCATGGACGAAAACGACAAGCTACAGAAGCGCATCGACACACTGGTGGTGTTGCTTCAATCCAACAAAATAACCAAGGGAAAATGAACACTAAACACAGCTTAAGGAGACACTATAAAAATCAGAACACTGATTTTGTCCGGTGTATTCGTCAGAGAAAGAGCCCAATCTATTTGAAACACGCATCAACGGCACTCGCGTAGAAATGGAAGTTCACTCCTGAGCTCTACCATGGCTGTTGCCATTTCTCAATTCAGTGAGGGTATGAAATATCTGCTTTATGATTTCATCCAAAAAGAATGAGGGAGTATCCACCTGCGACTTGATGCGACTTTTATTCAAGCGCAGTTTTGGGCAAACGGATACAGCCTGGGTTGGAAAGAATTAGGAGGCAACTTACCCTAACCGGGCAAGTTACCTGATTGCCGAATTACCACTGAGTTTCACCTTCATGAACCCGAGCACCCAGTTCCAGCGTGAAAGTCGCACCCAATTTCGGGTAGTAACCCACCATAGTATCAATCACGCTTTTGCTGTCTTCGCTTTTGGCTTTAGCATCGGCGAAGCGCTCAATCCATGTTGCTGTGTACTCGATACTTGATGGGTCCAACTTGCCCGCGTTTTTCATGTGCCCCGGAATGACCAACTCAGGGGTCAGCGATTGCATTTCTTTGAGCTGATCCAGCCACGCAGCCACTTCTTCTTCCGTTTGGGTGTCTGCCATCCAAACATGCATGCCTTCGACAATGCCAACGTTACCCAGAATCGTTTTTTCAGATGGGATCCAGAGGTAAGGTCGATGCGCCAACACGCCCTCAGTACCTTTGATCTCAATAACAGTGTCATCGACTTTCAAAACAGTGCCTTTGAACACATCCGGCACACGCGGATGTTTAGGTGCATTGGTTCCCATTTTCGGGCTCCAGAAGCTGATTTTGGTTTTCAGCTTTTTCACGATAGCATCACGAACGGCTTGCGTGGTCAGCACATTCGCATGTGGAAAGATTTCAAGCAGCTGTGAAGCGCCGAAGTAGTAGTCCGGATCCGCCTGGCTGATGTAAATGGTTTTCAGCGCTTTGCCAGAATCCAATACTTTAGCGGCGATTTGCAACGCATCGGCACGGCTAAACCCCGTGTCGATAACCATTACTTCATTTTCGCCAGCAACGACGGTAGAAGTCACATTGAAGCTGTTGTCGTCACCGTAGTAAACGTCGAATGTTAGTGGTGTCGTTTCCGCCATGACTGGCGCCGTCAGAGCAAAAGAGAGTGCTAATGCGATAGATGTTTTCATTGTCTTACTTCCTCGTTGTATGGGCTTGGGAAAGAAGCATAACGATTGGATATGCTCGGAAATAGCGCCTATCATTTGCATCATTATTTCTTAAATCGTTCTAATTAAGACAGAACTTATGGATAAGCTGACTGCCGCGAGAGTGCTTCTCGATGTAGCACAAACAGAAAGTTTCACCGCCACAGCTGACAGGTTAGAGATGTCCCGACCTATGGTGACACGCTATGTGGAAGCGATGGAAAACTGGCTTGGAGCAAGGCTTTTGAACCGAACTACCCGGAAGGTATCACTCACCAATATGGGTAAGCAGGTATTGCCAGATATGCAGCGATGGGTCGAACAGGCGTTGCATCTGGAGGAAAGCCTGATGCCGGGAGAATCGTTGACGGGGTTCATCCGCATCAGTACCAGCATGTCATTTGGTTTTTCCCAACTCATGTCCGCCCTGTACGAATTCCGGAAACGTCACCCCGGCGTCACCATTGATATCGACGCGCAGGACAAAGCGGTTGATCTGGTCGCCGAACGCGTTGACCTTGCCATCCGCACTGCCAGTAACCCTGATCCTTCCCTGATTGGCCGCCCACTCGCACCCTGTGAGTCAACACTGGTTGCGTCCGCTTCCTATTTAGAATCCCGTCCTCCTATTACCGTGCCGGAAGATCTGAGGGAGCATGAATGCTTGGGCTACAAAAACTTTGGCCGACACGAATGGTATTTTACTCGAGGCCAAGAGAAGCAGAGTGTCGAGGTGAACTGCCCTGTTACGGGAAACGAAGCGACGGTGTTACTTCACGGTTCACTCGCAGGTATGGGGATATCAATGCAACCCAATTATCTGGTCGAGGACATGCTGGAAAAAGGTGAGCTGGAAGCAGTATTGCCGGAATGGGAATTGAATACTCTGACTATCTACCTGCTTTACGCATCCCGCAAACACCTCTCCAGGCCCGTGCGCGCCTTAATTGATTTTCTGGTTGAGTATTTTGATGGGAAATTCTGACGCTTAGGAGCAATCCCTCCCCTTGAAAGAGGAGGGATTGCAAAAACTTACTTGTAAGCGCCCGCCGCGTAATGCAGCTCATAAGAGTGACTGTAGATCTCCAAAATGTTACCGAACGGGTCTTCCATGTAGATCATTCGGTAAGGCTTCTCACCTGGATAGTAGAAACGTGGCGCTTTCATGCGCTTCTTGCCACCTGCCGCGACAATTTTTTCTGCCAAGCCTTCAACATCAGGGTCCTGCACACAGAAATGGAAGATGCCGGTTTTCCAGTATTCGAAGTTGTTCTCTGGGTTTTCCTGATTCTTGAATTCAAACAACTCAACACCAATGCGGTCACCAGTAGAAAGGTGCGCGATGCGGAAACGTTCCCAGCCGGCACCGAATACGTCAGTACACATTTCACCAATAGCAGAGTCGTCTTCAACAATCTCAGTCGGCTCCATGATGAGGTACCAACCCAGTACTTCGGTGTAAAACTTCACCGCTGCTTCCAAGTCAGGAACGGAAATACCAATGTGTGAAAAGTTACGTGGATATGGCGTTGTCATGGTTAAAACCTCTCAATGCGTTATCGGATGAAGAGAAGTTTACTCGGCACCTTTTTCATTGGAAAATTATCGATTATTATTAAATTCATAATATTTTTTTATCCACCTCTATATGCTAAATCCTAAATGGCTTAACACCTTCGCCACGCTGGTTGAAACTGGCAGCTTTACCAAAACCGCTGAACGGCTTTACATGACGCAACCCGGCGTCAGTCAGCATGTGAAAAAGCTGGAAGACGAATTGGGCGAAACCCTTATATTCCGCGAAGGAAAGCAGTTCGAACTGACGCGTGAAGGCATCATGCTGAATGCCTTTATCGCCGAGCAAAATCAACAACAGGCAGACTTCCTGGCAAGAATGAAAGACGATGACCCGCATCAAGGGGCAATTCGCATTGCCTGTTCCGGCGCAATGGCGATGAAGCTATATCCGTCTTTGTTGAACCTACAAACTTTACACTCTGGCTTATCGGTGCAGCTTGAAGCAGCGCCCGCAGACAGAATTCGTCAGATGCTGATCGATAACCAAACCGACATTGGCATCACCACACAGAAATTCGACCAGCCGGTTTTTGAAGAAACTCTTTTAGGTGAAGAAGCTCTTTGCGTGATTTTACCGGCTAAAGTTCAAATCCCTTTAGGCGACTTTCATGCCCTCTCTTCGCTAGGTTACATCCACCATCCCGATGGCAAACACTATGCCGACTTAGTGCTAGGGACAAATTTCCCTGAGGAATACCGCAGTATTGAGGCTTTGGAACATCGTGGCTTCGTGAACCAACTGGCGCAAATACTCTTACCTGTTTCCAAGGGTATTGGCTTTACCGTTCTGCCGGAAAGCGTGATGACCGGATTTGAGCAAAAAGAAAAACTTACTGTGCTGACGTTGGAGTCACCTGTCTCTCAATCCCTTTTCCTTTCCCAGAAAAAATACCGTGATTTGCCGAAGCGATTCGACAAGGTGATGGAGCTTATCCTTCAGGCGACAAATTGATCATTTGGCTTAATCAAAGTGAGCTTCAGAATAAAAAATGCGCAGGATTTGTTAAAACACCCGTTGATACCTTAGAGGGATGAAAACAAGGGAGAATCTGTAATGAAGCGACAATCAACGGCAGATCACTACCGGAAGCGGCTTTCCGTGCTGTCAGATTACATCTACGAAAATCTAGAGGGTGATCTGGATATGGATAAGCTGGCTCAGGTCGCGTTGATCTCTCCTTATCACCTGCACCGCATATACCGCGGGATTTACGGCAACAGCCTGACTGATTCTATCCGTTGGATCCGCCTTCACTATGCGGCAGACAGATTGATAAAGACAGACTTGAGTATTGAGGTGATTGGCCGTATGGCGAGATACAACTCCGTACAGAGTTTCACCCGTGTTTTCAGTGAGACCTTTGGCATGCCACCTGCCCGTTTCAGGCGTGAAGGTGATCATGTTCAATTTTCGCATCCAATACGGAAAAACGAGGATTACCCAATGCAAGAGATCACAATAAGAGAAAGCGAAGCAATGACCCTAATTGGTTTAGAGCACAGCGGTGATTACATGAAGATAGGGCAGCAGTTTGAGAAGCTTCAGGGCTGGTTGACGACGCGCAACCTGATTGACGAAAACACTCGCTTCTTTGGTGTCTATTTTGATGACCCAGATACGGTACCGACCGAAGAATTACGTTCCCTGGCTTGCATCAAAGCCAGTAATGCAGATGACTTCCCGTTGGAAAACGGTTTAAAGCGTTTTGATATTCAGGCTGGAAAATGTGCCGTAATGCATTACAAAGGCCCCTATGCCAATATGGACGCTGCCTACCGCTGGTTATTCTCCGAATGGTTACCAAACTCCACTGAGCGAATAGGCAACCAGCCAGCCTATGAAGAATATCTTAATGACGTCCGTTCAGTGCCACAAACACAGCTACTTACCGATATCTATATCCCTTTAGAATAGGCATAACCGGCGGCATTTAAAATGTCGCCTTTTTTCGTTTAAGAACCACCCGCTTTCAATTCGGCGCTCATCCATTTCCGAAATGCCTGTACCTTTTTAACACGGAGGTGCGAATCCGGACAGACAAAGTAATAACCGAAAGCCACTTTCTGGTTATGCTCCCGGCCAAAGGGATAGACCAAACGCCCTGCTTTTACATCTAAGTCCGCCAACGCCGTGGAGGTTAACGCCACCCCCTGCCCTTCAATAGCCGCCTGCATGGCGAGTGCTTCGCTAGAAAACTGGTGCCCGGAATTGGTATCAGGGTGGTCAACACCAGCAGCACGCAGCCACATCCCCCAACAGGGCGCCTGAGCCTGTGTGGTTTGCCAGTCAGAGCGCAACAACATGTGGTGCTTCAGAACTTCTGGTGATTTAAGCGCATGTTCGCCTTCCATCAATACCGGGCTACAAACCGGAACCACTTCTTCAGGGATCAATACTTCGCAATGTACGCCGGAGTAGTTTCCCCCTCCATAGCGCAGTGCAATGTCGACACCATCCCGCCTAAAGTTGACGAGAGACTCACTGGCATCGACCCTTAAGCGGTATTCAGGATACTGTAGGTAGAAACTGCCAAGTCTTGGCAGCAGCCATTTCGCCGCAAAAGTAGGAGATACACTCACCACCAGTTCATTACTGTGGCGATGACGATGCAACTGCCGGATCCCCTCTTCAAGCTTGGCGAACCCTTCTTCCATGAATGGATAAAGCTGCTCACCTGCCTCGGTAAGTGAGAGCGCTCTAACCTTGCGTTCAAACAACTCAATATCCAGATAACTTTCTAGCGTTTTGATTTGCTGACTAACCGCGGCAGGGGTGACGTTTAGCTCCTCCGAAGCCTTTTTAATGCTCAGATGCCTCGCCGTACTTTCAAATGCCCTCAGCGCATTCAAAGGGGGAAAATGCACTGCCATGATTTAGTTTTTCTTATTCATAAAGTAGTAAACCTCGTTTGTGACAAGAGAAAGAGTAGCCCAACATTGAAGCTGACTTAAGCATTTCTTGATTAACAAAGAGAAAAACCGGAGGAAAGATCATGAGAACTTCAGAAAAGAAAAACCATACTCTACTGGTCGCATCTTACGAGCAGAACAAAGAGGCGCACCTGGAAGTGAGCCGAATGATGTGGAAGTTGATAGAAAAAGTGATTGCTAATTACCAGACACTCAAGCTAAAGCACCAAAAGGAAAAACTTCGAGACTTGCTCTCAACTTATCCTGACTATCTCCTCAGGGATGTCGGATTAACCCCAGAAGAAATCAGTTTGATTAAAGCACGTAGCATTCAGTTGAAGCTGGCACACATTGCGCACAGCGTAAGAAGAAACTAAACGTTCAACTGACTCGGGGCGAACTTTCCATTCAGGTTTTCACTTTCTCACTGCGTTCACACTGTGCCACCCACTTTACATACCAAGCTTCCAACTCTTCTATGGGTTTGGGATGACAAATTAAAAAACCCTGCACCAACATGCTAGGATAATTGGAAGTCAGGTATTCCAACTCCTCGGAAAGTTCCACACCCTCAGCGACCACTTTACATTCCCGCTCTAAAGAAAAGTCCGCCAACGAGCGAACAATTGCCTGACCAAAGTGATCGGTGTGGATTTTGCTGATAAGCGATCGATCCACTTTCACTTCAGTAAAGGGCAAGTGCCGCAAGTGGCGGAAGTTGGCAAAACCGGTTCCAAAGTCGTCTAACGATACGCCAAACCCTTGCATCCTTAATCGATTAAGGGATTCAAGTTGTTCAGGAGAACTCAGTGCCGACTCTTCTGTAATTTCTAGTGTGATGCGTTTTCTGTGAACATTCTTTGCTTTAAACAGCGCATCTAATCGATTAGGGATGCTCAAATCATCGAGCTGTTGCGCGGACAAGTTGATGCTGACAGTTACATGGTGCCCAAAAATGGCAGAGAGGGTTTCCATATCTGTCGCCATCTTTTCCGCAATCGTAGTAGTGAGTAGATCTACCAAGCCATGCTGTACAGCCGTTGATAGAAAACTAGCGGGTAAAATCGCCACACCACGGTCTGGCTCGTAGACTCGCGCCAATACTTCAACGCTTTCCACCCGCTTTGTCAGTGGGTTCACCTTAGGCTGGTAATAAGGAACAACATTCCCACTGATAAGGTATCGAATCAATTCTTCCCTTGTCATTGCAAAGTTCTGTTCAAACTGCATTTCATGGGAACTTGGGAGTTTATTTAGCGTTTTCTCCAATGCATCTAACGTAATAGGCTTGGGTATACTTCCTAAAAGGTAAACCCATTGGAGCTTGGCTATTTCAGCAGCCAACTCAGTTACGCGATTCTCCAAATCAGAAATAATGCATACCGCTCCACGGAAATTCATTTTCCCTAATTCGCGAATCACACACATTCCGTCTATATCTGGCATGCCTAAATTAGTAAACACAACATCATAATGTGTCTTGCCAAGGTTGATTTCATCCAACGCTGTTTGCGGACACGAAAAACAAGTGACCTCATCGTATCCGAGGCAGCTCAGCATTTTTTTAATCAACATCAAGACGGATTCAGAGTCATCTATGACTGCAACATGTTTAGTACTTTTCACTCTCCCCACCAACCCAATGTCCTATATGTGCTAAGAATATATTCCAAACGTGTTTGCCAAGTTTATCCCTTCGCGTTTTGTCATAATTAGAATTCAAACGCTAAAGTTGACCACCCTTCTCTCTAGAATTCTTGTTTTAATCGAGAAGAGCAAAGAACACCAATCTTCTTTATGAAAGATTATTGGTCGCTATCAACAGCCACCAATAGAATATTCTTTAAGCTATTTATTATTAATAGAAAACATATCAGCTTTGCGCCAAATGAATTGAAAAATTTTGTCTCACATTCTGGAAATTTTCGCTTTATTTTCCCTATGGTGTTGTTTTAAAAGATTAATTATTTACATATGCAACGAGACATTATTTTCAAACATTGTCACAAAGTTTTATAAGCGCTTCATGATCTCATGTATGAATCACACGTAGCAAAAATATGAATCAAAGCGCATATAGATTTTAAATCATAAGGCGATATTAAATTCATTAAATGAACTTATACTCTGACATTCTGTATGCTTCTCTTAACTCTATATATTAAGAAGATACATTTAAACGGACATTTAAAACATAAGAAAGCGCTTGCAGTCATAAATACACAATAACTCATCATTGGCGATAGTTTTTTTCGCAACAAGTAATATTTATCTTCTATGATTAGCAACCTTTGATATAACGGAAAGCAATAACACCAAATACCACAAACCAATTCCTAGGTTGGAAGCAAGATCATCAAACTACAGAGATAAATCGAAGTATTAATGGAAGGAGAGCATGATGATTCTTTCAAAAAAGGAGAGGGCTATTCCAAAATGATTTCGGGTATAGAACACATCATCCCCCCATTTCAAAGTAGTACAGTGATGTCGTCAATCAAAAACACTACGCAACTTTATTCATCAAAATTGATTTTCTACAAACCAGACTAAATAGCTGTTCCTAATAGTAGATCTCAAAGATAAGAGAAACTCAGTCCGCTTTGTGCGATCTGATCAATCGCCAAACCGAAACATACCGACAAAAGGACTGAGTGATGGCCATCATAGCACCGATACCTCGTGGCGAACGTCGTAGGATGAAAAAAGCGATACAGACTACCAAGGACAAGGATTATGCCCGCAGACTTATTGCTCTCATGCAACTCCACGAAGGCAAAACGATTGTCGATGTCTGCCGTATTATCAGTGCAGCCCGCTCCTCAGTGGGTAGGTGGATTGACTGGTTTACTCAAGGTGGTATGGATGCCCTGCACGCTTTGCCTGTTGGCAGACCGCCAACGCTTCCCGTTAGCGAAATGTGTGCGATGCTGACTATTCTGGTTCAGTTTTCCCCGCAGGATTTCGGTTATCAGCGAAGCCGCTGGAGTACAGAGCTTTTAACGATGCAGCTCAATGATGTATTCCAAAGTACAGTGGCGGCTTCTACGGTCAGGCGTTGGTTACCGAAAATCGGGATCGTCTGGCGTAGGGCGGCACCTACCCTCAATATTCGAGACCCTGACAAGGAAGAAAAGCTCGCTCAGATAAGTGAGGCGCTGGACAAATGCAGTGTTGACCATCCGGTGTTTTATGAAGACGAAGTTGATATCGACCTTAACCCCAAAATTGGGGCTGACTGGACGGTAAAAGGCCAGCAGAAAAAAGTGGTCACACCGGGACAGAACTGCA
>NZ_FIZY01000087.1 GCF_900060185.1 Grimontia marina | reverse complement strand
GATAAAGGGCGCTGTCACCGGGTTTGAGGTCTTTCAGACGCACCGTTTTATCTTCAGCGCATATCACCACCAGGTTTGAGCGGTTGCCATTCAGGGCGAGGGTAATGGCCTCGGAGCCCACAGGGGGAACGCTGGTGTGGCCATAGTTCTGCCAGCGTTCAATGTTGCTGTCGGTTTCATCGGCGAGTGTTTGGATCTGAAGCTGCTGGCGTTGGGTCGTGTCTGTGATAATCCGCAACACAGCGCGATCCACCATCAGCTGCAGTCGCCGTTTAACAGGCATTAAAAGGCGGTTAAACGGGCTTACCATGCGCCCACCTGTTGGGTATCTTTCTCCGTTTCTATTGGGATATCCATGGCTTCGGGCGGAACCAAACCGAGCACGGTGATGCGTCCCTGGTCATCTTCCAGATAGGTCAATGAAGCAATCAGCATCACCGCATCAATGCCCTGAATAGGGTCATCGACCCGGATGCGTCGATTGAGGGGCCACAATGCGCCGTCAGGCATCCGCCAGCCTTTGACGGTGATTTCGGTGTGGGTGGCCTCGGCCAGCGCCCGCTGTTTTTGCCACTGGCCGCGACGGCTTGCGCCATCGGCGGTGAAAATTTCCTCTGAGAGAATAATTTTAGGGCGGTACCGGGTGACGCCCTTGTCATCGACAGAGATTAACTGGCCGCCGATTTTTGCGGCAGGCTCTGAATCAAAGGTGGCACCACTTCCCACACCTTTAATGATGTAACGGCTGAAGCGCTCGGCTTCGCTGAATCGGCCTCGTGCGGCGAGAATGTTCTGGCCTAATATCAGGGCGGTATCTAGCTGGAGGGTGCTGGCCCGAGTGATCACCAAGTTGCCAGCTGCATTGCTGGTGAGTAACACCCCACGTTGACGGGTTAACCGTTCCAGCAGCTCAAAGGGTGATTCGCCTTGCTCCAGACGAACCGTATCAAAGGGGCGTCCGACGTCGGTCTCTACTTCTACCTGGATGCGGTAAGGTTTGCAGATTTCTGCCGCGATGCTGGCCAGTGTGATGTTTTTCCATTCACCAGAGCGGTGAACCAGGGACGACTCGACCAAGTCCTTGGTTTTGCACCTGGCCGTGATTTGATAGCTGAGTGAATGGGCGTCATAGCTTGGGATGCGTTCAGCAATGTATCCGGTGGCCACGGTTTCCTGGGCAATCAATACCTCGACGGCCATGCCCTCCTTGAGGGGTAACACCTCGGCCTCTTTCCAACTGCGGGTAATACTGAATTGATGCTCACCCGTTACAGCTGACAGGGATCGGCTGATACTGATGGCTTTCCAGCCCTGCCAAAGTCGGCCCCCGATTTTGAGTGAGACCTTATCCATTGTTTTGCTCCAAGACATCCACATTACCCGAGATGGAGGCAGGGCGGGCGAGACGATTACGTTTGACGATGTCATCCCGCTGGCGGGCGTCGCCTGTGAGCTGATAAGCGAGCAGGGCAGAGGGACGCGGGCGATCAATATTCACCGTGCGCATGCGCGGCAGCTGCCGCGCGCGGGCTTTGATGTCATCGACAACAGACAGACGCAACGCGCGCAATGTTCTCCAGCCTTCACGGTTACCGGCTTCGACAGCGCGCTCGGCCTGCCGGGTGAGGGAGGTGGCGAGCGTCTGCGCGGCCAGCTCGGCTTCCTTGCTGTCCGATAACTCACCTGCAGCAATGGCATTGGCTTTGCCAGTGACGACAGCGGTTAGCATCAGATCGCTGGCTAAGTATGTGGTGTCAGCGCTCGGGGCATCAATGGTGGGGTTCATGGCCTCCCGTTCACCTTGCCAGGTTTGCTCAAGCTGATCGTATATCGCGAGGGAAAGCGGCAATTTGGTCGCCAAATCTTTCACCCGAAACACCAGTTGGGTGATGTCCCTGGCTTGTTGGCCGGGGTAGGTCAAACCCCGTGTGATAGAGGATTTCATGCGGCCCAGTCGATTGACCCAGTCGCCTGTCTGTTCGGGCAGCCCCGGCAGGTTGTTCACTGTGCTGTCCAGGCTGTCGAGCATGCCATCCATCTGTTTGGCGAGACTGGCGTTTTGCTCGGGTGTCAGCGTCTCAACCTCACGGGCAAAGGCGTCACATTGTGCCTCGTTTGCAAGCGCCGCCTGTGAGGACACGGCCTGTTGCGTATCGATGCGATCAGCAGGAAACAAAGTATCGCTGGCGGCGTAGACCTGAAACGACAGGCGGCAGATATCGCGCTCGTTGTTGTCGAAGTCATAGCTGACATCGCCGACCTGTACCTGACGGATCCCCCAATAGGGATGCACCAGTTCACCTGGGCCAGCGACATTCAGCGCATCGAGCAACTGCTGGCACTGGGCTTGTGCGTTTGGCCCCACCAGAACGGCTTTGATGGTTTCTGCATTCAGAGCGCCGCCATTATCTTCGGGCCAGCCCTGGTCGCTTTTCGGGTACTCGTGGGTCACGGCGCGTCGGCCCGTTTTGCCGCGCACCGTTAATAACAGAAAGGGCACCCCACGAAAGGAAGCTTCACGCCTGTCTTGCCAAGGTTCTTGCATCTTGTACCCTTAGTCCGCCATGGACAGACCATGATCCACCGTCAAAGGAATGCCGTTGTAACGCACCTCCGCGCTTTTTATCCGGGTGCGGTTCTCGTGCATTTCAATGGCGATTTTTCCGCGAATTTCGCCCGATTCATTCGCAGGGGGGGCCGCATTACTTCCACGGAACCAGCCTGAAATTTCATCAAACACATCAAGCAGGCCCGCACCGGGTACAAAGGAATCCGGTAAACCTGTGGTATCGACCTCTGACGCACGGCGGATATCGATGGGAGAGAACTCGGGTGCCAGATTCATCAGGCCATAGCCGACGCCTGTACCCTGGGCGGCGATATTCAGCCAGCGGTGTCGGCCAGTGGCACCGCTGTATTTGCCCTGTGTGCCTGCCTGTCCCTGTTGCAGGGCGTTCGCGGCTGGCATGTTCACCACATAAACAGGCGTGACACCTCCGGCAAGGGTATTGGCTGCATCGCCAACGCCTCCTTTTTTACCAAATACAGCCTTTAAGTCCTTGGCAACGCCCAGCGCTTTGCGGGCGGCAACCAGGCCCGCCATGGTGAGGCCGATATTCTTGCCAAGCTGCAGCCAGCGGTCGAGGGTGGCAGCGACCAGGCTGTTGACGGCATCGGCCAGATCCTGAAAGGGCTCGGCCAGCTCTCTTTGTGTGAGGCGATGAAGGGCGGTCATCAGGTTATCGACGCTCGCCTGGTAATCCTTGGCGACCTTGGCCGCATCCTTGAGGGTGGTTGAGCCGTCGGCAGTGACAGACAAAAATGCGTCAAATGATGTGATACTGCCCTTTGCGGAAAACTCCCCCATTAAGGGTTTTAAAGCGCGGATTGCCTCTTCCCCAAACTTGATGGTATCGAGTGCCTGAGTCATGGTGTAGCGGGTGCTGCTGCCAGCTTCTGTGATGATCTCTCTCATCAGGTCGGGTAAGGGGCGCATCACTTCCACGCCGTCTTTGAGTTTTTCCGGGTCAAAGACATGGATCCCGGCCAGCTCTTTCAGTTTCTTCACCTTGTCCGGGGTGGTCATTTCGCGGATCAGTGCTTCATAGGCCGTCACAGCCTGTTCGTCAGAGCCCGCACCGCTTCGAATGACCTGCATGGCGGCACCCAGCTCCAGCACGGCTTCCACACCCTGGCGGCCAGTGGCTGCATAGGTGGAAAGTAGCCGTTCACCCTGGGCGGCAAAAGATGCCATGGTGAATGCGCCGCTTTTCCCCTGGACGTTCAGGCTGTCCATGGCGGTCAGCACTTCCTGTTGGGTCTCCACTGACAGCTTTTTCAGTTGGGTCAGAACGGCACCAATATGGCCACCTGTTGCGCCTGTGGCCTGAGAGAAGAGGGCGATGTTTTCCATGTTCCTGCGCGCAAACTCAATATCACCGAGCTTTTCCATCACCACTTCCAGCCCTTCGAGCGTTTGGGTGGGGTCGATGCGGATACCTTCAGAGCGGGAGATATTTTCAATCTCTTCGTAAAGAGCGCGGGTTTGCTCTTTAGTGAGGTCAGCGGCGACAGACAGACGGGACAAGCGGCGGTCGAGGGTCACCAGCCTGTTGGCCACGGCACCGCCAGCGACGGTGGCCACCAGAGCCGTATAGCGGTTTTCCATTGCATCCAGCCCTTTGTTCACGCCCCGGACCGCATGACGAAAGCCTTTGGCCATGCGTGAGTTACTTTCAGCAAACTTCTTCATTTCACTGGAATAGGCCCGCGCCTTTGAGGTGAGATTACCCGAGAGGTTGATGATGATTTCGCTGTTAAGTTGGCTCATGCTGTTTTGCCTTCAGTGCGCACAAATGGTCAAACAACCAGGTGACGGGTTTATCGAGAAAGTGATCAACAGGGGAGAAATAGCGGCCAGCCAGGGCCAACACGACGTGCTCAAGTCCTGCTGCCTGACTGCTCCAGTCGCCCCCGTTTTTCGGCCACCCCCACAGCGGCATCGAGTCGCTCGGCCTGCTCGTTGAGCAGGGAAAAGTCATCGACATGAAGCTGGTAGAGCTGGCGCTCGGGAAGTGGGCCTTTAATCTCCCCGATGGATTCGATTTGGCGGCAAAGGAGTTCAATGCCCATCCTGACTTCAGAGACCACGGTGATCCCGCGTTCGGCCCCGGTCTGAGGGTCAGGCACAAAGACCACCTGTTCGGCCTTGGTGCGCGCTTCAATCACATCGCGTGTGGTGAGCTCACGCAGCACCACGTCATACTGCAGTTCGGCATCATCGCCCTGGCCAAAGGGCAGACCATGCGAGAGGGTAAATTCAATTTTCGCCATGCGTGCCCCCGGTTAGATGCGTTTACACTTGCTGCCAATGAATTTGCCGCCTGTCTCGCCGTTGTCTTCATCCAGCTCTGCGGGGTTTTCGAGTGCGCTGCCCGTCATCATGTAAGTGAGGCCATTGTCGGCATCAAACACGATGGTGGCATTTTCCAGCTCGTTAAGTGCCTGCACATCGGTATCACTGTCCACCGCCAGCTTGAAATCGAGCGAGGGTGCAACAAAGCGTTTACTGTTGCCCCAGACGCGGCCGCCACCTCCGTGTGAGGTGCGGCTGAATCCGCCGGGGTTGAGGCGTGCGCCGCCTTTGGTCTTGAGCTCCACGCCATTGGCGCGGATCTTTGCATAACCCAAAATAGCCATGGGCGTTTCTCCTTACAGATAGAACTGGACGTTCATGGCCATGATGCGCAGGCCATTAATCAAATCCGGGGTACAGAGTACGTTGATACGGTTGGCATCCGAGCGGTCGCGGGTGACCTCAAGCTCTGCGTTGTAGCGCTCGAAGTTCTCAACCAGTCCTTTCTCCTGCAGCTGCAGGAACACATCGAGCATTTCCGCGCGCAGGATTTTAGGCGTCACCACAGGTTGACCCGGCTCCAGACTGTCGAGCACGTCATCCCCGGCGAGCTTGTGACGCGGAAACTTCTGGGTGAAGTGAGCTTTATGCACAAAGCGGAAATAGCCCAGGGTCATGGGGGTGGTGATGTCGAGGTAACTCGGATCCGGGCTGCCAAATGCATTCATCTGGTAGGTGCTGATCTCCCGTTCGATGAGACAGCGGTTACCCGCATCCACCTGATAGGTTGCCAGTCCGTCATGCAGCAGCAGGTTGCGCTCTACCAAGTCCCAGCGGTCGCGCTTGGTCGGGGGCAGCAAGCCCACCAAAGGTAGCGTCTGCAGGGGTCTGGCCGGATCAATCGCCAGGTGATAAGCCGCCTGCGCCGCATAGGCCGCCGCAAACTCCCAGGGCGGGTTGGGCGCGTGATTGGTGCTCATGCAGGTGATTAAATGATCGTTACGCGTGTTGCCCCAGGTACCCGTTTCGGCATGGTTGCCACGAAAGGCGGTGTAGCAAACCGCTTCCATCATTCGCAGTGGGCCCCAGAGGTCATTGAGCTCGGTGCGAAGGCCATCAAGGAAAGCCTGATCGTTGAACGGGCAGACAATATGGTTAAACCATTCATCACCGAGCGCACCAATGACCTCACTGGCATCGACATACCCCGCGCCACCTGTCAGCGGCGTCAGGGTAAGGGACACGCCTGGCGGCAACTGCTCGGTGTCGTAATAGTTGTAGCGCACATCGATATCGTTACCCGTGATGCCTTTCCATTTGGCGGTAAGCTTCACGCGGGTGTTTTCGGTCTCAGGAATTTGCGCCCTGACAGGCAGTGAAGATTGGCTGTTAATGGCGGTCACAATGGCATTGGCAATTGCGCCTGCTGTGTCGTTGGTTTGCACGCCGACTTGCACCCGCTGGCCGCCAATCATCAATGACAGGGTGCCCGCCTGACTGGCCGAGCCCTGCACACTGATGGCCTGACCTGACATAGCGGCAGAGCCTGCCGAGGGTTCAGCGACAGGCATGGCCCAGGTTTCGGTGTAGCTATTGCCTTTGCGCAGGGTTTTCAGCATGGCGGTGAGCATGGCATCGTCACCGAACAAAGCGCGTGCCTGATCATCACTGGTGATGCGGTATTGTTCGAGCGGATTTGCCGAGCCGCCTGTCTGGTGACCCATCACCAGAATCTTATGTTGCTGAATAGCGGCACCCTGATTGGCGTTCGCGTTATCAAACGCCATGTAAAACAGAGGCACACGAATATCATTCGGGATGGACATCATTTCGATCCTTTCGTTTTCACGCTGTCTTTGGTGGTGTCATTGGTCACCTCGGGCGCGTTTGTGGTCACTGAGCCTTCTCTCACACGGCGGTGCCAATAGGCGTTCATCACAACAGGCTCACCGTCTTCGCTGAGGTGTGCGCCGTCCGGTTTACGTACTTTCACCGTTTTATCTGTGGGGTAGAGAGTCACGCTGTTCATTGGGTGTCCTTGTCGTTGGAGTGTTGAACGTTAATCGTTGCGCTGAGGGTTGGGCTGCCTTCGTTCGGGGTGTCGAGTTGAACCGTGAGAAAGTCATCCAGGGAAGACAGGTCAACGGGCACATTGAGGCGGCATTCCTGCTGCCAGCTGACAGACCAGATCGCCACGCCAATATCATCCAGTGCTTCGGTGCAGAGGTTCTGGGCGGTGACTCGGTCTGCAGGTTTATAGGCTGTCCGGCCAAAGGCGGGCGTCCAATCCTGGCTGGCAATGAAGAGGGCGAGCTGGCTGCTGATGACCTCGGCGCGTTCGTCGCGGTGGTGGCCAAAATGGTCAGTGGTCATCACAAAGGCCACCAGAGACACCAGACCGACCACGCTGCCCGCTTCGCGGCGCACGTTGCTGACATTGAGCGCCGCCACACGGATAACGCCGTAATGGGTGACCTCCTTTTTCACTGCGTCAGGCGAGGCAAAGCGGCCTTTGTGGCGGTTGATGCTGCCGACCTGGTTGGGTGCTTCCCCTTTAAAGTGATGAAGTGCCTTCACCGCGGCGGCGGTGATGGCAAGCGTCGTGCCTGTGATGTCGAGTTGCGGGCGGCTTGTCATGGCAAGAGCTCCCCATAAAAGTCACCAATCAGTGCATAGAGGTCTTGCTGGTTGTCCTGCGACAGCCCGAGGTATTCACGCTGCGGCACTTTCATGTGCCGGACGTGGGCGGCGACGCTCTGCCATACAGGATGGCGGAGCACTTTGCCGAACGCCTGGGTAATACGTCGGTGATGGGCGCTGATTTGTACCGCGCCATCAAACCCTTCCTGGTGCACCGCGGCATAGATGAGCGGTGACCCCACATAGACCTTATTGCCCTTGACCAGGTATTGAATGGAATCATCCAGCTCGCCTTCCCCCATCAGCAGGGAATGGTTGCCGTGGCGCGTTTTGGCGTAGGCGTCAGACCAGCTTTCCCAGGGAGTGCCATCAGGCGAGGTTTTCTCGTCCCTGATGCGTCGGTGGGTCTGGGTTTCGGCTTCTGCACCGATAAGGTTCAGCAGCTTTTTACGATTACCGGTATCACTAAGCCTGGCAAGGTGGGCCTGTATGCGGGCAAGCTCAGCTTGCCCCGAGATATTCACGGCGATAGCCATCAAAGCACCCCGCCCAGTTGTTTGCGTATCGGTGGCCGGGAGGCATCAATCACCTCAGCTTTTCCGGTGTTTGTCTCCTTCGGTTTCTCTGCCTGGGGAACGCCTAAATCCCTACGGCCTGCCTGAATGTCTTTCAGGATGGCAATGGCATCGTCATAGCGTTTTTGCACCAGGTCGGTCACGCTGCTGTCACGGTCTGCGAGCCAATAAAACGCGATGGAAATGGCTACCCGGTTGAGCGTTCTCGGCACACTGCTCAGCGGCAATGGATAGCGGGAAAGAAAAGTGTTTATCTCCTCGGTGGCATCAGCGAGCGCTGCGTTGATGGCGACCTCATCAAGGGCATCAGGGTTACCTTGTTGAGCGGCCACCGTCCACACAAACGATGCATCGCGGTCGAGCAAATCCTGCTGGCTGGCATAGACGGTGGCGCTCATGGCTCAGGCTTACTTTTCTTGCGTACGCTGGCGTTCAACAAAGAGCATTTGCTCCTGCTCCAGGCGTTCAAGTGCAGCCGCATCGATAAACACATCAGCGTCATAATGTTGATGTGCGGCGGCAGGGTCTTCGACCACAAACACATGTGCGCCGTCGTGTGGCCAGAAGCGGGCGCAGCGCCAGAAACCATCGACGGGTTTGGATCGGACAAACAGAGCAATAAAGGCTGTCTCTCCCAACTTGGCCATCATGGCTTCCTGCGGGTTCACAGGGCTTTGCTCGCTATCCGGTTGCGGTGTCTCAGTGGCAGCGTCAACAGCGCTGGTTCCTTGGGTGCCAGTGGTTTTTTCAGTGCTCCCAGAACGTGACGCTTTGGTTGACGTGGCAGATTTAGTCGCATCGTTCACTGTTTCATCCTCTTGGTCGCAAAGGCCGCCTGACGGCCAATGCTGAATGGGGTTAAACGTGGCTTAAACAGGGTTAACCAAGGTATGGGCTGACCACGACCTCGACATCCTGGTAATAAGGGTTACTGCCGCCATCGCTTAGCAGGGCGACGTTGATAAGCTTCTTGGCTGCCGCGCGGTTACGCGGGCCAACGATGAGCTTGGTCGGACGAATACCCAGAGGCGTGCCGTTGTTCTTGCGAATACCGGACAAGGCTTCAATGGCTTTTTCGTAGTTGAATTCCGTCAGTGCGGTCTTTGAGCCCACGGCGGTTTGCCAGAAACCGAAACCGACATTGGAGCGGCCATCAGTACCTGCGGCCATGGCGTTATTGAACCAGGTGAACTCTTCGTTCGGGTTCATGTTCTTGAACACAAACGGGCGGCGGTTTTGGTAGATGATGGGCTTCAGTACCTGCGTGTCATCAATCAAAAACCAAGGTTCGCCCGTTGCAGAAGGTACACCGATGATATTGGAGTAGGTGCCATCGCCCATTGGGTGGTCAGCATCAAAGAAATACTGGCCATCAAAGCAGGTGGTTTCAAACCCCGCTTTGAGGAGGCCATAAGCGAGTTCATCCGGGAACAGGGCAACCTGATAACCAAAGTTTTTGGCGAGCACGGAATACATACCAATCTGGTCATCGTCCACGTCTTCGCGTTTGACCTTGATAGAGGTCTCCCAGGTTTTGTTTTCGATGGCGTAACCATGCTTGCCAATGTCAGCCAGTTGGCGTTCGCCTACCCATTCTTTGATCCCCGGAATGTCTGCCAGCCAGCCGTAGTTATTGGCTGAGGTTGAGCTTGGCACTTCAGTAGCGATTTCCTGCCATTGCGGGCTGGCCGTGGTGAGCCCCTGGGTGTAGGCCGCGCTCATGCCCGTGAACAGGGCTTCCAGAATTTGCGCTTGAGACTGTGACATCAGTGGTTACTCCTGTGTGTGGTTTTTGGCGGCCAGATATTGCTCCTGCGTGATGTGGAGCTTTCGGCAGATGGCGAGCTCGTGCTCATCCAGATTGGTTTTGTTTTTCGGTAGCTGGGTATGTCGGCTTTCATCGCTCATCACTTTGGGTGCAGATGCTAGGAAGCGGTCAAAGCCTTCGCGATCAGTGCGACACATAGACAGGAACGCCGCCTTATTCGCGGGCGCAATCTTGCCTTCAGCGATAGCCTCATCAATCACAGCTTCGGTTTCTGCGTCCTGCTGGGCTTTAAGTTGGCCCTCGGCAGCTTCCGCACGGTTCAGCGCCAACTGATGGGTTTCCATCGGGACATATTTTTTAAGGTCAGGATTGTCGGCACGGTTGAGCGCCAGTTGCTTGTCAGATTTCAGCGTCTCAATCTCTGAGAGTGCATCCGCTTCGGTCGCGGTGGCCGTATCGAGCGCTAGCGCCGTTGCCAGAGTGACAGGGAGTGTCATGGGTTGTTGCTCCTGTTGTTGTCGATTCAGTGCAGGGAGTTCGGTCAGGTTGGGTTTGTTGGTAAAGCCGACGGATTCAATCGCGGTGACATTGCCTTGTGCATCGTGCAGAAAAGCAGGGGAGTAGTAGCGGTATTTGCGCTCAGTAATGATGTCCACGCCTTCACGGTTGAAGGCAACACGGCCCCAAATGGCACCATCGCGCACATCGTATTCTTCCACCCAACCATAAGCGGGTGCTTCCTCTCCTAATGGGCCTTTGATGTGGGTAGCGTGTTCAATGTCCCAGGGCGCGGAGGCAGCAGAGTTAAGTACCACAGCATCAGGCGATGAATTTGACCAACTGCGGCCATCGATGCCGGAGAAGGTGCCAGCAGGGATAAGCTCTAGCCAGCGTTCACGAGCATCTGTCTGTTGTGGTGGCATTTGAAAACAGAGTGCTAGGTGGCGTGTTTGGTGAGTTTCTGGCATGTCACTGGCCTGCGTTGTGGTGAAAAGTAGAGGCCAGAATATGCGGGCTGTGGATCGGGTGAGATTTACGGGGGTGGTTGTCTTATAGCATTGATTGGAATTTGAGCATACGAATGAGCGGCTGACCTCAAAAACGCAGAATGACTTTCTCTAAAAATCTGGACTGTGATAGATTTCTAGCACTAAAAATGCTGGCATTTCTATGTTGTGTTTAATGGCAGAACGAACGATGGGCAAACGAAATATCTTTAGAAACAACACGAACTATCATGTTTAAAACTCATCCTTTAAATACTTTATTTCTCTCATTAATTGTTTCAACTAAAGCGTGCTTTGGGGAAGAGAGTCTACCCGTCTTTGCGAGAGTAGTAAGTGTTTATGATGGAGATACGTTTCGTGTTGATATTGAATCTTGGCCGCGATTTCTGGGGAAAGACTTACCTATCCGAGTCAAAGGGGTTGATACACCTGAGATGAAGGGAAAGTGTCTTTTAGAAAGAAAAAAGGCAAGAGAGGCTAAAGAGTACACGACATACTTTCTCAAATCTTCCAAAACTGTGACTTTAAGTAATCTAGAAAGAGGAAAATTTTTTAGAGTGCTTGCTGATGTTGAAGTTGCTGGGAGAAACCTATCCAGAGAGTTAATTGAAAGAGAGTTAGGTGTGCCTTACTAAAATAAGAATAAGAAGAACTGGTGTGAATAGTAACTTAAAACTCTTTGTGAGTCAGAACTGGGATCATTGAATGAGTAGTTTAATTGATAATCTATCTCCCAAGGAGTGGGAAAGCTATTGCGAGATTATGCTTAGGCATCATTATGGTGCGAAGAACTTTTGGCCAGTTCCAGATGAGGACAGTGGAGACTTAGGCTTAGAGTTCTATACGGTGGATGGGACTATATATCAATGCTACTATCCAGATAATAATATCGATATGGCCACATACAAACAGAGAATTCAAAAAAAGATTCGAGAAGATCTCAAAAAACTCAAAAGTAATGAAGAAAAAATCGCAAAGATGATAGATGATGTCATCATTAATCAATGGGTTCTTCTGACACCTAAGAATAGATCGAAAGATCTAATAACATACTGTAATAAAAAGAAAAGAGAAGTATTAAAACAAGGTATTAGTTACATTAATGAGAAAGAATTCATAGTTAAAATTGAAACGGCAGACAGTTATCCCGATGCTAAAATGTATGCTTCTGGAGTATACGACAAGTCAATAAATATACCTATTACTCAAGTAAGTGAACAGGAAAAGAAGCTTTGGAAAGAAAGTAATAGCACATTCTTAGATAACATAGTCCATAAATC
This sequence comes from Grimontia marina, assembly GCF_900060185.1. Classification (GTDB taxonomy): domain Bacteria; phylum Pseudomonadota; class Gammaproteobacteria; order Enterobacterales; family Vibrionaceae; genus Enterovibrio; species Enterovibrio marinus. The sequence goes on along the minus strand of NZ_FIZY01000087.1, from coordinate 792 downwards.
AACAAAAATTATGGGTAAGAATAGTGATGCTTTTCAGGATAATATAATAACTAAATAGCTGTTCCTAATAGTAGATCTCAAAGATAAGAGAAACTCAGTCCGCTTTGTGCGATCTGATCAATCGCCAAACCGAAACATACCGACAAAAGGACTGAGTGATGGCCATCATAGCACCGATACCTCGTGGCGAACGTCGTAGGATGAAAAAAGCGATACAGACTACCAAGGACAAGGATTATGCCCGCAGACTTATTGCTCTCATGCAACTCCACGAAGGCAAAACGATTGTCGATGTCTGCCGTATTATCAGTGCAGCCCGCTCCTCAGTGGGTAGGTGGATTGACTGGTTTACTCAAGGTGGTATGGATGCCCTGCACGCTTTGCCTGTTGGCAGACCGCCAACGCTTCCCGTTAGCGAAATGTGTGCGATGCTGACTATTCTGGTTCAGTTTTCCCCGCAGGATTTCGGTTATCAGCGAAGCCGCTGGAGTACAGAGCTTTTAACGATGCAGCTCAATGATGTATTCCAAAGTACAGTGGCGGCTTCTACGGTCAGGCGTTGGTTACCGAAAATCGGGATCGTCTGGCGTAGGGCGGCACCTACCCTCAATATTCGAGACCCTGACAAGGAAGAAAAGCTCGCTCAGATAAGTGAGGCGCTGGACAAATGCAGTGTTGACCATCCGGTGTTTTATGAAGACGAAGTTGATATCGACCTTAACCCCAAAATTGGGGCTGACTGGACGGTAAAAGGCCAGCAGAAAAAAGTGGTCACACCGGGACAGAACTGCA
>NZ_FIZY01000086.1 GCF_900060185.1 Grimontia marina | reverse complement strand
TCGGTGCTATGATGGCCATTACTCAGTCCTTTTTGTGGGTTTTCTCTGTTTGGCGATAGATCAGATCGCGCAAACTGGACTGAGTTTCTCTTACCTTTGAGATCTACTATTAGGAACAGCTATTTAGATTTGATGTTAGTGGAAGGGACGGAGCTTTCAGATGACACGAAGATATGGATTCGACAGACCATATTGAAGTTAGTGGCTTTGCTGAAGGTGAATGAAGACCCTAACATCAAAGAGTAACTCATGGGGTAGGAAATCAAAGTTTGAAGAATATTGACTAATGGCCTGTAGTTGTGAAACTTCAGGCCTTTTTCGTAGTGTTTTACTGCCCGCCATTGGCAAAAAAAATGGGGCACGAAATGGGACACTTTTTCTAAAAGGGGCATGAATTGGGACAGATTAGGCAGGGTTAGACAGGGACAGGTAGGTATTGGATTATACCTACCCAAAGGAGAGAGACATCACTGCTGAAAGTCTGTGTTATCTGGAGCTTCGAGTATTTTAGATTTCAATTGCCCACTAGCCCACTCACCGATAAAGTCTGCCAGTGTCATGTTGTACACCTCATTGTTCCCCCTGCGGCTGTCATAGAGATAGAGGTCATAACAATCAATGTCTTGAGAAGGCTTGAAGTAGATAGTGTCACCATTATCGGTTGCTGCTAGCGGGAACAGTCCACTCTTGTTGGGGTATGGTGATTGGGTGAAAAAGGTTTGTTTACTTAGTTCTGCATCTGCGTCAGTAATCCGAGTAATGTCACTCAAATAATCATAACCTTCGTATTCTTCAAAGGGATTAATGAGAAAAAGGAAGGAACTAAAGGCTCCAGAGCCATATGCCTCTGTTATTTCTTTGAAATCGCGTGGGAAAGTTACACCAACTTGCTGTTCCAAATGAGACCATCCGCTCTTTGGCGGAATGCCAGCTCTGTCTTTAGGGGGCAAGTATATCTTATTCAAAGCGTCCATATTACTTTTTGTTCAGACAAAAACCTCCCTCTTCGCTCCTTGTGCTTTTATCCGTATAGGGATACACCATATCCTTGAACTTTAGTAAACCACTAACTTTTTATCGGGTAGCACACCGCATGGCCAAAACCCTTGAGAGTATACCTTAAATACCTCAACCCATATGCCTTGACTATCGCTTAGGCACTCCATCGCCGCCATTCTGACACAATATAGAGCTGCATTTTTAGCTGCGATTGAATAGTCATGAGGCCCACTGACAAACTTCGATTTATCATAGCCCGAGAGTTTTTTTGAAGCGGCTTTATAGGCTGCCATGACCTTAGTTTTTCCACCTTCTATTGCAGCTACTCTTTTTGTGAGCTCTTGTCCATGAAATGGGTCTTTTTGATCTCTAGATGATGGGAGCCAGTCCATAGAGCTAGCAATCTTTTTTAACTCTGGGCTTAGTGAATCTTCAAAAGTCGAATTGTCCCAAGCTCTCAGATTTTGAATTCCTATATTATTGCCTGATGAACAATAACTACCTGATTTTGTGAACCATGAAGTATTATCAATCTTCGTAATTAACTCTTCATATGTCATTTTTGCCTCGGTTTCCGTAGGTCAGTAGTCCTGCCCGGAGGAAGACTCTTCGGCCCCTGTTGGATGGTCAACCGCAATACACTACCTTTAGCATGCGGACCTGGGGAGCCATTCGCAGAATGATTTGGTAATTTCCCAAAAGTTGGCATTAAATTCCACCACTTATTTGAACCACCGCTTTCAAGAGGAACCACATGATGCGGAGTGGCTGGCTTTTGCACACCATTGACAGTTCTTGTAGGCCAAGGGCGACCAGTTTGAGAGGACCACTGATCCATCAAGTATTTTTGGTTCTTTTCGAACTCTTTGCGCATATAACCGTTCTGAGTAACGCTGCGCTTTTGTACAACAGGGGAGTTCTCCGCTAGTAATCTCCGCTGATTTTCAGTTATTTCGCCTCCCGGCGCGGCAACTTTATTTGCATCATCAACGATCTCATCAATTAGTCGAGGAGGCTGGTTCCTGCATGGACAGCTACCTTCAATATTGGCCAACCCCAATGGATCCACCCACCCCGTAGGATTAGGCACATATTGGTAGTTGTTTAATCCACCCGCCAAACCGATGGGGTCTGCTGTAACAAATCGACCAGTGTTTGGGTTGTAGTAACGATGTCTGTTGTAATGAAGCCCCGTTTCCTCGTCATAGTACTGGCCTTGGAAGCGCAACGGGTTTGATATTTCTGAGATATGCTGTCTTAGAACGTTACCGTATGCGCGGTACTGTACAGACCAAAGTGATGTACCGTGTAAATCGGTGATATCTGTTGGCGTACCGATTTGGTCCAGGTGGTAGTGGTAAGCCTGACAATCTACTCCCTCACCCGACAGCATTGCCAACGGTTTGAAGGTGCCGGGCTCATAGATGTAGGTCTGGTAATGGTCTTGGCTGGTTTCGGCAATCAGGGTATCGCCTTGCCAGACAAACTCGGTAGTCTTCACACTGCCAAGCTTGTTCGTTACGCGCTTTTCAATGCGTCGACCAAACGCATCATACTTGTAGGTAGCGAACGAGCCGTCTGGCAATGTGGCTTTGGTTAATCGGTGTTGGCAGTCGTACTCATACTGCGTGACCAAGCTTTGCTGTTTGCCTCGTTTTTCCGCAGTCAGTCGGCCAAACTCATCGTATTCATAGTGGCTGTCGCCGTGGAATTTGAGCTGGTTACCTTCAACATCGAATGGCTTAGTGCCTGCCTTAGTGCCGATGACTTGATCAAGGAGGTTACCTGCGGGGTCATGGGCGAACGATTCTTCAACCACGCCTCGTGTTTTCTTGAGTCGTGATAGCGGGTCATAGTCGTAAAAAACGGTACCGAATCGGCTGTCAGCCATCTCGCTCAGGTTGCCATCAGCACCATAGAGGTATTGACGGGATTGTGTCTGTCGTCCGTTTTGGTGCTGGGTATGAGCAGTCAGTCGCCCTTGCTCGTCATGCTGAAAGCGGCTGAGAATGTCGCCTTGTTTGCGGGCGGTTTCCAAACCATTTTGATAGTGGTGACGGGTCAGTTGCTCATCGTTGAGCATGATACGGCCCAGCACACCGCCAGCAGAGCGTTCGAAGCTGAGCTTATTGGCATCAGGCAATTGCCAGTGGGAGAGGTTTCCAACACTGTCATACTCGAACAAGTTCGATGCCCAGCTTTGGTGTTCTTCGGTGAGCCTGCCAAGTAAATCATATTGCCACGCAAGGGGAGTCTCCCCATCGTCAACACCAATCAACTGTCCGAATGCGTCGTAGCTGTAGGTGACCTCTTGTCCATTGGGCAGGGTTTTCTTGGTTAGCCTGCCCATGGCGTCGCGCTCAAAAACGGTTTCCAGCTCGGTGCCTTGAGTGCCTGTCTCTGTTTTCTTCAGCAGTTTGCCGTTGAGGTCATATTCATAGGCGAAGCGACGGCCATCAAAGGTCGTTTCACTGCGAACCAGACCGTTGGCGAAATAATCGATGTGATAGGTTTCATTGCGCTCATTGATGATGGCGGTGACGAAGTTTTTGGCGTTTTCGTACTGGTAACGAAGAGTAGATCCGTCAGGTTGGATGACCTGACTAACAAGGTCGGTGTTCGGGTGATAGTCGTACTGGGTTTCCAGGCCGTTTTCATCAATAACACGGGTTGCCTTGCCGTAAGCATTGTATTCAAAGTGCTTAGTTTGTCCGGAAGGGAGCTTTACCTTACTCAGTCTGTCAGCATTGTCCCACTCGTATTGAGTGACAGCGCCAATGGCCGATTTTTCAACAATGATGCGACCGAAAATATCGTAGCGATAGGAAGCTTGAGAACCATCGGGATAGGTTTCGCCAATCAGCATACCCAGTCGGTTCCAAGCCAGTTTATGCTTGCTGCCGTCCGGGTAGACGATTTCGGTTAACAGACCTTGTCCGTTGTATCGGTAGAAAGTGTCTTGGCCAAGAGGATCACGTTTTTCAGTGATATCTCCTTGCGCGTTGTATTTATAGCGCCAGTTTCGCTTGCCTTGAATGACCCGGCGAAGGTTGCCTCGCCAGTATTGGTATTCAATCACCTCACCATCAGGTAGAGCGGTCAGTACGCGTTGTTGAAAGTCGTTGTAGACATGGCGGGTTTCATTGCCAAGCGGGTCGACAGTGAGGACTAAATCGCCATTTTCACTGAATTCGTTTTTTGTAACGGCGCCATCGGGATCTGTCTGTGCTACCAGCTTGGCGTTTTCATCATGTTGGTAAGCGGCAGTGCTGCCGTCTGAATAGGTGATTTCGACGGCATTGGAAGCGTCATCCCACTCGAATTTGGTGTCGTAACCTGTGTTGCTCCAGTGATGGACACAACGAACCTCTCTTCCTTCACCTTCCCACTGCCAGCCGAACTCGACGCCACCTGCCATTTTGCGCAGTGAGATGACGTTGGACTGGTCATATTGATAATGCTCGCCTTCGCCTGAAGTGTTAAGGGCATCAATGAGTTGCTGGTTTTCGTTGTAGTGATAAGTGAAACTGGTGCGCTCTGTTATCCACTCCTTCTTTGAGCCGTCTGTTTTCAGCGTGCGGAACTCAATCGCAGAAATGAGGCCGTTTTGATACACAAACCAAAGCGCAATACCCTGTTCGTTGATAACGGCTTGAGGCCGCTGATAGCCATCGTATTCGATCGTTAAGCGGTTATTGTATTTGTCTGATAAACCCGTCAGCTGAGCAGTATTCCCTTTTCGGGTGAAGTGATGAAAGGGTTGTCCGGCTTGCGCCAAAACATATTCATTCTCTTTTTCACCGAGGAATGGGAATAAAGGGACAGACGCTTTTAGGAAGTCTCAGATACTCATCTGAGCTTTCGGCTTTTTGAAAAAGACATAACGGATAGAAAAGTTTGTTGCTTCACCACTCATGGCAGGCATATCTAGCTGAATACCGCCAATGTTGGGTGATTCACTAAGTCGGTGAGGGTGTTGGGCTATCGATTTTCTTAGAGTGCCTGTCCCCAATTTAGACCGTCGACTCAATCTGACAGGCAAAGCTCAGGACTTCATTTTCGATGACATGATCCACGTGATTGACTCGCTCAATATCCATGGAAATATTGACCAGCAAGACATTCAGATAGTTTGCCAGAAAGCAGGCGATGAAATTGCCATGATTAACCTCTCCTGGGAAGAAAATGGCACTCTGTTCAATGGCCAAATGAACCGTCAGTTTGGAAAAACCTGCGAAACAGTATCGTTGGCCTTTGAAAACGAAGCCTTTCAATTTAACGGCTTCCTGAAAGGCGAGAAATTCGAGAAAGGCATTACCCAAACTGTCGAACTGCCAGATTGGACAGATACCCTAGAAACCAAAGGCTTTAAAGCTATGTTGGAAGACTGGGTGAGTGTGGTGGCATCAGGCCGAATGGATGAGAAAGCTAAGCAACGAAACCTATCGACTCATGCGCTTTGTGAGTGGTTGTTGGGGGAGGTTATATGAACGACACTCTGCATCAATGCGGTAAGCATGGTTCATTGAATGCTTATAAATCGATAAATGGAAAAAGAGACCTACAATGACCAAACGGATTTACCTTGTAAATCAGTGATATCTGTTGGCGTGCCAATTTGGTCTAGGTGGTAGTGGTAAGCCTCGCAGCCTTAGTCTTCACCCGGCTGTATTCGAAGTGCCTGGCCCAGTTGTTGTTTTGGAGAGCTAACTATAAATATTAACTATTTCTTGAATGACAAGTTGATCTTCATCAGTTACATCATATTGATAAAATACCGATCCAATAACCCTCCCTGGTATACAGCCAGGTATCATAGAAAAACGCTTGACCATTTCTATTTTTTTATCACTAGATGCTTCATATTTATCTACTAAATAAATAAGCGTTTTAAGAGCGTACGCTTCATCAGCAAGTTTTTCTAATTTGTCCATCTTATTCCTCTGGGATTATTTCTACTGCATCATAGATAACATCTCGTCTGTCGGCGTGCAATTGTACTGCTCCTCCCTTACCGTATTGAGGATAGGCTTCAGCAAACGGTTCTAATTTTGTCGGGTCATTGTCACCAGCCCACCTGGGGACTCTGACTTGCGGCTTTCCATCCTCATATAGCTGAAGCGTATCAAATTTCCCACGAATTCTTGCGTCAGACCATGATCCTTTACCATTCTCATCTGGACCTATCTTCGGTCCTTTGATTTGAAACGCATCAAGCGCATCAGCCGCATTATCATATTCTTCAAAACCAATATAAGTAGGCTTACCTCTCCCAGTTTCGAGCATTTCATGTCCCCATTTATAGGGTAAGCCATTATCTTCTTGAAGCCTTTCGTATCTGTAGCCAGTGCTAGGCAGAGTAGAAGAAGGCCCTGAAGGACCAACATAAAAATCCGGTTTTTGACTATCCCCACAACAAGCGCCATTAACAGATACATTCGCCAATCCCAGCGGATCCACCCAACCTGTTGGGTTTGGTGCATACTGGTAGTTGTTTAACCCACCCGCTAAACCGATGGGGTCTGCTGTAACAAAGCGTCCTGTGTTTGGGCTGTAGTAACGATGTCGGTTGTAGTGAAGGCCTGTTTCTTCGTCGAAATACTGCCCTTGGAAACGCAGTGGGCTGGATATCTCTTCGACATGCTTTCTTAGCACATTGCCATATGCGCGGTATTGCACCGACCAGACCGCTCTACCCTGATTGTCGGTAATATCTGTTGGGGTACCGATTTGGTCCAGGTGGTAGTGGTAAGCCTGACAATCTACTCCCTCACCCGACAGCATTGCCAACGGTTTGAAGGTGCCGGGTTCGTAGATGTAGGTCTGGTAATGGTCTTTGCTGGTTTCGGCAATCAAGGTGTCGCCTTGCCAGACAAACTCGATAATCTTCACATTGCCAAGCTTGTTTGTCACACGCTTTTCAATGCGTCGGCCAAAAGCATCGTATTTGTAGGTGGCGAAAGAACCGTCTGGCAATGTGGCTTTGGTTAAGCGGTGTTGGCAGTCGTACTCATACTGCGTGACTAGGCTTTGCTCTTTGCCACGTTTTTCAGCAATCAGTCGGCCAAACTCATCGTATTCATAGTGACTGTCGCCGTGGAATTTGAGCTGGTTACCTTCAACATCGAATGGCTTAGTGCCTGCCTTAGTGCCGATGACTTGATCAAGGAGGTTACCTGCGGGGTCATGGGCGAACGATTCTTCAACCACGCCTCGTGTTTTCTTGAGTCGTGATAGCGGGTCATAGTCGTAAAAAACGGTACCGAATCGGCTGTCAGCCATCTCGCTCAGGTTGCCATCAGCACCATAGAGGTATTGACGGGATTGTGTCTGTCGTCCGTTTTGGTGCTGGGTATGAGCAGTCAGTCGCCCTTGCTCGTCATGCTGAAAGCGGCTGAGAATGTCGCCTTGTTTGCGGGCGGTTTCCAAACCATTTTGATAGTGGTGACGGGTCAGTTGCTCATCGTTGAGCATGATACGGCCCAGCACACCGCCAGCAGAGCGTTCGAAGCTGAGCTTATTGGCATCAGGCAATTGCCAGTGGGAGAGGTTTCCAACACTGTCATACTCGAACAAGTTCGATGCCCAGCTTTGGTGTTCTTCGGTGAGCCTGCCAAGTAAATCATATTGCCACGCAAGGGGAGTCTCCCCATCGTCAACACCAATCAACTGTCCGAATGCGTCGTAGCTGTAGGTGACCTCTTGTCCATTGGGCAGGGTTTTCTTGGTTAGCCTGCCCATGGCGTCGCGCTCAAAAACGGTTTCCAGCTCGGTGCCTTGAGTGCCTGTCTCTGTTTTCTTCAGCAGTTTGCCGTTGAGGTCATATTCATAGGCGAAGCGACGGCCATCAAAGGTCGTTTCACTGCGAACCAGACCGTTGGCGAAATAATCGATGTGATAGGTTTCATTGCGCTCATTGATGATGGCGGTGACGAAGTTTTTGGCGTTTTCGTACTGGTAACGAAGGGTAGATCCGTCAGGTTGGATGACCTGGCTGACAAGGTCGGTGTTCGGTTGATAGTCGTACTGGGTTTCCAGGCCGTTTTCATCAATAACACGGGTTGCCTTGCCGTAAGCATTGTATTCAAAGTGCTTAGTTTGTCCGGAAGGGAGCTTCACCTTGCTCAGTCTGTCAGCATTGTCCCACTCGTATTGAGTGACAGCGCCAATGGCCGACTTTTCAACAATGATACGACCGAAAATATCGTAGCGATAGGAAGCTTGAGAACCATCGGGATAGGTTTCGCCAATCAGCATTCCCAGTCGGTTCCAAGCCAATTTATGCTTGCTGCCGTCCGGGTAGGCGATTTCGGTTAACTGACCTTGTCCGTTGTATCGGTAGAAAGTGTCTTGGCCAAGTGGATCCCGTTTTTCGGTGATATCTCCTTGCGCGTTGTATTTGTAGCGCCAGTTTCGCTTGCCTTGAATGACCCGGCGAAGGTTGCCTCGCCAGTATTGGTATTCAATCACCTCACCATCAGGTAGAACGGTCAGTACGCGTTGTTGGAAGTCGTTGTAGACATGACGGGTTTCATTACCAAGCGGGTCGACAGTGAGGACTAAATCGCCATTTTCATTGAATTCATTTTTTGTAATGGCGCCATCGGGATCTGTCTGCGCTACCAGCTTGGCGTTTTCATCATGTTGGTAAGCGGCAGTGCTGCCGTCTGAATAGGTGATTTCGACGACATTGGAAGCGTCATCCCACTCGAATTTGGTGTCGTAACCTGTGTTGCTCCAGTGATGGACACAGCGAACTTCTTTTCCTTCACCTTCCCACCGCCAGCCGAACTCAACACCACCTGCCATTTTGCGCAGCGAGATGACGTTGGACTGGTCATATTGATAGTGCTCGCCTTCGCCAGCAGTGTTTAAGGCGTTAACGAGTTGCTGATTTTCGTTGTAGTGATAGGTGAAACTGGTGCGCTCTGTTATCCACTCCTTCTTTGAGCCGTCTGTTTTCAGCGTGCGGAACTCAATCGCAGAAATGAGGCCGTTTTGATACACAAACCAAAGTGCAATACCCTGTTCGTTGATAACGGCTTGAGGTCGTTGATAGCCATCGTATTCGATCGTTAAGCGGTTATTGTATTTGTCGGATAAACCCGTTAGCTGGGCAGTATTCCCTTTGCGGGTGAAGTGATGAAAGGGTTGCCCGGCTTGCGCCAAGACATATTCATTCCCTTTTTCTCCCAGAAATACTGCTGCACCTGCGAGGTCGTTATAGATTTCAGGTCGCGACTCCGTAGGCTCTGGAAGTTGGGTGCGTTTGCCTTCTGCATCTTTCCAGAACAATTTGCCCGCTTCGAAGATCAGAGACTGGCTGAGAGGGTGACTCCAGCCATAACCCAAACTTGAGTTGAGCTCACAGCTTGATGTTTTGTAGGTTCGGGTAAAAGTGTAAGGTAGCGCACCAGGAAGCGTGACATCGCTAAGTTGAAGGGTTTCCTCACCCGTTACCATGGAGACTGGACAGCCTTCTGACACGTCCTTACTCGCACCTTGTGTTGCGTCGCCTTTCTCTGTGGTGCTTTTGCTGTTATCGATATCCCGAGGTTTTTCAGAAGTGATATGCGAACTTTGGGTCGCAGAGCGTTTCTCCGAAGTCGCGCCATCTAGGTTTTTCCCCTCGACACTCTGGGTGGCTTTGGCTCTGACATTGAGCTTCCCATTGCCATGCTGGGTAACCTTTTTTAGTGTGTCGATGTTATCCACCGCATCCACTTTGGTGATATCAACGACTTCTTTGATTTTCTTTACGGCTTGAACAGCACGCGCTTTTTTGTTCATTTACGCACCTACCATGGCTGCGGTACCCGCAACATCTCTGAGTCGATTGATATTTCGTAAAACAGCGCCGCCGGGGATAACGAGGCTTAGCACGACTTCTACCAAAATTGCAGCGAGAGAAACCGTGACCAGAGAGAGGACCTGCAGAGGACTGAGTGTTTTAAGCCACGAAATGACCATATTGAGGCAAAGGAAGCAGCGCGCTTCATCTTTTATCAGCGTCAGCATTCGCTCCGCTTCTTCTTTCGCTGAAGTTAGCTTTTCAGCGATGAGTTCAGGGTTTTCTATATACTTGGAAAGCTTTTTTTTCAGCTCCGTGGGATTGGCGAGTAGTTTGAACAAGTCGGCAATTTCATCCCAGGCATCAATAAGCTCATCGAGCATTTTGTCGAAAAATTTACCGACTTCCTCCCAAACATCGATGGGGTTTGAAAGGTAGATCTGCCATTCGCTACGCTGCGTTTTCCATTCTTTATCCAACCAAGCAGAGAGCTTGTTGATTGTTGGGTCATAGGAATCGAGCATGGTCTTTATGTCACTTTCGCTCACCTCGGGATAAAAGGTGATGCGGATAGGTTTACCCCGATATTTGGGGTCTAGCGTGACCTCAGCTGTGCCGTCGCTACCGATTGTGCCAGATACTGCTGGCCCATCAGGTTCGTATGAATCGATAAATATCCCATCATCGAATTTGACCGGCTGTACCTTAAATGGCGTACCCGTTATGGGAACAAAGGCTTCGGCTTCAAAGCAATGAACAAGAGTGATCTTTCCATCAAGTGGACAGGTGATGATGTCGGCTTCGATTTTTGAATCGTCAGTATCTGCAGACTGCTCGTTATCATTGACGATAACCTTCTGTTCCATATCCAGCGCCCACCCATAAAACCAGTTCTCTGAGTGTTTGCGGTATTCATCAATCGAGGTCTCGAAATCCGATTTAATCTTGCTGAACATGTTATCGACGTCAGCCATCGTCATTACGTTACTGCTCACCGATACACCTCTTTATCCAATGCATTTTTGATGTAACTGTTTAAGGTGCCGAATTCTTCCTTGTGGCGTTCAACCAAGCGCTTGACCTTGGCTTCGATGGTTCTTTCAGGAAAAGAAAAGTAAATATCGGCATGATTTTCCCGGAGCCATTTAATGCTGTTGGCAATGAGAACGGATTTGTCATCTTTGCTGAGTTTTTTGACGACATCACCAGGCACTTCCCACCAAGGAAAAGGCTTTTCCTCCACTGAAGAAGTAGGCCAAGAATTTGTTACTGTGCGTTGTTTTGATACCCATTGGTTGCAGGGTCCCATCACGTGTGCGCGCTGTTCGTTGTCACAGAAGTTCGCCAGATCGATACTGAATCTCGGGTCATAGAAACGGAAAAAGGCATGGTTACCAGAGGGCATCCATACCAGTGTCAGACTGCGAAAATGTTGGAATATGTCCGGCAAGTGGAGTGTGCTCGCAACGAGAATGCCCCAGTCCTCATTCGCTTCCTGCTCAGTCCAGGTAATGAAGTCAGGCAGGTGCGAAACGTCAGCGATATAGGGCATCACTTCATGCCATTCTGCGTAGGGTGTTCCGCTCCAAAGTGGTTTGGCGTCATTACCGCCAAAGCGATAGAAGTCTGCCAACGCTTTGTCATCGCAGGTTCCGTTGAATATGGCATACCAATGGAGAGGAGCCTCTGTCTCTTGGGCTAGATCTCGCATTGGCCATCCTTACATTTTTCACATTCTTCGCAGAATGGTGCTGCGGATTTCATGGTGGCGATTTGTGCCGGTGTCAGCATAGGGAGTGGGTTTTCTGGCTTAGGTGGCAGTTGTCCTGGCAATGTGGGTGCTGCACCGCCTGCATTTAGATCAATAACGGGGCCTGATATATGTACACCTGAAGTATCAACAGTGACGAAACAGCCCCCCGCTTTTAGTGTGATCTGGCTACCTGCTTCAATCACCAACTTAGCACCGGACTTTTGGTGTATTTCATTGCCTGCGTCGACAAGCTGTCCTGTACCTTGTTTGATGTGGATCTTGTTGTCACTGATGACTGTTTTGTCACCTTTCACATGCTCTTTGGATTGCCCATCCACGGTCAGGTGATCATCCACTTTGATATGCTGGAACCTTTCATTCTCCACATCCAGGTGGAGGTCATGCTTGATATTATCCTTGCGGTCATTCTCGACCAGCAGGTTCATGTCCTTCTGGGCATGGACATAGATTTCTTCCTGTCCCGCCTGGTCCTCAAAGCGAAGCTCATTAAAACCTTCCCCCTGATGGGTTTCGGTTCTAAGTACCGTACGCGTCTTGTTCGCCGGCAGCGGGTAAGGTGGCACATTGGTGGCGTGATACGTGCGCCCGGTAACAATTGGCTGGTCCGGGTCACCTTCAAGGAAAGAGACAATCACCTCATGACCGATACGGGGAATGGCCATCATGCCATACTGACCGCCTGCCCAACCCTGAGAGACACGTACCCAACAACTTGAGGCATCATCACTGTTACCATAACGGTCCCAGGGGAACTGCACCTTCACCCGGCCATGTTCATCACAGAAGATTTCCTCACCATCGGGACCGGTAACAATCGCGATTTGTGGGCCATGAACACAAGGTTTCGGTTGCGGTGTCGGACGCCAAGGCCTGTGAGCCGGAATCACCGAAAAGGTATTGTGGAACGTCGTCATGCCCTCACCGCCGGCCTCTTCCAGCGCTTGCGGCTGAGTGCCTTCACACTGGGTAGAGACCACCACCCAATCACGGTTCTTGGTCTCATCCGGATGGTCCACGAGGTCAAACAGCATGCCCGGCTGAACCTGCGGGACATTGCTTTGCGCCGTTGCCGTGATGGCATCACTTCTTAAATGCTCAAGACGGTACTGGGTAAAGGGCTTCCCTGCGGCATCACTCTTATAGCGCCCCGGGTAGTCATAATGTTCATACGTGCCACGCTGAAAGGCCATTTCTGTGCCCGCGTGTTCATGCAAAAAGCCATAGGCCGGCTTTTTAAAACTGTAATCTTTCAGCTGCGCGGAAGAGGGTCTTGCCTGCGCCGAAGACTGCCAGCCTTTAACAAAATTCTCTTTAGATATCCCACCGACATTCACGTTATAAGGTAGCGCAAGGCCCGAGGCAGACAGGGTCTGGGTATCATCCGAAAACAGTACCGTGTGCTTGTCTTTGGAATGCAGGAAGCAATAGAAAATACCTTCTTCCGCCGCAATACGTTCCAGGAATTCGAGGTCCGTTTCCCGGTACTGGACACAATACTCACGGGTCTGCGATGTCGCGGATAAAGAAAACGCATAATCATCAATGCCCATCTCCTGCAGGAGAATACTCATGATTTCCGGGGCAGACTGCTGCTGGAAGATACGGCTGTTCTGGCGAAGGGACAGTCTGGCAAGGGACGGCACCATCTCCAGTG
>NZ_FIZY01000085.1 GCF_900060185.1 Grimontia marina | reverse complement strand
GGCTCATCCTCTACGACTACATGGTGAAATGTATGAAAGAGCTGGCGAAGCCTAAACCTGACATCGACTCTCTACTTCCGTGGAACTTCTCTCACTAACAAGCCCTGTGGGTTCATGGGGCGCTTACCATAATTTGCATTGAACATTCATGTACTAATCACCCGGAGCAATCAACGAAGACTGGCGAATTAAAACTGAAGTTTGCAATCCAAATGTCCGTCATAAAAAGTTCGGAGTCTACTAGAATATGATATCGATAATTAAGGCCCCGATGTCCATCAGGGCCTTTTTATTTGCTAGGTCAGCAACTTAAACTGCTTAAGCAAAACTACAGTAAAGAAAGAGCTAATTGAAAAGACGAGGAAGGATGGAGTTGTCTTTCCTAAAATCCCGAAACTAAACAGATGATCCAACGGAATCAACCCTCCTCTAAGCACAGAGTAGTAAGAGAAGTAAGTGACAATCAAAGAAAGATACGTCACATACGTACTTTTTGTGAAATAAAGGCATACTGTCAAGATGAGGAACTGAACTACAACCTGAAGAGAAATCACTCGTACGAATGTTGGCCCAGCCGCAGCCCTAACCCCAATCATGAAGTCTTTGTTTAGGTATAAACATTCAATAATTATGAAAACAAGTAAGAACAGAAACAAATCAATAATGCTCAGAAGTAGAGACGTTTTTGCACCTGTAGCAATCATATTCATCAAACTAATTTACCCCGTGTCTACGTTGAGACATCATCGCTTGTCCAAGCTCAATTCTATGGTAAGTATCGAAAAAATTAAAATAGCCATATTTGTTGTTCACGTACTCAACACCCATTGAAATTATTGATGGTTGAATTAATCCATCACCTATGAAAGATCCATTAATAACCACGTTTTCCCACATAGCCACTTGAGTTTTCTGATAGAAATCTTGAACATACATTTGCTCACGAACCACTAAGAAGTTATCAAGAGCGATACCAGATTTTCCAATACTTCCAGACATAACTTCATTAAAAGTAGCTCTGTTCTTTTCTAATAGTTCGATGCCCAAGTCGTTGACATGATCAGGCAATCCCCAACGGACATACCACTTAGAAAAGTGGTCATTTAGATCTGCAGCAACACCAAACCAAACCGTATCTATGCCAGCGTCATCAATTCTAGCTTGCATAGCTCGATATATCTTTGCTCGATCGGCGTAGGATTGGCCTCCTTCGTCCGGCTTGTGGGACAGATCATTATATAAATACACCGCTACAACGGCCGCTGCGGCCTGCACAAAGGCATCCTGTCCATCACCACCAGTTAACAGCACAGCAGCAGCCGCAAACGCGGCACCCTGCAGCATTTGCAGCTCGATGGCATCTGGTATACCGAAGGCCAAACCTCCTGCCTTGGCGACCAATCCACCTATAAATCCATTTCTGAATTTACCCCCTTTTGCCTCAGCGATAATTCCTTGAGTCACACCATGTGCAATGGTCACCCCCACTTTACCAGCAAAGGTCCCCGCCGCTATTCCTCCTATACCACTTGTTATTCCAGCACCGGCACCACCTATGATTGCGCCTTTAAGCCCCCCGCTAATCTTGCCTGTGGAGACCACACCCGTCGTGAAGCCAACTGTTGCCCCTGACGCAATGGCACCTTTTGTACCGGCGAGCCCCCACAATCCATTGGCACCAAAGGACGCATAGCCCATCATCAAAGTACCCGCAATGGCAGTAATTGCCTGAAGGAACTGGTTATCCGTTGTAAACGAGAACGTAAATAGGGCCAGCCCTATTGCAAATATGATAAATGGATTGTGGCCAGAAGGATCTGTGAAATTCACGGGGTTGTTATAAACGTAGCTGTAACGGTTATATGAGCCACTCATACCCGGCTCAGGAATGATCGTATCTGCACTGATAAACCGGCCATAAACTGGATCATACAAACGGGCATTCATGTTGATGAGCTTACCCACCCCCACGTTTTCATGAGCGGTAAACCCCCGGAGTGTGTTTCGCGTAAACAGTGGCGGATTCTCCAATTCCTGAACAGCCAGTGTTTCACCAAATGGCGTAAAGTTCTGCCTTATCTGAACAACACCAAGATTGTCGGAGATGATATCGGCGTTACCTAAGCGGTCTCTGTGGAAGTATGCCGTTTTATCAAGTTGCTTTTCATCATCGATAAGCGTTTTGATATGCTCGCCCACAGCTTGTCCATCAACCATTAGTCTATGGCGCATGGTTAAGACGCGTTTTCCATCGCGCTGCTCAACATCCATTTCATAGCCAGGACCAACGTAGTAAGTGGTTTTATCCTCCAACACACGTTTGATGCGATTTTTATTTGCGTCATAAGTGTACGTGACTGTCTCTCCATTTTCGGTGAGAGACTCAACTTTGTTGAATGCATTCCAAACAATTGACCTTCCAGGACCCTGGGTTTGGTTCCCATTCGCATCATACTTGAAGGTATCACCATCAAGTTGACCATTCGCTAAGCTCGCAATGTCTCCTACGTTTGACTTGTAAGTCAGATTGCCATAGATATCGTAGCGATATTGCCTTTCCTGGAAATTAGCATTGGATTGTTCATCGAATGTCCAGCGGACCAGTTGGTTGAGGTCATCATACTCATATAATTCGGTCTGGCCTCGAAGATTACGGTTCAGCTGCGTAACCTGATTTCGGTCATTGTAGTCGTAAGAAAGTGACTGAATTTGGTTCGTTCCAAGCGATGTGGTGATCGACTTGATATTCCCCCTTGCACGATCAATTTCCTGACGCTGCAAGTAGCCATTACCAAAGAGCTCACCACTCAAACGGCCAAACGCATCCCGGCTGGTTGCTTTCCAGAGAATATTCTCTGTTTCGTCTTTCAGCCTGTCGTCCAATAGGGTTGAAAGACTTTCTTGCGCGACTACGAGATCGTCCATCTCCTTGACGGCTATATCAAGCAAGTCGGTTTGTTCACGGGCCAGCACGAGATAGTTGTTTGCCTCGGCAATATAGGCATTCGCTTGCCGTTCTAGCTCATCTGCCCTGGCGGTTAGTGCATCTGCCCTGGCGCTCTGCTGCTGCGCCAACGCACGATAGTTGTTTGCGATATTTTGATAATGGTTTGCCCAACGGGAGTACACATCCCCCGCTACAACTTGCGTTGCACTTTGCATTGAGCAGGTTGTAGATGTTTTATATTTGCCACTGGTATAACAAACTCGCGTTTCCACCATCCACATTGGAATAGCAACTTGGAAATATTCGCGTCGCTTACAACGCCCCTTCCAATCCTTCGATACGCATTGGTCATATTTGTAGTAAGCCAATCCGTTTTGATTTTTCACAAAACTAAATACACGTCGGCCAAATACGTTGTAATAGTAGTTTGCGGTATTACGATAGTTTGTTGCTAATGCGGCATTTTTCAATGACACTTGCATCAATTGGTTAGCTGATGAATATAGCGTACTGGCCTCGCTATCAAGTGCTTGCTCCTGCGCGAACAGAGCATCCGCATTCGCTCTTAGCTTGTCTGCTTGTTCGGTGTAATAGATGGCATTTTTTTCATAGACTTGGGCCTGAGCTTCGAGCTCTACAATCCGGGCTGCGGTCTCGCGCAACGCCTGTTCAATCTTGATGAAATCCCGATCCCACAGATCAGCATTTGGCATGCTGAGCTGATCAAGCAACCCATTGAGATCATATTTATGATCCAATCGCATTCCTGAAGGGTAAATCACCCGACTTAGACGATTATCCTCGTCATACTCGAAACGAGTGGTATATCGGACACCATCTACAACAGAATGACTGGCAACAACACGTTTCAGGCTGTCATATTCATAGCTGTGCGACACGTTATCTGAGGTGGTATTGGAATCTAATTGGCCGGGTAGTGACGCGTCATACTGCCAAACTGTTTTGTCATCATTAACCCTTTCTTCTATCTTCCTCCCAAGCTCATCGTAAACGTAGTTTGTTACTTGCCCTTTAGCATCGGTTTGGGCAACAAGCTCACCCCATGGGTTGTATTCATAGTGCCAGGTTCCCATTGCGGGATCGGTCATCGATATTTTCCGCCCAAAATCATCATATTGCATAGTGATGACTTTTCCGTTTACATCACTCTCGATCAGGTTCTCATAAGCATCATAAGTGTGACGAATTGAATGGGAATTCGCTTCAATAATCTCGACAGTTTGCCCCAAGCCATTGCCTGTTTCTTCTCGTTTTACAACACCAGAGCCACTTGAAGTTCTCGTCAACCCTGAATAGCTAATGTTGGTGACAATATCCGCACCATCTTCAGTTGGCAGTATTGTACGAACAGGTCTCCCCAATGCGTCATAATCAGTACGCTTCCAGTAAGTCGCGTCACCATCAAAAAGCCCCTCAAAATAGGGAACGGTTTCGCCCGCCAACTGCCCATCTCGGTTGAACGCTTTGTCTACCAAAATAATACGGTTGTTAGTACCGGGGGTTTTCACCCTAACTTCTCGGCCAAATCGGTCGAAATACGTTGTGCGCCAACTTCCCTGAGAAGTTTGCTCGGTAATCAAATACAAACTTCTATCACCCAAGGTCAAACCATGGACATCAGCACCGGCATTCGCACCATCACTCCAGTCAAAGACCCATTTTTTCCAATTTCCATCTGGATAGTCTTCCTGTACTTTTCGACAGAAAGAGTCATAGGTGAAATGCGTAGTTAAGCCTGCACTGTCTTTTGCCGAAGCTGGAAGGTGGCAAAAATCGTTGTAGGTCGTTGTCGCTGAATGCCCCTTTGCATTGGTATGGCGGACCAATCGTCCTAGCTGGTCATACTCAGACTTTTCAACGCGCGCCCCCAAGGAAGTTTCCTCTCTGGCGGAAAGCCGTAAGCCGTTAGCCGAATATGTAAAGGCGTGAGTAATTTGGTGATCGTGACCAGGTTCGATAATTTGTTCGACCAAAACACCGGTTACTGCATCATATTTATGTTGTGTCACGCGTGTTTGACTATCAGTACCGTTGGATTTCGTGACTTGAATACGTGTGGGTTTGCCAATCAACCAACGGACATCGTTATGTTCATAGTTGGTTTCAGTTTTCTCTTCAAAGCGACCACCATTGGCGTCGATAGTGACTTTCGTCGTTGTACCTGCAAAGAATTGAGCGTCATAGTCTGAAAAAGTCTCCACGACCGATGTCAGCAATCTCTCGCTGAGATCGAATGATTCTGTTTTTTTCTGTTCTGTAACTCTGAAAGGCAACTCAGAATAGGGATCGTCCACCTCCCTGAAAGAAGTGAGCGCCCGTTGAACTTTCCGTCCGTTCACACGTGTTTCAGCTTCACTGATATAGGGACGAAAAGCAGAATCGAATCCGAATTTGCGGGTAGTTGCCCTTTCGCCCGAATCCAAATCCATTGTTTCAGTTATTTCTAAAAAGCCAAGAGCCCCCAACTCTTCGTGCGCCACATAACCTTTGTAGGCAAAGCGCGTTTCGGTCTTTCCGCCAATGCCATCATTGGACTCTATTTTTGTAACAACGTTGAGTTGAGGAGAAAGAGATAACAGCGGTGCTGGCTGACTCCCAGTCGAAGTAAACACGTCAGAGGAGTCTGTATTGCCATAATAAAATGTGGTGGTATTACCAAAGCCTGACGTCACCGATGAGAGTTTCGCCATAGGCTCGTGCTCGTACATCAAACAGCTGACGCCTGTGACTGAACGAAAGCAATCATCGTTGGTTCCATTTCCATCAAGGTCACCAACTTGTCTGAATGGTCCGTAAGCGCTCATTACCGTCAACACATCAATCGTGGTAGAAAGCCCGAAAAAACGCCGAACGAAGTTGCCGTAAAATTTCTCTCTTTCGCGCACCGATACAAGGTCAGCAGGGATCTCAGATACCAATGAGGGTTCGGAAAAACCTGAAGATTGATTGTATGCACAAAAGAGTCGCTGCCCCTCGATGTAACAGAAATCATCAACACTATCGCCATTTCTGTCATCGAAAGTAATTGATTGCTCGACGGTACCTACGTAGTCCGTCACGGCAAACGCAGCACTGGGTAATGTGAGTATTTTAGATGCCGGCATCAACGAAGAACCGGTATTGATTCGGCAAACATAGTCATTTGCTTGTCTGTAACAAACATCTGGCAAGCCATCCATATTGAGATCTGCTAGCCTGTAGGTTCGAAGCAATGTTTCTTGTTGTTTTTTCAGCGCGTTGTAGGTGGATTCTGAGCCCTGTCCAGCGAAGGCGGCAACAGGGATATCCCTTGCCCACACCACTTCTTCAGAAAATGCAATATTGCCACTGCCAGATGTCTGACCCAAGCCCGTCGCACAGGTTAATGCCCCATCATTCGTGATGCCACAGACATCAGGGTTACCATCGCCATTAAAATCAATGAGCTGCGGCCTCGGCAAGTTAACCGCGTCGAAACCATTAACCAGTGTTTTTTCCAATGGCCAGCCGATTGAGGTTAATTGTATCTCTGAGGCAGAAAAGAGCCCGGAAAGTGACTGTGATCCTGAATTGGATTGACACACCAACCCCGTTGTCTCTATACGACATAGGTCTACGAATCCATCCCTGTCAAAGTCAATAAACTGGTTCGACGTATCAAGAGAAAACGCGTTTGTGATGAGAGCTTGACTCTCAAAACGACCAGACTGGTTCTTAGCACAATAAAAGCCAGTTTCATTGAAACCACAAATATCGGTGTAACCATCTCTGTTGATATCAATCAGCTGTATCGTGGCTCGTGATTCGTCAGAGTCCCAGTTAAAAATGGGATACGTTGTACTCGGAGAAGAAAATCTCCCTCCTCCCAAGTTGTCGGCGCAACGGATTCCTTCGTCCAATATACAGATGTCTGGCCTTGCATCACGATTGATGTCTCCAACCAGATATCCCTGCAAATCCCCCACCGGCAGGAGGTTATTCAGATAGGGGCTTGATTCGGCAAGATTTGTGCTTTCCCAATCAAACGTATGGGCTGGAAAGCACTGGTTAGAGGCATCACAGAGTTGTGCTTTAACCAGTCGGCTATAAGACGCGCCCCCTTTGAGTGAAACCTGTTCATAATCGAAGTTGAATCGTTGTCGGACAGCGCCATTACGTTTAACCGTTACGTTGTCGAGCAATTCTCTTTGTTCAGCACGTTCTCCACGGTACCAAGCGGTAGAAATATCGCTTCTTTCTCGATAGGAAAAGTTAATTTCAACATTGCTGTAACTAATTGTTTCTGGGAGCGTTGTACCGAAGCTATCTCTGTAGGTATAGTCAATTTTATTGTCAAATCGGTCCTTGTATTCACTGAGGTGCCAACGAATGTTGGTGTTGTTACTCGTGTCTGTGTCTCTATAGGTGGCGACATATCCGTCGGCTCGGTAGACCATCCATGCATCGATAGACGTGCCACTGCCAATTGCAGTGATCTTGGTTGATGTCTCACCCGCGATCCGGTACTCCGAGCCAGGCTGTCCCAAATTCCCATTGACTAAAACGAGTCGCTTGCCAACCATGCAATACTGATCGTTTTCATTGAAGTGAATACCCGATTGATAACCATCAACACGCTTGCTTGCAGAACATCGCTCAATCGTTGGAAAGTCGGAGAGATAGAAGCCTAAACCTAATGAGCTGTTAGATGACCCTTGACGGTAGTTCACAGAAAGTTTTGGGGCCAATCCATTGATGCCCTCAGGCACTTGAAGACTCAACGAATAGTTCGCCATGCCATTCTCAACAGAAGGGCTTCCTTTTAACTCACCCACGTCCAAATCGAAAGCATTCGCGTAAAAAATAGCACTAACCAAAGAAGCAAAAACAGCTGCACTTCTTGCCACCCATTTTTTTGCCGGCAGGAAAGAGATAACATTCATTACTTGATCTCCTCATTCCCGTTGCGGCCAAGATTCTCAAAACGCTCAGAAATTGATTGAAGCTCCGTCGACAGTCTGTTTAATTCGTCAGTGACTCTTCTTGCCTCTGGCGCTTCGACGGGTGCTGTGACATCGAAGCTACTTTCAACAACCCGATATCCATTCGACTCAAGCCTGGCAAGCAAGGCATCTGCTTTTTTTATGAGCAGGTCCGCTTCTTCATTTGCACCTTGCTCCAACATCCTCGCTTCGCCATCCAAACGAGCGCTATCAGAGTCAATTTTCTTGTTAATATCATTGAGGTCTTCGATGAGCTCATCTCGATACTCCGCGTCTGCGATTTCAGACGTGTAATCGCCTTTAATCTGTTCATGCAATTTAGAGATCTGTCTCGTGGTAGTGCTATTAAGCGTTTGATCCCCAGCATCGAAGCTGTTGCTTGCTGCTGACGTTGTCTTGGGTAACGTTTGTGCAGTTGCTGTTGGTGATTTAGCCTGCCCATTCATATCAAATGCGCTATATAAAACCCCGAAGGAGAGAAGTACGGACGCAGCCATCCAAACTTTTCTGTACATTTAAATTTCCTTGTAGTGAATTTGACGACGTTGTCGCCTCCATTGACTGGCTACCCAAATACCCGCGCAGAAAATGCTTAACAGCGAAAGTGCAATAACCGGGGTATCACCATACTTAGAAAAGGTCGTTGAAGACGCTAAGGCAGAAACCTCAGCATCAATAAACTCTGTTTTGTTTCCGGAAACCGAGGCAAGGATTCTCCCTTCTGGATCGATCACCGCTGAGATGCCACCGTTGGTGGAATACGCCAAAAACAAGCCGAGTTCAGCAGCCCGGGTTTGTGCTATGAGAAGCAAATATCGCTTTATCCAAGGCGCTGAAGACCACTGAAGGTCACTGAGTAACAAGAGCAAAGTAGGACGTTCATGACGAAGTTGTTCGCGATACGTGTTGGAGAATAAAGCTTCAAAACAAATGGAAATGGCCAATTCAACCTGCCCTGACAAAGAGGTGGGCTTTTGGGATTTTCGAACAGGGGATATGTCCTCGCCTCGGGACAAAGGCATATTGATTAACTTCTTGTAAAACGTCGGTCTAAATTCACCAAAAGGCACCAGCCTCTGCTTTGTATAAACGGGCTTTAGACCCCGTGTTCCTTGGTTGGCGACATTAACTAGCTCCAAGCCTTTCTGAAATTGAGCACCATATATAACGTCGGTACCCTTTTCGACTAGCGATGACATAGCACTGATGAATGTCTGCCTGCTTAAAACTGAGGCTAAGGGTACGGATGACTCAGGCCAAATGACCAAATCAGGAGATGGGGCAAAACCCGACAGTGCGAGGTATTTTCTTACCTTGGCTGATGCTGATGAAGATGACTGTTTAGTCATCACATCATTAGCGCCATGTAAGACGCGAAGACGCACCGTGTTACCCGATGTTATTGTTGTTTCAGTGTTATTCTTTGAGTGAAAATAAAAGAAACTCACTGCAAGAACAGTTATTGCAACGTAAATCGCCGCTGTTCTGAACCTGCCATAATAAAGCAGAACAGCCAAACCAATAACATTGAAGCACAATAGAAAATCAACACCTAAACCGCCCGATACTGAAAAGACTGTTGGTATGTAGTCAACCAGAAAAGCGCCAGGGTGAAACCATGGGAAGGCACTCTCACCCAGTGAATAAATATACCCTGAAAGAACGTATACTGATGAGGAGGAGAGTATAAAAAGCAAAACCTTTAGTGGTGAAAAACCGTCTAAAAGTGGTGAAACAAGTTTAATAAAAATGGAGACCAACGCAAATCTTAGAGACAAAACTACCAATATGAAAAAATATGTCCCAAAGGCGATAAACTCGCCATTATATTCAGAATGAATGTATTGAAAAATCCAACCAAGCGTCCCAATGTTCAAACCAAATCCAAACATCAAGCCAATGTTAAATATAAATAAAAAACCAACAACCCCTGTTGATATGAGAGTTAACCAAACAACAGAAACCAAAAAGGATGCATATCGAACAATTGTCATATCAATCGTGACAACCATTGATATGACAAGTCCAAAAACAAAAGACAAAATTAAAGAAAATGGAACGAAATACAATCCAGCGAGATCTTTAATAGGATACCTTTCAAGGACAGAATATTTCATCTACTACCCATTCCTTGGGTCGAAAAACACTTAATCAACTGATGGAAATCTACCATAATGGATTTGTCCAACATGTCTCAATGGTGATAAAACAACATATGGAAAAAAATGAAAATATAATTTTAAACTCCAATTTAGACCAGTATGACCATTTTTATTTTGGTCATAACTCAAATCGGTTGTTTTATGCTAAAATGTTCGCTTTGACGTAACTTCTCATGGCCACAATTCAAGTACCTTGTCGTTTCTGCAACAAAACAGAGCATGTCCGCAAACATGGAACGGGTCACGCTGGCTTTACTCGCTTTCGCTGCCTTGAATGTAAACGCTGTTTTCAGCTCGATTATGCCTATGAAGCGTGTAAACCTGGTGTCAAAGATAAAATCATCGAGATGGCGATGAATAGCTCCGGTGTCCGAGAGACTGGCCGCGTTCTCAATGTCGCCTATAACACCGTTCTAAACACTTTAAAAAACTGTATGTGCCCCATGATCCCACGGGGCTATATTTGTTAGTGTTTGAAGTTCCATGGCAGGAGCGCATCGATGTCAGGCTCAGCTTTCGCCAGCTCTTTCATGCACTTGACCATGTAATCATAGAGAATAAGCCCATTAGCTTTTGCTGTTTCGACGATACTGTAAAGCATCGCGCTCGCCGCAGCACCATTTGGTGTGTTCGAGAACAACCAGTTCTTTCTGCCAATGACCAGTGGTTTAATTGCGCGTTCAGCGCGATTATTGTCTATCGATAAATGACCATCGTCTATATAGCGGATGAGCTTCGGCCATTGACCCAGCGTGTATTTTATCGCTTTACCCAGCGGGCTGGACGCTATCACTTGTTGAGACGTCATCCACTCGTACAACTCATCCAGTATCGGTTTGGCATGCAGTTGCCGCTCAGATTTTCGTTTCTCTACCGATTGGCCTTTTAACCTCGACTCTATGCCATAAAGCTTCTGGATTTTGGCCAGCGCTTTGTCTGCTTTGCCTGACTTACCTTTGCCTTGAAGCTTCTTAGCCTCCATGAACTTACGCCGTGCATGCGCCATGCAACCCACATTGGTCACTCGGTGAAGTCCATCATAGGCACCATAGCCATCGGTTTGCAGATAACCACGATAATCCTCCAAGAAGGCAACAGGGCATGCCCTCGCGCGACTGTTTTGATAGTCGTACAAGGCGATATTTTTCACATTGGGGAGTGCGGCATCTGGCGAGTCTGCGCCCGAGCAGTAGAGCCACATATAACACTGTTTATCTTCCTTGAGGACATTGAGCGGCGTTTCATCCGCCTGAACCACCACTTGCTCGAGTAAGTGCTCTTTTAGGGCGGCATAGAGTGGTTCGAACTTCTCACTGACTTGGATAACCCACCTTGCCATAGTGGTTCGTGATAGTTCGATTCCCGACTGGGTAAATAGCGACTCTTGGCGGTAAAGTGGCATCGCGTATTGGTATTTGCCAAGGATGATGTTGGCCAGCAAGCTTTCTGTGGCGAAGCTCTTAGGGATAATGCTTTGCGGCGCTGGCTTTTGAACAATGTGGTTGTTGTCTTGGGTTTGCTCGCACTGGCGGCAAGCATATTTAGGACGAACATATTCCAGCACTTTGAGTACGGCTGGTGAGAACTCAAGTTTCTCACTGCGGTCTTCACCGATTTTATGCAGACTATGTTGGCAACAAGCGCACTGCTTTTCATGGTCGTCTAAATCAAGTTCGATAACTTCACGAGGCAAGGTCTTTGGAAGTGGCTTGCGTTTACCGCGTTTCTTCGTTGTGGTGGTCGTCGTGACCTCAACCTCTTCTTCCTTAGCAGCTTCACATTCCGCTTCGTTGAAGAGGTCACCTTGCGATTCATCGTAAGGCTTTAACGCCTCCGAGCGTTTGGCAAACTGGCGGTCGAAGGCAAGCTTGAGCTGTTCAAGTAGCGATTGGCGTTCTTGTTTCAATCGGCTTTCTGACGCCATCAGCACTTTCACCATCGCTTGTAGCTCGTATGCGGTTAATAAACCCCACATATCAATAACACACATGCTTTGACATAGTGCCTTTTTCATCGGAGGCACTATGAACCAAGAGCAAAAACGCGCCCATTAGGCAGCAATTGTTGAGCAACAAAAACAAAGCCAGCTATCCATCAAGCAATTCTGTGCAGACTGCGGCCTCAGTTATCAAACCTTCTACTATTGGTCTAAACGATTAAGCTCTCCTGACTCGACGCAGACACTTCAGCCAATCATTTTCAATGAACATGAACAGACGAAAGTTGAGTCGGTGATCATTACTTTTGCCAATGGTATTCGCGCTGAGTTACCGACAACATTGAATACCACTCAGATCAAACACTGGGTGGATGCCTTGCAATGACTCCCTCCAGCAAGGTCTTCCTGGTCTCCGGCGTGACTGATATGCGCAAATCCATTGATGGACTGTCGCTCATTGTCGCCGACCAACTTGAAATGGATCCGTTCAGCGAAGCCTGGTTTATCTTCTGTAATCGCGGACGCGATAAGCTCAAAATCCTCTTTTGGGATACCAACGGTTTTTGGCTTTACTATCGCCGTTTGGAAAAAGGAACTTTCAAGTGGCCTCGTCCTAATCATCTCAGCGTTATTACCATCAGCAAACCTCAGCTTCACTGGTTGCTCTCTGGGCTGTCACTCGAGAATAGCAAAGCCCATCGCCCCTTAAATGGGCTGGAAGTGTGACGCTAGATACTGATCGTCACATTGCACTTGAACGATCCTTTTTCGCCGTCACACTGGGCACTATTCAATGCTGTAAGATGATGCCCAATGACCGACTTCCCCAACGACATCGAACAACTCAAAGCCATGCTGCTGAAACTCGAACAAGAGAAGCAAGCCATGGCGGAGGAAGTCGCCGCCCTCAAGACCCAAGTGCAATTACTCATTGAGCAGCTCAACCTCAGCAAATCCAAACGCTTTGCTGCCCAAAGTGAAAAAGTCGCCAAAGGCACGTTCAACGAAGCCGAGCAGCAAGATGCGTTACCCTCTGCGCCCAAAGCGCGAAGCAAAACGGGGCGTAAGCCTCTGCCCGCCGACCTGGAGCGTGAGGTACAAACCCATACCTTAAATGCCCCGTATTGCGACTGCTGTGATTCGCCGTTACATGAATGTGGCAAGGAAGTCAGCGAGACCCTGAAAATCGTGCCGCAGAGAGTGAGCGTTATTCGCCATGAGCGCACTAAGTATGCGTGTCGACACTGCGAGCAGACAGCTGAAACCAGCAAAGTGGTCACCGCGCCCAAACCTGCCAGCATGATCCCCAAAAGCCTTGGCAGTGCTGAAGCTTTCGCGGCGGTGGTCACCGCTAAATACGTCGATGCACTGCCGCTGTACCGTCAGGTAGATATCCTGAACCGCTCGGGTATCGATATCAGCCGCGCCACACTGGCGAACTGGTGCGTGCAGCTTGGCAGTAAAGTGCAGGTCATCATCGACGCGATGAAAGCGCAGCTTCTCCAAGAAACGCTTATCTGCGCGGATGAAACCACGGTGCAAGTGCTGAGAGAAGAAGACAGAGCCGCGCAGTCTAAATCCTATATGTGGGTCTATCGCAGCGGCGAGTTCACCCCAAATCCGGTCGTCATCTACGACTATCACCCCAGCCGAGCTGGCGCTTGTGTACGTGAGTTCCTCGGAGAGTACCAAGGTTATCTGTTGTCTGATGGTTACAGTGGTTATGACACAGTAGACGGCGTCACCCAAGCCGCGTGCATGGCGCATGTGCGCCGCAAGTTCACCGATGCCCAAAAGGCGTCGCCGTCTAAAAAGGCAGGAAAGCCCGAAAAAACCTTGACCTTCATCGCCAAGCTGTACGGGATAGAGAAGCGAGCCAAAGAGTTGTCGGCCGAAGCACGGCAACAGATGAGGATGCAAGAAAGCCTCCCCATATTGAATGACTTCAATGCGTGGCTCGATAGCCTGAATGTGCTGCCCAAAGGGGCATTGGGCCAGGCCATCACCTACACCAAGAATCAGTGGCCCAAACTGCTGACCTACCTGGAAGATGGTCACATCAGTATCGACAACAATGTGACAGAGCGAGATATCCGCCCGTTCACGACGGGCCGAAAAAACTGGATGTTCTCCACCTCGGTCGGTGGCGCCAAAGCCAGTGCCAACTTATATAGCTTGGTGATGACGTGTCGTGCCAATGACATCAACCCGTATTATTACTTCCGGCACCTGTTCACGGAGTTGCCGACGCGTTCACTCGCCGATGATATGTCGGATCTGATGCCATGGAATGTTGATCTGAGCGATGTGGAATAAGGCTTCACCAGTTCATTAATCGCTTACGTAACAACATACGCCTTATGTGTGGGCTCCATTACCTCAAACATGTCTACGCCCTGTCCGATGAAGAAGTCTGTGCCCGATGGGTAGAAAACCCCTACTATCAGTACTTTTGCGGCAATGTGTATTT
>NZ_FIZY01000084.1 GCF_900060185.1 Grimontia marina | reverse complement strand
ACAAAGCACACAAGGTTTATCCCTACCTGCTGCGTGATATCGATGTCACTTATCCAAACCAAGCTTGGGCGATTGACATCACGTACATCCCCATGGCGAAGGGGTTCCTGTATCTGGTGGCCATTATCGACTGGTATAGCCGCAAAGTACTGGCTTGGCGCTTGTCGAATACGATGGATACAAGCTTTTGCATTGAGGCTCTCGAAGACGCACTGCAACACTACGGGCCGCCCGATATCTTCAATTCAGATCAAGGCAGCCAGTTTACTAGCGCTGAGTTTACTCAGAGATTAATCGACCATGATGTACGGATAAGCATGGATGGGAAAGGACGCTGGGTCGACAACGTGTTCATCGAGCGATTATGGCGTAGCTTGAAATATGAGGAGGTTTACTTAAAAGCCTATACCACCCCCCGAGAAGCTGAACTTGAAATCGGCCACTACATGGTGTTCTATAACGAAGAGCGTAACCATCAGGGACTCAATGACCTTACTCCTGATGAAGCCTACTTCGGCAGGCAAAGATACGCAGCATGAGCGGGATCAAACACTTAAAAAATTAGCTTGTGTGTCCAACCAATGGGGTCCACTTCTATACAAAAGGAGACGACGCTATGCTGGTTGTCGGTGACCTCTCTTTCCGTGAATGCACCCTCAGCAGATAAAAGAAAGGGTAGCTAAGCTACCCTTGTTGCAAAAACCTTTCGGTTTGCAGGAATGAACAGCATTGTTGCCAATTTAGTGGATTAGACTGTTCATTTTGGACATCAAACGTACAGGAACTCTTTGATTTGTTTAACCAGAGCTTCCGCGGTGTCTTTGTCTTCCCACTCCACGAAAATACGCAGTAGTGGCTCGGTGCCTGAGAAGCGCGCCAATGCCCAACCACCGTTCTTGAAGTAAACCTTCAGGCCATCGGCATAGCTGACTTTTTCAATCTCATAAGCAAATTCTGGCAGCGCTTTTTCTACATAAATCTTGTTGTAGAGCTCTTCGCGCTGAGAAGCCTTGAACGTGCAATCACCTTCAGCTGTGTAGGCGTAGCCATACTTGCTATAGATTTCATCAAGCAATTCAGATAGTTTCTTGCCCGTTACGCTGATCATTTCCACCAATAAGCTTGAAGCGAATACGCCATCTTTACCTTTGATGTGGCCGCGGATTGTCAGGCCACCAGAGCTTTCGCCGCCAATCAGGGAGTCATCTGCTTCCATTTGTGAGCTGATGTGTTTGAATCCAACAGGCACTTCAAAACTCTTCTCGTCATGGTCTGCGGCGACTTTATCCAGCAGGTGAGTGGTCGCGATGTTACGCACTACAGAACCTTTCCAGCCTTTGTACTTCAGCATGTAGTAGTACAGCAGCAACAGGACTTCATTCGGGTGAATGAAGTTACCTTTCTCGTCGATGATGCCAAGACGGTCTGCATCACCATCGGTACCAATACCAATGTCGTAACCTTCATGAGCAACCAAATGTTTCAGGCGATAAAGCGTTGCAGCACTTGGTGATGGCATCAAACCGCCGAAGCCTGGGTTTGCACCGTCGTTGATAACGTCAACGTCACAGCGGCCAGAGATCAGCACGGTTTGCAGGGCGTTTTTCGCCACACCGAACATAGGGTCGATCAGTACGCGCAGGTTCGCCTTTTTGATCGCTTCAATGTCGATGAAATCGATGATCGAATCCACGAATTCGTTCATCGGGTTGATGATTTTGACTGAGCCTGCTTCAACCGCATCTTCGAAGTCGATGGTTTTCACATCGCTCAGTTGAAGTTGACTAATTTGCTCTTCAATCTTCGCAGTGATGATTTCGTCTGCGTCACGGCCGCCTTTGATAAAGACTTTGACGCCGTTGTAATCCGCAGGGTTGTGTGAAGCGGTGATACACGCCGAGTAGTGGGTTTCCATCTCCTTCGCTTTGAACATCACGATAGGGGTTGGAACGTATTTGTCGATAAAGCTAACGGTGATGCCGTTTGCAGCTAGTACGCTCGCAAACCATTCTGCCGCTTTGTCAGAGAGGAAACGGCGGTCATAACCGATAACAAAGCCCGGCTCGATCGCGTTTTCATTGATCATGATGTTGGCAAGGCTCTGGGCAACGAGTCGCACGTTATCGCGGGTAAACTCTTCGCCAATCAGTGCACGCCAGCCACCGGTACCAAATTGGATCATGGTTGATCTCCTTTAGAAACAGACAAATAACGGGGCTGATTCAGCCCCGTTTTTGTGATTAGCCCAGAACAACAACCACTTCGTTCACAGAGCCTGCCGCTTGTGCAGGAATTGCACCTTCAACAGTCTCACCGTTCAGAGTGATTGATTTCACGCCTTTGCTAACGCCGTTCGGGTTTTCAACCTTGATGTTGTAAGTCGCATTGCGCCATTCACGACGAACTTCGAAACCAGGCCAGCTTGTTGGGATACAAGGGTCTACGATCAGACCGTCGAAACCAGTTTGCACGCCCAGGATGAAGTTAGTTACCGCGAAGTAAGCCCAACCAGATGTACCTGTCAGCCATGGGTGGTTTGCACGGCCGTGGTTTTCGTGGTCGCGACCCATGATGAACTGAACATAAGAGTAAGGTTCAGCCACACGCTTCTCGATCATGTCGTTTTGGTTGTAAGGGTTCAGTGCGTCGTAGAACTTCATTGCACGGTCGCCACGGCCCAGTTTGGTTTCTGCAACCCAAGCCCATGGGTTTGGATGCGAGAAGATTGCGCCGTTTTCTTTCACGCCTTGGTATACGCGGGTGACGAAGCCGATGTCATCGTTTGGTGTTGCGAATGATGGAGAGTTCAGGTGCAGACCGTACTCACAGTAAAGGTTCTCATCTACCGCGTCCATGGCCTTCTCACCACGTTCTTGTGATGCCAGACCAGACAGAACTGCCAGAGTGTTTGACTCAAGGTGAACACGACCTTCAGCTTGTTGCGCTGTACCGATCTTGTCACCCGTCTTGGTCAGACCGCGGATGTACCAGCCACCCTCGTCGTCCCAAAGGTGTTTTTCACACGCTTCACGAAGGTTTGCTGCCATCTCAGTGTATTTAGCAACATCTGCGTCTTTACCTTTGTATTTGGCCAGTTGGATGAACTCTTGCAGTGCCCAGAAGTGCAGGAATGATGTCATTGCTGACTCACCGCCACCCAGGTTCAGACAGTCGTTCCAGTCTGCACGCAGACCTTTACAGATACCGGTTTGACCGACGTATTCAGCCGAGAAGTCCAGTGCTGCTTTCATGTGCTCGTAGACAGATGCATTACCACCGTTTGCGTAAGGGATCATCTCATCCAAGAAGCTCTCTTCGCCAGTTTCCTGAATGTAGTTAATGATGGTTGGTACAATCCACAGGTGGTCATCAGAACAGGTGTCTTCGATACCGTGGATCTTATCTTCATCACTTGGTGTTGGAACAACAGTCGGTGATTTAGATGGTTTAACGTCCGCTTTTTCTGGATCGAACCAGTCTGGATCGAACAGGTGCAGACCGTAGCCTTCTTTCACCTGACCACGCAGCAGATCCACCAGACGTTTACGCGTCATGTGCGGGTTTGCGTGAGGAACAGAAATCGCATCTTGTGCGGTGTCACGGTATCCCAGACCAGTACGGCCGCCTACTTCGATGAATGACGCAAAGCGAGACCAAACCACGCAGGTTTCTGCTTGGTACAGGGTCCAAGCGTTGATCATGGTGTCCAGACCTTCGTTTGGTGAGGTTACCTGGAACTTGTTACAGCGCTCATCCCAGTGACCTTTGATTGCTGCAAATGCGGCATCAACGTTAGCCATGTCCTGGTATTTCGCGCGCAGACGCTGACCTTCGCCTTTGCCGATACCCAGCAAGAATACGAAGCGAACCTCTTCACCTGGCTGAATAACGAATTGCTTGTGCAAAGAGCCACAGTGGTTGTAACAGGTTTGAACGTGGTTAGAGCAACGGCCATTCTCTACTGCAATTGGGTTTGCTTCGTCACGGTACATACCCAGGAAGCTATCGCGATGACCGTCGTAGCTGTCAGGATCGAAGCTGGACGCCATGTAGTAGAAACCTTCGTAATCGTTGGTGTTGTAGTACAGGTCGTACTCAATCACACCGTCGTTGTACGAAGTACCTGCAGAGTACAGGCTCATCTGATGGTTCTGGTTATCAGACTGGATATGGCTGAATGAGAACTCAACGAAAGAGAACGCACTGATCGTACGTGGCTTGTCACCATCGTTCTTGATCTTAACGTCCCAGATTTGTGCGTCTTCGCCTTTTGGTACGAACAGGGTTTTCTGTGCGGTGATGCCGTTGTACTCACACTTGAACTTAGAGTATGACAGGCCGTGACGCACTTCGTACGATGCTTCTTCCAGGCTTTTAGCCACTGGCTGCCAGGAGATTGACCAGTAGTCACCAGTCTCGTCATCACGCAGGTACACGTAGTGGCCCGGACGGTCGAAGGTACCGTTTGGGCGGAATTTGGTGACGCGGTTGTACTCAGGGCTGTTGTAGAACGAGTAGCCACCTGCGTTGTGTGAAATAACGGTACAGAACTTTTCTGTACCTAAATAGTTGGTCCATGGCGCCGGTACGTCAGGGCGGGTAATGACATATTCCCGGTTGTCGTTATCAAAGAAGCCGTATTTCATGGCGTGTATCCTTCTACAAATCTCAAAAAATTGAAGTAATTACCGACGATAGTTAATACCCAGACGATCCAGGTACTGCAGTTGTCCGCTGAGACGGGCTTGGAAATCTGCCCAGTCCCGCTGTTCCTTGGCGCTCCAACACACTTCTGCGATCGCCAGAAGGCGAGGGAAGATCATGTACTCGAAGCGGCTTTGGGTATTGGTCATCTCGCACCAAAGTGCGCATTGAATTCCTTTCACTTTCCCAAACTCTTCTGTGGTGACGGTTGAGTTAGCGAAAGGCTCATAGTGGTAGGCTTTTTCAAGCGGTACCTTACAGGCCCAGTCTGTGCCCGGCTCACAAGCCGAGTAGTCTTGTGCCATATCCAAGTAAGTTTCGTGGCCCGGCTGAAGCACAACGTTGTAACCGTTGCGAATGCAGTCGAGACCGGATTGCTCGTTGAGCCAAGAGAAGATCACTGTGTCTTTGCTGACTTTGTCGCCAAACACGGCCTCTTCCCAGCCAAACATTTGTTTGCCTTTGGTGCTGAGGAAATCTTCACAGTGACGCAGAACGTGACCCTGAAGATCTTTGAAGTCCTTGTAGCCGTGGGTTTTCATCAAGGCCTGACATGCAGGGCTGTCCGTCCACACGCCTTCTGGCACTTCGTCAGCACCAATGTGAACGTAAGGCGCAGGAAAAAGCTCACACACTTCTTTCAGAACGGTTTCCAAGAAGGTGTAAGTGCCTTTGAGGCCAGGGTTGAGCACATTGTCGTTGTAGTTCTGAATGCTGCGATACGCTGAGGTATCGGCATCTTCAACCAGCAGTTGTGGCAGGGATTTGATAGCGGCACGGCAGTGACCTGGGATATCAATTTCCGGCACCACAGTGATGCCTCGCTCTGCGGCATACGCAATGACTTCACGGATCTCGTCTTTGGTGTAAAAACCACCGTGGATCTTGGACAGCGAAGTGTACTGAGGCTCAATGCTTTCGAATGGCCCACGCCAGGCGCCGATTTCCGTTAGCTCCGGATACGCATCAATCTGGATGCGCCAGCCTTCGTCATCGGTTAAGTGCCAATGGAAATGGTTGAACTTAAAACGAGCCAGTTGATTGATCAGGTTTTTCACACGGCTGAGAGGGTGGAAGTGACGTGCACAGTCCAGCATCATGCCGCGGTAACCAAAGCGTGGATGGTCTTCAACTTCAACACATGGCAGGGCGTAATCGAAGTAATGACGATGTGACGCCTGTGTTGGCAGCAGTTGAAGTACAGTCGCCACGCCATGGGCAAAGCCAGCTTCGTTCGATGCTGAAATCGTTACTCTCTGAAGAGTTACGCTTACCCGGTAGTGCTCTGGCTTCAGGTTTTTATCCTGAACCAGACGGATTTGAGCTTCTTGCTTGATGGTGACATCACGGCGAAGGTGTTGAGACATCTCGTCTGCCAGCCAACGCGCAGCAGGTTTACTGATATCACTGTCAGATTGAATCGCGATGTCGTCAGTCAGCGCAAACTGGCCTTGCTTTACCACCAGTGCTTTAGGCTGAGGGATCAGATTGATCGCTTTCGGTTCCGGAAGTGTCAGTGATACGCGCTCTGGTGTTTGGGTACCCAGATTGATTGGTGTTGTTTCAACTGGCACGGCCTTAACGCCATCTTCAGTGGTGATCAACAGGCATGCATCACCAATGCCTTCATCATGCATGGAGAAAGGCTTGGTAGGATGGCTGAACTCGAGATACAGATGATGGTTTGCGTTTAAAGGTTCGCCCGTTTCAAAAATACACAGACTGCCAATCTGTTTTAAGGTGCCGTGAGACACTGACGTTGGCAGCACATAGCGACTGGCGCTGAATGTCAGCTGCCAGTTCTGGATGTTAGTTTCAGAAAGGTTATGAAGCACTAATGCAAAGCGGCTTTCACTTGGCGTCGCTTCAATAACATTGAGGT
Organism: Grimontia marina; assembly: GCF_900060185.1. Lineage (GTDB taxonomy): Bacteria > Pseudomonadota > Gammaproteobacteria > Enterobacterales > Vibrionaceae > Enterovibrio > Enterovibrio marinus. The sequence continues at coordinate 9,341 of NZ_FIZY01000084.1, read as the reverse complement.
CTAGGCGAAAATTCATGGCTCACCTCGAAAACGGATAAAGATTGTGGTTACCGCGCGCCATCAAAATAGCGCCGGCCATGGCATCCGCCTGGGGTTTTACCAGCAAAGACTGGGCCGCTGGAGACAGCCAGCGAACAATGCGTTCACCAATGCTGCCCATCAGCGCGATTTGCGTTGCGCCTTTACGGTTCAAACCGAGGATAAGACGCTCTACATCATCAGCAGAGCCTTGCAGTAATTCCATGGCAAGTTCATCTCGTTCCATTGCCAGTTCGAATATTTTCGGACTGAATTGGCCGTAATCGCGTGGTTTTGCGGTTTTGGACCATTCAACAATGGCATCGAGGTCGTGGTTGAAATGTGCAAGGACGTGGTCTGACAAAGCTGAACCGGTGCGAAGACCATCGTGCGCCAGCAGTGTTTGTTGGATCAGGCGCAATCCCATAACCGCGCCGCCGCCTTGATCGGAGATTGGGAATTCACGGCCACCGACAACATGCTGTTGACCGTTTTCTAAATAGATACCGACAGAGCCTGTGCCAGCGATAACGATGGCACCGTTATCACCGCTGAATGCGCCCATACATGCACCATAACCGTCAGTGTTCAGGGTCATGTGTTTGTACGGGTGCGGCAGAGACATAAAGGCATGCCAGGCTGAGCGTTGCTCCGCTGCTGCCAATGCAAGACCAACAGACAGTGTGGAAAGGTCGGTGATGCCAGCCTGTTCAGCCGCTTGAGCAATAGCGCTTTGGATGTTATCCATCGCCAGTTCCACACCCAAGAGGATGTTGGCACTGCCGGTTTTGGCTTCACCCAAAAACTGGCCTTGTTCATCAACAATACGTGCGCGGCAGGAAGTGCCACCACCGTCTACGCCACAGAAGAAATTACCCATGGGCAACATCCTTCTTTTGCATGGCAATCGCTAACAGATACCAAGCCGCATGTGGGATCCATTGCTCTCCCCAACGCCAGTTCTGCAGCATGTCATCTTTCTGGCCTTCAGGTTTGAAAGCGATGTCATGCTCGTTTTCAAAGCCAGCCGTAATGCCGTTGCACACGCCGCCTTTGGCATTGATAAAGCCAAGATCAGGCAGATAGTCAGGGTTGTTGCGGCCATGGCCGTCCAACATGCACATGTCGTAAGGGTTGAGTCCCACAATCCAGTTCAGGGCATGTTGACCGTATTCACGAAGCTTGGCTTTTTGCTCTTCGTCAGACACATAGCTGGTGGCCATAAATGCCATGGCAGCCAGTGAACCCAGACGCGCATTTTCACCTTGCCACCAGTATCCGGTCTCGTTGCGTTGGGCAACGAAGAAGCTGGTGCGTTTTTCTGCGTCGACATTCTTGATGTACTGACGCGGATAACCGAATGGGTTGTTCACTTCGGCGGAGATGCTGAGCTCAAAGTTCAGCGCATTGAAAAGGGTTTCCGTATATTTCGCTTTGAGTGTGTCATCGCCTTCTACCTGAAGGTATTGCATCAGCGAAATCGCAGGCAAGCCTGCTTCAGCAGCATGAAAATAAGGGCGAGAACCATCACCGTTAGCGGACCAGAAGTGATTAATACATTCATCACTCTGTTGTTGCTCGGCAAGGCGGGTTGCCCAATAACGCGCTTCTTCAAGGTATGACTCGCTGGCGGTGAGTTTGAAAAGTTCTGTTGTTGCCAGCAGCGCGCAGTAAAAGTCGATGGTGTTTTCCTGACCATCGTCTAGGTAAGACGTATTGTTTTCTTTTAGATGCCAGTAGCCCGTTTCTGCAGTCTTTTGGTAAGCCTCAACATCGTATTCGCCGTTAACACCAAAGCGCGCTGCAGCGGAAAGTGATGCGATCGCTACGCCAGCCCCCTGACGGAAACCAGCCTGGAATGCATTGGTCTTGTGACCTTGCTGGGTTTCATAAGCGCAGATATCGCGTTGAGAAGGATCTTTGCTCCACTTGTCGAACACGGTCAGGTAGAAGAAACCTTCTGCGTCCTGCATGCGAACGAGAAAATCTGCACCAAACAGCGCTTCATCATGCAGACGGGTTTTAGAGAATGGAGCCAGTTCTGAAGAAAGGGTTTCCAGAGTATTCAGCATATTCCAGACAACCATCGGAATTTGCTGAGGGTTTAAATAGTTAGCATATGAAAGGTGGCTGAAGTATTTGCTGACGTCGCCTGACGCATCATACCAACCGCCATGAACATCAACGTGACGATCTGTGCCAAGAAGGGGCGTAGTGCGATCGCGCTGATCAAACGTGCCTGTACAACGCTGGGATTTGAAGTAGTGGATCACATCTGAAAAGGTGCGATCAAACAGGATACCTTCTGCGACAGAAAAAGCCGGAGACGAAACATCTCCCACTTTGACGAAGAAATCTCCGCACTCATTGAGTGCAGAGAAATCGATACGGTAAACTTCGCCGGTATGCCATTGGTCTACAGAACCACAAGCACAAACAGGCAGCTGCATCACTGATTGCCCAGTCTGGCAATCTACAATATCGGCATGTGTCGCAGTGACTTCTTGCTTTGCAAGGATCAGCGCTTGTTTATTGCCGAAGCGCTCATAGCCGATATGATTGATCAACAGCTGCATTTTACCTCCTAAAACTCTAGCCCGAGGCTCACTCGAACAGATAGCAGCGAACGAAGTGGTTATCCGCCAGTTTGGTCACTGGAGGCAACGCCTGACGACATTTTTCTGTCGCGTGCAGACAGCGGCCAGCAAATGGACAGCCAACAGAATCCGGCGTCCATAGAGGAATTTCGCCTTTATTACCTTCCAGCTCGGTGTGGATAGATTTCGAAGGATCCGGTACTGCGGAAACCAGCAGGCGAGTGTATGGGTGTTGTGGACGGTGAATGATTTCTTCACAGTCACCCCATTCCACCATGTGGCCAACGTACATTACCGCCAGATCTTCTGCGATATAACGTGCAGTAGCGATGTCGTGCGTGATGTAAAGCAGTGCCATTTCCTTCTCAAACTTCATCTCTTCCATCAGGTTCAATACACCTGCACGGATAGAGACGTCGAGCATGGAGGTTGGTTCGTCAGCCAGTACAACTTCAGCACCTACAGCGATGTTACGCGCTAAGTTAACGCGCTGGCGCTGACCACCAGAAAGCTGGTGAGGGTACTTCTGCGCGGTTTCTTTTGGCGGTGTCAGACCAACCTGATTCAGCAGGTCGTACACTTGTTCTTCCAGTTCTTTCGGGTTGCTGCTCGCTTTTTTGTGAATGTGCAGTGGACGCGCGATGTGGTGGAAAATGGTGTGTGTTGGGTTCAGGGAACCGAACGGGTCTTGCCATACCATCTGAACACCTTCCCGATAGGTCATCAGATCGTTTTTCTTGGTGATCGTCGCGATGTCGCGGCCTTTGTACTCAATAGAGCCAGAGGTTGGTGCATACATCTTGGCGATCATTTTTGCTGAGGTAGATTTACCTGAACCAGATTCACCTACTACCGACAGACCGCGGCTTTTATACAGTTTGAATGACACGTCATTCAGTGCGCGCATCATTGGCTTGTTCAGCGCATTACTGCTGATAGGGAAATCTTTTACTAGATTTTTGCCTTCAACAATCGGTTGGCCTAATTCTTTAGTCATTGCTCACTCCTACAAGTCGCTAAAGCCAATTACTTGCCTGTAAACAGGTGGCAGTTGGTGAAACGGTTTGGCTCTACCTGAGTCAATGTGTTAGCCACTTTGAAACAGGTATCTTTGGTCTTTCCGCAACGAGCCTGGAAACGACAGCCTTGTGGGATCTCAAGCAGGTTCAATGGGTTGCCTGGAATACCGGAAAGGTGTGTTTTTGGACCCGTCAGTGGAGGGAATGAGCTAGCCAGACCTTCGGTGTAAGGGTGATAAGGGTTTTTGAGGATTTCTTTCGACGGTGCCACCTCAATCAACTGGCCGGCATACATGATGCCGATACGGTCAGTGAACTCCACCATGAGTGACAGGTCATGGGTGATGAACAGAATCGAGAAACCAAACTCTTCTTTCAGTGCGTGGATCTTTTGCAGGATCTCGCGCTGAACCACCACGTCCAGTGCCGTTGTCGGCTCGTCCATGATGATCATTTTCGGGTTCAGAGCCAGTGCAATCGCGATAACCAGACGCTGACGCATACCACCAGAGAACTGGTGCGGGTAGTCGCTCAAACGGCTTGGGTGAATATCAACGATTTCCAACAGACCTTCTGCGCGGCGCTTTGCCTGTTCACGGGTCATGTTGGTATGGCGCATGATAACGTCACAGAACTGCTCTTCCATGGTTAGAACGGGGTTCAGGGCGTTCATCGCTGATTGGAACACCATGGAGATTTCTTTCCAGCGGAAGCGGCTCATGCGCTCATCGCTGTATTTCATGATGTCTTCACCGTTGAAGAGGACTTCACCGTCGCTGATGAATGCAGGCGGCTTATGAAGACGCATCAGTGAGAATGCTACGGTGGATTTACCACAGCCAGACTCACCGGCGAGGCCGAATACTTCGCCTTTACCAATATCAAAACTTACGTTGTTTACTGCGCGGACATCGCCCGCGTCAGTAATGTAGTCAACACATAGGTTGCGGATTTGTAGTTGTGCTTCGCTCATTATTTCTCTCCGCTCATTGCTACTTGTGGAGTCAGCTCAGTTTCTGATCGTGCCTGAGTTTCTGCTGCTTGCATCTTCTTCCAGCGCTTAAGGCCTTTTTGTGCACGCAACTGCGGGTTAGCGATTTCATCGACTGCGAAGTTAACCAGTGCCAGTGCAAGAGACAGCAAGCTCAGCGCCAAACAAGGTGCCAGTACTTCCCACCAGATACCCAGTTGCATTGCTGAAGAGGTACGTACGTTGTACAGCATTGAACCCCAGCTCACTGCACTCGGGTCGCCCATACCGATGAACGAGAGCACAGATTCAGTCAGGATGGCGTACATCACAGAGCCGATGAAGCTTGCACCTACCAGAGGGATAAGGTTTGGCAGGATTTCAACAAACAGGATGCGAGTGCGGGATTCGCCAAGCACTTCTGCGGCTTTAACGAACTCTTTCTCACGAATTGCCAGTGTCTGGGAGCGGATTACCCTGGCGCCCCATGCCCAGGAGGTTAAGGCTATTACCAAGGCGATGGTGAGCGGACCTGCCTGACCGACGAATGCTGCTACTACCATCACGATTGGAAGCTGAGGCATAACCAGCATGACGTTCATTGCACCTGACAGCATGTTATCTACACGTCCGCCAAAGTAACCTGCAGAGATACCCATGATGGTGGCAACCACACACACGAAAATACCTGCAGTGAAGCCAACGAACAGTGAGGTTCGTGCACCGTGAACCACCTGAGACCAGATGTCACGGCCAAGACGGGTAGTACCCATCACGTGTTCACCGTCTTTTGACATACGCAGACGACGTTGGTTATCTGCCAGATTCTCGGCTACCCAACCATCTGGATTAGCCTGTGCCATTTTGACAACAAAACCAGGGTATTCATGTGGTGCACCCGTACGCTTGTGCGGGTCGTACTGAGAAAGAAACGGTGCAAATACAGCGGCGATGATAAACATCAGAATTAAGATGACACCTACCAGAGCTTTTGTATTACCGCGAATAATATTAAGAAAATCTTTCATGATTATTTGCCTCCCTTACGCAGACGTGGGTCAAGCAAAACGATGAGAACATCAGCGATGAAGTTGAAGCACAGCATAACGATGGTCAGGATGATCAGCAGGCCTTGCAGTACTTGGTAGTCACGGCCGTTAACCGCATTGAGCATCGCCGTACCCAATCCTGGGTATTGGAAAATCATTTCTACAACCAGCTGACCGGCAACTGCCATACCCAGCGCCATAGAAAGCGCAGTCACGGTTGGCAACAGGGCGTTACGAGCGGCGTAGTTGAAGACAACGCGGTTCTCTGAAAGGCCCTTACCTTTAGCCATTGTGATGTAGTCTTCCGCCAACAAGTTGATCATGTTGTTACGCATGTTGATAAGGAAGCCACCGATTTGTGCGATGGTCGCACAGAACAGAGGAAGAAAAGCGTGGTAGAGAATGCCGCTGTATGTCTCCCAGCTGGTGAAGTCGAGGATTGCGCCCTCTGGCATGCCGTAAGATGTCGGGAACCACTTGAGCGTGATACCGAATATGAAAAGGATAAGCATGCCGATAACAACAGGTGGAATTGCCTGCAAGGCCATAAAACCTGGAGACACGAATGAGTCGAAGCGACTGCCACGGCGCCATGCCGCGAAGATACCAACCACTGAACCGATACAAAACGCCATCACTACGGAAGTACCTGCAAGGAACAGAGTCCAACCGAGAGACTTAGCAATCAGCTCGTTAACAGTCATTGGATAGAATTGGGTTGATACGCCAAGCTCCCAAGTGAAAATACTTTTCACGTAAGTCAGGAACTGAACGTGGATAGGGCCATCAACGAAACCCAAAAGTGCTTTCATTGCCGCGATACGTTCAGGGGTTACCTGTACACTCGCGTTGGCAAACATCATGGTCACCGGGTCGCCGGGCATTGCACGTGGTAAAATAAAATTCAGCGTGATTGCGATAAGCAATGCGCCAAAATAAAACATTAATCTATTAAGAAAAAATCCCATAACTCACACCTTAAGTGGCACGACGAAGCCGTGACCAAAGAATTAAAGCTCCAAGGTCAAAAGTACCGATTGTTTATCTTTGGAAAGAGGCGGCGCGGATGCGCCGCCAGATTTAGAGATTAAGCTTTTGGCTTAAGGTCAAGAATGTGCAGCAGACGCTCATTGATACCTTGCCAAATCATTGGACGGCCTTTGGCATTGTCCGCACTCCACCAGCCAGTGAAGCGTGATTCGTTGAACTGGTAAGTAGAAGCCGCAGACAGAACTGGAATCACTACTTGATTGTCAGACAGGATCTTTTCAATCTTGTGAGCCATTTCCACTTGCTCTTCACGGTCAGCTGTTGAGTAGAATTTCTCCAGCAGCTCGTCTACTTCCGCGTTCTTGAAGCGGTGCATCGCGAAGCGTGGGTTACCTTCTTTCGCCATGAAGCGAGAGTGGAAGCCAGTGTCCCAAGTCTGGTGTGGATCTGGACCTGTGAAGTAGTTAGTCAGAGCTACGTCGAACGTACCACCAGCCATTGCTTCGTTGTAAACAGAGAAGTCAGGCGTTACAGCTTTCGCTTTGATACCTACATCTGCCAGGTTTTCTGCTGCCAGTTGTGAAGTGTTGTTCCAGTCAGTCCAGCCAGAAGGAGTCTGGATTGCCAGTTCAAAGCTCTTGCCTGATGGAGTTTCTACGAAACCGTCACCATTGATGTCTTTAAAGCCTGCTTTCTTCAGCAACTCTTTAGAAAACTCAACGTTGTATGAGTTGAATTTCTTCGCTGCTTCGTAAGTTGTAGGATTAGACCAGCTTTGGTAAAGCGCTGCGATACCTGCTGCAGAGTGGTTTGGAGAACCTGCACCGTAGAACGCGATGTCAATGATTGATTGACGGTCGATAGCAGCAGACATTGCGCGACGGAAGTCAACGTTAGTCAGAGCTTCGTTCTTAGCTGCTTCTGGGTGCTCGAAGTTAACCAGCAGGTTAACAGAAGAGCCTACTGGCGCTGGCCAGTATTTGTGGTTCTTGTTCACTGATGCGTAAACTGCGTCGATATCTGGGATGAACGAAGAAGTCCAGTCCAGCTCAGAAGCAACAATCTTAGACAGCAGACCGTCGTTGTTGTTGATCAGAGGCATACGCAGACAGTCGATAGCTACGCTGTCAGCATCCCAGTAGTTAGGGTTTTCACACTGTACATACAGGTTGCTGGTGAAGGTATCAACTTCGGTGAACGGGCCAGAACCAACTGGAGTTTCGTTCGCGAAAGCTTCTGGCTTGTCAATCTTGCTCCAGATGTGCTTAGGAACAGGATGCGTTTGAACCAGTTTGAAAGGTGCTGAAGAGTTAGCTTCGTTCAGCGAAATTTCAACGCTGTTGCCTTTCACTTTAACGTCGCTGATCAGCGCTGCGTTACCTGCAAGGTCAAGCGCTGCGTTTTCACGGATCAGGTTGTAAGTAAATGCCACGTCCTCTGCAGTGAAAGGTGTGCCGTCAGACCATTTAACGCCTTCACGGATTTCGAAAGTTACTTTTCTCAGGTCATCTGAGATTGTGTAGTCCTTCGCCAGACGCATTACTGGAGTGTTGCCGTCCAGCTGGTTGAAGATAACCAGTGGCTCGTAAACAAAGTCCAGGGTCGACTTCAGGTTGTTCTGCAAGAACGGGTTGAAGTTACGAGTAAGTTGTGGGTAGAAGTCAGGTACGATAGTTAGTTCTACTCTATCGGCAGCGCTGACAACAGGAGCTGTCAGTACCGACGCTGCGGCCGCAACGACGGCTACTGCAAGTTTTGTTTTCTTTAGATTGGCAAGCATAGCTGTTCCTTACTAGTTGCTTTGTTCCACTTGGTTCTGACCATAAACAATTTGGTCAGGCCGGAACCCGCTATGAATAACCACACAAGTGAACTTGGTTATCCACATGGCCGTGCAGGCTCAGTGCAAGGTAAGGAAACTCCGGTTCCGTATTTGGGTCAATTGGGTAGTCCGTTAAAATCGTCAAAAGGAAATAAAGGAGCGTCAAAACCGTCAATATTGACGGTTTTGACAAGGTTTCTCCTCAATTGATTGAGGTCAAAAAATGCTCTAAATCCGTCCATTAGAACGTTTAATGTTAGTGGTTACTATCGTTCAGGGTTCTTGTTTATTTTGTTTTTAGTGAAATTGAAATATTGGGTGATCTCGATCTCCGTTTGTTTTAACCGTTAATTTTTTGCTGAAAATTTGAGTGCTGATTTTGTTGTGATTCCGTTCTCATAAACGGAAAAAGGTCACAATCTTTTGGCTGTCGGTTAAAAATAGAGCACGATTTGGTGGGCTATGAACGGCAAAATTATCCGCATAAATCCTGCAATAGCGGTTGGATTTCACGTCTAAAAATAAGATTAGAGTAAGCACAGGAAGTCCAATGCATTGAAGAGGTAATAGGAGGCTTAATCGACCTATATCGGACAAAATACAGAGAGCATGATGGAGTAGATGCAGTAACTGGCATGCTGATTCAAGCTTCCAGACGCAAAGTGTTGTCACTGCTTAGGTAGCAGGGATGGTCTGGATGTGCGTGAAAGCGGGCTTTGTAGTGCTTTCTGCGAGGGAGGGACACTGAGCTAAATAGCTGATCCTAATTGTGAGTCTTTTTTGCCATCCCATGACCTGAGCCAGGATACGGTGATGCCGTCGCCATAAAGTGCTTCACCTGTGCCAATAGCTGGTACATGTACTTGCATTGATGAT
>NZ_FIZY01000083.1 GCF_900060185.1 Grimontia marina | reverse complement strand
TTGAGGAAAGACCGCCAAAGCCTTTTTTGATGGTTTCGTGGCGGGAGAACTCACGGTATTCCTGCGCCTGAATGGTCACATCACCATCCGCCACCAAGGTCACGTCACCTTGCGCGTCCAGCGCCGAGCCCACCACAGATATCGCGCTTTCATCCAGACTCGTGGTTAAGCCATCTCCAGCCTGAATGGTGATGTTGTTTCCAGCACTGATGTCCGCACCGACTACGGTTTCTTTGAGGGATTCATTAATCTCGACTTTCTTGCGGCCAAAAGACTTTTTGGTTTCTTCTCGAGAGTAACGGTATTGACTGTCATTGGCCGCCAGCAGGGCAATATCGCCGTCCGCTTTCAATGCTGCATTGTTGTCAGCCGCGATGGTGCTCGCCGTCGAGGTGATATTCCCTCCGGCAGTCAACGAGACATTGTTACCACTCAAGGCTGCGCCCTGATGGGTTAAGTCTTTCGCTATGTCTACCTTGCCATAGCGGGACGATGAGGTTTCATCGCGGTTCTGGCTGGCTGTAAGCGAAATATTATTGCCTGCGGCTAGTGCCAGTGTGTCGCCAGCAGCGAGTGCGGATGCCTGAACGTCAATGTCATTATTGGCATTCAGTGTCAGGTCGCCGCCTGCAGAGACATGGCTGGCAAGTGTGGAAGTTGCAAGGTCTGCACTTTGTCTTCGCGATCCATCAAAGCTGTCATAAGTACGCAGCTCTCCGGCTGCAATCACTATGTTTTCTCCGGCGTTCAAGCTGGCGCTTTCGCCAGCTTTCAATTCAGCAGCGGTATTGTTAATGGACTTTCCTGCATTCAGGGTCAGGTTACCGCTCGCCTGAATGCTCGCCATATCACCGACTTCCGTCTGGGTGGTGACAATGTCGCTGGCAGGAGAATTTGTGGTCACTGTGCCGTCTTTGCGCACAGATTGCTGCTGCACAAAGGACTGGTTAATGATGTTGCCACTTTCGCTGGTAAGGCTGACGTTATCACCGGCGATCGAGCCACTGATATTGCGGATATCGTTTTTTGCTATGAGCGTGGTATCACCACCCCCAACCATTTCGCCAGCAATATTGGCGATTTCGTTTTGACTTACCAACGTCAGGCCGGATGCTGCGTTGATGCTGCCGCTATTGCTGATATCGCCCGCCTCAACGCGCACAGTAGTACTGGACACAGAAGCAATTTGCGCCAAGCTCGATTCATCCACACTGGCGAGATACAACTTGGGCGCCAGCACTTCTCGCCCATTCACCACAACCGGCTCGTACCAGACCATGCTTTGGGTTAGTTGATTGATTTGGTTCGCCGTCAAAGCAATCCCTGGGGTCAGGTTGTAAGCTGCTGTTTGCTGTGCCGCGTTGTCGAGCAGTTGCTTCATCTGCTCAAGGTTGCCGCCGACATCAGCGGTCAGGTATCGCTTGCCGGTTTGTTCGAAAATCGCCTGGGAGATAATACGGGTGTCGTAATACGCATCGCCCAGCATCTTGATGTCGGCAGACGGCGAAAAGCCGAGGTTGTCAAAGAAGTATTCCGAGCCATAGAACTGATCGAGGTTGGTGAGCGCGGGATTGGTCTCAATCAGGTATTGGCTATCAGGGCCATTACTGTAGATAAACAATCCATTGGGATTAGACGGAAGTGCGAAAGCGGGGAACGCGACCGGGTTGCTGCTGACAATGTCCATCTTGCCCAGGGGCAGGTTAACTGACCCGCCCTGTGAGGGCGTAACGTTAAAACCCCCGCCAAAGCGTTCACCTTCGGACTTATCAACGGGTGTATTCTTGCCGTTGTAGGCGTTGGCGTTACTTTTCTCTACGCTATTGGTGAAATTCTTGCTGCCTGAAATTGACAGGTTGCCACCCGCGCTGATGGTGGAAGAGAGGGTTTGGACGTTAGAACTTGTTAAGGTTTGATCTGTTCTATTGTAAGTGAAAGTGCTGGGGTATCTGCTGCCGTCATAACCTGAAAGGAAATACGTTGACTCTTCCACGTATGTACCGGTTTCATGACCAATGTTGGAAACGATAGATGCCGCAATAGAGGCATTTCTGTCCGCGTGGATCAAGCTGGCATTATTAGTAATGTTATTCGCGACAAGCTTCAAGTTGCCATTTGACAAAAGCTGCGAAGACGCACTCATCGATGTAATAGAAGAGCTTTCGTTTCGTGTCACGAACTTTTTTGTTATAGACGAGTAGCTATAAACGGTTTTTACTCTACACCCGGCATCTCTACCACAGTTATACTCCTTCTGCTCAGAGGATACTCCTGGAGCATATTCAGACCCTCTTTCCACTTCAAACGAATCAGCGTTATTGTGTGGGCTCAGTGAAATTGGGGCGCTGGCTCGCTCTATAACAAGCACTTTCCTCGCATTGTTAATGGTCCCTGCGGCAATCGACAGGTCATTCCCCGCTTCCACATAACCCGACAAATTATCGAAGCGGTTGGCAAAACTGGTATCACCATTCAGGCCGGAAATCGTGATGTCACCATCCGCAATAATATCTGCTTCCGTATTAGAGACATTTCCACTGGCGTTGATATCGAGTTCTTTTTTTGTGTAAATCAGCCCTGTATTGGCGACGTTGCCATTGGCGGTAAGGGTGGCATCCCCGAGAGACACCAGTGCGCCGTTATTACTCAAACTGTTTACATCAGCTGTCAGCGCGTCAGAAGCAAATATCCGCCCCTGATTGTTGAGCGTGCCTGCATTGACCGTTGTGTTTTTTGCGCTCAGCGCACCGTTTTGATTGACAGTCAGCGTCTTATCGCTGGCGGTAGAGACCGTTAAATCCTCCGTTGCTGACAGGGTGCCGTTCAGGGTAACCGTATCTGCGTTTAAACGGGCATCCCTGCCAGCACCCACCGTTCCATTCAGGCTACTTGTACCTGCCGAGAGAATAATGTCCTGATTGGCGTTAAGCTTTCCACTAAGTACCAAATCATCCGAAGCCGTGAGCTGTAAATCTTCTCCAGCTTTGACCTCTCCATCGCTTGTCTGTGTATAGGTTTGCGTCGTTATGGTGGCACTGTCGTTGGCATGAATGTTTGATTCGTTGGTCAAGCTGTCTGCTGTGATCGCAAGACTCCCATCAGAGAGTAACTGACCACGATGGGTTAACTGCCCAAGGTGATTGGCTGTCGTGGCGTTCACGGTGGTTTTCGATTGGCTGTGCCAGGTCGCGTTGTTCGATAGCGTCAGTTCGCTGGCGGTTGCTGTTATATCACTGGCACTGACATGACCGTTGGCATTCAGCGTATCAGCTGTCAGTCCGACAGCTTGGGTCGCTTTTATCTCCCCGTTGTTGGTCAAAGATGTCGTCACGTTGAGTGTAACGTTTGTCTGGCTTTCTACCTTACCAGCATTGGTGAGTGTCTCTGTGGTGGTGAGGTTGACGTTTTTACCACCGCCAATCTGCCCGTTATTGTCCAGTGTGGCAGCGTTAACAGTCAGCGTGTCACCTGCCAGCAATGTACTCCCTGACGCCAGTGAAACCCCGTCTGCCTTGAGTGTGGTTTTATCGCCAGATTGGGTGAGTCCGCTAAAATTTGCCTGCTCAGCAGTCAGGGCTAACGTCCCTTGGCTAATAAGGTCGCCGTTTTGCTTCAGGGTCGATGTATCGACGGTGGAATCTGCGCCGGACAGAATGCGGCCTTCATTGTTCAGCGCCAGTGATGCGGTGATGGTTACGTTGTTACTGGCTGACAAGGTGCCGCTCTCGCCAATATTCAGCACTTTGCTAACAATATTCGCCTGATTGGCGTCAATCTCACCTTCCACAGTCAGGGCATCTTGAAGGTTGGTGGTGAGGGTATTGGCGTTGAGCGAGGCGGTATCGGTGATCGTCACCTGACCACCTTCCAGGCTCAAGGAATCTGTCGCATTGATTTCGCCCTCCAGGATCTGAGCCCCTTTTAAAGCGACCATCTTGGCGGCAAGGTCAGACCCCGATTCGGTAGAGAGGACATTAGCGTCAATCGTGACCTTATTGACAGCTTGTACAGTAGAGGAAGAAAGATGTGCATCCCCTGTTTTAACCTGTATTGATCCGGCTGATGCTAGGGTGCCATCGCTTTGAATACCTGCCAAAAATTGGCTGCCCTGAGCTGAGACGCTGTCGGCGATGAGTGTGATGTCATTACCTGAGGAGACTGACGCTCCTGAGGTGGTCACCTTACCTTCCGTTGCAGTAAATGCGGTGTTGCCAGCGGCATGGTGCTGACCGGAGATCACCACCTCAGTCTGACTGGTAATTTGGGTATTGTCGGCACTACTGGTTCGGCTGAGGGATATCTTTCCATCAGCGCTGATGACTATATCTCCGGCACTTGTTGCCACCTCTGCGAGGTTGACGCCCACCCCTTTTTCTGTCGCCACCAGAGAAATACGGCCTGCATACATTCCCCCCAAGGCTGACGCATCAATCGCCAAAGCAGGTTTGTCATTGTCATCATCCGCGGTTTCAATCACGCGGTTGGTGCCGTATTCAACCTTATTTTTACCGGTGACAATGGCAAGGTTGTTGGCGTTAACTTCACCTTGCAAGGTGGCAGTACGCGACAAAATAGAGAAATAATCTTGATTGGTGGCATCCAACCCCTTACCGACAATCTCGACATTTCCTTGTTCAACATTGAACCCCGTGAGGTCACCCCCGGTGATGTTGGGCGTACCCGTTGACAGGGTGACGTTTGGGGTGTTGATAAATCCACAACCGTTACAGCTGATGCCGTAAGGGTTAGCCACAATCACATCTGCAGACTGGCCAAAAACTTCGGTATAGCCATTAAGTTGGCTTGCGTTCGCGCCCACGACTTCGTTGAGGATTTTCTTTGCGACCTGACCATCGAGGTTGGGGTTGTTTTGAAGTAAACCGCCGAGTTGGGACTGGTCAATTTTCTTTGTCGAGTTGTTGAGGATGAGTCCCTTTTCCGTGACGTTATAGTGCTGGAACTGATTATGTGACAGCCCGCTGTCAGTGGGTTTGGCAATGTTCACCACTGGCACCCCATTACCTGCTTGTGTCACCTGCGTTTCTGCATTGGTGGAGACCACATTGGCGAACACAGGTTGCACAGAAAGCACCGTGCATAGGGTATAAACCACCGCCGTTTGCGCCAGAGAAACAGGTTTGAAAGTCACGTCCGTCTGTTTGTTCATCCTTGAATACTCCTTAGAAAACGACGTTGAAACGGTAGTAAAGGCTGTAGTGATCGACCGTCATCCAGCTTGGGTGATCGAGCGGAAAACCCACACCGAATGAAGAATTGAAGTCGTTGTTTTGGGTAGAGAACGCCACGCTGGCTCCCGTCAGGTGACCGCGCTCATTGGGATCCGATGCGTCGGGGTGAATAGCGCCGGTATCCAGCGCTATATCTGTGCTGATCCAGCCCCAGAATGGCACTTCGGTCAGGCGGGCAGTCAAATCGTTCCGCCAGTAATAACCCGCATCACCGGACAGAGACTGCTCTTTAAAACCACGGACTGAATACAGTCCGCCAATAGACAGACGCTGCGAACCATAAAGCGTGTCGGTCGCCCACTGCCCAAAACCTGTGGTAGAGAAGGTCAAACTATTTGTGAGAGGTAAGGTGTACTGAAGCGTGAGTTCCCCTTTGTTGAACTCTGCACTCGGTGAACCCGTAGCCTTACCTTCATCCGTTTCACTGTTAAACAGCTTTACGCCACGCACGTAACGGGGCGACACGGTGAAAAAGCCACTGCCAAGCCGGGTGGCATGAGAGAGTGCCAGGGAGGCATTGGCCAGGTTGCGGCTCCCCAACACCAGCTTAATATCATCAATAAAGTTCTTTTCACGGGTGTAATTCAGGGCAAGATTCAATGATGATTTGCTGATATTGTCGCGATGAAATAACCAGTTCACGTCACTGGCGTAGGTGCTGGTATTCCCGGTCGAGATAAATGAAAAATTGTTGCTGTCGACGGTCGTTTTGTAGTCGCTGTAGGTATAACTTTGCCCGAAAGTGAAATACCCATACGGTACAGACAAGGCGGCACGAAGGCTTTGTGAGTCAAAGCGGGATGAAAACTCGCTGCTCGTGCTGGCGGATACTTGCCAAAGGTCTAACACACCCAGAAGGTTTGATCCGGTCAGGTTGAGTCTTAACTGGGAATCACCGGTGCTTTTTTGTCCGCCGTTGTCGAAACTCAAGCCAGTTTGGTGCCATCCCGCGTCCCTTGTCGTAAACGCCACCACCGTCTCACCAAGCTTTTCCCCCGGCAACATCTCAATCTTGGCGTCATAACGCGGAAGCCGGTTAATTTGATCAAGTGCTTGTTCAATATCACGAAGGTTAAGTATCTTCCCTTCATGGGAAGGCAGAGCCATCGTAAACGCATCTGAATCTTCGCCATTGATGACCACACCGCCTAATTCACCCTCAATAACACGGACAGTTAACGTGCCAGAGCTTAAATCCTGCGGTTCCAACACGGCACGCGTGGTGACATACCCTTTCGCCACATAGGCGTTGGTGAGTACTTGCAGTACTTGATTAATGTTCTTCGCTCCCAGACACTGCCCCGCAAACGGCGAAACAAGCTGGGTGATTTCTTTTTTGGAGAGCACACTGTTGCCAACCACACGGACCTGAGATACCTCAAAGCAATTTGCCTCATCAACAGGTTTGGAGGGGACTTCAGAAGGTAAAGGAACGAGCCTCTCAAGTGACTGACGCGCTTCGTCCAACGCTTTAAGACGCGCTTCCTGTTGTTTATCAATCTCAACCTGTGTGGATGGTGACACAGGCAAATCCGCGGCAGACAGTGAAGGGGAAATGACCAACCCCAGGAACACTGCGAAGTTCCATTTCAAATCCAAACCTACCTCTTTCAAGCTAAAACTTGCTTCAGGGTTGACCAAATTTTCGTCTGCCGAAATGGTAAATCAAAATAACACTAGGCACATGTATGACATGTGAGACACTGAGACTGAATAACTTAACACTCAATATCTACCGGGTTGTTTGTGAAGGAAAACAGTTAATTAGCGGGTGCATACTGGGGTGGACTGCTGGAATGAGGGAAAAATCTAGTGATAAGAGTCAGTATTTTTAAAAATTTCGTCCTGACTAACCCACGTAACCTTCCCTATCAGCTCTCGAAACGACATTTGCTTATCCCTTATTAGATAAAGCCCCATTCAAATGGCCAGGGCTTTGTAAGCAGTCTGTTGATATTAAATCCCGAGTGATTAAAGTTCCCTATGACTTCAGATTCCAAACTTACCGTTAAAGCGCGCCGAGCAAACTATCGCTGAACAGATTGGGCAAACCATAAAGTTTGATAGAGACCGGCTTGTTCAACCAAATCTTGATGCCTACCCGCTTGCACGATCTCACCTTTGTCCAAGACGAGAATTTGGTCGGCAGTTTTTATCGCGCTCAGTCGATGTGCAATAACAATCACTGTTTTACCTTCGACAAGCCCCATGAGTGCTTGTTGAATCTCATACTGTGCAACCGAATCGACCGATGCGGTAATCTCATCAAGTAACAAAATTGGCGAATTTTTTAGGTAAGCTCGTGCAATCGATATTCTTTGTCTCTCACCACCTGATAAACGGGTCCCACCCTCCCCAATTTGGGTATCAAAACCTTGAGGTAGTTGACTAATAAACTCCAGACAAAATGCCTTTTTGCATGCTTCATATACCTCTTCATCTGAAGCTTCTTTCCTGCCTATCCTTATGTTTTCCATGATTGAAGAGGCAAAGAGCTGAACATCTTGAAAGACCATACTGATGTTGTCATAAACGCCGGTGGTGCCTATATCCCGCAAGCTACAATTACCAATGTTAACCGTACCTGTCGATGGATCACTAAATCTGCAGATCAGATTGAATAACGTTGTTTTACCTGATCCAGAGGGACCAACAATAGCGGTCACTTCATGGTGTTTAGCAATGAAGCTAATATTTTTCAGGCAAGGTGTCTCATCATAATTAAATGACACATTATCAAATTGGACAGAGTAATGTTCTGCCTGCATTTTAATTGGAGGTTCAGGTAACGACTCAAATCGAATCACTTCTTCAGATTTCATCTCACTTTGAGCTGCGTAACGAATGATATTTAAGTACTGAGCCATATCTAATAGAGGAGAAATCAATCTATACGCCAAGAAAATAAATAATACCGTAATGTGTGGCTGAAACGATCCAGATTCAACTTGGGATCCACACCAAAATAAAAAAGCAACAAGCCCTATTTCAACGATAAGACGGTACAATACAACAGGACCTGCCCCCCACACTTCAACCGTTACACATTTTCTTGTCATTTCGCTAAATAGAAGTTCTAGTTTTGATAGCCATTGCTGTGAGTAGTTAAAAAGGCGTAGTGTTTTTATACCCATAACAAATTCCACAATCACACCGGAAACTTCTCTGTTTGCATTAAGTTTCTTTTGACTTACTTTATTAAATATTTTTCTAGTCCCTTGAACAAAGAGTATTGCTAAAGGAAAGCCTGCTATGAGGATAATTGCCGCTCTCCAATCTAGAAGTAGTAAAGACCCAAGAATGAGAAATGGTATTAACAAAGAAGTAAAGAGATCTATTGCCAAATGAGTGAAAATGTTTTCTATACGGGTTGTATCATCAGTCACCAATTCGGAAAGGTATCCAGACCTATATCTATAAAGTGTAGATAGAGGCATAGAATGTATTTTATCCAGCACCTTTCTTCGGTACCCGGACATGATTCCGTAGCCTCCCAAAAAGCTATACTTTTGTCCCAACCATGAAAACATGAACTGAAATACAAAAACGACGATTAGCAATATGACTACATCCAGGATCTCAAAGCTGCTACCTGCTATATTAAAGAACGAACTATTCTCATCATCACCTTCCCATGTTGATATAAACCACCAGTAGCAGACTAGAATTGGGAAAATATCCAATCCCTTTTCAAAGGTACGAAATAAAGCACCTTTAACAAATAAAGTTGGCGACGCTTGGCTATGTTTGATCACGCGCTTAATGATGAAAAGTATCGATTTATCCATTTGATATAGCCTCACTCATTACCTCTTTATTCAATAACTCTTGATGGCTTCCAAGTGCCCAATAGTCATTTTCTAACTGGAGAATAAACAATGCTTTGTAGAGTTCGTCGGAACGCATAAGCTGTTGGTGTTTTCCAACCGCTCTGATCTCACCTTTCTCTAAAAGAATAATTTGATCAGCTTCCTCCAATCCATAGGTGCGATGAGCAACAACAACGACAGCTGTATTTGGATAGTATTTTTTGAGATTTTGGTAGAAGGCCTTTTGTGTAAGATTATCTGCATATGCTGTTGCTTCATCTAACAACACAATTGGCGCTTCAACCAATAGAGCGCGTGCCAGTGCGATGCGTTGCTTCTCTCCGCCGGATAACCGGATACCTCTTTCTTCAATCTGAGTTTCTAGTCCTGCAGGTAACTCTCGTATTAAACCAGTAAGTCCAGCAACATGAATAGCGTTATCAATATCTTTTGACGTTGCTTCAGGGCGCGCCATTAAGATATTTTCCTTTATCGTCCCTTTAAACAAGAATGCTTCCTGTGAGGCCAATGAGATAAGAGAGGCTCTTTGTACATCGTTAAGACGACTAACGGAAATTTCATTGACAAAAGCATCACCACTGTCAGGTTCTATAAGGCCGGCGATTATTTGTAATAATGTCGACTTTCCACTTCCAGACATTCCTAAAACAATAGATGTTGTTCCTGGGTTAAATGAAGCGCTAATATTCTTTAGTGTTTCTCGCCCTTCATAAGAAAAGCTCACTTCTCTTAATGACAGTTCAATGTCTTTTTTAAAATTAGATACTTGTGACTTTTTTTCCATTTTAACGACATCCAAAATGGGTGTCAGTCGTTTAACACCGGATAATATCTCCTGGATCTCGTTAAAAAAGTGGCTGATTTTTAGTAAAGGCCTCAACATTCCAGCCCCAAGAAGCACAGCCATTACAACGTCGAGGCTTCCAACCATATCTTTCTGAACTAAATACATACCTAGTGGTAATATGAAAAGAACATTTGCCCCGAGCAAACTTGTGAATAATGCCCACCTAGGTACAGTGATTAGTGTCACTTTATCTACAATTCCAAAATAGCGATCTAAGCTTTCCGATAGTGCCCCAAAACTAGTGCTATCTTGGCGGAATAGTTTCATTACTGCGATATTTCGGATGTACTCCACAATAGTACTGTTTAATTCAACAGATGCAGAGTGGTATTGGTCGTAGTACTTACTCATTCCACGCATCACAACAAACGAGCTCAACATGGCAACTGGCGCTGCGGCTAACGCTGCGAGTGCAAGCCTCCAATCAATCCAAAACAAGTAAACCGCGACAAATATAGGCCCAAAAACTGCAGTAGAAACCTCAACGGTATGATGAGCAAAAAAGTTCTCCATCTTTTCGACATCTTGCATTACTGCCTGCTTTAATTGTCCCGTTTTGTATTCTTTAAACCAAGAAAGTGGAGCCCAAGCCAACCGAGACACCAATAATTGTCTGGTATCCGCCAGTATTAAGAATGCAGATTGGTGACTTAGCGTATAGGCGGTAGCATAAGCGATTGTTTTGAAAACAAGCACTAGGAACAAGGCAGCTCCTAACGCATAAAAACTATCAGCAATCACTGTTGGGTTATTGAGGCTGTTCAATTCTTCAGTGTAAAACACCTGGGTCAATTCAGCAGCTTTGAAAAAAATCCAGAAGGGAGCAAGCTCCAATCCCGCAGCAATAATTGAAAAAAACACTGCAGTCATTAATTTGTATTTTTGGCTAACCAATAAACCGCGCAAGACCTGCCACCCGGATCTCGCTTCTTGTTTTTCATCCATAAGTTTTTCATCCCAAAAGATAACCACAACATTTTATGGGGTATGAAGATGCCCCTACCACCCGTATCGGATGGCTTCCCCCAAAAGCGATGTCATGATTTTTTGAAACCAATAATAATATTATTATTCAATAACTTATGATTAATCTGAATTTCATGCCTTCCTCATTCGGTTATAAAATTCCGATACGAGTAGTCCTCGAATTCCGCAAAAAGTAAGTTGTAATGATAATCATTCTCTAGAAAGTGAGAGTGGCGTTTCAAACTGCGAGATGGAGAGACGATAAGAATGGATATCGAACATCTTGAAAAACTGTGGACCATAACGGACCAACAGAAAAAACAGATCGAAGCTGGCTATCTTCGTCCAAAAACACTTGGAGACTACTTGGCCCAGTGGGCAGAAGAGTATGGAGACAGAACAGCCGTAATAGACAATTCTACTCGCTTGTCTTATCGGCAATTGAATAGACAATCGAATCGATTAGCGGCTGGCTTTTTGAAGGCGGGGCTAAAATCAGGAGAAACGGCGATTGTCCAACTGCCCAACAGTGCGAGTTTTGTGCTGGTTATCTTCGCCCTTTTTCGTATTGGTGTTGTTCCGGTGCTAGCGATGCCGGCACAAAGGGAAAACGATATCGCTTCTCTGTGCGACCAAGCCGAGCCATCCGCATATATCGTTCCTGATAGATTCCTCGGATTTGACTATGTATCGTTAGGTGAGAAACTTCAATCAAGATATCCGAAGATAAGGTCACTGTTTATCGATGGTGCCTCAAATAGTCACCAGACCATCAATACCCTACGTACCGACCCAGTTCCTCTACCAGACCTGAACCCTTTCAACACAGCCTTATTGCTACTGTCTGGTGGCACGACAGGCGCACCAAAGTTGATTCCGAGAAGCCATAGCGATTATGCCTACAATTTTGGTACTTCAGCTGACGTCTGTGAACTTAACGAGTCCACCGTTTACTTAGCAGCCCTTCCAGTAGGACATAACTTTCCTCTCGGTTGCCCAGGTATTCTTGGCACACTCAGCGTTGGCGGAAAAGTCGTCATGTGTCGCACTCCCGGCAGTGATGAGGCGTTTAGGCTCATTAACGAAGAAAAGGTGACACATACAGCTTTAGTCCCGCCTCTCGTAAAGCTATGGCTGTCTTCAAAAGAATGGGATACCACCAATACTGACTCGCTCTCATTACTTCAAGTCGGCGGTGCAAAATTTGACCCAGAAACAGCAAAGCGTGTTTCTCCTGTTCTTGGGTGTAAGCTCCAGCAAGTCTTTGGAATGGCAGAAGGTTTAGTCTGCTACACGCGATTAAATGACTCCGTCGAAACCATTTTAAACACACAGGGACGCCCCATGTCGTCGGGAGATGAAATCAGGCTCGTGGACGGTAATGGAAATATCGTGCCTGATGGCGAAATTGGGGAACTGCATACCCGAGGTCCATACACCATCAGAGGTTACTTTAATGCAGAAAGTCACAATCTCACTGCGTTTACCAAAGATGGATTCTATAAGTCCGGAGATCTCGTCAGAAAGACACCTGAAGGCAACTACGTTGTTGAAGGACGAGTTAAGGAACAAATTAACCGGGCTGGAGAGAAAATTGCTATTGCTGAAATCGAACCACTTATTGAGAAGCTCGACGCCATTGATGAGTGTGTGATCGTCGCTGTACCAGATGACGAATTGGGAGAAAGAAGCTGCGCATTTGTTACTCACAAGCAAAACATCCAACCACCAACACTAAAAGAGCTTCGGGCATACCTTGCGAAGCTAGGTGTTCCAAGATTCAAACAACCCGATCAACTTGAACTGGCAATAAGTTGGCCACTGACATCGGTAGGCAAAATAAACAAAAAAACGCTGATAGAAAAAGCCCAGTTCAAACCAACCAGCAGAAGAGCGGGATGAGATCGCACAGTAACCACTTGGAGCCCAACCAAATTTATAAGGATTTATTACTATGACTCAATATAAAGAACTTACTCTTCCAACATCCGCAAAAACAAGCCGCCTACTCCTGTCCATTGCTAACAGTGGGTTAGCAGATCAATTCATGATCTACGAAAAACCTGGTGAATGGTCTTTAGGGATGGGCAATTTGTTGAGCATAGACGTTTACAAAAACGAAATCGTGGTAAAGCAAGAAGACCGAATTCAAATAATGGGCTATGAGGATTTTGAACCAGCCTTGACCCATATCACCCAGAATCTACCCGTAGAAAACTGGAGGCTTTATGGGCAAGCAAAATTTGAATTGGCATACGTCTTTTATGGTTTAACAAATACCATATCCCTTGATAAAACGAACAAGCTAATGTCCCTTTTTATCCCGGAATATGAAGTTAGAATATCTGACAAAACAGCGACGCTAAGGGCGACTTCTCCCGCAGGATTAGAAAAGCTTGTTGAGTTATTCAGACTCGCTGAACGTCGCGAGAAGCATGGGTATGATACTGATTTTGTTATTGAACATGTTGATTTAACCATACCGTCCAGCTGCGAATACTACAAAACCGCTGTGCAACAGGCGATCGCTGACATCCAAGAAAACCACTATCAGAAAGTCATTCTGTCACGGCAAGTCCAAGTCTCCTTCCCTTTGGACATGGCAAAAAGTTATGAATATGGACGACAAAAGAATACGCCTGCTCGCTCATTTATCTTACGCCAATCAGGTTTTGAGGCTGCAGGGTTCTGCCCTGAAACTGTATTGGAAGCATCACCTGATGGATGGGTGAGTACACAACCACTCGCAGGTACCCGTTCTCTCGGCAATTCCCCTGAAGAAGAGTTACAACTTAAAAGCGAGCTTATCTCGACAACAAAAGAAATCGCAGAGCATGCAATTTCGGTCAGGCTTGCTTACGAAGAACTTGACCACGTCTGTGATGAAGAGAGTCTCTCTGTGTGCGACTTTATGTCAATCAAACGCCGCGGTAGTGTCCAGCATTTGGCGTCTCGGGTAAAAGGAAAACTGTCTTCCAACCACTCGGTTTGGGACGCTTTCAAGGCCCTGTTCCCCGCAGTAACAGCATCAGGCATCCCCAAGAAAGAGTCATTACTCGCCATCAAAAAGTATGAGGCCAGCGAGCGCGCTCTTTACAGTGGTAGCGTCATGATTGTTGACCCTGATGGAGCCATGGATGCGGGTCTGGTGCTGAGATCAATTTACAAAGATGAAGAGAAATGTTGGCTTCAAGCTGGCGCAGGTATTGTCGACCAATCACTCCCAGAACGGGAACTCACTGAGACCATTGAAAAGTTGAGCTGCATTGCGCAATACCTTGTTCAAGATCTGCAAGAACCTATGCCATCAATAGAGCATTCAAAAAAGGAGACCGTGTAGTGACTACCATGGAGTCTTTTCAATCAACTATTGACCGACAGTCAATCATCAAAGATATCGAAGAATACATTCAGTTTGAACCCCACCAACAAGATGAATCAAACCTGATTGAATGTGGCCTCGATTCGCTTCAAATAATGCGACTGGTTGATAAATGGCGCAGAGCAGGATCAACGGTAACCTTTGTAGACCTTATTGAATCTCCCACTCTTAATGATTGGCTGGCAATCTTGAGTCAGCCTGTAAGCCACGTCATCACCAAGGAAGAAAATATACACAATGAAGGACATCAGTCAGGAGATAGCCTTCCTTTCGATCTGACTGATGTCCAATACGCCTATTGGTTAGGGCGCCAAGATCATCAAACACTTGGTGGCGTTGGCTGCCACGCCTACATTGAAATCGATGGTTCAGCCGTCAACTTTGATTCGCTTGAAACCGCCTGGCATCGGCTTCTGTCACACCATCCAATGTTGAGAGCCGTCTTTACTGAGGAAGGTAAACAATATGTCGATCATCACCTCGCTCTACCTCTTTTAGAAGTTCGTGATTTTCAGTCATTTGATACTAGTGAGTTAGAGGATGCGTTAGAAGAAGTTCGCAATAGCTTGTCCCACAGGAAGCTCGATATTGCGAGAGGCCAAGTCGCGAGCCTTTCACTTTCATTACTACCGAACCACAAGACAAGAATTCACTTTGACGTGGACTTACTCGTTGCTGACGTACAAAGCATCCATATTTTGCTCCGTGATTTGGCTTACCTTTATGGCGAGTTGCAATCAGGAAACACAAATTGCACCCTGGCGGCCAAACCAGATTGGCAGTTCAAACATTATCTAGAGGCCAAAAGGCAAGCTGACCAACTTAGTGAGTGTGCTGATAAACGTTACTGGCTTGACAGGCTAGCAGATCTACCACCCGGACCTCAGCTCCCATTAGCATGTGCCCCCGATTCTATTGTTAAACCACATTTCACCCGGCGCACCCACAAAATCGCTAATCACAGATGGATAGAGATAAAGCATAACGCCATATCACAAGGCCTCACGCCTGCAGTGATGTTGGCTTCAGCCTACGCAGAAGTGCTAGCACGGTGGAGCAATAGCCCCCACTTCGTTCTCAATATCCCTATTTTTGATAGGCAAGGTGGACAACCAGGTATTGATGATGTCGTCGCTGACTTCACCAATTTACTTTTACTTGAGTGCGACTGCAGTAAGCCACTGCCGTTTACCGAGCGAGTAAAAGTGTTACAAAAACAACTCCATAAAGATTTGTCTCACTCAACATTCTCAGCAGTACAAATACAGCGTGAACTGCAAAAGCAGGGATTATCTGAAGGTGTCAGTGCACCCGTGGTATTCGCTTGCAATTTGGGCACACAATTGATTACAGAAACATGTAAGGAAACCCTTGGTGACCTCAGTTACATGATTTCCCAAACACCACAGGTATGGTTGGACCATCAGCTTTACGAGATGGAAGATGGCCTGCTATTGGCGTGGGATTCCGTTGACGATCTGTTTCCTGAAGGGGTGATAGAGGAAGCATTCGCAGAGTATTGCAGCCTTTTAGAATCATTGATTGATACTGCGAAGTGGCATGATGCTTACAATCCGTCTCTGCCAGAAAATCAGGTTGCCGTTCGCTCAGCCATTAACAACACTCAAATAGACAGAACGAAGCGCCTGATTCATCAATCCTTCTTTGAAATGGCGGCGGAAACACCCGAACGCACTGCCATTATTTCTGAACAACATTCCCTCTCCTATGGCGAGCTCGCTCAAGCTGCCCTGCAACTGGCTGCTTTACTCACCGAGCAGGGGGTTCAACCCGGTGAACCTGTTGCCGTCACCCTTCCTAGGGGACACAATCAGGTCATCGCTGTCCTTGGTATTCTGGCCGCTGGCGGGTGCTATGTCCCTGTCGGTACACACCAGCCTCTGGTAC
>NZ_FIZY01000082.1 GCF_900060185.1 Grimontia marina | reverse complement strand
ATCATCAATGCAAGTACATGTACCAGCTATTGGCACAGGTGAAGCACTTTATGGCGACGGCATCACCGTATCCTGGCTCAGGTCATGGGATGGCAAAAAAGACTCACAATTAGGATCAGCTATTTAGTAGACTGTCTTATACGCAGGAGGTAATAAGCACAACAACTAAAGTTTGGCATTGTATGAACTCAATAATGTCTCGACATCTCCCAAAAAATTAATACTAAGTCTCTGCTCTCACGGTTAATTACTAGAGCGTCTTAAATAAAAACGTTTAATTCCGGTTACGAATAAGTAATCGGTGGCTTGCTACTTTCTGAAATAAGTGAATAACTTCTCAAAGCAAGGATAATCAAATGAAGTTACGAAAATTGGTATTGGCTTGTGTCATTGCTTCCCCCTGTGTTGGTGCCTATGAAGTTTGTAATATTGGTGATGAATACAATGTATTGGATCGTGAGAGTTTCCACGATATACGTAAGTCAAATTACCGAAACTACAGTGAAGACCTAACGCCAGAAGATTTGTTTTTATCTGCGCCAGAACACAACGCTGACATTCGACCTTCGCTTACTGAGGCAGATGAAGTTTTCCCTGAAACTGCATCTCTACTTGAGATCGGTCCTACCAATGTTGCCGTTCTCGAATCCGAAGAGGCGGCGAGTCTGCTTGCGACAATAGGGCGCTCGACTGCGGGTTTTGCCAAAGGCGCACTTGAAGCTTTAGGGCCAGTAGGCGATACCATCGCTGTGGGTCTGTGGGCTAGTGATGTGGCTCAAGCCTTTGAAGATGAGACAAAAACATCGTACGACCGCTTTGCTACGGTGATGAGCCTGATTGACTGGTTTGGTGTTCTTAAGCTACCTGAGCGAGAAATTGATCGTAAGATTCTAACTGCTCGTTGGAATCGAGTTGCCGCGGGAGATCATTATATTTTTACCGTTCATGACGACATCGTCACTCAACAAGATAAAAAAGATAAACAGCATTGGGCGGATCTTGCATCCGGTCACCAACGCATGCTTGAAGCGCTGGCGAAGGGTTATGCCTCTGATGTGGCGCTTAAGTATCAGCAGCATTATCAGGAAGCGTTAAATGCACAAGTTGTTTTGGCAGAGACGCTGATTAACTCGGTTGAAAGCGAAGTTCAGAAAGCCATTTTTAATAAGCTCGCGCTAGAAGGCGCGAATGCCAGACTGTTTGCCTCTGATCTTGCTTCGACTTGCCGCAGTGAGATTGATGCGTTGTTGGCTTTGTACCCAGAGCAGGAAGAAAACAACACCCGGCCAATGTATGTACCATCGAAGCGGGAAGCCAATCGAGCTTTAGCGCGCTTGCAGCATTGCCAGCAAGACCATTTGAATCTGGCAGTGGCGATGCTTGATGAACTTAGAAATGGGGAAGTGGAAGGCTTAGAGCGTCAATCACTGCACCAACTTTACCGACAAGTTCTCAATGCAAAGATCAACATCGTCGAAACCGCGAACTCCCAGCTTGATGTGCTTAGAACTAAGTTAAAAGAAGAAATGTATGCAGAAGGCATGAATGCCATCGATCGTTTGTTTGATTCAGAAGCGGTTGCAAAAGCCCATCGCTATTTTAAAGACCAAGCTGATTATTTAGCGATAGATGAGATGTCTCGCAGTATTTTTGGGCGTCCAGCTACGGCTACTGAACGTCGTCAAAAGTACTTTGTTATCCAAGAAGGGTACGAGAAGTGTACTCGAATTGGGATACTTGGGGGTGACCCGAACTTCAGAGGGTGTACTGAGTACACGTGGATTCCTGCAGAGAAAGAGCATTATGACTCGGCAAAAGATGAAGTGATTTCGAAGATGGTGATGCCAAATCGCGATGTGATAAAGCGCGTCTTTTCTCAATCTATGGATGAGCTGATCAACGAAGGTTGGAGCTCTCAACATGAAGAGGCTTGGCTTGAGCAACAGATCCTAAGCTTTTCTGACAAGCAACGTATCATCAGAAACGCAGAAGCAGACAAAGCGCGGGTGATGCGATGGATGTTTGATTCCGGCGCGACACTGGAAACCGAGTGTGGCGGTGGTAATGATTGTGCTGCTTGGTCTTCTGACTACTTAGAAAAAGAGAACCTTTCCCGCGAATCGTCATTGCGCCACATTGCTGATTGGCATGAAAGGAACAAAGACTCAGGGTATTTCGTTCATTCAAAGCGCTTGGCAAAACTGGAAGGTTTTATTCGTTCGGCATTGGAGAGCGAATGGCAAGCGATACATGTTAATGGTTTTTATAGCTACCTTTATCCAGGAAGTTTCGACCTTGATAAACATGCCCCTTTAATTGCCTCAGCACTTAAGGCTTCGAACTTAAATATTGGAAACCTTTCTGCTGCGTTGCCATTGGCGAAAGGCATTGTAAAAAGCCGTATTTTAGAGGCGATGAGTGTCGCTGACAGCAATGGTGAGGATTGGCTTGCTTCTCAGATTGGTGATTTCCAGAGATACATTGCCATTGTCCATGCGCAGAATATTTCTCCTGGTCACTACGCATCTGGAGAAATGGGGACGACCGCATTACTTTCCGAGCCTTTACCTGCGCACCTGCTGCGCTACTTAACGTTAGATGTCTATCATAATATTGAAGAAAGTGACTCTGCTTATTACTACCCAGCAAACAGTCGTGAAGATTTGAGTTATGACGTGCGTTTACATGTCTCCATCGATGACTTGTTTAACGCCAATTCTGAGCTGGGTAGAAAGCTGGATCTGCTTGTTCAAGTTAATGAGAACTTCACCAACCTACCTGGTCGAACTTGTGCAATTAATTACCCGCAACTCCGAGATGCCTTATTTAAGGTCTCAGGTGACGAATCATTGTATTGGTTGACACCATTTTCTGATTGGTTTGATAGCGTGAATCGTCAACAGTTAGAGCTGTTTAGTGCGATCCGATACGGAGCTGACAAGCAAAATACGTTAAATATCTCCTGTGATTTAAGCCCAAACGACCCTAGGTATTGGTAATAGGAGAAACAGACTATGTTGAAAAGTTTTTCGCTCCGTACTTTCTGTTTTTGCTTTGTAGTTCAAGTTGCGTTATTCGATACATTGAAAGCTCCTTTGCTAAGCAAAGTGCAAGTCGATGAACTGGCGTCAAAATTTTCTGATTTGGCAAAAACTTCCAGTGGTTGGCGATATAACTTGTTGACGGCGAATGAAGTGGAAGCGTTGATAGACTTTTCTGTCACCGTTTATCACCTAGCGAATGACTATTTAACAGTCAGGGGTACGTCATCATGGCGTTCTCTAGTTTGCGGTTGAGCGGGGAGCAAAATATGACCAGAAGAGCATTGGCTACACTTTTAACGATTGTCGTTCAGAGCCATGTATTTGCAGAAGATTTCGCTGAGTTTAAAGGGCGAGATTTGTCGCCTGTGCAGCAAGAACAGATGGCAGATGACCTGATGGATTGGTCAATCGTTCATCATGCAAAAGCAGAAAGAAAGATGGTCCCAGAGGAGTACTCGGCGATCGAACGTTATGGTCGCGTCGATCATGATGTTGTTAATGAGTACATGCGAGCTGGAGAACCGAATGAATTTCTGATGCCAGGATATGCTGAAGCTCTAAAAACGCGTGTTTCTCATATGCGGAGCGTAATGAATAAATTGCCTAACTTTAAAGGGACGGTCTATCGAGGCTCTTCAATTAAGAACAGTCTTCTGGAAAAGCTGAATGTTGGCGATATCTTGCATGAAAAGGCTTTCTTATCGACATCAACCATTCCAAGCGTAGCGAAAAACTTCTCCGCTACGGGAGTTTATCAGAACTTGTCTGCTGCTCAATTCAAAATTGATTTGAAGTCATCAGGGCGAGCAATCAATGCTTATACGTTCAAAGCATACGAAGCTGAAATCTTAGCGAAGCCTAACACTTATTTTCGTGTTGAAGCGATTGAGAGAATTTCAGCGGAACAGAATTACATAAAATTAAGGGAAATACAAAATCCTTCTAAATACTTAAAGGCTGAGCCAGATATAAATATTTACGATATCTTTAGTGGAGATGAAATGTCACTTCGAACCCGTTCAGCATTGTATTGTCTTTGATGTCCATTACCTCTCATGAAATCTTTATGAGAGGTGTCATTTATAAAATAAGTGGTCGATAATCTCCCAGCTCTATTGTTGTGGCGATTTTTACGTATGTTGGTAAATAAAAATGAAACCTATAAAATTATTATTTTTCTTATTAATTCAAGTTTGTTTGTGTTCTCACTCAATGGCAGGTTTGAAGTATAATGATAAATATTACAGTAGTTCAGATATAGAAGAGATTATGGAAATTATGTCTGAGCCTGGCATTGATGATTATGGGGAATTTAACAGACTAAGAACAGAATTATACGAACAAGCTGATGTTCAAAGAGGTCTTCTTTCGGAAGAACAAGCCGCAGCACTGGCCGAATACCAAGACTATGCTTTTGTATCGACTCGAGAAAGCTTTATCTCGGGAGTTTTTGATGATGAAACCCTGAATACCATTGATCATATAGATTCAGCTTTTGAGAGCGGCGCTAAGTATCAAGGTGTTACCTTTAGAGGCGAACGTGAACTGGGGGCTTATATGTCAGACATACAAGTTGGGGATATTGTTAGTCCTAGCTCTTATATTTCAACATCCATATCAAAAGATGCTGCCTATAACTTTCATTCTGGTCAGCTTGCAAGGTTTGAACTTCAACAGGGTAAAAGCGGTATTGTATTACCAAGTGTTATTGATGGCGAGTTGGAGGTTCTTATTAATAGAAATTCTTACTTTGAAGTGACAGCTATTAAAACGAGTTATATGGGGACTCACGTTGTTTATCGAGAAATTGATCCAAGCTCTGTGGGCAATAAGAAAATAAAAGATATGCATAGCGGAGAAGAAATCACAGCCGCTGAAGCTTGCGCTTTTTAAAGTCATCGTTATGAACAGTTCATTTTACTCTTTTAACAATATAAAGAGCATATTCCTAATGAATCAAAAATTAATACCCAGTTTCGTTGCTCTGACTGTATTAAGTCCAGCTACCTATTCACTGTGTTTTATTGATGGTGTGTCTGATACGCAAAGCTTAAATAGCTTCGATAGCCAGCGCTTAGAAGGGCAGCTCCACCAACAGTTTTTCTCAGAGCCTCAGTTTGGCTCTACATTCGGTGAGTTAGAACACTCTTCACAGCAACAGTTGTTTTCAGAGGCATGGCCTGCAACAGAAGAGGCATTAAACAGCGTACCGGCAGCGTCTGAAAGTGTGTTAAGTGCTCCTGCGATATTGAATCGTCTGGGTCAAGTTGGAAGTTCAACACTCGAAGTGCTTGGCCCAGTTGGCGATGCTTTTGCTGTGGGTGTGTGGGCAGAGAACATGGCGTCTATATTTTCCAATGAGTCGTCCACACGTTTAGATAAAACCGCCGCTGTTTTCTCGATTGTTCCACTGGTTGGTGATGAGCTAAACATGCTGTCCAACGATATTAAATACTTTGCAGCGAAAGAGAAAATTGGTGAGTTTGAATCTAAAACTCACTATGTTTTTAATGATCATCACCCTGATTTCAACCGATTCCATCATAAAAAAGAAGATGCAATTAAGCTGATTAATCAATACGACGCCCATGTTAAAGCATCGATTGAAATGTACATCGACCAACTGTTGCTTGCTGCGGATACGGAATATCGTCGTATTGCAGCGGGTTATGATCGTCAGCTTGTGAGGCAAATGGCGAGGATGGATCTGGAATATATCAAGGTTTATGGTCACGTATCAGATCTAGCAAATCTCAATCAACCTCTGTGTTCTGAAGTGCCGAATAACCCAGCTCATTTGACGAACTGTGTCAAATCACAGGGACAGGCAAGAATGCAGTTGATTACCCATCAACTGTCATCTTCAGAGTTAAATCAACTTCGCTTAAAACTACACGAAGCTAAACGCTCGCTTGTACAGACTGCGATGGATAACTTGCAGAGGCATAAAGAAACACTGCGTAATGAAGTCATCGGTCGTGCAAAGTACCATATTCCTCAAGTCTACCAATACGCGAGACTCAATCGAAGTTTGCTGGAAGAGAGGGCGCGAAAGAGTGGGTTGCGTGAATATGCAAAAGCAAATTGGAACGTGGATTATTTGTCCGAAGAGCAAATAAACACAGCGACATTTGAAGTGAGTCCAGCAAGAGAGTGTTGGGGAATACCTTCCGTTTATCCCGGTGGTATTCAAGCATCACTCGATGCATGTAAAGACTCAGGACCACTCTATGACACCTATCATATATCGAAAGATCAAGAACTCGTGGATGTGATTAGGAAATCGCTGGACTTCGATGTGGAATCTTATGTGGAAACGAGGGTGAATAATGGCTGGGAGCCTGGGCTATTGCGCGCTAAATTGGGTGATCAAGCTTACGCGTATGTATTTGGTCGACTTTCGAATCAAATGTTTGAAACCTTAGTAACACAATTATCCACCATCCAAGTACTGCCTTATCAAACAACCCTAACCGAGTATTTAAATAGTCAGGGGCTGGATGCCAACGACCCTGAACAGAGAAAAGACTGGTATCAGCTTAGCCGTTGGTACGAATTACTTTTGACTGAAAGGCCATCAGGAGATGTCTTTAGTAATATTAAGCTATATAAAGTATTCCGAGCTTTTATCAAGCCAGTATTCGAAGAAACAATCACCATGGCTTACATTCGCGATGTTTATTACTCGATTCCTTATCCAAGTATCTATTCAGCAAAAAACCTTCAATTTTATTCTCCAATTATGGCGAAGACTTTTGACAAAGTAGTTGTGGGCCCAGACGAGAACGCAGTGGTGAGAACTTTAAACGCTGCGGTGGCAGAAATCATGCAAAAAGTAAGTGAAGTTAACACGGCAAATGAGTTGCATTATTTACTTGGCGATTTGGCTTTGTACGCGCAAATTGCTCAACACCAACAATCTGAAGCGCATGTGCTGACGACAGCTGGTAATGCTCCCCAACTGTTTAACAGCTCATTATCAGCAGTGAATAGGCAGTACCTCAATGATTCGCATTTGTATGCCCTTTCTCAGCAGGTGATGGCGTCGGAGCAACATGTTTTGTGGCAGATGTTATCTATTGTCGGTAGCAAATTATCTCAAGGTGAGTTGGATTTGGCGATTACACAACTGGGTGATGTGATTCGGAGCAACGATATGACGATGCTTCCCCATATTCATGAAGTTCTTGTTCAAGAGTTAGAAGAACTGATCGAACTACAGATTAAGATCGAGGGCTAGTGGGATGAAAATATTAGTAAAAATAGTTCCTATTGGTTTTATATTCTCAACATTAGTTGGAAGTGCTTTCGCTGGCGGCGGTGCAGACATGGGGGAGTTTTATGCTGCTCCAGATGGTGTGAAGGTCATTTACGGCTACAACTCTTCGCAGTACGGTAATCTCTATCGAGTATCGACTAACCTTTACGTTCAAACAAAAGATGACGCCTATCTGGAGGATATTAAACTTCTGATTCAAAGGCTGAAAATGTCACCGACTGGTCGAGAAGTATTGCGTCAAATCGCTGCTTACACACCAGTCAATGCGCCTGAGGATATCGTAGAGCCTCTTATTGAACATCTTCAAGGTGTTGATACAACTAGGGTGAACGTGGTTACTGTGATTCGCGAACCGGAAAGTGCTGGTCGCTTGTTCGAGACTATACCTTCCAACTTTGTTGATAGTCAAAAGTCCGTGCTTGTTTACCCTCGACAGTTTAATGGAAAAGGCGTGTCAAACACTGTGTTCTTTTCTACCAAAGAAGTGGTCAATATTCCGGGAACGGACAAGCCTTTTGATCAAGCGGTCGCGTTGGGCCATGAATTAATTCATGCTCGTGATTACGCTTCAGGTGCAATGCCTCAGGGGAGCGTGTTACTCAGACATCGTCATCCTGAAACCGGGCAAGTCACGGAGTATTCGATTGACAATGCCGAGTATCAAACGACGGGAATTTCCCATTACAACAATGCAGAAAGTGGCAGAGATGCTGAGACTGCGATAAGTGCGATTCGTAGTGACGTTGTTATGAGACGGGAAGATATGTATTTCCGTTGGATATCTAGCGGGCAAAACAAACCAAAAGCGTATCTGAAAAATGAAAAGGTATTCAGTGAGTTTCATTTGGCTGATGACCTTGGTGCATACAAGAGAAATACCTACTGGCCTGCAGGGCAGTACCAATATCACCCTTACACAGTAGAGGTCAGGCCGGCTGCAGCCGGGTCTCTCTCACCTAAGTGGGATACATTGGAAGGAAAGCAAGCTCATACCGAAGTGCGTCGAGCATTGAACCAGTCTTTGAGTGAAGGCAAAGAGACGGCGATTGTGCTTGTCGATGCGACAGAACAACGTTTGTCGCAAAGCTTGCAAAACTCTCCAGCGTTGACAAGACGCGGCCTAGGAAACCAAAGTGCGATCTTAAGCTATGCAGCTAAAAACAATATTAAAGTGGTCAATGCTTATAGCTCTGAAAATGAAACGCCCCTAGCGAGTTTGAAGAAGAAAAAACGCAGCCGAATGTACCGCGCGATGTCTGGGCAGTCCGAAAGTTCAAATGGATATAAAGAAGTCCAGTTTAGTGTGGATAATCAATCATTGCTTTCACAAGAGCTTGAAGGCCAAGATACCGTGCTGGTTATGGCGTATTCTGATGGCCAAATGACAACAAACATTGTGGATAACTTATCAGACGATCTCAATAGACAAGTGCTGGTGTCACGACATTCAAACCTAGATTACCAGCCTTCAAATCTGAATGCGGAAGAGAGTGCTGCCTGGTTGAATCTGCGAGAAAAACGGAATGTGAAAATGCTCGGATCCGGAAGCCGTAGCCGTTTCAACATTTGTAGTATTCAGTAATTCGCTTTTGACATTGTCACAGGAGCTACACTGTCGATTGTCATCTTTGCTGTACAGCTTGCGACCAATAATACATTGGCAGCCAAGTTAATATGAATGCCAGCGATAACATGCTGGCATAGTCTCTTTTTCGCTTGATAAGGGAGCAATATCTGTCAGGTAGGAATCGCCTTCATCAATTAAATTTGCGTGTTTACAGTTTCACCCTCTAAGAGGTAAAGCATCAGTCACGGAGGATACATGCCCCTTAACGAACTCATTGAACGGCAATGGAAAGGCTATTCAACGTTTCATCAATCGAAGAAAAACCTTCTCATCCATATCATCTTTGTTCCCTGCTTTATCTTAGGCTTTGCGTCTTTTGTGTTTTCACTACTTGGTCTTGATTTGATAGCTGCGCTGATGTCAGTGTTATTAATGGCAGTTTCATTCGGTTTGCAGGGGTTAGGACACAGCAAAGAGGCAAACCCGGCAGAGCCATTTACAAGCTTCAAAAATGCGATGTCGAGAATCTTGCTTGAGCAACTTTATACCTTTCCTAAATTTGTGGTGACGGGCAATTGGTACAGGGCGTTTGTCGCATCAAAGCATTAAGTGCTTGAGGTATAGGCGCTTAAAGGAAACCCAGTTAACAACGAGAGATAAACATGAATCCTGAACAGATAGGAAAAGCCTACGATCAAATCACTCATCTCTGGACAGATTAGGGCTTCAACATGACCAATGGTATTGCTCAGCATAAGAAAGCGATGAGCTTTGCAAAGCATCGGGGCAAGGCATTGGATATTGGTTGTGGCTGCACAGGACGGTTTATGGAGTTGCTGGTGGATGATCTGGGGCTCGCGCCAAAGTAACTCTTACCAAAGCCTCATGGAAAGGCGGCCACTCTGTACCGCCTTTGATTCCTACTTAACCACTTCCGTTCCCCTGTTTTCAAAACGAACAAGCGTTAATCGGTCAGTTTTGTCTTATACATAATTCATGGAGATGAATTGGATAAATTTCAGTTTATTTATGGTTATGCTTTGGGAGGGTAGATTACACCCATACCCAAAACGAAACCCCAAGAGGTTCACTATGAAAACCCGATTCGCTCCTTCAGTTCTGTCTCTCGCTATCGTTGCGTCTTTCGGCGCTTTTGCCAATGACTATGCATCTATCGATACCTACGAAGGCAAGCCTGCCTCTGAACACACCATCAATGCGAATGCGGCTGTGGCGAAAACACTGCCTTGGAATGATAAAACAGCGTTTGACCGCACCAAACGCGGCCTAATTGCTGAGTTTGGTACGCATGAAGCGGGTGAGTTGAAAAACCGTTTCGAATATATGACCGACATGTCTGTCGAAGATCTACCGCCTACCGTTAACCCATCGATCTGGCGTCAGGGCATGCTGAATTATGCGGCAGGCGGCCTGTATGAAGTCACTGACGGCGTTTACCAAATTCGCGGTGCTGACCTGTCAAATATGACAATCTACCGCTCTGAGAACGGCTATGTGATTCACGACCCTCTGCTTTCACGCGAAGCGGCAGCAGCTTCTTGGGAATTTGCGAAACAGCACCTACCGGCAATTAACGGCGAACATAAAATCACAGGTATGATCTATTCACACATGCATGCAGACCACTTTGGTGGCTCCCGCGGTGTTTTTGAATCTGGCGATTTCGCTGTAGATGCCGAAATCTATGCACCGAATGACTTCATTAAAGAGCTGGCAGACGAAAACGTGATTGCCGGCACTGCGATGGGACGCAGAGCGAACTACCAATACGGCACCACTTTGGATAACAACGCGAAAGGCATCGTCGATAACGCGCTGGGCTTGGGGACATCACGTGGAGAAGTGACGCTGGTGGCACCAACACATGAAATTCATGAGCGTGAGGCAGTTATCAACATTGATGGGGTAGACTTCCATGCCATCAACATGCCTGGCGCAGAAGCACCTGCAGAGATTGTTCTTTATGTGCCTGAGTACCGCTCGCTGAACACGGCAGAGCTTACCTATGATGGCATGCACAATATCTATACTTTCCGAGGTGCAAAAGTCCGGGATTCAATGGTTTGGACCAAGTACCTCACTGAGCTGAAGATGCGTTTTGTCGACAGTGGCTTAGTCGACAATATTCACGCTGCTCACTCAGCGCCAGTTTGGAATGACGCAGAGACTGGCGTAAATGAAATCTCTGAGTACATGACGCTACAACGCGACAACTATGGCTTTATCCATAACCAAGCGATGCGACTGGCAAATCATGGCGTGACCATTCATGACGTTGGCCGTGAAATCGAGAAGATTGTTCCTCAATCTCAGATTGATACCTGGCACACGAACGGTTACCACGGTTCATACAGTCATAATGCCCGAGCAGTAGTTAATCTCTATCTTGGATATCACGACATGAACCCAGTCAACACCAACCCACTGCAGACCACAGAGAAGTCGTGTGTATATGTTGAAGTCGCTGGAGTAGATGCTTTCTACAAGGCTGGCATGAAGCACTTCAATGCGGGTGAATACCAGGAAGCGTCACAGTTGTTCAATGATCTGGTTCAGTGTGAGCCAAGCAACATCAAATACCGTTTTGCACTGGCAGACAGCTTTGAGCAGCAAGGCTATCAGTCTGAAACCATGGCATGGCGTAACAGCTATTTGCAAGGGGCCGTAGAGTTGCGTACTGGAGAGATACAGCCATCTCTTAAACTGGCTTCGCCAGATGTGATTGCAAATACACCAACAGGCATGTTCCTCGACTTTATTGCGGTAAGCATGAATGCGCCAAAAGCCGAGGCCGCGGGCTTAGACTTTAACTTCGGTGTTTACCACCCAGATTTGGGCGAGCGTTACTACGGTGAGGTGTCTAACGCGAACATGGCTAACATCCAAGTTGATGAGCTACCAAAAGTAGATTTTGAACTCATCATTCACAAAACTGACTTTTCCAAAGTGGTATTGGGTGAAACCAGCTTGGAGGACTTGATTAAGTCTGGTCAGGCAGGCGTGAAAGGTGATGCAGAACTTCTTACTAAGCTGGCAGGTACTCTAGATAGTTTCGATGGTCTGTTTGAAATCCTGCCAATGCCTAAGAAATAAAACTGCATTGTCTTAGAGTGATTGGCGAATTTGAAACTGTAAACGCCCCGGCTTAAAAAGCCGGGGCGTTTCTGTTTGGGTTTTCTAAATTCGTTTGTTTTAGCGAATTACTTTACTTTCCAGCTAACCGTTTCGCCTGCGCGGATTGGCACAACTATGTCCGAACCAAATGGCATGGTATCTGGCACTGACCACTCTTCTTTGGTCAGCGTTACGGTGTCTGTGTTACGTGGCACACCGTAGAAATCTGGGCCGTTCTGGCTTGCGAAAGCTTCAAGGTTCTCCAGTTTACCTTCTTGTTCGAACACTTCAGCGTAGAGCTCCAGTGCTGCGTGTGCGGTGTAAGAACCTGCACATCCACATGCTGATTCTTTCGCGCCTTTCGCGTGTGGCGCTGAATCTGTACCCAGGAAGAACTTCTTGCTGCCGCTGGTCGCTGCTTCAACAAGTGCTTTCTGGTGCGTGTTGCGCTTCAGAATTGGCAGGCAGTAGAAGTGAGGTTTGATGCCTCCAACCAGCATGTGGTTGCGGTTGTACATCAGGTGGTGAGTGGTGATGGTTGCTGCAACGTTCTCGTTTGCGTTTTTCACGAAGTTTGCCGCATCTGCTGTGGTGATGTGCTCAAGGACGATTTTCAGGTTAGGGAAATCGTTAACGATGGGCGCCAGAACGGTATCAAGAAACTCTTTCTCGCGATCGAAGATGTCGACCTCGTGGTGGGTCACTTCACCATGAACTAACAGCAACATGCCCACTTCCTGCATGGCTTCAAGAACGTGGTAGATGTTCTTTGCATTGGTCACGCCTGAATCCGAGTTGGTGGTCGCACCGGCAGGGTAAAGCTTCGCAGCAACAACAGCGCCAGAGGCTTTCGCTTTACGGATTTCGTCTGGTGTGGTGTTGTCGGTCAGGTAGAGCGCCATCAGTGGCTCGAATTGCTCAGAAGGCTTTTGTGCCATGATGCGTTCGCGGTAAGCAAGCGCCATTTCAGTGTTGGTCACAGGAGGAACGGTGTTTGGCATGATGAGCGCGCGACCGTTGTAACGGCTGATGTCGCGGACGGTATCTGTCAGCACTTCGCCATCGCGAAGGTGAACATGCCAGTCGTCAGGGCGAGTAATTGTAAGTGTGGTCATTAAGGCGTCCCTCCAGAGCTAAAATATCGGATTGGCGCCTGTCGGCAAGGAATGTGAAATAAAAAGCAAACGCTTGCGCTCAGGCGGCAGGATGATAGTGGAAAAGGGCTTTTATTTCATCTTCTTTCTCGATTTTTACTGTTTCCATGTGTTTTTATGAGAGTCGGAAAAGCCAGATAAACTGACAAATAGGGATGTTTACTGCTGCTAACTGAGTGTTAGCTATTAATACAGAATACTGTTGTAATCTTCTGTATTTAAAGGGGTTAATGGTTGATTTCCTTATTGGTATTGGCAACTATAAGTGTATGAAAATGAATTCAATGCTTAAACTCATCCGAATTATCATTATTCCTAATGGGTCTGTTGGCCTTTGATGGTTGAATCTTGATAGACCGAGCAGCAATGCAGTTAGGGAGAATGTCATGAAGTGTTTGGTGGTGCTTTCGCACCCTCTTAAGGAAAGTTTGTGCAGTTACCTCTGTCAGGAAATGATTAAACACCTTGAGTCGAAAGGCTACAGCATCACCTCGCTGGATCTATATGGCGCTAACTTCGACCCAGTGTTAAGTGCTGAAGAAAGGCAGAGCTACTATGCCGAAGACTTTGACCGAAGTCAGCTTAACAAAGAACTTGAACAGCTGGTGGAGGCAGAATCCTTAGTGCTGGTTTTTCCTACCTGGTGGTTTAGCTTTCCCGCGATGCTGAAAGGCTGGATTGACCGCGTATGGGCCCCAGGCTATGCCTACGATCATGACGCGGAACTAGGGGCAATCAAGCCGAGATTAGGCAACCTTAAAGAAGTGAAAGTAGTGACAATGGTATTCGTTTTGTTCCTATGAAGCTATCTCGATGATGTTTGCTTCTTTGTAAGAAAACTAGATATAGGCAGGAAAAGAAAAGGGCGGTTAATCCGCCCTTCGTTGTAGTCAGCCGTAGAGTGACTGCATCACCAGTTTTGGTGTGCGGTCCACCTTGAATAGACCCCAGTGTTTCTCTGGCTCTTCAGGGTGGTTGTCACCTTTCCATGGCTCGTCAAACGCTTCGAAGACAAAGGTCAGGATCTTTTCATCGCGCGTCCACTGCAGCAGTTGGTCATAGTAAGCTGCCTGAAGTTCCTCAGAAGCATTCCATGCTTCAATACCACGGCCGTTAGAGGCGGTCGCCCAACCTGCTTCGGTGATTACTACAGGTTTGTTTGGATAGCGGTCAGCAACAGCGTAGTAGTTCTGTTTGGTGTACTCCAACGCGTCGTCGATAGTTTTATATTCCCAAACTGGGTAAGTGTGTAGGGAAATGAAGTCAATCACTTCAACCAGTGCATCCAGTTTGTATGTCCAAGGCACGTAGTTTTCACAGAAAGTGACAGGCTGACTGATGCTGTTTTTCACTTTCTGCACGTGCTCGACCAGTTTCTCAACAGAGATCAGATGATCGGTCCATTCGACACTTGCTTCATTGCCGACTGATACATAGCCAACAACTTCCGGATATGCGTTTGCAAGCTCGATGAGACGGTCGATTTCTTCCTTGTTGTGCTGGCGGTTTTTCTCCAGCGTTTCTTCGCTAAACTGTGCTCCCCAAGGGCAATTTGGGTTGTTCATTTCAGCCGCAACATCGGCGCCTAGCATCACTTTGAAATCAAGTCCTTCGTCGCGAATAACATCCAACACCAGCCTTGCATGAGTACCGCAGTCGTATAGACGCAGTGCAGACCAGTTGTGGGAGAGGATAAGAAGGTCTTCTTTGATCTCTTGGTATGTAGGGTAAATTCCCTTACGAGGGTTTTGACCTTCACGATAGCCTGAGTAGCAAATTGCGTTTCTGTATTCCATAGCGCTTTTTACCTTAGTTTTCTTATGCCCGCATAAAATTGCGTGCTCCTTAGAATGTGCTTAATCTATGGGGGAGTATTTAAAATTGCCGTCTTTATCCCAAAGGCCCCAGTAAGCACCCACCGCGCCTTCCTTTTCCACCTTCCAGGCTTCATCGAAAGACGAGAAATAGAACACATCAATGTTCTCTTCTTCTGCCCATGCATAAGTATCAATAAAGTACTTAAGGGCGTTTTCTTCTGAAGGTGTTGAGCCGCGTTCAGGAACTCCTTCGTTTGGCCAGCCAGTCTCTGAAACAATCACTGGCTTGCCTTTGCCGGCATTGATGGCACGGCGATACATTTCCTTCATATATGGCACGGCGAAGTCTATCGGACAGCCTTCCCAAAAGGGGTAACAGTTTGTCAGGATCACTTCGCAGGCATCAGCTACTCGCGGATGGTTCTCAAAAAGGTAGTAGGCGTCGACATAACCAACCTGAACGTCTGGTAGTTCTGCCTTAGCGCGTTCGATGTAGCTGATCAGTTCGTCTTCATGAATATCTTCGCGAAGTAGCACTTCGTTGCCGACACCCAGAATGTCTACATAGCCTTCACGTGCCACTGCGATAGCGTTCTGTAGTTCTTCCTCATTTTTTTCATGTTTGTCGTCAATCCAAACGCCAACCATGGTTTTGAGA
This sequence comes from Grimontia marina, assembly GCF_900060185.1. Taxonomy (GTDB): domain Bacteria; phylum Pseudomonadota; class Gammaproteobacteria; order Enterobacterales; family Vibrionaceae; genus Enterovibrio; species Enterovibrio marinus. Next base: position 650 of record NZ_FIZY01000082.1, on the reverse strand, counting down.
CCATACTCCTTGGCGATTTTTGGAATCAGCTCGTTACCATCTGTGCATGAGAAGGTACGGATCCAATTGACGTGTGGGGCGATAATCTGAAGCCTTTCGTGGATTTGAGCTTCAGTGATGATGGAACCCGGGCCCTGTCCATCGACATAGGGGCTGAAAGAGACCCCGTGGATTTTAGTGTCCACTAAATCCTGTGTTTTTTGCTTGAGGTAGCTCAGCCACTCCTCATCATGAGGAGCAGCTCGGTTGATTCTGCTTGACACTCTCCAAACTCCCTTTCGGATAACCGCACTTTCTTTGAGTACTGTTATTCACTGTCGATTTTTTAATTCTTGTTAGATTGGCTATTCAGATCGCCTTGGGTAACAGCACCGAAAAACGAAAAGAAAGCGATTTCTTTTCGAATTAAGCCATAGGACAGAAATATGACAACCCGTAATGTTGCGAACATGTACATGGATCACATTTGAATGAATGGCGCTTATACCCAAACAACCTGAAGATACTCGCATTCAGAGATCATAGAAGTGGCCCCCAATTTTCGGACATGACTTTAAGTGATTGATCTGTTTTGATAGTCCCCAGAAAGACTGGAGCAGATGATGACAAGAAAACGTAGAAACCACTCACCCGAATTTAAAGCGAAGGTG
>NZ_FIZY01000081.1 GCF_900060185.1 Grimontia marina | reverse complement strand
GTTCGAACAGGGTTTTCCATTCTTGGTCAGTACGTCGATTGGCCATATCAAAATCTCCTTGTGGTGGGAGGTTTGATCTTATGGCGAACTCAGCATGATAAGAATGTGGGGTTCATGGGGCGCTTACTTTTCTTCTTTTAACCCGTCTACCTTACTTTCACCGACTCTTCTTTTGTCATAGCGGTATGAAGCGATGTTTAGTTGAGAAAGGGCTTGAGCGAGCTTTTTGTACGTGTCCGTTGTAATCGATTGTTGATTACCATCTCTATCCGTAGGGCCAGTTCCGGCAATGATCAAATACACCGTTTTGCCATATTGAGAGGATTCTGGTTCGACTAAAGTTCCTGTCAGAACTCCAACTTTCACATCAGTTTCTGTCACACTATTTGCTTTATTCACTGTCATTGAATCCTCCCAAGCGGTGTTTCACGTGAAACACTAGCGGTTAAATTCAAATGACTAAAGAACACGTTTTGCTGTTTGCGAGCAGATTAGTGAGTCCAATTATTAGATGAGCACAGAAAAGCCCAGTCGATTTTCCAACTGGGCGATGTTTCACGTGGAACTTTTGTGGAGAATTAAGACTCAGCGTAAGCCTTTTCCACTTCCTCTTTAAGTATCTCAACACCACGCGCAATGGCATCATCATCCTGAACATAGTTAATTCTTAGGCACTCACGGGTATGGTCCCAATCCAGTTCCGAACCAATAAAGAAGTACTCGCCAGGGACTATCAGTAAACCGCGTTGCTTTAGGCGCTGGTAAAGTTCCTTGGTGCTGATGGGTAGCCCCTCAAACCAAAGCCAAAGGAAGATAGCACCTTCTGGTTTGTGGATTTTGAATCGCTCATCTGGAATCGCTTTCTGAAGAATCTCGATGCTACGTTTGGCTTTCTTCTGATAGAAAGGCTTAATGACGGTTTCACTGAGCGACAGTAAGTCGCGGGTTTTAATCATCTCAAGTGCGAGTGCAGGGCCAACACCACAAGGTGACAAGCTGACAATTCCATTGATGTTGGATAGGGCAGTGATAATCTCTTCCTGCGCAATGATGATGCCGCAACGTACACCTGGCAAACCTAACTTGGATAAGCTTGAACACATGATAGTGTTCTCGTTCCAGAAAGGCTTCACATCTTCGAAGATGATATTCGGGAAGGGGACACCATAAGCATTGTCGATGATGAGGGGAATATTGTTCGCTCGTGCCAGCTTATCAAGCTTTGCGATCTCTTCATCAGTAAGGACGTTTCCGGTTGGGTTTGTTGGTCGTGAGGCACAAATAGCCGCAACTGACCCATCAATTTCCAGCGCATCAAAGTCTACATGGTATTTAAACTGGCGGTTATCCAGATGCTCGATAGTCGGTTTGAAGCTGGTAAAGATATCAGTGTCTAAACCTGAATCGGCGTAACCAATATACTCAGGTGTTAAAGGCAGGAGGATCTTCTTAAAGCTGCCGTCATCATACTGCCCGCCGAAAAGGTTGAAGAGATAAAAGAAGGCGCACTGACTGCCATTGGTCAGCATGATGTTTTTAGATGTCACCTGCCATCCAAATGTCTTATTCAACATCTCAGCCAGCGCTGCGATGAACGCTGTCTTACCTTGTGGTCCATCATAGTTAGAGAGTGCTGCGACAAGAGAGCCATCATCTAGCATCCGTCTACTCAAGTTTTCGAAGTGCTCAAGCATTTCAGGAATCGCCGCTGGGTTGCCACCACCAAGCATAATGGCATCCGGGTTTCTTAGTCCGTCATTGAGATCGTCCATCAACTGTGTGATGCCGGAATGCTGAGAAAACTTATTTCCAAACTTAGAAAACTGCATAGCGCGAAACCTATTTAATCCTTTGTTCCTTCAGATTAGTCGACAAACCATAACTGATTCATTGCACAAAATGAATGCAATTTCTGCTTTCTTTTTAACATGTAGCGGACGGCGGAAAAGCTGTCGTTTTAGATAAGGGAATAGAGGGAGTTAGAAAGCGTTTCGAGAGATGTTCCACGTGAAACATACTGAAAATTTAAGATTAGACAGGATTGAATACATCGCTTTAGGGCTTTGAATGAGGCTGGTGAAAAGACAATTATATAGATACAAAAAAGCCCCGTTCAAACGGGGCTCTTGATTCGCTTTTCTTGCCGAGCTTATTTCTGAAGCAGAGAGATATCTGCAACATTCATAAACTGGCCACGAAGGGTATTGAGCAGTGCCAGACGGTTCGCCTTCAGCGCTTCGTCTTCAGCCATTACCATCACGTTGTCGAAGAAGGTATCAACAGGTTCGCGCAGGTCTGCCAATTGGGTCAGTGCAGCTTGGTAATCACCGGCTGCAAAGACAGGTTTCAGCGCTTCAACCATTGAGGTGACTTTCTCAGCCAACGCCTTCTCTGCATCTTCCACCAACAGGTCGCTGTTGATGGTGTCAGACAATTCGCCGTCGTATTTCGCGAGTATGTTACCTACACGCTTATTAGCTGCTGCCAAAGACTCGGCGGCATCCAGTGAACGGAAGTGCGTTACAGCTTTAACGCGCTTATCGAAATCAGCTGGTTGGGTAGGGTTCATCGCAAGCACGGCTTGGATGGCATCTACGCTATGGCCTTCGTCTTGATACCATGCACGGAAACGACCCAGCATGAATTCGATGACGTCAGCTTCAACCTTATCGTTAGTCAGGCGGTCGCCGAACAGCAATTTGGTTTTGGCAATCAGGTCGGTCAGATCCAGATCGTAACCGTACTCAACGATGATGCGAAGCACACCCAGTGAAGCACGACGCAGCGCGAATGGGTCAGAACCTTTTGGTGCCTGGCCAATACCGAAGATGCCTACGATGGTATCCAGCTTGTCTGCCATCGCAAGTGCTGAAGATACACAATTGCCTGGCAGTTCATCGCCTGCGAAACGTGGCATGTATTGCTCATTCAGGGCAACGGCAACATCTTCCGCTTCGCCATCATGACGTGCGTAGTGCATACCCATCACGCCTTGGGTTTCGGTGAATTCGAAAACCATGGAGGTCATCAGGTCGCATTTCGCCAGAAGGCCTGCACGTTTTGCTTTTTCGACATCAGCACCAATCTTGTCAGCAATGTAGCCAGCAAGCTCAGTGATGCGGTCTGTCTTGTCTTTGATGGTACCCAACTGCTTTTGGAAAATAGCCGTTTCCAGCTGTGGCAGACGGTCAATCAAAGGACGCTTACGGTCGGTGTCGAAGAAGAACTCTGCATCCGCCAGACGAGGACGAACAACTTTTTCGTTACCTTCGATAACGTGGCGAGGTTCCTTCGATTCGATGTTTGATACGAAGATGAAGTTAGGCAGAAGCTGCTTGTCTTCGCTGTAAACAGGGAAGTACTTCTGGTCGCCTTTCATGGTGTAAACCAAGGCTTCTGAAGGAACCTTCAGGAACTTCTCTTCGAAGGTTGCAGTTAGTACCACTGGCCATTCAACCAGAGAGGTGACTTCCTCAACCAGGTCATCTTCCAGATCAGCAATACCACCCACCAGCTCCGCTGCTTTTTGGGCATCAGCGATGATAGTGGCTTTACGTGCTTCGTAATCGGCAATAACTTTACCGCGCTCTTCCAGAATCGCTGGATATTGGTCCGCATTGTCGATGGTGAATTCCGCTTCGCCCATAAAACGGTGACCACGGATGGTACGCGCTGAATCAACACCCATGATGGTGCCTTCAATCAGCTCGTCACCCAGCAGGATCGTCAGGGTCTTCACCGGACGGATGAACAGGGTATCTTTGTCACCCCAGCGCATTGGCTTTGCGATTGGCAGATTCACCAGTGCTTTGTCAGCCAGTGCAACAACGATGTCTTTGGTGTTCTGGCCTTTAACTTCTTGCTTGAACAGCAGCCATTCACCTTTATCAGTCACCATACGATCGGCTTCTGATACATCGATACCACAACCACGCGCCCAACCTTGAGCGGCTTTGGTTGGGTTGCCGTCTGCGTCAAAAGCGGCAGAGATGGCAGGGCCTCGTTTCTCAACCATCTTGTCAGCTTGTTGGTCAGCCAGCGCAGTGACTTTCAGTGCCAGACGACGAGGGGTTGCGTACCAAACTACACCCTCGTGGGTCAGTTCAGCGTCTTTCAGCTCTTGCTCAAAGTTTGCTGCAAATGCTTCTGCCAGTGTACGAAGTTGCGTTGGTGGCAGCTCTTCAGTACCCAGCTCAATCAGGAAATTGTTCGCCATCTTACTTCTCCTCACCCTTTTTACACATTGGGAAGCCCAGAGCTTCACGGGATGCGTAGTACGCTTCAGCAACTGACTTGGTCAGGTTGCGGATACGCAGGATGTAGCGTTGACGCTCGGTCACTGAGATAGCTTTGCGTGCGTCCAGCAGGTTAAATGCATGACCTGCTTTCAGGATGCGCTCATACGCTGGCAATGGCAGAGGCTTCTCAAGTTCAAGCAGAGATTGACACTCTTTCTCGCACTGGTCGAAGTAAGTGAATAGGAAGTCTACGTCAGCGTATTCGAAGTTATAGGTCGATTGCTCCACTTCGTTCTGGTGGAAGATATCGCCATAAGTCACTTTGCCGAATGGGCCATCAGTCCATACCAAATCGTAAACTGAATCGACGCCCTGGATGTACATCGCCAGACGTTCGATACCGTAAGTGATTTCGCCGGTAACAGGCTTACACTCAAGACCACCTACTTGTTGGAAGTAAGTAAACTGGGTGACTTCCATGCCGTTCAGCCAAACTTCCCAGCCAAGACCCCAGGCACCCAGTGTCGGGTTTTCCCAGTTGTCTTCTACGAAGCGGATGTCATGAACTTCAGGGTTAATACCCAGCACACGCAGCGAACCAAGATACAGTTCCTGAATGTTGTCTGGAGACGGCTTCAGGATGGTCTGGAACTGGTAGTAGTGTTGCAGACGGTTAGGGTTTTCACCGTAACGGCCGTCAGTTGGGCGACGAGAAGGCTGAACGTAAGCTGCTGCGATTGGCTCTGGACCAATTGCACGCAGACAAGTCATTGGGTGAGAGGTGCCTGCACCTACCTCCATGTCGAGCGGTTGTACGATGGTACAACCTTGTTGGGCCCAGTAATCCTGCAGCGCGAGGATCATGCCCTGAAAAGTTTTAACGTCGAATTTTTGCATCGTCAGGTTCGCGCGATTTAATGAAGTGAAAATAACACGCGATTATAGCGCGCAAGGCTTGGGATAAGTAGGGGTAATGGCGGTTTTTTGTCCTTTGGTTTCAAAGGTGGCGAGCGGGGTCGAAAGGTAAAACGGGGAGAGGTTGTATTCCGTCAGGTGTTGAGGCTAAAATGCGCTCGCTCTTGGGGAGTAGTCTCTCGCGCCAGCGAGGCCATTATCAACATATTTGAAGCTCAATCTTCATGGTAATGGCGACACACGATAGTGGGTTTGACGAGACCAATGACACTTTACGCGAACCGGGCGGGGCGTGTGGGTTGTCATGGTTTTCGAATAATAATCCTCGCCCTGGAAGACAATAATGAGCGTGTTAGCGATATCCATTGCCACCGTTGCGTTGGCAGAAATTGGTGATAAAACCCAACTCCTTTCCCTGTTACTGGCCAGTCGATACCGAAAGCCAGTACCTATTATTCTTGCTATCTTTTTCGCCACAATCCTTAACCATGCGGTTGCTGCCTGGCTGGGTGTGGTTGTTGCCGATTATCTTACCGAAGAAGTCTTGCGTTGGGTGCTGATTGTCAGCTTTGCGGTGATGGCTGTTTGGGTGCTAATCCCTGACAAACTCGATGACGAAGAAAGTGTGTCAAACCGGGGTCCATTTGTGGCGAGTTTCATCGCCTTCTTTATTGCAGAAATTGGCGACAAAACCCAGGTGGCAACGACTGTACTCGGTGCTCAAAATGCTGAAGCGCTGACCATGGTCATTATTGGTACGACTATCGGTATGCTGCTGGCTAATGTCCCGGTGGTCTTACTGGGTCACAAGGCTGCAAATGCATTGCCATTGAACGTTGTACGGTATGTGACGGCAGGGTTGTTTGCGGTACTCGCGATCGGTACTTTCTTTATGCGATAAGAAACATAATAAGACGCCTGAATGTGTGATTTCATCAGCAACCTCTCCGACGGTTCCATGGTAGTTTGGCGTTAGTGTCATCGTGATTAAGGAGCGTGTTATGGACAGGTTTCTGGCGATCAGCCCTAAAAGCCAGATGTGGCTGTTCCACTTTGCACTGGCGCTGAATATTCTTGGAATGGTGTTAACTGATATGTGGGTTCCTATGGTGGTTGGCGCAATAGTAACCACTTACTTATCTATTGATGCTATGGTGAGAGTGCGTTACATATTACCAATGAAAAAGGCCATGCGGGAACTGGAGCATGAAAACGCCACGCTCAGGCGGAAAGTGAACGACGTTGAGCAAGCATCAGATTACTGACAGACACGAAAAAGGCAGCCTTGGCTGCCTTTTTCATTTCCGCTCGTTTATCTGTTCAGAAGATCTTAAAGACCTTTCTTGATCAGATAGCGGAATGGACTGGTTTCTGACTCATGGGCAACAAGGGTGTGGTCCATGAAACGGCAGAAACTTGGGATATCGCGTGTCGTTGACGGATCGTCCGCCGTCACCAGTAAGGTTTCACCCTCCGCCATGTTGCGGATTGTTTTTCTTACCATCATGACTGGTTCCGGACAACGCAGGCCTTCTGCGTCTAAAAAGTGATCCGGATTTTCAAATTCTGAACTCATCTGCATTTATCACATTGAAAACGTCGACCCGATCATACTTATGAAGACTAAATATTCAACAGGGGTTGGTTTTGTAAAAAACATGTGTAACTTAATTAACAAGTTGTTAACGAATGATGTTCAAACGAACGTGAACATGGCGAAACAGCTAGGCTAACTCACTCATCGACTACACTCACACCCAGTTTTCTTGGGCTTCCCCGCTTTAATGCGGGATTTTTTTTATCTGGCGTTCGCCAAATATCAATAAACGCCTTTCTTAATCACCTTTATCGGTGACCGGCATGCTTATAATGGCAACGTTAACACTCTTTGGGCATGTTATGGAACTTGAAGATATCTACCGCCGCGACCTAAACCTGCTAATCGCGCTTCGTGTGCTGCTGGAAGAAGGTAGCGTGAGTAAAGCGGCTATCCGTCTAAGCCTTAGCCAGTCAGCGATGAGTAGGGTTCTGGGACGATTGAGAAGCCTTACGGGCGATCCCTTGTTTACCCGGCACGGACAACAGCTGATCCCAACCCAAAGAGCCTTGGAGTTGAATGCTCAACTGACATCACCACTAGATACGCTTCGTCATGTCCTTTCGCCTGAAGAGTTTGATCCTGCCAAGTGTGAGCAGTCTTTTAAGATCGCGACGACTGATTACGCCATGCAAACCATTTTGCCATTTGCACTGCCGCGTATTTATGAGGAAGCGCCGGGTTTGTCACTGGAGTTTGCCCCCTTACAGCATGACCAGTTAATGCGTCAGTTGACCTCGCAAGGGTGCGACATGGCGATTTGCCGCCCGACCGGTCCCGTTGACCCGCTTCAGTCTGACAGGTTGGGACTGGTGAGCGTATTCTGCATGGTGTCTAAACATCACCCTTTGGCCGATAAAGCGCTAACGCTCGAAGACTACCTGGCTTATCCACATGCAGTGATTGCTATCAGTGATGGAGTGAAAGCGCTGATAGATGAGGCGTTGCGTGGACATCCAGAGCCGAAACTGGCGCTACGTGCTTATCACCTGGAAGCGGCGGTAGCGATGTTGGATAGCCTGCCACTTATCATTACCGTTCCCGCTGACTTGGCGTATCTCGTGGGTGAAAAATATGATTTGGTGATTAAGCCACTGCCGTTCGAATTTAAGCCGTTTGATTATTCCCTGATTTGGCACCCAAGGACGGAGCATTCCGCGGCGCAGGTATGGCTTAGAAACCTGATTAAAGAAGAATGCAGCCGCCTTATCGATACGCGAATTAAAGATATGGGGTTTGTTTGACCTTCAACCTTTAATACCAATCGTAGTAAATATCTGCTCATCCTAGCTTGTTAAAATGCTCGATAACTGCGTTGAAAAATTTGATTGTAGAATAACTACTTATCGAAATTTTTCGCCTTGTTCTCGAGCATTTTTCCTGCGCTATTTCTGATCAGCTACCTACTGTGATTGGTATAAAACAAAAAACGGAGCCGATGGGCTCCGTTTTTTGTATACCGCAAAGAAAGCTTAAAGCTTGATCACCACACGGCCAGTGATTTGACCATTGGTGATGGCTTCTGCTCCGTCTGGCACTTCTTCCAGCGAGATTTCGCGACAGCCGTTGTCGTAGTAGCTCGCCGGCAGCAACTCAGAGATACGTTGCCACGCTTTCTGGCGACGCTCGAAAGGCGCGTACACAGAATCGACACCCAGAAGTTTCACGCCGCGCAGGATAAATGGCATGACTGTGGTAGGCAGATCGAAACCGCCCGCCAGACCACATGCTGCGACTGCGCCGTCGTAATCAACCTGCGCCAGCACTTTTGCCAGCATCTTGCTGCCAACGGTATCTACCGCGCCAGCCCAAAGTTGTTTTTCCAATGGGCGAGCTGGTTCTTCAAATTCGCTACGCTCTACCACACGTGACGCACCCAGCGATTTCAGCCATTCACCGTTCTCGCTTGAGCGGCCTGTTACTGCTACCACTTGGTAACCCAATTCCGATAGCAGCGTGACCGCCACTGAACCGACACCGCCACTTGCGCCTGTCACCAGGATTTCACCTTTCTCTGGTGTGATGCCAGCATCTTGGAGTGCCTGTACACACAGCATGGCTGTCAAACCCGCAGTACCGATTTTCATTGCCTGATCGCCAGAGAGCTTTTCTGGCAGCGGAACCAACCAGTCAGCTTTGAGGCGCGCTTTTTGTGCCATGCCACCCCAATGGGTTTCACCGACGCCCCAGCCGGTCAGTACCACTTTCTGTCCGGCGGTAAAACGTGAATCTGAAGATTCTGCCACTGTCCCTGTCAGGTCGATACCTGGCACCATTGGGAACTCACGACAGATCTTGCCTTTGCCTGTGATAGCCAGACCATCTTTGTAGTTCAGTGAGGAGTAATCCACGTCGATCAGCACATCGCCTTGTGGCAGTCGGCTAACGTCGAGTTCTTGAATGCTTGAAGTGGTGATTTTGTCAGCTTGGTCCAGTACCAGTGCTTTGAACATGGGATGTCCTCCGGAAAGGGGAATAAACGTATGAAATACAGTGTAGAACCAAAGTGGTCATGAAAATAATGAAACTAAATCATGATTAATATGCGTTAAGCGCATAGCCATATAGCAATGCTTCGCTACAAATAACAAAGCCGGGTATTAAACCCGGCTTTGATGACGACACGTTTTTGTTTAAACGCGCTCAAACACCGTAGCAATACCCTGACCTAAACCGATACACATGGTGGCAAGACCCAGCTCGACATCATTGTGGTCCATCAGGTTGATAAGCGTAGTAGAGATACGAGCACCTGAACAACCCAGAGGGTGACCCAGTGCGATCGCGCCACCGTTGAGGTTCACTTTCTCGTCGACTTTATCCAGCAAGCCCAGATCTTTTGCACAAGGCAGTGACTGCGCAGCGAAGGCTTCGTTAAGCTCAATCATGCCGATGTCATCAATGGTGACACCTGCACGCTTCAGTGCTTTTTGCGTCGCCGGTACAGGACCATAACCCATGATAGAAGGATCGCAGCCTGCGACTGCCATCGAACGCACGCGAGCACGAATTGGCAAACCGAGCGCTTTGGCTTTGTCTTCACTCATCACCAGCATGGCCGCGGCACCGTCAGACAGTGCAGAAGACGTACCTGCGGTTACTGTGCCGTTGGCTGGGTCGAATACAGGGCGCAGACCTGAAAGGGTTTCCACTGTGGTTTCCGGACGGATAACTTCATCGTTTTCCATCAGGAACAGTCCGCCTTTCTCATCATGGCCTTCGGTAGGCATGATTTCATTTTTAAAGCGGCCTTCCACGGTGGCAGCATACGCGCGCTGGTGGGAGCGGGCTGCAAAGGCATCTTGCTGCTCACGACTGATGCCATGAATGCGACCCAACATCTCTGCGGTCAGACCCATCATGCCGGCGGCTTTTGCCACAGACTTGGAAAGGCCGGGGTGGAAGTCGACACCGTGGGTCATTGGAACATGACCCATGTGCTCAACACCACCAATCAGGCAGACTTCAGCATCACCCACTTGAATGGCACGCGCGGCATCATGCAGTGCCTGCATAGAAGAGCCACACAGACGGTTAACCGTAGTGGCGGCTACTGTGTGTGGAATGCCCGCGAGCAGAGCTGCGTTACGGGCAACGTTGAAGCCTTGTTCCAGTGTCTGCTGTACACAGCCCCAGTAGATATCCTCGATTTCTGTTGGATCTAATTGTGGGTTACGTGCCAGCAGTGATGCCATCAGGTGCGCTGACAAATCTTCCGCACGGGTATGGCGGAAAGCACCGCCTTTGGAGCGGCCCATCGGGGTTCGAATACAATCGACAATCACGACGTTTTTCATGTTGTTTTCCCTCTCAATTCCTTGTGGTTAGGCAGACTGTCTTTGGGCATCGAAATACCCTTCGCCTTTGGCAGCTTTGTCGCGAAGACCTTGTGGCACTTCATAGGCTGGGCCCAGGTTGGCCAGTTGGTCAGCCATAGCAACATAGTTTGCCAGTCCAATGGTATCCAGATAACGGAATACACCGCCTCGGAATGGAGGGAAGCCAAGACCGTATACCAGCGCCATGTCTGCTTCCTGAGGAGTCGCGATAATGCCTTCTTCCAGACAACGCACCACTTCGTTGATCATCGGCACCATCATGCGGTTGATGATCTCTTCGTCGCTGTAATCGGTCGCCGAACCGAGTACTGATGACAGCAGACCTGCGACATCGGCATCCACGTCTTTCTTCGGTTTGCCTTTACGGTCGACTGAGTATTTGTAGAAACCGACGCCATTCTTCTGACCAAAGCGCTCGGACTCAAACATCACATCGACAGCATCGCGGTAGCTTTTCGCCATACGTTCTGGGAAACCTTCTGCCATCACAGCCTGTGCATGGTGCGCAGTATCAATGCCTACAACATCAAGTAGGTAAGCAGGACCCATTGGCCAGCCGAACTTCTTCTCCATCACTTTGTCGACTTTGGTGAAGTCAGCGCCGTCACGAAGCAGCATGCTGAAACCGGCAAAGTAGGGGAACAGCACGCGGTTTACGAAGAACCCTGGACAGTCGTTGACGACCACTGGGCTTTTACCCATCTTGGCTGCATATGCCACCACGCGTGCCACGGTTTCTTCTGAGGTATCTTTACCGCGAATGACTTCTACCAATGGCATGCGGTGCACCGGGTTAAAGAAGTGCATGCCGCAGAAGTTCTCTGGTCGCTTGAGCGATTTCGCCAACAGGTCGATAGGAATGGTGGAGGTGTTGGAAGTCAGTACTGCACCTTCTGGTAGCAAGGCTTCCACTTCGCTCAGTACTGCAGCTTTCACTTTCGGGTTCTCTACCACGGCTTCTACAACCACGTCAGATTGCTCGATACCTGCGTAGTGAAGGCTCGGGGTGATAGAGGCAAGTACTTCTGCCATTTTCAAACCGTTAAGACGACCACGCTCCAATTGCTTGTTCAGCAGTTTGGACGCTTCTTTCATGCCAGTTTCTAGCGAAGCCTGACTGATGTCTTTCATCAGTACCGGTACACCTTTGCTGGCTGACTGGTAAGCGATACCGCCACCCATGATGCCTGCACCCAGTACAGCACCACGCTCAGTTGGCTTACCTTCTTTGGCGGTTTTTTTGGCTTTGGATTTTAGGTACTGATCATTGAGGAAAATACCAACCAGTGCCTGAGTGACATCGTTCTTCGCCAATTTGACGAAGTGTTTGTTCTCAACCACCAAGGCACCGTCGCGATCGGAGCGTGACGCTTCTTCAATCGCTACAACCGCGGTCATAGGAGCTGGGTAGTGAGGGCCTGCCACACGCGCCACCATGCCTTTGGCCATAGTGAAGCTCATGGTGGCTTCAATCTTGTTCAGTTGCAGTGGCGCTTTTTTCTGTGCGCGACGTGATTGCCAATCCAGCTTGCCTTCAATGGCTTGCTTAGCAAGGGCAATCGCTGCTTCACGCAGGTCATCTGGTGCCGTCACTGCATCAACCAGACCGATTTTGAGTGCTGCATCGGCTTTGCTTTCTTTACCTGCGGTGATGAGCTCCATCGCGGTATCTGCGCCCACCAGACGTGGCATACGCACGGTGCCGCCAAAGCCCGGCATGATACCAAGTTTGGTTTCTGGTAGGCCGATGCGCGCGGTGGAATCAGCAATACGGAAATCAGTAGCAAGAATGCACTCGCAGCCACCACCTAGCGCGAAACCGGAAATGACGGAAACGGTAGGGAAAGGCAGATCTTCGAGTTTGTTGAAGATGTCGTTTGCGTGTGTGACCCAATTTGAAAGCTCTTCCTCTGGCTTGGCAAACAGGCCGAGGAATTCAGTGATATCTGCGCCTACGACAAATGCTGGTTTGGCAGACGTCAGCAGCAGGGCTTTTACGTCGGACTTCTGCGAGAGAGCATTAAGCGCCTCGTTGAGACTTTCCAGTGTCGCAAGGTCGAATTTATTAACAGAGCCGGGTGCATCGAGGTTCAGCTCCGCGAGGCCATCTTCCAGATAGCGCACGGACAGGGTGTCACCTTGGTAAATCATGTTCTATCTCCGTATTGCCAGATCTTTGTCTGGTTTGGTTTACCTTTAGGTAGAGGGTAGTCGTTATAGTCAGCTTTAGTCTGAGCCGGGCTGAACAAAAAGGCAATAGAAATGTTAAACAGATGTTTGAAATTTGTGTTTAAACTATCTGTTTGAATCTTGCGTTCTCACTATTTCAACGAGTTAGCGCTTTTGCTGTGTTACGATTTTCTTGTGTTAAAATCCCGCGCCTTTTCAATTTATGGTGACTCGCATGAATACCTCGCCTTATCTGATCCCGTTATCACCCGTGATATCGGAAGAAGAGATAAAGAAGAGCCGCTTTATTACCTATCTCGCCCATACGCCAGGCATCGAAAGTGCCAAAGCGTTTGTGGCAGAAATCAAAGCGAAGCATGCCGACGCGCGCCATAACTGTTGGGCGTTCGTTGCTGGGCGTCCTGAAGACTCAATGAGTTGGGGCTTCAGTGATGACGGAGAACCTTCCGGTACTGCCGGTAAGCCTATACTTGCGCAGCTATCTGGAAGCGGTGTGGGTGAGATCACTGCGGTGGTGACACGATACTATGGCGGTATCCGATTGGGGACAGGTGGACTGGTCAAAGCTTATGGTGGCGGTGTGCAACAGGCGTTACTGCAACTGGCAACGAAAGAGAAGGCGATTACGGTCCAGTTCACAATAAGCTGTGAATACCCTCACATTGCCTTGATCGAATCGATACTGGCTTCCCATAACGCGGTTCAGGTTAATACTGATTTCAGCCATAATGTGGAGATGACAGTGGAAGTGGATGCACGGAGTGCCGAACAGATCGCAGCGGAGATTTTTAATCGCTCCCGCGGTCAGGTTAGCGTGGCCGGGCTTGATAAAAATACATAATTCAGGCTTACCCCTGAATATAAGGATGAGCCGTCCAAGGCTATGCAATTTCGTTCAATTATCCGGATTGTCGGGCTTCTTCTTGCCCTTTTCAGTATCACCATGCTGGCGCCAGCCGTGGTGGCATTCATTTACCGCGATGGTGAAGGTTTCCCTTTTGTTCTCACTTTCTTCCTTCTTCTCGCGGGCGGTGGTCTTCTCTGGTTTCCTAACCGACGTTTCAGACATGAATTGAAAGCCCGTGATGGCTTTTTGATTGTGGTGCTGTTCTGGACGGTAATCGGCAGTGCGGGGTCTATTCCGTTCATGCTGTCGGAACAGCCCAATATGTCGGTAACCGACGCCTTCTTTGAATCCTTCTCGGGCCTGACGACAACTGGTGCTACTGTGATGGTGGGGCTCGACAATTTGCCAAAAGCGGTACTGTTTTATCGCCAGCTTCTGCAATGGTTCGGAGGTATGGGTATCATTGTGCTTGCGGTAGCTATTCTGCCAGTGCTCGGTATCGGTGGTATGCAGCTTTACCGTGCTGAAATCCCGGGGCCGGTTAAAGACAGCAAGATGACACCGCGTATTGCCGAAACGGCGAAAGCGCTTTGGTACATCTATCTTGCGCTGACCGTTTCCTGCGCATCGGCTTACTGGCTGGCAGGGATGTCGGTATTCGACGCTATCAGTCATAGTTTCTCGACTGTCGCTATCGGTGGATTCTCAACCCATGATGCAAGTATTGGCTATTTCAACAGCCCTGCGATTAACTTCATCACGGTGTTCTTTCTCTTTATTTCAGCGTGTAATTTCTCGCTACACTTCGCCGCTTTTGCCAGTGGCAAGCTGCATCCTGGCTTCTATTTCAAAGACCCGGAGTTCCGTGCGTTTATCGTGATCCAGCTTATCCTGCTGGCGATTGTGTTCGGCATGTTGATCAACCATGGCACTTACGAGTCTGAGTTTGAAGCTTTTAACCAAGCCATCTTCCAAACCGTATCGATTTCGACGACAGCGGGTTATACCACGACGAGTTTTTCTGAGTGGCCATTATTCCTGCCAGTGCTTTTACTGTTTTCCTCTTTTATAGGTGGTTGTGCAGGCTCAACGGGCGGCGGTATGAAAGTGATCCGAATCCTACTGTTGTCACTACAAGGTTCTCGTGAACTGAAACGTTTGGTGCATCCAAGGGCGGTGTACACCATCAAAGTGGGCAACAAAGCATTGCCTCAACAGGTGGTGGATGCAGTCTGGGGATTCTTCTCGGCCTATGCACTGGTATTTGTCATCTGTATGCTGGGGCTTATTGCGACAGGTATTGATGAGTTAACGGCGTTCTCTGCGGTTGCAGCAACCCTCAATAATCTTGGTCCTGGTTTGGGAGAGGTAGCGGTTCACTTTGGCGATATTAATAGTGGCGCGAAATGGGTACTGATTGTTTCTATGCTTTTCGGACGTCTCGAAGTGTTCACCTTACTGGTTCTTTTTACGCCGACCTTCTGGCGTAGCTAATAGCTTTTATAGGAATAATGATGAAAAAGGCGCTTTTACTTCACTCGAGTCGTGAAGGGCAGACAGTTAAGATTCTTCGTTCTATTGAAAGCGAATTGGCAGGTAATTACGAATGTGAGCTGGTGGACCTGCACGACATGCCTGAGGTGAATTGGGCGGAATATGAAAAGGTATTGATTGGTGCGTCAATTCGCTATGGTCACCTTAATAAGAAGCTATACCGTTTTATCGAAAACAACCTCTCTGCGCTCAATGAAACGAAAGCTGCCTTTTTCTGCGTGAATCTGACAGCTCGCAAACCTGGTAAAGACACACCGGAAGGTAGTGTCTATATGAAGAAGTTCAGAAAGCTGTCGCCTTGGCAGCCAGAACTGCAAGATGTGTTCGCCGGTGCGCTCTACTATCCCCGCTATAAGCTTTTCGATCGTGTCATGATTCAGTTCATTATGAAGATGACAGGTGGCGAAACTGATCCAACCAAAGAAGTTGAGTACACCAATTGGGATAGAGTGAAGGACTTTTCAGAGCGATTTCGTTCACTTTAATGTCGTTTTGGGCGAAAAGTAATCGAACGCACCGTTTTTCATAAAAAACCTCAAAAAAGCCCTTGCCAGAATTTCAGACCTCCCTATAATGCCGCCTCACCGACACGGAGAGCGGCTTCCACAGCGGAAACGCCCACTCAAATCGGTACGGCGAAGGCCTCAAAAATTGAGTTGAAATAAACGCTTGACGCGCTGTTTCGAATCAGTAAAATGGCCGCCCGCTTCGAAGGGAAATTCACCCCGAGAGGCAAGTCAACAAGGTGTTTTGAGGGTTGCGAAAGCAACGCTGAAAAATCTCAAAATTTCTTCTTGACTTCATCGCCCGGCAGCGTAAAATTCGCAGCCCTGACGGTGAGAAGCGACGCTTCTTTAAGTCAACGTTCTTTAACAATTTGACCTATGCAATC
Organism: Grimontia marina; assembly: GCF_900060185.1. GTDB lineage: Bacteria > Pseudomonadota > Gammaproteobacteria > Enterobacterales > Vibrionaceae > Enterovibrio > Enterovibrio marinus. The sequence goes on along the minus strand of NZ_FIZY01000081.1, from coordinate 249 downwards.
TGTGTGGGCACTCGTGATTGATAGACAAAAGATTTATCGATGTTTGCTGAGTGACCAAACGAAATAACTTCGGTTATATCGGCACAGTCAATTTATACAGTATTTCATCGAGCCAAAAACTTTAATTGAAGAGTTTGATCATGGCTCAGATTGAACGCTGGCGGCAGGCCTAACACATGCAAGTCGAGCGGCAGCGACTTAACTGAACCTTCGGGGGACGTTAAGGGCGGCGAGCGGCGGACGGGTGAG
>NZ_FIZY01000080.1 GCF_900060185.1 Grimontia marina | reverse complement strand
TGCAGTTCTGTCCCGGTGTGACCACTTTTTTCTGCTGGCCTTTTACCGTCCAGTCAGCCCCAATTTTGGGGTTAAGGTCGATATCAACTTCGTCTTCATAAAACACCGGATGGTCAACACTGCATTTGTCCAGCGCCTCACTTATCTGAGCGAGCTTTTCTTCCTTGTCAGGGTCTCGAATATTGAGGGTAGGTGCCGCCCTACGCCAGACGATCCCGATTTTCGGTAACCAACGCCTGACCGTAGAAGCCGCCACTGTACTTTGGAATACATCATTGAGCTGCATCGTTAAAAGCTCTGTACTCCAGCGGCTTCGCTGATAACCGAAATCCTGCGGGGAAAACTGAACCAGAATAGTCAGCATCGCACACATTTCGCTAACGGGAAGCGTTGGCGGTCTGCCAACAGGCAAAGCGTGCAGGGCATCCATACCACCTTGAGTAAACCAGTCAATCCACCTACCCACTGAGGAGCGGGCTGCACTGATAATACGGCAGACATCGACAATCGTTTTGCCTTCGTGGAGTTGCATGAGAGCAATAAGTCTGCGGGCATAATCCTTGTCCTTGGTAGTCTGTATCGCTTTTTTCATCCTACGACGTTCGCCACGAGGTATCGGTGCTATGATGGCCATCACTCAGTCCTTTTGTCGGTATGTTTCGGTTTGGCGATTGATCAGATCGCACAAAGCGGACTGAGTTTCTCTTATCTTTGAGATCTACTATTAGGAACAGCTATTTAGCGTCTCAATTTTTCCGCTGCACGGCCAGTCATGTTGGAAGTCGCTGGCAATACTATGAAGGTAGTCCTTGGGCTTAGTGGCGTGAATAATCGCTTTGCTCACTGAGTCATAGCTTGGTGCTCTGTAGCCAAGATGAAAGCCAACAATACAGGAACTGAACACATCAACGAGCAACGTTAAGTAAGGGCGACCGAGAGGGACAAGAAGTTCATCGTCAATCAAAATGAGATCGAGTGGCGTGTGGTCGATTTCGACCTTTTCTAGAATGCGTGTTGGCGGCTTGTGTGCACTGAAATGTCCATACCACTGATCTGCCATGAATTTGCCATGCCGAGCAACAGCGACTTGATAGGGAGGAAGCTGCTTAATGCGTTTTTTGAACCCCGAATAAGAAAGTGGCTCTATTTGACCTTCAACAACCCTTTCATTGCTGAGTAAAACCTGATCTTTGTAGTACTCATAGGCTGTTGCTATCGAGGATCTTCGTGCATTTAAGAATCGCTCCAGCGCGTCATGAAAAATTGGGCCATCACCGGTATTCTTTAATTCGTAATTACCTTTGCGATGATGCTTTGGAACCAACGCTGTGATCTTTCCTCCCGACAATTCATAGCTTTTACGCCAATTGCACACCACTCGGCTTTTTGGTGGGTCTGATTGCCCTGTTTCTTCAAAGTGCTGCAGGATGAGCGGGTTAAGGTTTTTAGGTGTCCAGCCACCATTTAGGTTTTTATTGATAAAGGCGAGTAGTCGAAAGCGCTTGATAGCTTCTTCTTTCAAATGTACAGGATAGCTATCAAGATCCCTCTCTATTAGCTTTTGTGGTTCTTGGGTTGGGGAGCTATTTGGGTTATTTTCCGAACTCGATGACGGCGAGAATTCATTACTGAACAGTGGTAGGCTATCGTCGTCACAACTGGAGTTCATGCTCCAATCCACACCACACTGTGCATGCCAAATTTCTCTTTATTCAATTCTGCCTGCAATTGCCCACGTGAAATTAGCGCCAACGCGTTGGCTTTTAACTCTCCACTAGAAACATGAATTCGTTGTGATAGGTCATTGATGGAAACTAATCCACTTGCTCTCACCACTTTGAGCAACTGCATCTGGATAGCATTTACCCCAACGATACCTGTATAGCGGTGCAATAGCTGCAGATTGTATAGTACTGGATTAACTCTGATTTGGTTATCGGTTACCAATGACAGAGGACACCCCAAAGATTTTGCCACTTCCATTTTGCGGACAAACTTCCGACGAAACTCATCCCCGTCAATTTTGCTGGCAGGCTTTATCTCCAGAAATGCCTCACGTCCGTCTTCATAGCTAACCCGAAAATCTGGCGTATAAGGCAGCTTTTTACCTTCAAATTGATAGCGAAACCCTTCCGGCTGAGCCTCGAAATACACAATTTCTTTGCAATATTCGAGGTGGAAGCAGGTATCGAACTCTAAGGCGGATTCAACGGTAAGAACAGCATTGTTCTTTAAGCTGGAGAATTTAAAGAGGTTTTTGACGCGAGAGTGCTTTAGATTGCGACGATACATGGGCACATACCGCATGTTGTTTTGTTACAAATAAGGGTAGTTGTGCAATCTTATGGTGTCAATTTGCAAGCTTGTGGTGCTAATTTGCAGACTTATGGTGTCAGAAACACCATCCACAAGATGTGTGGATGGCAGTAGAAAGTGATATTTCCACTCTATGCAAATCAATGTGTTACAACGAGCAATGTGGTGATTAATGATACATGTTGGCAGTAATTAGTGACACACCATTAGCATGCACTAACTTTGTGCGTGATTCTGTAAGAAAATTTCCTTCAGTACAATGCGAACAACATAGCCGCTTCTCATACCAGACTCGCAAAATTTCAGCACAAAGCCGCAGGTGTGCAGGAGAACACCAATTGTAAAGAGTGTGCGAAAAGTTAGGGCTAAAGCTGCTTTTTTTGTTTTCTTTTTTAGGCAAAAAAATATCTTTAGCTGAGATGCTCATGCTCTCACTACATCCTGTCATAAAAACGAGTAGTAGGCTCAAACTAGTGGTTATTTTCAGTTTTTTGAACTCCATTAGCCCGGTAAGAAGTCACTGGTGAAGACAAAATACCAAAGCACGACTGAAATCAAAGTGAAAAATAGTCCGGTGCTGAGGTAGATATAGCGACCAAACAAGCTGTTTTTTCTCGCAAGCGTCGGTTTATGTATGGGCACCCACATTTCAACAGGCTCTCCGGCTTTGTACCCCAATATCCTCAGCATCAGACCATTCATCGAAATCACATGTTCTACGAGATACCCGCGACCTTGAAATCGAAAATAAAAGACACTGCTAAAACTCACCGTGCGCTGTTCTTGAATTGAGTCTTCATACACTTTCTCGTACTGCTCAACAGAAGAAAAGCCCGCTATTTCCCCCTGAACTATTTCATACCGCCATTGAGCTTGGATAAGGTGTTTATGCAGCATCAGTATTCCAGCCAACCCTACTATCCCCGCAAACCAAGCCGTAAGGATTTGTCCACCATTGTCAGAAAAAATGGCAGCGACTATGGCGACAGGAATGGTTCCTATGGTTAAGCCAAACTTAATCAGGCCTTTCTTTTCTTCAGGAGTGATATTCAAAGCACCAGACTGAGTATCACGCTGACTTTGGGTACGTTGCTGTTTTCTTCTGGACACTTTCAGTACTCATCTAGTAATAACTAATTTACCGTTAACGAGTGAAAGATAAGGGTTATAGGAAAACACAGTATCAGCGTCTTCAAGTTTTAAAGGTGTTCTACCCGAACTATCTTCCAGACGAATAAGTCTACCTCCCTTATAAAACTTAATTTCATATTGTTCCCATTCTATTGGCATCGCGGTTTTACCATCATCGAGTGCCTCATTGATGCCGATAGTTAGCCAATAATCATGTGGGCTCATACTTTCCGTGGGAGCCATTTCACTCATCGCGATCGATGCTTGTGCCTCGAGAGCATCAATTTCTTTCCGCTTCAAGAAAAGCCATAAGTCCATATACCTGTCTTTGATTTTCTGTCTATTTTCACTTGTATCTGAGAGAGGAGAAGCCGTTGTCCATGCCCAATTAGGTAATCCTTTAGCTTCAAAGGTCCGTTCCACAACATATAAAACGGATTTGGCCTGTTTACCTTCACTCACTGGACCCAGTTTATCGCTCCCATTATATTGAGGGGTATTAGCTCCCGTCGGTTCGTTGTTTTCATCTGCATCTGCGATCACGCTTGCTATATTGAACTGTTGCTCTGGCGTGTTTGCAGAAATTAGTAGTTCACAGCGAGAGTCTGGTAAAAGAGCCAAATCTTTCGGGGCAGTTATCGATGCCATTTTTATTGCGATGTCGTTAGTGCCATTCTCGAGGTAAGGGGTAGCGTTTAGTCCCGCCGAAATGGTACCGGAGCTTGCTTTTAAATTGTTTGCTGCCGCAAGCCCATTGATATAAGCAAAGCAGTAACTGTTCTCGGTTTTGAACGATGCCAAGTATCTAAGAGAGTCCATTTCTTTCGCCCCGATTTTCCATATACCTAAAGTGATTACAAATAACGATAATAAACCAACACTTAGTTTAGATTTTGTGCTCATCCCTTCTCCTCTTTCTTTTTTGAGCTTTTGAGAGGTATTTTATAGTTAGAACTTTCTTTGGGTAGTTTTGGACAAATCTGCCATTCCTTCTCTGCCCCATTGTCTTTTAGTTTCGCATTGTTTGGACCAGAGACATTGGTATTTTTGCCTAAAACGTTGCCATCATCATCGGTAGCAAATAAGTCCTCTCCACCAGTGCTAGCTTTTGCATCGTTTTGGGAAATCCCAAATCCCCCCTCGATGTAAACTTTTGCTACAACACCGTTATGAAAGAAGACCAAATTCAGCTCGCTCTCATTAGGCGAATCTAATTCGAACAACCCCTCAGCCTTAGCCGAAGCCCCCGCCTCGAAATATCCTTCAACAACCCAATACCGAACTCCACCTCGGATATTCGTCTCTACTCCAATAGCAAGAATACCTTTCACTGCCGAGCCTAATTCAAATGAATATTCCTTTTCTTCATTGGATTTCACTTTGAATCCAAGGTTTAGTTGACCACTAACTATCAACTCTAATTTTGCTCCTACATAAGCACCGTGTAACCCACCACATAGAATGAAATATTGGGAATAAATGGGATCGGGTGGGAATAGGTGAGACAAACCCAAGGCCGCCAAGGGTTTGAAGCTGTTTTTGACATGAGGTTTTAGGAAATCGAAACCGGATAAAATGAGACGGGATTTAGGCTCTTTTTGAGGAAACACGAAAAAGAGAAGCCGGATAAATTGAAAAGGTTCCGTTACTTTTAACAGCGTTCAGGCCAATAGGTAAAAGGCTTTATGCTTGATTGAGGCCAGATCCCTTCCCAATTTAAGCGTTCAGAGAAAAGGAACTCAGATCCCTTTCTACATAAATAGCAAAAGTTCAGCTTCTACAAGGTATTAAGGCATTCTAACTAGAAACTCACCTACTCAGAAAAGGAACTGACTAGATCCTTTTCTCGGCTAGTTTCTGAGATGTGTATCAACTTAAGTCTTTGCCTAGCCAAACCACACGCCCCAGTAGATTAAGCTTATCTGCTTCAGTCCCAGACAAAGATTCTATTGATGCTTGATTCATATCAGCGTGAACATCAACGCCACCGTCAACCTTGACGACGAGCCAACGAATAACTGTTGCGCCTTTCAATTTAAGAGCGAACGCACCGTCTGATAATACTCTGTCCGCGAAGTCGATCATGACAGTATCACCGCCATTGATTAACCCTCCTTCAACAGCGCTTTTAACAAAAAAGACTTTGAGATTGTCGGGGTTAAATCCGCGCCATGATAACCATTTTTTCCTAAACGCAAGTCGCCTACGAACCTCGCCAGCATATTCATCATCTGAGATTTGATCGATGGTGCTGTGATAACCATCAATTAGTGCGAACTCCTTACCTAGCTCTTGAGAGCTATTGGACTCAAGAGCGTATTTCTCACCCTCACCCGTCGATAACCATTCCAAAGACACACCACGATATCTGGCGAACCTGGAGACCTTATCAAAAGAAGGAACAGAACGAGCGGGCGGTAAGTACTTTCTGAGCCCGCCTTCAGAGATCCCAACAGCAGCAGCAAAGTCCTTCAACGTTGCTGTTCCGATAATCTCTTTGAGTCTTTCTGGGAACGCATCAAAGCCCTCTTCTGGAAATGAAACGTCATCCAAATTTTTCGACATGTTTAAACCAATTGATATTTAAAGATTTAATAAAACCACACGCGAATTTAATCACAGCGCAATCAATCTACCGTCCTAAAGTGACTTGATAAGTCTTATTGGATCACTTAGAGTCTTATTGTCCGCTTTGGTAATTTACCGAAACAGACAGCTACATAGAGATTAACACGGAGCATAGACATGAAGGTAGATACTGCCGATGAAATATGCGGCGCATTAAAAGCTCAAGGATACAGCGTAGCGGCCTGGGCTAAAGAGAAAGGGTTTCACCCAAGAACAGTCCATCACTGCATCTGTACGTTCGCACCTGAGACGGGAAACAAGCCCTGCAGAAAACTATCTAGGAGCATCATGGATGAGCTTGGCAAAGCTCTCGAACAAGATGCATTAAGGACAACTAATGAATAAACAATGGTATTCCGTCCTTGATCTCGTAGGTCTGCCAGGCGTTCCGGCAACCGCTCGTGGTATGAGAATCAAAGCCGAGCGAGAAAATTGGGAAACAAGAAACAAAGGTGAAGGCAAAGGCTTCGAGTACCACATAAGTTCTTTACCCAGAACCACAATTGCAGAATTAACAAAAGATGCAGTCCTTGAGCCTCAAGGTGAGCATGCTGCTCTAGAGCTTATAAGCGAATTGAACCAAGAAGAGAGAATGCTAAAACATCGCATTCATACTCTTTCAGCTCAAGCTATGGGCGTTCTAAATACTTGCCCTGAAAAAGACAAGACACTTGCCTTTGCACGACTCACGATCGTCGAGTATCGAGAAGCCTTCCTACGCGCATTCGACAACCAAGTAACTCATGGGCACAAAATGTTTGTGCAAGCGTTTAAAGCCAAAGAGCTACCGCTCGATACGAGCGTTTATGAGACCGTAAAAAGCATCAGTCGCGCTACTGTAGATCGCTGGGAAAGCAGCCTACAGGAAGGCGGTATCTTAACGCTTGTTAGAAAGCCGAATGTACGCCGTGGCGACAGCGTTATTGCTAATCAAAGCGAGCTCGAAAAGTTCTGTATCGCTTTGTTGATAGAGCGGCCTCACTTTAAAAATCAGCCTTACAAAATGCGCGAATATGCGTGCGTCCAGTCAGAGAAGCTAGGTGCTGGCTGGAAGATACCTGGAGCGTCCAGCTTTCGACGCTGGATAATGCAATGGGTCACCTCAAATCAGGGAAAATACACATTTTCCACCAATCACAAAGGCTTCTACGGTAAAGAGCGCGGCCTCATTCAAGAGCATGAGCCTTGGGTAAATCAACCCAATGATCTTTGGGAAATGGACTCAACACCCACTGACATAATGTTGAATGTTGACGGCAAACTCGTTCGCTTTTCCATCGTCGCGTGTATTGATGTTTTCACTCGTCGAGTAAAAATGTTACTCGCCCCAACATCTACCGCGACAGCTGTTTCGCTATGTCTACGCAAATCAATTTTAAGTTGGGGGCTACCCAATGAAGACGGGCAAATCAAAACGGATAACGGTTCTGATTATGTTGCAAAGAAAACCGTCTCAATCATTCGAGGGCTGGGTGTAAAACACGTCAAAGCAACCCCGTTTTCTGGCTGGGAAAAACCCTTCATCGAACGTTTTTTTGGCACCTTCCAAGGCGGTATTGTGGAAGTGATGCCCAACTACATCGGTCACAACGTCAAAGATAGAGAGCTTATTGAGGCCCGCCTTGAGTTTGCGGCCCGAATTGGTGAAGGCAAGAAAAAGCGCTATGAAGATGCCCTAAACATCGGCATGACACCGAGTGAGTTTCAGGCGTTTATGGATGACTGGCTAGAACACAGTTATCACCAAAAACCTCATAGTGGCTTAAAGGGTTTAAGCCCCTACCAAAAATATTCACAAACGAAATATAAGCCAGTGATTGTGCCAAACCCACGCGCACTTGACGCCATGCTCAACTTCGCAGGCGAAAAATCGATACGTCGTGGTGGCGTACAGGTCAACAAACTGATTTATCGTGCCCCTGAATTACAGGAAGAAAAGTACATGCGCCAGCGCGTTAATGTGTATCTCGACCCCTGTGATGTAGCCAAAGCCTACCTGTATCCAATCCATGGAGATGGCGAGTGTATCGAGGCCGTCAACGCTGACTTGATAGGCCGTGAAATCAGCCCTCAAGCCTTCATCGAAGCCAGACGCAAAACCGAAAAACAGTTACGTCAATTTAAGCGCGACATGAAGCGTTATTCCGAGGAGTTCGGCATTGATGATTTGGCCGCAGAAGCCATTGCTCAAGCGAAAGCAAAGAACAATACGGTGCCATTTCCAAAAGAAAGCATCGAACACAACAACGAATTACTCACCGCCTTAGAAAAAGCAGGCGTGAAGTCATCAACAGAACGCAGCAATGTGGAGCTCGAAGCAATTGAACGCCACAGGGAACAACGGAGAAAACAAACCGAGCGTACTGCAGCGCAAGAGGCTCGAATGCTAAAAGGAGAACGCGAAATAGCCTGGGATATGGCAGACATAATCATCAACGGTGACGAGCTAGATGAGAGGCAGCAAAAGTGGTTCAAAAACTACATGCGCACACATCAACTCACGGCCCCACAGATACAAAAATATATTGAATCCGGCGGGAAATCTCGTCGGTTGGCTAAGTGATTTTTGCTTTGGGTAACGCCTGAAGTAAGAAGGGATGGCTCACAATCTTTCACGGAGATTGTGAGCCTGATAGACCGCTCCAACAGAGCAACCATAATCATAAGGTATCATAGACATGAGAAATAAAATTGTCGATGTAAAAAACGTCTCAGCCGCCATGGCACTGCTTGAGAACCTACTCACCCGCTCACAAATTGTTCCTGGAATGGGGTTAATTCATGGCGAAAGTGGGTTTGGTAAAACTACCGCCCTTCAATACCTTTTTAACCTCGATACCACTAACGGCGTATACGTTCGCTGCTGTGCGAGTGATACCCCGACAAGCATTCTGAATCGCATCGCCAAAGAATGTGGCCTCGTTTCTACCGGACGTGCTTACCAAACTCTTGATTCCATTATCGAGTGCGTTCGTAGAAATGAATTCAGTCTGTTTGTGGATGAAGCTGACTATGTCGTTGGAAGTAAAAAGATCATGGAGTCTTTCCGTGATATTTACGACAACACAGAGCAACCCGTTGTCTTAGTCGGCATGGAAGAAATTGCCCGCCGTATCTCCCATCGGAAACAGCTTCACAACCGCATCAGTGAATGGGTCGAATTTAAACCCGCAGATTTACAAGACGTCGCCACCTTCGCTTATGAACTCATGGAGATCGATGAGCACATCCAACTCGATGATGCAGTTCTCGATCACATTCGAGTCAAATCACGCGGTGTTGTGAGAACCATTCTCTCGGCCCTCAGCAAAATCGAGCGCTCTGTGAATGGTAACCCTCCCCCCGATGGCGTTGTCACCATGGATGATATTTCAAGCCTCGATTTGTTCATGACAGTGGCTCGAAACTGATGGAGGTTGCGAAATGGCTAGTAGCAACCTGCGAGAAACTGCTTGGAAATGGCTTCAAGATCATCCAAACAGCTCCGCCAGAGATATCTCAACTGCAACGGGAATAAACATCACGCATTGCAGAGACAGCCTAAATACGTGGCTCAAAAAAGGTTGGGTTATTCAAAAAAAAACCAAAGGCAAAACGCGTTATCCAAAGCGCTTTTCTGTCGATGAATCTGCAGAGCCCGTCTGGGGGCAACGAGGGCGAATAGGCTCAAAAATCAGATACAGGCATCAAAAAACAAAACGTCAAAAGTTATGGAACAACATGAAGATAGGCAGGAAGTTTACGGTTTCTGATTTGGTGTCATCCATTGATGTTGAGGAAAGCACAGCAAGAAATTACCTAATCTATCTGAACAAATCCGGTTTTGTTGTTGAACGCTCAAGAAAACCCGAGAAGAAGCGCTTGAGCCCTTCTCAAGGTAAAGAGATTGAATGGCTACTCATTAGGGATACAGGCCGACTCGCACCAATTGTGCGCAGAGAAGGCTGCTGGGATCAGAACGAGCAGAAGCTTTACCCCTTTCAAGTTCCACTAAAAGAAAGGCAAAAGCAGCATTGTTCAAGCAAGGAGGATATGACCAATGACATGGCTTGACGAACTAAGAAAGCAAGTGGCTGACACTTCGCTAAACAGCGTCGCCAATGCTATGGGCGTATCCAAGGCGATGATCTCTCAAGTACTGAACGGCAAATACCAAGGCAACATGCAGAGAGTGCAAAGCTTGGTGGAAAGCGTCTACATGGGGCACACCGTTGTGTGTCCTGTTTTGGGCGAAATCCCTAAGCATAAATGCCTCGCACACCAGAACGCGAAGCATGTAGGCAGCACACCAAATGCGATCCGTTTATGGAAAGCCTGCCGCAGTGGTTGCCCGAATAGCCAACTTGAAGAGCGTTTAAGCACGCCTATTCGCCTAAGTATTGAGTCCAAAAATGCAAAGCAACAGTCAGACAGGCTCTGTCGCCAATCAAGCAGTGAGCAAACAAAAGTACGTCAATACGACGCAGCTGCTGTTTGCGCCCGCTTAGAGCGACAGGCAAAGACCGACTCTGAGAGCATGAAGGGGAATTACCACCGCCTCTATATCGAGTTGCTTAAGCGTGAGCTCATGGCTGTCGGGAATCGCTACAACCGACTGATAAAACAATGAACACCGTGAATCAGCCAGAAGGTAATAAAAGGTTGAAACTCAATTCATGGAGTGAGGCATTCAAGATGAAAGATTTGAATCCGCAATATCAGGTGAAACACCTATTGAGAACCTTGCAGAAACTCAACTGCCAGGTCACTCGAACAGTACAGACCGAGAAAACGTTAGTGATACACGTTGATGCACCCGTGCCGGAACTTCAGCACCGAAGCATTGAAATCACTGAAACCGTAAATGGCCTGACTCGCCGCATTCGCGCTGCGCGTCATTCTGGCTGCTGTGTCGTCTGGGAGGATTAATATGACAGTTCAAATTCCACAAGGTTACCGCGTAAACGCTCAAGGTCACATGGTGCCAGAAAGCCAAATCAAACCGATTGATCTGATCCGTGATGACCTGGTTCAAAACGTTGTCACCGCCGCCCGTCAACAGCAGCAAGCGTTGGCCGCGTTTAAGCTACTCGCGATGAATGAAGTCACCGACTTTGTTGACCTATCCGCAGAAGCCTATGACGTGAAATATGGTGGAACAAAAGGAAATGTTACGTTAATGAGTTTCGATGGCCGTTATAAGCTCGTCCGCGCTAAAGGCGAACACCGCGTGTTTGATGAGCGCATTCAGGCCGCCAAAACCCTCATTGATGCCTGCATCAACCGCTGGAGTGAAAACGTCAACGACCACATCAAAGCACTGGTCGATCATGCGTTCCGTGTTAACAAGCAAGGCCGCATCGATGTGAATCAAGTGCTCTCCTTACGCCAACTCGATATCGACGATGACCAATGGAACGAAGCAATGGATGCTATCGCAGATTCCATTCAAGTCACAGGCACCAGCAGTTATCTGCGTTTGTATGAACGCAACAGCGATGACAGCTACCGTCAAATTCCACTCGACATAGCGAAGCTATAAGGGGGAACCATGACCCGTAGACTCAACACGACGCTAGATATCATTACCCCCAACGTGCGAGGGCCTGAAGATATCGATTTGGGTGAGCAACGCATCGCCTTCTTTGAAAAAGCGATAAGGAAGCACTCAACAGAAGACTTGGTGCTGCTGTTACGAGCAGTTCAAAGCGATGCAGCTAACAGCGAAGAACTCTACCAACGAGGCGCGGCAGACATGCTGCTATACCTGCTCGGCATGACACATAAACCGCCAGTACTTGAAGAGACTGAATAGCAAGTATCCTCAGCCCCGAATGCCAAAGCAAACGGGGCTTTTTTAGCGCATTAACAACGGCAATAAACCATGTGTAAACCGCGTTTAAACACAGCGTTAATTGGCTTTAAAAAGGCAACTACCATCGAAGCAGAGGCATTAACCAAAGATGCAACCGTAACGGAATTCGATGCTCCGCCCTGCTCAGTCACTTATGGCTATACCCACAACAACGAATTGATCGCAGTCGAATTCGCACAACTCGGTGCGGTGTCAGAATGGTGGATTAAGGAGAAATAACCATGCAGCAACGAACACGCCTAATTCAACTCATACACGTCGGTAAACGCGAACTGCAGTTAGACGATGACACCTACCGCGCACTGCTAAAACGGGAAACAGGCAGCGACAGCTGCAAGGCAATGGGAGTAGAAGAACTCAACAAAGTGTTGAGTGCAATGGAACGTCAGGGATTCAAGCGCAAGAAAAGCAACAACCCCAAGCAACCAAAGAAACGTCTAAGCCCAAAAACACAGGGCAAGCCGGACGTTACTTCAAAAATTCGCGCCCTTTGGATCACCATGTCCAAGGAAGGCATTATTCGCGATGGTTCAGAAACGGCGCTTGATGCCTATGTGCGGAGGATGACCAAAAGTCATGATAGAAAAGGGGTTGATCATGTTGGTTGGTGTGATGATGAACAAGCACTACTGATAATTGAAGCTTTAAAATTATGGGTTAAAAGAACTAGAAATTGAACAAAATCATTTAAATTTCATATCTGTCGAATTACTCGAAAATAGCCCTTAACTTTGAATTTAAAACCAAGCCTCATAGTGCCTGTCAGCAACCGTAAACTCAAACTCTTCGACCTTTAACGGGGATATCTACCTGTTCACAAAGCTTAACGCAAGGAAGTAGGAATATGCACCAAAAAGAATATCAAGTATTTAACTAGACACATACGTTTGATACCATGCGTTCGTCCTAATTATAAGAATACTGGCTAGTTCATGACCTATACGAATATTGCTCTCGACCGTTCATTAATTGAAAATGCACTTAGATCCCATCCTGAATTTGAAACTTTAAGGATTGTCGACGCAGGCAAAAACTGCCAGAACATTTTTATACAACTAAAAGGGGAGCCAACTGAGGCGTTGATCAGATTTTTCTTTAAGGATAAAGGCCGGACTACACTTCTGCCCCAAGGAGCTAATCTTGCGCTATCCAACAAGTTGGCTGGTCACGTAGTTGAAAACTGTCAAATAACCGTTGCATCAAGAGAGTCCTTCTCTATTCGAAACCTAAATGCGGAAAACATGGATCTATTACTAGAGTATTTAGTAACAGAATGCCATGCTACAGTAACCACTTCAGAAATACCTTATGGGCAAAAACACAAAGTAATAGGCTGCCAAGGTGATGATGTGACTTTGACGTACTACGACAAAGGAACATTTATGATTCAAGGAAGCCCTGTTCTCCTCCACAATCAGGTCATTGAGTTTTTATGTGAGTTCTTAGAGCTAAGAGATATCGTCCAATCACAGCTGAACTTAGTCAAAACTGGAATAAAAGCAGAAGAAATTCTTGGCGAAATGAGCGCTACTTTACCATATTCTTTTGACGAACTTGATGCGAAAATTAAAGCCATAATATCTCCAAGCCTAGCATTAGTTAAACTAGATATTGAACTTACGGATTACACAGTATTCGCGTTTCCAGCACTAAGAGGTTTAGAAGGGTACGTGAAGGGGCTTTTCGCTAGCAAAGGAATTGTCATAGGTAAGCAAGGGTTTGCACCTCACTTACATGAAGTTTATCATGCTACACTTTCAGAAGAGGCTCGAGAAAAAATCGACTGCGAGAAGACATGTACAGCCATAAACCAGTGTTATGGGTATTATAAAGACCAAAGACATGGCTTGTTCCATGCAAACGGTATCTTGGCCAACACTAGAGTTCTAACAGATAGAGCAGAAGCAGTGAACGTAGTTAATGATGTTTTACTAAGAATAGAACAATCACATACGCTCATCAGAGGTTTATAAGTATATGCCCAATTACAGACTGCAAGAGTTGAAGCATGAAACATTTATGTATGTAAGCCTATCGCTAACTGCTTTGGGCTTGGATTATTATTGTGATGAACTTCAAAACGACATGCACTCTAAATACAAAGGCAGGGTCTTGTTTGACCAACTACTATCGCACGGTTTAAAAGAACAACGATTTGTTTCGATCTATTTTGATGGTGAACAGTTCGATATGTTGTCGTTTAGAGTAGAGAGCAGCGTCAGTAAAGATATCCAAGAAAAATGTTCAACATTTTTCTTGGATAATCCAGACGCTCTAGCTAAAAGTGTTCTGAGCAAACCTCAGCAGTTCCTCTTCAAGAAAAATTACTATGTTTCATTAGCAGCAGTATAGGGCCTCGATTCTATTTCGTTACCCTTAAAAATCTAATGTCGTAATCGAACGATTCAAACAACAAATATTCAGTCCCAATCTGCCCTACAGCCCCATTCCCACCCCAAACGGGAAATCCACCATTGACGATCCTTTTTGATCCATCTGCAATAAAGGTATCTACGGAAAGGTGAAATGGGGCTCTCATGAAAACAAAGCAAACTGACCTGTTCGGGGATGGGCATCTCAACCCATCCCTGCTCGAACATCTCGACCATCTGCCGGACGAGCACAATGCTTGGCCAACCATCTTGCTCGAATTGCATGGCGTGCTGCAGCAGCGCCTGAGTAAGCGCGGGATCGACATTCCTGAACTCGCGCTTGAGTGCGTGCTCGACATCGGTGAGTACATGGGCGGCATGCAGGTGTATTTGCCTCGGGGCGACAGATTGCGCCAACAAATTCGAGACATGCACATCTGGAATGAATTCAACGGCACGAATACAAAAGTTCTTGCGAGGCGCTACGACGTCACAGAGAAAACCATTTACGAAGTATGCGCCCGTATGCGTAAGATGGAGATAACAAAAAGGCAACCCGACTTGTTTGGTTAATAGCTCCCCAAATATTTCAACGCACCGCCTTTTTGCCAACTTTACGCCCCACACTGTGGGGCCTTTTTTTGTCTGCGCAAAAACAATCACCAAGGGTAATCCGCCCACCCTCGCCTAAATCCATAACCTGACAGCAACCACACAACGAGGTTTCTGTCATGAACACCCTTTCTAGCAACACCCCCTATTCCCCGTCGTTTTGTCACGCGGTTCACTTCGTGCTTGAGCGCGAAGGGGGCTACGTCAACGACCCGCTTGATGCAGGCGGCGAGACCCAATTTGGTATCAGCAAACGCAGTTACCCCGAGGTTGATATTGCAGCGCTGACCATCGATGACGCTGTTGCCATCTATCACCGTGATTTCTGGCTGCGCGCAGGCTGCGACAAGCTGCCCGATAAAGCCGCCTTTATGCTGTTTGATGCTGCCGTTCAACACGGCAAACGCAATGCGGTGAAGCAGCTGCAGCGCGCTGTGGGTGTGATGGACGATGGCCAAGCAGGGCCGAAAACCATTGCTGCCACAGAATGCGCCCCACCCTCTGTGCTCGTCACCCGTTTCAGCCTTGAACGTGCGCGCTTTTACGCCAGGCTGGTTGGCCGCAAACCGAAGCAGCGCCGTTTTCTCAATGGCTGGTTTAACCGCATTGATGAACTGGCATTAGAAGCCATCACCCTGGCATAAGGAGGCAGCACCATGGCATTAGCTACCATTGCCACCGTTGCAAGTCTTGCCACGGAATTTGGCCCCGCCGTGCTTCGCGGTATTGGCTCTCTGTTCGGCGGCAAAACCGAAGACGTCGCCAAAGACCTGGCCAACTTGGTTGACCATGTTGATAGCAGCGTTAACGGCAAACAGGCCAAGGCGCAGAAAGTCGAGCAACTGGTGGCGCAGCTGCCGCCAGATGCCCTGGTCGAGCTTGAGAAAATCAAGATCGAGCTAGAGAAAGAGAAGAACCGCCGCTTGGAATTGCAACTCAGCGACAAACAAGCCGAGCACAGCGAAACCCAAACCACCATTCGCGCGGGGGATGCGGCAGAAGATGAGTATGTGCGTCATACCCGTCCCAAAGGTGCGCGGCTGTCACTCTATGCCTGTATCGCTTACATCTTTGCGTTTGATGCGCTGGCTGCCTTCGACAAAGGCAACGGCGCGAACATGGAATTTGCAGGCATCTTGATTGCCCCGTTCCTGACCTACATGGGATGGCGCACCATGGACAAACGCGGCCATACCACCGCCATTAAAAACGCGTTTAAACAGGGTTTAACCACCCTTAAAACGTCAGCGCGTTAAGGGGGCACGATGACCGACATGGCCGACCGCGCCCAAATCAGCGACGAGATATTTGAAAGCGCTCTGCTTAACGCCCATCAACACCGCCATCGGGATACACCTGACATCGATGAGCAAGGCAATCACTGGTGTATTCGCTGTGGTGAATTAATCCCAGCTGAGCGCATTGATGCCGAGCCCATCGCCGCGCGCTGCATTGATTGCCAGCGATACCACGAAAAAAGGGGGCGTGAATGACGTTAGAGCTTATTCGTACCTGGTGGCCCATCTTGGCCACCGTGCTCAATGTGCTGTTTCTGCTGGCCTGCTTTGTGTTGATTAAAACCTTTGCCCGCAAAGAAGAACTGCAATCGATAAAAGAAGCGCACAGAAGTGGCCCCCAATTTTCGGACATGACTTTAAGTGATTGATCTGTTTTGATAGTCCCCAGAAAGACTGGAGCAGATGATGACAAGAAAACGTAGAAACCACTCACCCGAATTTAAAGCGAAGGTG
>NZ_FIZY01000079.1 GCF_900060185.1 Grimontia marina | reverse complement strand
AAAGAAAGACTCAGACCTATTCATTGCCATGCTGGAGAAGCTAAAGTGGCACTACCGCCGAGCCAAAAGTGTCACCTTGATACTGGATAACTACATCATCCACAAAAGTAAAAAAACGAAGGCTTGGCTCAAGAAGAACCCAAAGTTCAGGCTGCTGTTCCAGCCCGTTTATTGCCCTTGGGTCAACGTCATAGAACGATTGTGGAATGCTCTCCATGAGACAATTACTCGGAATCACAGGTGTAAACATATGTGGCAATTGCTCAGGAAGGTGAAGCACTTTATGGATAACGTATCGCCGTACCCGGGAGGTTGCCACGGCACGGCGAAAATGTAGCACTATTCGGATCAGTTATTTAGGTAATAAGGTTAATTTCTTTAACAATCTAACGGTTTATTTTGTGGGTGGCATTTTACTTTATGCCTATATCACTTCCTCTGGGTTAATTCTGCAAGAATTAACGGGAATGAGTAGCCAACTCGCTTCCATTCTGTTCGTTGCCGTGTTTTCTCTGTTCGTCTGGCATTCCACCCGGGCAGTCGACCGCATTTCCGTCGTTCTTATTACCTTTATGGTATTGAGCTTCATCTTCGGCGTATCAGGCATGGCAATCAATGTGGATGTCGCAGTGCTGCTCTATGTTGCTAACCCTGAGCGCCAATATGCCCCTTATGCGATGGCGATGCTGCCAGTCGCCCTGACCTCCTTTGGCTATCATCATTCAGTCTCATCAATGCGCGCTTACTATGGCGAGGAAAGAAAGGCGAAATACGCCATTCTGGGTGGCACCATTATCGCGCTGGCGCTTTATTGTTTTTGGCTCATCAGTATCTTCGGCAACCTGCCACGCCATGAGTTTGGCCCAGTCATCGAGCAAGGCGGCAATGTCGACGTGCTTCTGAAACAGCTTGATGGAGTGAACGCGTCCGAGAGCATTTCAAAGGCAATTAATGCCTTTTCAATGGCTGCGATTTTGTCTTCTTTTATCGGTGTAGGCTTGGGTGTTTTCGATTTTTTAGCTGACTTCTTCAAGTTTGACGATACCAAAGCTGGCCGCACCAAATGCTGGTTAGTGACTTTTCTGCCACCGTTGGTGATGTCACTGTTGTTCCCGTTTGGATTTATTGTGGCAATTGGTTATGCAGGCGCTGCCGCAACGGTTTGGGCCTGTATCATACCTGCCCTGCTGGCAATGAAATCCCGCACCTTGTCTGGCGGAAACCAAGGGTTTATGGCGCCCGGTGGCAATGCCATGATTGGCGCAGTTATCCTCTTCGGTGTCCTCACCGCCCTGTTCCACTTCCTCGCCATGGCAGGCAAGTTACCTTCATTCATCGGTTGAATCACCGATAAAACAATAAGGCCGATTACTCGGCCTTATTGTTTCCTGAAGTTGTCCCTTCGTCGTCATCTTTAGAAACCGCACTGAATGAAGGTAATGTCACCGGGTGCCCGTTTCTTTCTTTGGCAGAGAGATGCATGTCTTCACCTTGTGTACCTTCCTCCTCGTCAGAGGTTTCCGCGTTCACTGTCGGATAATCCGTTTTTAAGGGTGGCGAATCCTTTTCAAAGTCCATTGCCGTTGGCACCGCTCTGATCTGGGCGCTCGGTTTCGCCATGACGGAGGACAATACAAAGCAAACGCGGTAACGCGGCATTTCGGTGACTTGTGGTACTGACACTTGGAGCTGACTTTGGTGCAGACTGAGAATGGCATCCACAATCTTGCTTCCCATACCCAATGAGCCAGCGTCACTGGTTTCATCGACGGCGTTTTCAATGCAAAAGCTAACGTTCGCTCCCTTGACCTTGGTGGCGTCCATCAGAATGGAAGCGCGTGCAGGGCTATGTCGAATGGCATTTTCCATTAAGTTGTCGAACACGCGGTTTATCAGCACTTCATCTGCGAATACATTTAAGGGTTCGGAACCCGTTATCACCAAATCGACCTGTTTATTTTTCAGTTGAAGTTCGAAACGGTGGCGAACATCCTCTAATAGCTCTTGTACACCAATCTCTCGGTAAGAAAGCACAATCTTTGCGGAGGGTGACCTCGCGGCTTCAAGCTGGCTTTTTAAATGTCCCTGCAGCCGTTGGGCATTGTGGTAAGCCGTGTCGATCATGCCCCGACCTTCATCATGGTGGATTCGCCAAGTTTCGAGATACCCCAATATATTAGCCATTGGGGTTTTTAAATCATGACTGAGTTGCACCATGTATTCCCGTCTTTGCGCTTCCTGGACCCGCAGTTGAATAAACTGTTGTTGGATCACTGCCATCATACGGCGGTATTGGGTTGCAAGCTCCTGAAGTTCGGGTGAGCGCACTTTTAAAGGTGGGGAAATACGGAACTCGGTTTTAGCTGATTGTTCAATCTGACCCACCATCACTCTTCCGGGGATAATAATACGGCGATATACCATTTGGTAAACTACTAGTGCAAAGAGCAAGATAGCGACCAGCGCCGCCGCAACAACAGGCGCATACTGTAACAAGCTATCCAAATCAGCAAAGACGTTATAGCCCTGACTGCCGATGAGTACATAGAGATAACCTGCCACTTGCCCATCCACATCAATTCGCGCTGCGGAGAAAACTTTTTCACCGCTTTCAGAAAGCGGATCTTCACCAAGAACAGGAAAAGGCTCACCGCGAAGAAACTGTTCTATCGGTTCAACATCCACTCGCAAACGAATGACATCTTCTTTGGGTGGCCCTGATGTCGTGATATTGCCTTGCGGATCGAGAAAATAGATTTCAAAGTCTGGCCCAAGGAGCATCAAAGTGTGGAAAATAGAAGACAGCGCTTCTGGACTGTAGTCACCCCCAACCATCAGTGGGTTATCGTCCCTCATATGCACAGCAAGGTCTTTGTGCAAAACCTGACGGGAACGCCATTCGTTTTGCTGCCAGACAGATACGCTCAATGCGGTTAAAAGCGCAGCACTGCACAAAAACCAAATTAAGGAGAACAACAACAGACGGTTTTTAAACGCCAATATTTACCTCCCTCTTTTCGTCGGTTAACCGCTCACACGGCGGAGTAATACTGGGTCTGAGGGTTCGCTAAACTTATATCCCACCCCCCAAACAGTGTGAATGTACTTGGGTGAAGCAGGATTTCTCTCCAATTTACTTCGCAGACGATTAATCGCGCAGCACACCGTATGACGGTAGCCATCATAATCTGTATTCCATACGCGACTTAGCAGCTCATCTTTACTAAAAACACGCTCAGGGCGTTTTGCCAAACAACATAAAAGAGAAAACTCAATAGGTGTTAGATCGATATCGCGACCTTCCAGCTTTACACTGTGGGTTTCAGGGCAAATTTCGAGGTGTTGGAAAAGCAGTGAAGTAGAATGCTTACTGCTCATAGCACAGGTGTCAGAACTCGATTCTTTCGTGGTGCCGAGCTGCCATTGACTGTGAAGGGACACTCGGCGCATCAGCGCCCTTACTCTTGCCTGAAACTCAATCACACTGAAAGGTTTGGCAAGATAATCATCAGCCCCGGCTTCAAAACCCTCCACCATATCAGACTCTGAATCCAAAGCAGTCAACATCAGCACGGGAATACCGTTTTCCTGCTGACGAAGAAACTCACAGAAGGTTTTACCATCACCATCGTCCAAGCCCCTATCCAACACAACAGCGGAAATATCTTCATTCGCTAACGCACGATATCCATCCTCCAAAGAGGTACCTTTAATCACTTCAAACCCCATCACTTTAAGGTGCAGCGCAATGAGTCCCAAAATATCTGCATCATCTTCCAGAACCAAAACTGATTGTTGCATAGGGAACTCCCATTTTTTTGCGATCATCACTCCCAATAAACCAAGAATAGGCGGATAAATTTCAGAACTTTCGTTGAAAATCGTTCATCGAACATACAAATCTTCGATTTGAATATCGATTCTTACATTTCATACACCAACCTCTTAGTGGTTCGATGTTTAAGTATTCAAATCATCAAGTTATCACATTTTCAATCCCGTTATCCCCTCGGAATTTACTTAGAACACAAACGATTCAACACTTAATAGGTAACAACACTAAAGAATTTTTGATACAAACTTGTTATGATTAGTTTCATTTCATGTATATTTTTAGTCATTTAAACCATGAAAGGGCTAATAACGTAGTGCAATATCCATTAGGTAAATGATTAGAGCTATATTCATTTATCATGTCATTTAAAATGAGAGGGAACTTCCATGAAAAAACTTCTAGCCTCGTCCTGCCTGCTGCTTTCAGCTCTTCCTATGAGCAGCTATGCGGCGGAGTGCGGCAAAGTCACTATCGCAGACATGAACTGGAACTCCGCTAGCCTCATCGCGAATGTTGACCGCATTATTCTTGCAGAAGGATATGACTGTGATGCGGAGCTGGTGCCTGGCGACACCATGCCTACCGGTACGTCAATGATCGAAAAAGGTGAGCCGGATATCGCCCCCGAATTCTGGAGTAACTCCCTGAAAGCCGCGCTAGATCGTGGTGTAGAGGAAGGCAGACTCCGTTTCGCTGGTGCAGTCCTGTCTGACGGTGGTGAAGAAGGATTTTGGGTACCTAAGTATCTGGTAGAAAAAGATCCTAGCATTGGAACTATCCAAGGTGTCATTGCAAACCGCGAATTGTTTAAGCACCCTGAAGACCCATCTAAGTCAGCATTCTATGGCTGTCCTGCTGGCTGGAACTGCCAAATTTCGTCTGGCAACCTGTTCAATGCGATGGGTCTTGAAGACAAAGGCTTTGAACTGATCGATCCAGGCTCAGGCGCTGGCCTGTCTGGTTCTATTGCCAAAGCGTATGAGCGTGGCGAAGGTTGGTTTGGTTACTACTGGGCACCAACTGCGGTACTGGGTAAATACGAAATGGTGAAAGTTGACTTCGGCTCAGGTATTGACGAAGACCACTTTAAAACCTGTACGACCAATGCGGATTGTCTGGATCCCAAAGTAACTATGTATCCACCATCAGCGGTTGATACAGTGATCACCGAAAGTTTTGCACAGAACTCACCAGAGGCGGTTAGTTACCTCTCCAACCGTTCATTCACCAACGCACAGCTAAACAGCCTTCTTGCATGGATGGAAGAGAATCAGGCAGACGGTGAAATCGCTGCTCTGCACTTCCTGGAAAACCATGAAGACATCTGGGGCGCTTGGGTAACTCCTGAAGTGGCGAAGAAAATTAAATCTTCACTGTAATCGCACCACACTGTTTGCGGGCTGTTTTTTTCAGCCCGCATTTGCGACAACCTAATCTATAAATGCGACGTATTTTTTGGCTCTCTTTTTACGTCCACGTTGACCCACCAGAGGTGGGTATATAGTTTCTAATATTCTAAAGACGCAGAGGACGCTGTACTGTTATGGCAGATAATTCTTGGCTGACAGAATTTCCGGAGATGTCACGCTCCGACCTTCTGACGATTCGTAAAACACTTGATGGCGCCTACCGTGAGTTTTCGCGTAATTACGGCGAAACCATCGAATCTTTCTTCGACCCGCTGCTCCAGTTTCTCATTTGGTTTGAAAAACTTCTTCTCGGCACCCCATGGTGGCTGATGATCGCTATTCTCGCGGGTGTTTCCTACTTAGCCAGCCGCTCCTGGAAACTCTCTGTTGCAGTGATTTTATCTTTCCTCGCTATCGGTTACTTCGGTATGTGGGAAAATACCATGCGCACTATGAGTATTATTTTGGTGTGTACCATGCTTGCCATATGCTTAGGCATCCCCATTGGTATTGCCATGGCACGTTCCAATCGCGTGCAGTCAATGGTTACACCGCTGCTCGATGTGATGCAGACCATGCCCGCTTTTGTCTATCTGATACCTGTAGTCATGCTGTTGGGTATCGGTAAAATCCCAGGTGTGATTGCAGTAGTTATCTATGCCATCCCACCGGTTATACGTTTGACCAATCTTGGTATACGACTGGTAGACAAAGAGGTGCTCGAAGCCGCTACTGCATATGGCGCGAGCCCAACACAGCGCCTGTTCGGTGTACAGCTCCCACTCGCAATGCCAACCATTATGGCGGGGATCAACCAGACCATCATGATGGCACTGGCCATGGTAGTTATCGCTTCAATGATCGGTGTTAAAGGCCTCGGCCAACCTGTATTGAAGTCAATCACTAACCAATACTTCACACTCGGTCTGATTAACGGCCTCGCGATTGTCGCACTGGCAATCATCTTTGACCGCGTATCACAAAGCTACGCAAAACGTTCACAGCAGCACCTGAGCGGAGGCCACAATGAGTAACACTGAAAACAGCACACCGCTTATTCAGATAAAAGGCCTCTACAAGATCTTCGGTAATGCTCCCCAAAAGGTATTACCTGATGTAAAAGCAGGGAAATCCAAAGACGATATTCTGGCAGCAACCGGCCATACGGTGGGTCTTCAGGACATCAACCTGGACATCGCGCGTGGTGAGATCTTCGTGATTATGGGCCTTTCCGGATCGGGGAAATCCACCATGATTCGTCACTTCAACCGTTTGATTGAGCCAACCGAAGGCCAGATCATCGTTGAAGGTGAAGACGTCATGAAGCTTGATGAGAAAGGACTACAAAATTTCCGTCGCCACAAAATGTCGATGGTATTTCAACGCTTCGGTCTAATGCCTCACCGTACGGTGTTGCAGAACGTTGCTTACGGTTTACAGGTACAAGGTGTCGACAAGGCTGAGCGGGAGAAGAAAGCCACTGACTGGCTTGATACTGTTGGTCTGGGTGGATATGAACAACAGTACCCGTCTCAACTTTCCGGTGGTCAGCAGCAACGTGTTGGTCTAGCTCGGGCTCTGTGCACCGATGCTGAAATCCTGCTAATGGACGAAGCTTTCTCAGCACTTGACCCCTTGATTCGAAGCGAGATGCAGGACCAGTTAATTGGTCTTCAGGAAAAACTGCACAAGACCATCATCTTCATCACTCATGACTTGGATGAAGCACTTCGTTTGGGCGACCGCATTGCTATCCTGCGCGATGGTAAACTGGTTCAGCAAGGTCGTCCGGTAGATATCCTGCTTAACCCTTCTGACGACTATGTGGAAGCGTTCGTTAAAGATGTTAACCGCGCACGAGCACTGACGGTTGATACGGTCATGAAACCGCAGAGTCTGCGCATCAGCGCTGAAACCATTGGCGAAGCGCTTGCAGAGATGCGTAAAGCGAAAGCAGAACACGGTTACTACGTGAATGATGACGGCTACCAAGGCGCCCTGAGCATTGAGACACTGGAATCTGTTGATTCTACCCGCCACGGCGATGCTATTGATGAAGCAGTACTTGAAGAAGTACCAGGCATCCAAAGTGATGCGCTGATCGAAGCGGTTATCCCTGACATGCTGGAGCACGAACTCCCACTGCCTGTGTTGGATCTGGATGGTGAGATCCAAGGCGAACTTTCTCGCGCAAATCTGGTGGAAGTGCTGTCTGATCAGTCTTCTAACAGTGTGGAGGATGAAGAGCTACAGGCAAAAAAGCCTGAGGAGGCATCCGCCTAATTTCTTTACTTTTGCGCCTAAAAAGCGCTTCAATTTGAAGCGCTTTTTGATTCCAGCATGTGTCTATTATTCAGCATATCAACCCATTACCCGCGGCAGAATTCGCTATACTATAGGAATATTTATCATTCCTGAGACGGTATCGTGTTCGCAACCAATAGCAAAAGCTCATACGCACACAGCGCCTTCGGCCTGAAGCTTGCGACGATAAATCTGTTTAATTTTATCGAACCGCCGGGTGCATTTTACGAGTTCAGCAACATCTATGGCGAAGACCAATGGCGACAAAAGCGAGCCTGGCTAAACCGTTACATTGGCAGTTACCAACCTGACATTATCGCCTTTCAGGAAGTGTTCAGCGCGTCTGCGCTCAAAGCATTGCTAGAACCCTTGGGTTACCGCTTCTTCACTGTTGTCGATGAACCCGAGCCACTTGAGGAGTACATCTACAAAAGCCCGGTCGTTTGTTTGGCATCGCGCTATCCAATTTTAAGTGCCCTGCCATTGCGAGCAGACCCTGACGTTTCTACCCGAATTGGCATCCAACAAGATTTCGAGTACAGCCGATTGCCGCTGTTTGCGACATTGGAGCTCCCCTCTCTTGGACAGACAGACATTTATGTCGTCCACCTAAAATCCAAACGTCCAATCATGGAAGAAACCTCAGATGAGAGTGAATCAATCAAGCTCGCCCAATCCATGCAGGCTGAAATGACGGGTTCCTGGGCGTCGGCTATCCAACGAGGTTCAGAAGCCTGCCACCTAATGAACAGCATCATTGAGCGCCGCTCACACACCAACAACCCAGCAATAGTCATGGGCGATTTTAATGATGATCTCCGCTCAGAAGTATTGCACGCTTTCCATGTTTCCGGTTTGCGTTCCATCACTGATGACATGGCAGAAATGCCCCTTTCACATTATCAACTCCATGATAGCTGGGAATTATATGTCAAAAATATTGGTGAAGCTGGGCTGGAGCGGCCGGCGACGCACTACTTCCATTCCAAAGGGTCGGTATTGGACTACATTCTGCTATCGAATGAATTCAACAGTGCTGATCCCGCAAGCCTTGCTGAAGTAGGAAACTTTCATTGTGAAGACTCGCACCTGGTGAATCCCAAATTCGATCAGGACACTTACAGCAGCGATCATGCGATTGTCAGTATCACCATTTCACTGCGCCAATAGCCTTCGAAGCCTTCAGTCAATGCAGTGCTTTGTATCAGGCAAGTGCGATTTTGCGTTGTAGATTCGGGCTCATTTCTCGCGAAAACCATCATCTTGATTAAGCTTAAAGATATGTCTCAAATTCGAAACTCGGTCTATTGGAGCTCATAATGATTGGTTTTCCCATCAAGAAAATGGCCTACACTTTTGCCCTAGCATTCACTGCTTTGGCCGTATTTCCCAGTTTCGCCGATAAGCACAGTGAAAAGGAAATCATTCTGGTCAGTGAAGCATGGGAAGACGCCACAGAAAAAGATGGTTCAGGATTGTATTTCGAGATCATGCGCCGTGTCTTTGAGCCGCTTGGTTATAGCATAAAAACCATTACCACCACCTACTCCAGAAGCGTTTACCTTGTGCAAACCAAGAAGATGGATGCTTTCCTTGGCTCATACATCGATGAGAAAGAAAAGATTCTCTATCCCTATTGGCACTTCGATGCTGACCAAGTATCGGCCGTTTACAAAGCCTCGGTCATACCAACATGGGAAGGCGAAAAAACACTGGGAAATAGAACTGTGGGTTGGGTAAAAGGCTATGACTATAGCGACTACATCGACACCAAATTTAACATCCACGAAGTGAAGTCACGTCGCCAAGGGCTCTCAATGGTGTATTCTGATAGACTCGATGTAATGCTTGATGCAAGGAAAGAACTTGAAGAAGAGTTTGCCCTTGGGTATCTGGACCGTGATGACTTTGAGATGGTGAATATCATGGATCTCAAACTCTACCCAGGCTTCGCCGATTCCGAAAAAGGACAGGAACTTCGTCGGATTTATGACGAGCGTTTCGAGGAGTTGCTGGCAAAGGGAGAGATTAAACGTCTCTACGACAAATATGAGTGGGAGTATTTCCCGTTCTCAGTGAGTTCAACGCCTTAGGGGCTGTTGACCTTTGGTGGTGATATTTGCAGCAGTTTGTGGGGATTTTATGCAAGGCAGAGGCTTCGATGTGTAGCTAGCCTACATGAGAAGCCGATAACGCAGCAGAAATTCCCCACAAACGCTGCCCGAAGGGTTCGACTGCGCGTCCCGTACTCTAAGCGTTTATGCTTTGTTGAGGTGTATTTGCTTAGAATGACTAGGCGGCACACACCTCGCCGCGCCTAAAACGCTTAGAGCGAGAACAAAATTTAACCACCAAAGGTCAACAGCCCCTAGTGATAAGAATGCGAACGAAGAAAACGCTACCCCTGGGCAGCGTTTTCGTGTTTTTGCGAACTGCGAACGTTAACGATTGTTGGTAATATCCTGGTAATCACCGTCAATTGTCTGGCCCTGATGACGCTTTTTAGGGCCAAATGGTGTTTCGCGGGTTTCTCCGTACGTATGTTCAAATTGCGCAGCTTGCTGCTCTTGCGCTTTGCGCAGTTTTTTTATTACAAATGGCTTTGCAATCAGGGCACTAACTGAAATTAAGAGGCCAAATACAGCTGCAAATACCAGAGTAAAGAAGCCAAGAATAAGCGTAACCACACCGGTCAGGATTTGTCTCATAGTAATTCCCCGTGGATTTAAATCGTGTTGGCTTCATATCACTTCCTCCTAACATGCGGCTTGGGGGAGCAAATATCAAGAAGCATTTACATTTATTTACTGACTAGAGTTTTAATCTGATCGACCAGTAGTGGCACGTTTTCCCAGAGGATAAAATGCCCTTCGCCTGGCATCATCATCAATTCAGCTGAGGGTAACTTGGCTTTTGCATACCTGGAGTTACCGGGATTAGCCAAATCATCTTCCGCACCATGAACCAATATGACCGGCATCTTCAGCACAGACCAGTTTTGCGCTGCAAGCTTTTCCAACTCTTTATCCAAAACCATCATCTCTCTATTAGACTTGAGCAAGTCATCCGGTAATACAAAGTTCGCCAACAGCGTATCAGTTATATAGTTGTACCATTTTGGTGATTCCAGCTTAGGGTCAAACGCCGATGCAATCAGTAATAATCCACTGACACTGTCTGGCGCCAACAATGCCAGTTGCAGGGCGATAGGACCACCAAGAGAGTGCCCCACAACCCATGTTTCCTTCCCAGTGTGCACCAAGCCTATCAAGGCTTCTGCCTGTTTTTGTATTGATGTTTCAACAGGAAGACCTGACTCCCCAAAGCCTGGGCGGTCAACGGAAACTAATTCCAAGTGCTGTAGCGCCGGATGCCCAAGATAATCGTCGTAGGCTTCTTTGCTTCCCGGCGAACCATGAATGAAGATAACCCGCCTCTCTGCAGCAGAATTACCAGCTATTTTTATCGAAGCTTTTGTAATGCTTTGCGTGGAAGTGGCTTTTTTTTCTGCCATTGCTAAGCCCGGGGAAATAGCTTCCATCAAAATAAGAA
Organism: Grimontia marina; assembly: GCF_900060185.1. Lineage (GTDB taxonomy): Bacteria > Pseudomonadota > Gammaproteobacteria > Enterobacterales > Vibrionaceae > Enterovibrio > Enterovibrio marinus. The sequence goes on along the minus strand of NZ_FIZY01000079.1, from coordinate 5,613 downwards.
AGACACTGAGTACAGGCTTTTTCGCCATGGTGGAAACACTCCTTGGTAAACACGGGAAATGAAAAGGGTTAGCATGTATATATCCAAACAACCTGAAGATGCAGGATTCAGGTTATTTGGGTATAGACCGCATATATCAGTATTCTTCTCCAAAACAGTATTTATTTGCTCCAATTTTGAGTATTAAAAACAAGACTTAACTGACCTTTCCCATACCTCATGTGCAGATAGTCACTTATGAGACAAATTGAAATCCCAACACGAAGGTAACCTGTCTATATCCAAACAACCTGAAGATGCAGGATTCAGGATGCTGGGTACCCCATGTCAGTAAGAGGAAGTACGACATGCATACTCAAAAACAAATCAGTACGTCTCTAAGAGTTATATTGCTCTTTATCACCCTAACCAGTTTGGTCGGTTGCACAGCGTCGCGACATGACCAACTGGCAGATTTAGGCTTCAGTACGCCATACATGGAAGGTTATGATGATGGTTGTCACAGTAAAGTGACCGCGGCTCAGACATACAATGATGGCTATCGTCAGGACCCTGAGCGCATGTTTAAAGAGCCGCGCTACGCCAACGGTTGGAAAGATGGCTATGAGCAGTGTTTCGTTACAAATAAAGAGTTTTACTAATAAGTAATCCTGCCTTTAGGGCATAAAAAGTCCTGCGATAAAGCAGGATTTTTTCCGAGCGGCACAGTCAGTTGTGATCGCGCGAAATCAAAACCTGCTTCTGCACTTCTTGGCCACTCGGCAGTGTGACGATGAAAACCGTACTGCGTGTATGGCGCTCAGGAGACCTCTCCTCCCCTAAAGTACCTATCGCTCCCATCAACAGAATGACGCCATCTATCGTCTATATTAATGAAAACACTCAAACATCGGGTTAACTATGAAAAAGCCAGAATTGCCTATCGATGAAACGCATCGTCTGGAGGTACTCTATCACCTGAATATTCTTGATACTGGCAACGAGGAGCGCTTTGACAGACTGACCCGTCTAGCCAAACAAATGTTCGGAACCAAAATCGCAGCGATTAGCTTTATAGATACCAATCGGCAATGGGTGAAATCAGGGAAAGGGTTGGACAGAGAATACCCCCGGGACATCAGTTTTTGCGCGCATGCCATTTTGGACAGCGATCCTATGGTGGTAAATGACACCCTCGCCGACACACGATTTTCAGACAACCCTCTTGTGCTTGGCGATCCTAGGATCCGGTTTTATGCGGGTTACCCCATCCGCCATGTCAGTGGCTCACTGCTAGGTGCCTTGAGCATCGCAGATGATGAGCCACGAGGGTTTGACGATTACGATTTACGCTGCATGAAAGACATCGTTGACTTGGTTGAGAATGAACTTGCATCGATGCAGCTTAGTACACAAGATCACCTCACTGGCTTGCTAAACGAGCATGGCTTCGAAGTAATTTGCCAGAATAGCCTAAATATGTGTGAACGATTAAATGCCCCAGCATCACTGGCGTTTTTTGATGTTCGTGGGTTAAAAACGATTAACAAGCTTCGGGGTAATGTTGAAGGTGACCGGGCATTAGCGTTCTTTGCCGATCTATTGAAATTTGGTTTCAGAGATTCAGATGTGCTAGCTCGCCTTGAAAGCGATAAGTTTGCTGTGCTAATGAACAACACACCCATCGCCAATACTCAGGAGATCTTAGACAGGTTCAAAGAACGTGTTGATCGTTATTCTGTAGAAAATGCTCTCCCTTACACGTTGGATTACTACGTTGGGGTATCGTGGGTAGAGCCTGAAAGTAACTATGATTTCAGTAATCTGCTTGATATTGCAAGAAATTTTGCAGTCAAAGCGAAAGGATAAGATCCCGTTTTGGTGACCCTAGTGCATCACTGTCGAAAACAGATTAATGACAACCACCCCTGACACAATCAGTGACATTCCTAAGATGGCTGGCAAATCCAATTGCTGGCCATAGAACATCCATGCCACCAAAGAGACCAACAAAATTCCTGCAGCGCTCCAAATAGCGTAAGCGATACCCAGTGGCATCGACTTCACGGTGATAGAAAGCAAGTAAAATGAGATTGAATAGCACGCCAGTACTGATGTTGTTGTAATAGGTTGGGTGAAAGACTGGGTTTTTGGCATCATCGACGTTGCGACAATTTCAAAAAGAATAGCAACTGACAAAGTCACAAGTGGTGGCAAAGTAGTGATGAGTTTCAGCATAACGACTCAAACAGCCCCTAGGTGCAGGTTTAAATATGTTGGCATCCTGCCCCAGAAATAACGAAGCCCTGTCATATGCAGGGCTCGCTATACCCAACTAACCCAGTCAGCTGGATAAACTCAGCGGAACGATTATACGCGGTTTACAGCGTATTGGTTAAGCTCTTCCACAGAAACTGCGGTGATGAATTCATCGTCCAGGAAGAAGTTCACCATTTCGCCTTCTTTCTCGCCACGCAGGATCTGGGTGGTGCCATCAGCATATGCAACAGACATTTCCAGAGACTTGTCATTGACTTGCTTAACGTCAGCAGAAGAAATCTTGATTGGCGCAGTCGTCAGATCTTTGTCCAGCTTCTGGTTGATTTTGATCACTGCACTCATTGGAGTGTCAGCAACCGCTGGAGATTTGCCAGAAATTGGGTTGGTGCCAGTCCAGAACTCGATTGAGTTGAAGATGAATAGGTCAGCCGCAGCCGCCACACCGTAAACCGGGCTCATCAGTACATACAGACCTGCACGAGCATAACGGTTGTCCACAGCAGACAGGTTCAGTTTCATCACTGCGCCTGAAGTGGCCATTTGACCGATACAACCTGACAGAGATACCGTCAGAACTGCTGCTGCAACAGCTTTGATTGCAAATTTTTTCATCGTTTTACACACTGTGAGTTTAAAAAGTCGGCGAAGTATACAGTGTATTTTTACGAAGAAAAGAGGCCATATCCCCCTTCCAATTTGTTCTGGCAACAACTGGTTTACAGGCGTTTGTAAGGGCAATGTCAGCGCGGTTAATTCGTCGTTAACGGCTGAACGTATCCTACTATTTTCATTGAAGGAGTGAATTTCACCCATTCACGCGACAAATATTAACAAAGGAAATCCAGATCTGTTCGTTTGCCTATATTTTAACCAAGGAATTTCCCTCACAACATTCAAGTAAAGTGCAAGACCTTAGGCTTTCTTATACAATCCTCCACCTTCGATCTCTGAGATGCCATCATGAACCGTAAAAAGAAAATCATTCAAACTCTCAAAAAGAAAGACAAGAAACAGAAAGCTAAACTACAAAAAAGCAGTAAGCCCCGCTACATTTCTAAAGCTGAGCGCGAAAAAATAGCGCAAGAAGAAACACAAAACGAATCAACTGAATCGGCACAAACAGAAAACAAAGAGTAAGTGACACCAAGCGCGTTTTTCTGACGTAATGCAACGGAATGCGTTCTAGACCCTGTCCTCTCCTGTTCATCACACACAAGATTGCGATAAAGTAATCTCGCCAATATGAAAAGGAGAAAGGCATGTCAGCACCAAGTTGGGACTTCTCATTTGTCTATCAAAGCCTTCAAGACACAGCGTTACAAAACGATCTCTCTCGCTCTAGCGATAACATTGCAGCACTGAGCAACCTCTCATCCGATACTATTGAGGGCTGCCAGCGAGCGCTGAGCCTGTTAGATGAAACTTCGACCTTACTTCAATCAGCATCCAGCTATGCAGCGTGTTTGTCGACAGTAAACGCTAAGGATGCCGAAGCGAAGACTGTGGTTGTTAAAACCGATGTGATGGCATCTAGTCTCAAACAGGCTTTCAGTCCATTTGAAGATAAGCTGGCAACTAGCGAGGCTGATTTTTTTGAGAGAGTGCTCGATGGTTCGGATGCGACGGGTAGCTATCAACGCCACGCATTCCGCCTCTCTCGTCTGCGTGAGCAGCAGATTTTCCGTCTCTCCGTTCCTGAGGAACAGTTGCTTTCAGCCATGCAGGTCGATGGCAAAAACGCTTGGGGTCGTCTCTACGATGACATCACAGGCACACTGAAAGTCAGCCTGAAATTCCCAGATGGCAGCGAAGAAGAGATGGGCCTTTCACAGGCAGCAAGCCTGCTTTACGGTGGCGATACCTATCGGCGTGAACCAGCTTGGCGTGCTATCCGCGAAGCGATGGGAAATCAGGAGGTTACCTTTTCCGCTATTCTAAATGCGTTGGCGGGTAATCGACTCACCGAATATGAAAAGCGTAGTCATACCAAGCCACTACATTTCCTCGCCCCTGCGCTTGAAGAAGCCCGTATTGAGAAACCGACACTTGACGCCATGCTGGATGTCACCAAGGCCAGTCAGGATCTTTCCCGTCGCGCGGCAAAAGCGATGGCGAAAGTATTCGGTACCGAACAACTTAAGCCGTGGGATGAAATGGCCGCAATGCCATCTTTCGGCGAGTCCAAACAGGCTTTACATTCGTTTGAAGAAGCCATTGCCATCATCCGTAAGGCATTTGAAAGCGTCGATCCTGAGATGGCGGAGTTCGTCGACATGATGGTCGAACAAAAGCTGATTGATGCCGCACCACAACCCAACAAAAGCATGGGAGCCTATTGCACCAAGATTGCCAAAACCCGTACACCCCTCGTGTTTATGAGCTTTGGTGGCAGTATGTCCGATGTACTTACGCTCGCACACGAATTAGGCCACGCATTCCACAACTGGGTAATGCGTGACATGCCATTAATCGAAACTGAATACCCAATGACACTGGCAGAGACCGCATCAATCTTTGCAGAAAACGTAGTACGTGATGCATTGCTAGAGCAGGCAGAGAACAGCCATGACAAGCTGTTGATGCTGTGGGAAGAGGCACAAACGGCCGTAGCACTCATGCTCAACATTCCAGTACGCTATGGGTTTGAGAAAGCTTTCTATGAGCAAAGACAGCGCGGCGAATGTTCGCCCGCACAGCTTCGCTCGCTGATGGCAGAAACCTGGAATGAATGGTATGGCGATGCGGTGTCGGAGCCTAACGACCTCTTCTGGGCAACCAAGCTACACTTCAGCATCGCGGAAATCAGTTTCTACAACTACCCGTATCTGTTTGGTTATCTGTTCAGTACTGGCGTGTACGCAAGACGTGCAGACAAAGGTGCTGCATTCTACTACGATTACAAAGCCCTACTGAGAGATACTGGCCGAATGAGTGCAGAAGAAGTGGCGAAAACCCACCTGGGTGTCGATTTGACCAGACCAGACTTCTGGCAGAAAAGTATCCAAATAGCTGAAAAGCGTATCGAAGAGTTTGAAGCACTGGTCGAAAAGCTTTAAGTACTACGTAAGCGGTTAATAAACCCCACATACCAATAACACCAGTACTTTGACATAGTGCCTTTTTCAACGGAGGCACCATGAACCAAGAGCAAAAACGCGCCCATTGGGCAGCCATTGTTGAGCAACAAAAACAAAGCCCGCTCTCCATCAAGCAATTTTGTGCAGACCGCGGCCTCAGTTACCAAACCTTCCACTATTGGTCTAAACGATTAAGCTCTCCTGACTCGACGCAGACGCTTCAGCCAATCATTTTCAATGAACATGAACAGACGAAAGCTGAGTCAGTGATCATTAC
>NZ_FIZY01000078.1 GCF_900060185.1 Grimontia marina | reverse complement strand
ACAATGAACAAGGATGCTATTGCGACTAAGCAGGCGCAGTTGTCTAAAAAATAGGGAAGCTGGTATTTCAGCTTCCCTATTTTTTGCTTGATTTCTTAATGGCAAAAACGGCTTTTTCAGGGCCGACTAATTAAGCAACAATTTCTTCTTTGTGCTCAATAGTAGAAGCTGAACTACTATTAATTGAGATGGACTTAGGCTTCATAGTTTCTGGAATAACCTTCAACAGATTAATTTTTAGCAGACCATTTTCGAGATCTGCGCCTGTCACTTCAATGTAGTCAGCCAGGTTGAATTTACGTTCGAAAGTGCGATTAGCAATGCCTTGGTGAAGGTAGTTTTTGCCTTCTACTTTCTCTTTTTCACCACGAATGGTCAGAACACCACGCTCTACATTAATGTTAAGCTCTTCTTGCTTGAAACCAGCCACAGCAAGGGTTATTGCATACTTGTTGTCTTCGAGTGATTCAATGTTATATGGAGGGTAACCTGCAGCAGCGCTTTCTGCGCGAAACGCGTTATCCAGTAAATTGGCAAATCGGTCAAAGCCAATGCTATTACGGTATAGTGGGGTCAAATCGATAGTTTTCATCATATATCCTCCAAAGAAGCGATATTAAATACAGTTAATTAATTTTCCAGAGAGGCCGCACTAATATCGCCACAACCTCTGCACCACTATATTTGGGGGTGGATAAAAACCTTTTCAAGGGAAACAACCAAAAAAATCCAAACTTTTATAAACCATTGATTTATTAACAGCGAAAATCAGGAGTGTAATTTATTTGTTAACAAGGTTTTTAATTACTAATAGATATATATTGGGTCACCACAAAGAAGATTCAAGATGTGAGACATAAAAATTAGTAGCTGATATTTTTATTGTCGATAATCAGGCTCGCTTTCAGGGGTGCTGCACATGCTTTTTCATTGCATACACGGTGTATGCACGTGTTTAGGCACAGTGCCTGAACCACTTTCTTTGAATCGGCGTTTAAACAGCTAAACTCTGCAGCGCACAACTGACCATTCATGAATAGACGCTCAAGTGTTTCTAAACTGAACTCAAGTTGCACTTTTTCAGCTTTTTGTACCGCTATAGCTCCCTTGCCTTTCACGTGATTGCTATCCATTGCCTTAAACCGTCTTAAATCCGCATCACCATACCTTGACTCTATGTGATAATGGTTATCATTACAACCCGAGATAGATTATGGATAAGTTTTACTGGGGGGACAGAAAGGCGAGTTCGATACAGGGTCTGTTGACATTTTGTGGTTAAATTTTGTTCTATCCATAAGCGTTTTAGTCGCGGCGAGGTGCATGACGCATAGTCATTCCAAGCAAATGCACCTCAACAAAGCATAAACCGTTTAGGGTACGGGACGCGCAGTCGAACCCTGCGGGCATCATTTGTGGAGGATTTCTGCTGCGCTATGAGCTTCTCATGCAGACTACTACTACACATCAAAACCTATGCCTTACGTAAAATCCCCGCAAACTGCTTCAAAATTCATCACCAAAAATCAACAGACCCTAACAGTTTGCACTGTAATTTCTTATTCAGTGGGTTCTCTGAGATATCTGCCAGGTGTGTTCCCCGTCATCTTCCTGAAGAAGCTAATAAATGCGCTGTCACTGGAAAATTTTAGGGCCGATGCCACTTCTGACACACTCTCCCCTTCCGATAAGCGCTCTATTGAAGCCTGTAAACGCCATTGCTGACGCCAGGACTGATAAGGCATGTCGGTTTCACGGGTAAAAATCCGGCTTATCGTTTTGGCACTGGCACCGATTCCTTTTGCCATCTCGACTAACGGATCGGGGATACTTTTTCCCGTCATCACCTCTTCTAACCAGACCTTTAAACGTCGATCAGAAGGGAGCTTAAGGGCAAAATGCTCCTCCTGAGCGCATTCGAATTCCTGACAGAACAAAGAGAAGATGACACGCTGATCTTCTTCAGGCATCTCCCACTCCCAATAAGCCATTCGTTCAATCAGCTCTCTCAGTAAGCCATTTACGGCGATAATTTTAATGTCCCTCGGAAGGTGATGGGATATCTGTGCATCGAAATATAAAGAGCGATAAGCAACGACATTGCGCATCACCGCACAGTGGATAGTTCCCGCAGGGATCCAAGCGGCGCGACTCGGCGGCAACACGCACCACACACCGTTCAGGTTAATGCTCATGCATCCCGAAGAGGCGAAAAGAAGTTGGTGCTTCTTGTGTTTGTGCATTCCCGAGTCATGACGGCCTATCTGCGCCGCAACACCAATAATTGGCGCTCGCAGCACATCGGCGTTAAATCGGGTTTCTTCTGTTATGACTGCCATGTGTCCTTATATTGATACTTAAGGTTCTATTTACGTTATTGGGTCAAGTATATCCGCCTGTAAACTTCTCGCCATCAAAAACAATATTTGGAATGGTTATGAAAACACAAACCCCACCATTGTGGTTGCTAGGGGCGCTGTTGATGTTTCCGCAAATAGCTGAAACTATCTATAGTCCAGCGCTTCCTGATCTTGCTGAAGCATTTGGCGTTTCCTTTGATACGGCTTCGCTAACCCTATCGGTTTACTTTTCTGCTTTTGCTATTGGTGTTGTAGTCTGGGGAAGACTTGCCGATACATTAGGACGACGCGCAGCGATGCTCATAGGTTTAGCAACTTATGCATTGGGAAGTCTGTTAGCCATGGCCGCGAATGATTTTAATGTCGTGCTTATAGCTCGCATGATTTCAGCGTTTGGCGCCGCAACGGGCTCGGTTGTTGGCCAAACCATGTTGAGAGACAGCTACGAAGGCACAGAGTTAGGAAGGATCTTCTCCATTATGGGAATGGCGACGGCTATCAGCCCGGTGGTCGGCCTGCTCCTGGGCAGCATGGTTACCACTTACTCTGGTTACTTTGGCGTATTCACAACATTATTGGGTCTAGCAGTGGTGTTACTGGTTGGGTCTACATTTGCCCTGACAGAAACCAAACCCACCCAAACGCAAAGTATTCCGTTGGCTAGTGTGTGTAGAGTGATGCTGCGTGATGGCTCAATATGGAAGAATGCTATTTTGGTGGCCGCCTTTAATCTTATGTTGTTCGGCTACTACGCGATTGCGCCTTTTACTTTCAAACAACTGGGTTTCAGTTCCATTGAGTTCGGCTACACCGGGGTTGCACTGGCGCTGGGTTCATTTGCAGGCAGCATGATCAATAAGTCTTTACTCAAACGCGGCTTCGAGGCGAATACATTAGTCTCAGGCTCCAGTGCACTGGCTGTGCTCTGTAGCGCTGGCGTAGGGGCACTACAAGGAAGCTACCTGCTTGTTCTTCCAATGATGGGAGTCGTTGTCGCTTACGGCATTGCAATACCCAATATTCTTGGCCAAGCATTGGTTAACTACCGACAGTATGCTGGCTCTGCCGGTGCGCTGTTTGGATTGATGTATTACCTCATGCTTGGAATTTCGTTGGGCATTGCAGGAATATTCCAGAATCTCGGGGGAACTTTGTTCACCGCTTCTTTGATTACACTGGTATTCGTCTTGCTAACCACGAAAAAACGCTTAGCATCAGCGACCAACTCATAAACAGAAGCCCACGGTTACCGTGGGCTTCCTCAGTTTTAGTGTTCTATCAACGTTATCGTATTGCAGTGCAGAAACTGACATCAGCATGATGGGTTTGCATATCAAAGCTGTGGTAAAGCTCGAAGCATGGACGATCATCTGATTCAATGCCCATCTCAATCACTTTACCCATCAGGTCATCCCATGCTTTGGGGTACTGACTAAAGTCCGTGATGTTCTGGCGCATGACCGCATATTCGCCACCGGGGAACTCCTGAAGCTCAATACCTACGGGGACATCGGTCTCATCCGGCACCATTAGGCAGATATCCGTCCTGCACTTCTCATTCGGGGTAATTTCAGGGTTATCGTGGTAAATGAAAATACAGGTGTTCCCTACCAAACCATTCATGCCCGCCCATTGATAAAGGCGACCACTCGCTTCTTCATATCCCTGACCATAAGGGCCAGTTACACGGACATAGGCCAGTTTACTGCGCTCGAAGTGTTGCTTTTCCATTGTCTTGCTCCATGTTGATGTGTCAGAGCCAGTATATGAATCAGTCACTTCCGCTTCGTTTCCAATCTTGCGCAGCGTGTGTCCAATCTTGCTGTTTCGTGCAAGCTCGGAAAATGCCTTGTAGTCTTCGCAGTCACGAAAGGCTGTTGGTGTAACACCAAAATGTTGCTGGAAGGCCTTCGCGAGACTCTGAGATGACGAAAAACCAAACTCTAGGGCAATGTTGAGCACTGGCTGCTTGTTCTTAAACAACTCATCAGCCGCCGCTTCGAGACGCAGACGCCTGATGAAATCTGCCAGCGTTTCTCCCTGTACCGCTTTAAATGTGCGGTGAAAATGATAAGGCGAGAGATTTGCCAAAGCCGCGACTTCGGGCAGGTTGAGTGGCTCGTTAAAGTGTTTTTCTAGGTAACGAATGACAGGTAACAACCGCTTTTGGTAATCAACACGCATGGCTTTTCTCTATCGGGCTTATCTACATACCGAGCCTAAACGATCCTTTCTTTACTTCAACGCTTCCAAGATAAACTTGAGATTCTTTCCATCAAATAGGGAGATTCCTTGCGTTCCTTTGCTCCCATTTTCATCATGACAACGGAGCCGGAGGTCAAATGAATCAACAAGCCAAATGGAATCAGTACTATCAGAAAGTGTCTCCAATGCCACATCGAAAACTGGTGGAAAAAGCAGTAAAACTCGATAAAACCGGACATCGCGTTGCTGTTGATTGTGGCTGTGGAAGTGGTGCTGAAACGGCTTATCTTTTGGCTCAGCAATATGAAGTCCATGCCTTCGATTTCAACGAAGATGCTGTGACCCTAACCCACCAGCGCTGCAAGAATAACCCCAAGCTGAACCTGACGCTTGATTCATTTTCAGAGTTTGAATTTCCCATATCAAGCCTGATTACAGCCAATAACAGTTTGTTCTTCTGCGAAGCTAAAGAGCTCGATGCTGTTTGGAGCCGGATACGTTCATCACTCATCCGTGGCGGCGTATTTTGTGGTGACTTCATTGGCCGCAATGACACCTGGAACCAAGACCCCAGCCGAGCGCTGGCACCTGTCGATAAAGCCATGTTAGACAGCATGTTTAAAGGATTTAAAATCGTCTTCCTGAAGGAGCGCAACGAGTTAGGAAAAACCGCCATTGGTATCGAAAAACACTGGCATACCTATACGTTGATCGCGATAAAGCGCTGAAAATCTCCGTGTTGCGAGACAGGGGTCACCAAACCTACCAATCCCTCTTTAGCCCCGTTCTCATTGGGTTATAGTGACAGCACTGAGTTGTATATAGTGATTATTAATGAGTTTCGAGCAACAACTGGACCGTGCACATCAGGTTCTGACTGAGAAAGGCTTTTTGCCGTCTTCCGCCAATCCACTGATTTACCGTGTTGTACGTAAACTAGGGTTGAAAGTTCCACCACCACAGTTCTGTTCGTTCAGCATTAACACGCTGCTTGGCACGCTCTGGTTTGGCAGCTTGTGGGGATTGATCATGTGGTTTATGCAGTGGGAATCTCTCGGTGTGTCCCTCAGCTATGCGTTTAACGCATCTCTGGTTACCGGCCTGTTTTTCGGTGTGATGATGTCTGCGTGGTACAAGCTTTCCGCGAAAAGAAAACAGCTTCCTAGCTGGGGCGAAATCTAGATCAGCCTGGTTTGCCGACCACCCTGATTAGGGGGATGGGTGGTCAGCAAGCCAGCTATTACTTTTTACCTTCCAGTACTTTCTTCAAGTTTCCTAAGCCAGCGTTATACAAGCCAGTGACACCTTTAACTGCCGCGTCATCTGTTAGGTAGTCAGGCGGATTACTTTCTGGGAATCCCCTGTAAAACTTACCGCTCCAACTCACTTCACTCACATTGTCCCCTTTCGAAACCACCGAAATGGTTGAGGTGTAATGAGTCACTGGCAGTAAATCAACATTGTCTTTGATGATGCGATATTTCAACGTCATGGTTTTATCATCTATGTCCATCAACTCTTCTGTTAACGAAGCATCATCCACATAGAGTTTCCTTACCGCCCCAGCTTCGTTCGGTACGCCCGACACCAGTTCATTTTTGGTGATACCCGGGATCCATGAATCCAATCCATCAAAGCTGATGGCTTTGTCCCACACTTCTTTCGCCGGCGCATCGATAGTGACAGTTTCTGTCACCGAAAGCTTTTCCAAACCATCCAATGCCATTACAGGCATCGAGATCACCAGTGCTGCTCCCATAAAGGTTTTCAACGTCTTTATCATTCTTTGCATCCTCTGTTAGCGACACACCATGTAAGCAACATCACCTTGCATAGGTGCCAGATGGAAATGAAATTAGTTGATAAGGCACGGATACAGCTGAAATAAAGATGGGACAACCAAACTAATGCCTTTCCAAAAGAAAACACCCGCTAAATGCGGGTGTTGGTGTCGCCTTGGAGTAAGCTCACTCTTCGATGCCCCGCATTCTTGCGCTTCGTCGACGCAGGAACTCCAGCGTCGTGAGCAAGGCTACCGAGAGCACTACCAGCAAGGTCGCTGCGGCCAGTATGGTCGGGCTGATTTCTTCCCGTATTCCCGACCACATTTGTATCGGCAAAGTGGTCTGCTCCGGCCCCGCAATAAAGAGCACAACAACCACTTCATCAAATGACGTGATGAAAGCGAACAGCGCGCCGGAGATCACCCCTGGCGTAACTAACGGCAGGACGACCTTGAAGAAAGTCTGAACCGGATTCGCCCCCAAACTTGCCGACGCGCGGGTCAAGGAATGATCAAAACCACTCAGCGTTGCTGTCACAGTAATGACCACAAAAGGGATACCCAACGCAGTATGTGCCAGAATCACACCTACATAGGTCTGGGTAAGCTGGAAACGTGAGAAAAAGAAGAACATGGCCGCAGCCGAGATGATTAAGGGCACAATCATTGGCGAGATAAGAATCGCCATGATCACGTCTTTGTAAGGCATATAACGACTTGAAAGCCCAAGCGCCGCGATGGTGCCTAGAACCGTTGCCAGCAAGGTTGAGGCAATCGCGACAATCACACTGTTTTTCACGGCGGCTTGCCAAGAGTCAGAAGTGAAGAAATCCTCATACCAGCGAAGCGAATAGCCCGCCGGATCGAAGCTAAGCATTTCAGGCGTGAAGGTAAAGTAAGGTTCTGCATTAAAGCTCAGAGGAATAATGATCAACAAAGGACCAATCAGGAAAAGGAAGATGGCCGCGCAGATAACACGGAACACCACATACCAAACCTTTTCCCCTGTGGTTGCGCATTCAGGTAATGCCATGACTTCCCCCTTACCCTAACTTCACGTTGTCGACGCCGATAAGGCGGTTGTATACCCAGTACAACAAGATCACCACAATCAGCAGGATAGAAGCGATGGCTGCCGCCAAGCCCCAGTTAAGTGAGGTCTGCATGTGATAAGCAATGAAGTTGGTAATAAAGGTCCCCGTTTGGCCACCCACCAAGGCTGGCGTGATGTAGTAACCAATGGAAAGGATAAACACTAAAATCGAACCCGCACCGATACCAGGCAGGGTTTGCGGAAAATAGACACGGCGGAACGCCATGGTTTGCGTTGCGCCCATCGAGCGGGCCGCACGAACATAACTTGGTGAGATAGTTTTCATCACAGAGTAAAGCGGCAGGATCATAAAGGGCAACAAAATGTGCGTCATCGCAACCAGCGTACCCGTCTGGTTGTAAATCATTTGTATCCGGCTTTCATCATCGAGAATACCAGCACCTACCATGAGATCATTAAGCACGCCCTGTTGCTGCAAAATCGCAATCCAGGTTGCAGTACGCACCAAGAGTGAGGTCCAAAATGGCAGTAGAACCAGAATCATCAGTAGGTTTGCCTGTTTCATTGGCAAGTTAGCTAAAAGGTATGCCACCGGATAGCCTAATAACAAACAGAGGAAAGTAATGGACATACTCATGTAGAGCGTCCGCCAGAACAGCGCGTTATATATTTGGAGGTGTTCTGGTTGGGCGATGATACTGCCGTCATCGCCATATTTGTGGTCTACCGCATTCAGGTAGTAAGAAAAGGTATAAGGCGAAGACTCACGTTCAATTAACTGCCAGACAGTAATGTCCATCCAGCGCTTGTCAATTTTCGCCAATGCCTCTTTGTAGGGACCTTCTTTCAGGCGTTTGGATTTTCGTGCTGATTTCATGATCAGCGAACGCATACCAGATCTGGCATAATTCAGCCGCGACGCTACTTTACCAATATTCCGGGCTTCAGCGCCGATTTTCAGATCCTGAACCAAAGCTGCAAAGGTTTCCTCATTCGGCAGCGCTTCACCATTCCAGTTTTGAAGGGCCGCTTTGGTATTCGGAAGATAAGTAGAAACCTCTGGGTTTTCGACGCTACGTTTGAGCATGTCGGCGATAGGAAATACAAAGGCCACCAGCAAAAAGATCAGAAGCGGTGATACCAATAAAAAGGCTCTGATTTTGTTACGACGAATAGAACGCTGCTGGCTTATACGCAGCGACACTCCATCAGCAGTAGTGATGTCATTGACTGGACTTCCTTGCACCAGACTCTCCCAACTTCAAAAATAAAAACGGCGGGCTTCCTTTCAAAAACCCGCCAATTACTTCAGATTACTTCGCTAACCATGCATTGAAACGTTGAGCCAATTCATCACCATTATCCGCCCAGAACTCATCATCTTTCGGGATCGCAGTTTGGAAGTTTGGTCCATAAGTTGGCATGTGAGGCTTCATTTCGATGCCTGTATCAGCATGCGTACTCACCATGCCCGCCGAAGAGTTACGCGCTGGTCCGTAAGAGATATATTTCGCTTGATCGGCGAGACGTTGTGAGTCCGTGGCAAAACGTAGGTAATCCTTAACCTTGTCCATTTTCCCTTTTGGTACAACCCAGCCGTCCAATTCGAATACCTGACCATCCCAGATAATTTCAAATGGCTGCTTCTCGTTCACCGCGGCGTTAAAAATACGACCGTTGTATGCAGATGCAAATGCCACCTCTTGGTCAGCCAGAAGTTGCGGTGGCTGAGCACCTTCTTCCCACCAAATCACGTTATCTTTAATGGTATCGAGCTTTTTAAATGCCCGCTGCACGCCCTCTTCGGTAGCAAGTACGTCATAAACATCTTTAGCCGCTACACCATCAGCAATCAATGCCCACTCGAGGTTATTGATCGGTTTTTTCTGTAGCGAGCGTTTTCCAGGGAAGTTTTTCAAATCGAAGACGTCCTCGATTTTGGTTGGTGCTTTATCAAACATCTCTTTGTTGTAAGCAACAATGTTTGAGTAAACAATAGAAGGAACAAAACACTCACCGAGCGAACCCGCCAGGAAGTCTTTTGTGGCTGGAGTACCGTCTGGAGCCGCCGCCAAAAGGGTGTCGTGATCCAATGGCTCTGCAAGACCTTCGTCACAGGCTACGATAGCGTCTGAAGGCAGCATGTCCACCAAATCCCAGGTGACGTTCCCAGATTCAACCTGCGCCCGCAGACCTGACAGGCCATTCTGAGATTTATCGATATTAATCACCTTAGTCCCTGTTTTCTCAGTCCAAGGTTCATGGTAAGCCTTTGTTTGACTTGCGGTATATGCACCACCCCACGAAACAACATTCAGTGTTTCGTCCGCAACGGCGTGTGCCGCTATACCTGTAAAGCCCGCCAGAATGGCAGCGTTTAACGCGAGTTTTTTCATTTTCCTTCTCCTCAAGTCTTTCGCTTGTTAACGTCTGAGCATGAGCAGGAATCAAAATCTGCGTGTCGCCACTACAGAAAAACTGCGTTCCTTACTAACCCAAATCAGTTCGAGTCCTGCACTACGCGTTTAGGTCAGTGTGCCCAGATCTTTCATTACGAGGCGTCCAACGCCCTGCAATCTTCTTCAGACCATCCGATGCGAATAGTGTCGCCACGTTGAAGGTTTGGGTGACCTTCCGCATTAGGAGTCTTAATAATGAATTCGTCGCTCTCACAAACTGAGACGCGGGTACGCAGGTGATCGCCGAGGTAAATGACTTCTTCTACCTTGGCATCAAAAATATTGGAAAGCACGCCCTGCTGAGGGTTGATCACTATTCGCTCAGGACGGAGGGAAAGCGTGGATTGTTCGCCGGTATTGCCGACGGCTACAGGCTTGGCGGTAATAATGTCGCCGTTTGGAATTTTGACCTGACAGGCCTGCTCACTCATCGAGACCACATCACCACGCAGGCGGTTATTTTCACCAATAAACTGCGCAACAAACGCGTTTACTGGACGCTCATAGAGCTCTTCCGGTGTCGCCAACTGCTGCACCACTCCGTCGTTAAACACGGCAATGCGGTCTGACATCGTCAGCGCTTCCGACTGGTCGTGGGTCACGTATATCATGGTCACGCCGAGATCTTCCTGGATATGCTTAATCTCGTACTGCATTTCCTCACGGAGGTTTTTATCCAGCGCCCCAAGGGGCTCGTCCATCAACACCAGTTCAGGCTCAAACACCAAAGCACGGGCAACAGCCACACGTTGCTGTTGACCTCCAGAAAGATGCGCTGGACGGCGATGACCGAAATCTGACAAGCGCACCATATCCAGCGCTCGCTTCACTTTCTTTTCGATTTCGGATTTGGAAAGGTTTCTGACCTGCAGTGGAAACGCGAGGTTCTCTTCCACAGTCATGTGGGGGAAAAGCGCATAGTTTTGGAACACCAAACCAATGCCTCGCTTGTGTGGTGGTAGCTTTTTTATCGGGTTCCCGTTTAGGTAAATCTCACCATGTGTGGGCTGTTCAAATCCCGCCATCATCATTAAAACCGTGGATTTACCTGAGCCTGAAGGTCCTAGCAGCGTGATGAACTCACCTTGCTCGATATCCATCTCAAAACCTTTGACGACCAAGGTCCTTCCGTCGTAGCTTTTTTGTACATTGTCAAAACGTACAAAAGGCATGACGGAACCTAGGTTATTGCCGCTCTGCTGCATAAATAAAGCATTCCTTGCGTCACTAAACATCTAAAGCGTATAACACTAATTTAACATTGATCAAAAAAACGACCACGCGAGTGAGAGACGGATCATGAGCACTCATATAAAGTGTGAAACATTGCACTGACTTGAGGTTGATTCAAATGCAAAACAATCACGATTTCTATCAGGTTCCATTAACCTTTAGTGATTATTTTCACAGCAGCTTGTTGCATTTTTTTACAAGGCCGAGACTTCAGAGCGTAGCCAGCCCAGATGAGAAAAAGACAATGCGGTTGAAAGGTTCCACAACACTACCATTCGGATTCTACAGTAGCTTTGTTACCCAGGCCGACGGAGAAAATTAGAGCAGCGATGGCACAACCTGCCTACCTTTTTCATTATTCCAATCTATTTTCCAAGAACTTCACTCTGTCCCAACTTATAAACACGGCATACCCTGAAGTTGCATAATACTTTCCGCATTCATCACTGTTTAAAGTGAGACTGCATGAAGCGGTACGTTGTACACCCGAAGATACTCGGACTTCCCTCCACGCCATCGCTGTTAGTATTCCTTGCCTGTTTATGGGCATTGTCGGCGTCGTTTTCTCTCACTAAAGCATCAACCTCACTAAGACTTCTACGCAATGGGAGACCCTCACATGAATAGATGGGTACTGGGGATGCTAGTCATCGCCGTGTTGGCCTTCGGCACCGTCATCGGTTTCAATCTCTTCGTCAATAAGAAGATAGAAACCACACTGGCCAATCTGCCTGAGCCGGTTTATCCGGTTACGGTCGAAAAGCTGACACCGACAGTCTGGCCGCAAAGTATCAAAGCCATTGGCTTTATCGAACCTAACCAAGGCGTGTCGGTCTCCAACGAAGTAGCGGGCATTGTCACTGCTATCAACTTTGAAAACGGCGCCAATGTGGAAAGCGGCACTGTGCTAGTGAGCTTGGATTCATCTGTACAAAAGGCACAGCTCAAAGCACAGCAAGTGCAGTTGCCTTCCGTCCGAGATGATTACAACCGACTTCGTAAGCTCTATCAGGAGCGTTCGGTGTCCGAGCAAAGCGTCGAAGCGGCTCAGTCAAAATACGAAGCC
This sequence comes from Grimontia marina, assembly GCF_900060185.1. GTDB lineage: Bacteria > Pseudomonadota > Gammaproteobacteria > Enterobacterales > Vibrionaceae > Enterovibrio > Enterovibrio marinus. The sequence continues at coordinate 5,395 of NZ_FIZY01000078.1, read as the reverse complement.
ATGCAGGCGAATATTGAAAGCCTGCAAGCCACCATCAACCAGCGTGAGATCAAAGCACCATTCAGCGGCGTTCTCGGTATTCGCAATATCAACCTGGGTCAATTTGTTTCTGCTGGGACAGACATTGTTCGGCTCGACGATCTCTCTTTGATGCGGACGCGCTTCAGTGTGCCACAGGCAGAGATTGGTAAGCTTTCTGTAGGGCAAGAGATCTCACTAACCGTTGAGACGTTTCCTGGCCGCGAATATAAAGGGAAAATCAACGCTATTCAGCCTGTGGTAAGCAACCAAACAGGCCTCGTGATGGTACAGGCAGAGCTCCCTAATGATGATAAAACACTGCGTGGCGGCATGTTTGCCGCTGTGAATGTTGCGCTCTCTGATTTAGACAATCAAGTGGTTGTGCCGCAAACAGCAATTGTGTTTGCCCTATACGGTAATTCCGTGTTTGTGACGGAACAAAAAGACGATGAAACCCGTGTCCGACAGGTCACGGTCGAGGTATTACAACGTGATGGCAACTTCGCGCTGGTTAAAGGGGATTTGAAGTTTGATGAGCAAGTGGTGACGACAGGTATTCTTAACCTTGGCAACAATACTAAAGTGAATATCGTCGATAACCCGATTTCTGCTCCAGACACCATGCCGCAACTGTGAGGAACGGATCATGAGCTTCACAGACATATTCATTCACCGCCCCGTGATGGCGGCATCGTTAAGCATTCTCCTGCTTTTACTTGGCCTCAACGCCATGAAAGATTTACAGGTTCGACAATACCCGGACATGACCAATACGGTCATCACCGTCACGACGCCCTATCCCGGCGCAGACGCTGAACTGGTGGAAGGCTTTATCACCCAACCACTGGAACAAGCGCTGTCGCAAGTGGATAACCTGGATTTTATGACTTCTGCCAGTCAACTCGGTTCGTCGAGTATTACCCTGAACATGATGCTCAACACCAGTCCGGAAGCGGCGCTGGCGAACGTGCTATCTCAGATAAACTCAGTCACCAACCAGTTACCCAAAGAGGCTTATAACCCTTCTGTTACCTCTTCGACGGGTTCCACGACCTCCATCATGTATATCTCGTTTTTCAGTGGAGACCTCAATTCCAGCCAGATTGCCGACTATCTCGAACGAGTGGTGAATCCGCAGCTTTCGACTGTCAACGGCGTTTCCAATATCACAATGATGGGCGGCTCGCCGTTTGCACTGCGCATCTGGCCTGACCCGGAGAAGCTGGGGCAGTACGACCTCTCTACCTCTGAGCTTGTCGGCATTTTGCAGCAAAACAACTACCAGTCAGCCGTTGGCCAGTTTAAAAGCTACTTCACTGTGCTCAACAGCACTATCGACAGTCAGGTTGACACGGTGGAAGGCCTTAAGAATCTGGTGATCAAGAGTTACAAAGGCCAAGTCGTCCAGCTTCGCGATGTGGCGGAAGTGAACCTCAGCAAAAGCAGCGACAGTTCACGCGCCCTCGCCAATGGACGGGAAGCGGTGATTATTGGCATCAACGCCACCCCAACCGCTAACCCGCTTGATGTCGCGGCAGGCATTCGCGTGCTGTTCGAATCCATTCAGAAAAACCTGCCTTCCACCATTGAAGCCAGCGTGCTTTACGATTCCACCTTGGCGATAACCGACTCCATCAATGAAGTGGTCAAAACCATCGCTGAGGCAGCCGTCATCGTTATCGTGGTGATACTCCTGTTTCTTGGTTCTTTTCGTGCCGTGGTTATCCCTATCGTTACCATTCCGCTGTCGCTGATTGGTGTCATGGTCGTCATGCAGGCTTTTGGCTTCACCTTAAACCTGATGACACTGCTTGCCATGGTATTGGCGATTGGATTGGTAGTCGATGACGCCATCGTGGTGGTAGAGAATGTTGACCGCCATATCAAGATGGGCATCAAACCTTTCAAAGCCGCAATAGAAGCCACGCGGGAAATTGCGGTTCCGGTTATCTCTATGACAATTACGCTGGCCGCCGTTTACGCACCAATAGCCTTGATGGGCGGCGTGACAGGTTCGCTATTTAAAGAGTTCGCATTAACACTGGCAGGGTCAGTGTTTATCTCCGGATTTGTGGCACTGACGCTTTCGCCCATGATGTGCTCGAAAATGCTTAAACCGCACACGAATCCCAGTAAGTTTGAAGCCACCGTTGAGCACGTTTTGGGTGGGCTGACCAAGCGCTATCATCACGCCTTGTTGGCTGTGCTCAACCACAAACGTGTGGTGGTGGTCTTCGCCGTCGTGGTCTTCGCTTCGTTACCGGTGATCTTCAAATTTATTCCCTCTCAACTCGCGCCGGATGAAGATCAGGGCGTCGTTGTGGTGATTGGCAGCACGCCCTCCACCTCCAACAATGACTACATTCAGGCCAATATGGAGCTGATTTCCAACATCATCGCCAAGCAACCGCAGGCCGAAGCTTCACTGGCAATGATAGGCGTGCCAACGAGTAGCCAAGGCATCGCGATTGGCCCATTAATTCCCTGGACAGAGCGGACGCTCAGCCAGAAAGAAGTCTCTGCCAATATCAACGCCGAGGCAAAGAAACTTCCTGGTATCAACGCCACGGCTTACCAAATGCCTTCACTTCCCGGCGCTTCCGGCGGCTTACCTATCCAGTTTGTGATCACCAGCCCTGCAGATTTCGAAACCCTCTATGCGGTCGGTAACAAGATACTGGACAAAGCCAAAGCCAGCCCACTGTTTGTGTATACCGACGTAAACCTGAAATACGATTCCGGTTTGGTGCAGCTCAAAATTGACCGAGAAGCAGCCGGCGCATATGGCGTGACCATGCAGGCGATTGGTACCACACTCGGCACCATGATGAGTGGTGGCTACATCAACCGCGTAAATATTGATGGCCGCTCTTATGAAGTGATTCCAGAAGTGGAGCGGGTCTACCGGGCTAACCCTCATCTGATTTCGCAGTTCTATGTTAATGCACAGAATGGGGCAGCAATACCGCTGTCGAGCCTCGTCAGTTTTTCGGTGAACGGTCAGGCGAAATCGCTGCCTCACTACAACCAGATGAACTCGATTTCTATTGATGCTGTGCCTGCGCCGAATGTTGCCATGGGAGACGCCATTGCCTTCTTTGAACAGTTAGCCACCACCGACTTACCGCAAGGCTACACCTACTCGTTTATGGGAGAAGCCCGCCAGTTTGTGGAAGAAGGTAGCTCGCTCTACCTGACCTTCGCCCTAGCGTTAGCAATCATCTTCCTTGTACTCGCCAGTCAGTTTGAGAGTGTGCGCGATCCACTTGTGATTATGTTTACCGTGCCGCTTGCCATCAGCGGTGCACTTATTGCGCTTGGGTGGACACATATCTCTGGCGAAACCTCAATGAATATCTACTCTCAGGTAGGCTTGATCACACTAGTAGGGCTGATCACCAAGCATGGGATTTTGATGTGTGAAGTGGCGAAAGAAGAGCAAGTGATAAAGGGTGTTTCCAAACAAGAAGCGATCGTCGAAGCTGCTACCGTCCGCCTCCGCCCGATTCTAATGACCACCTCCGCCATGATAGCCGGCTTGATTCCCCTGCTGTTTGCAACAGGCGCAGGTGCGGCGTCCCGCTACAACATCGGCTTAGTGATAGTGGCTGGGCTGGCAGTCGGCACCCTGTTTACACTGTTCGTGCTCCCTGTGGTTTATACCTACATTTCAGGCGGCCACAGGTACCATGAAGGAGAGCTTGATGAAGATGTGGATGAGGTGAGCGAGGAGCAGGCTTATCCTAGCCAGTAGAGCTTGGGTTAGATAGAGAAAAAGCAGGGGATTCCCTGCTTTTTCTCTTTGGGTGAACACCCTTAAACATGTCTTCGGATCTGCCTTTAAGAGTCGTGGGAAAGCAGCAATGGTTATTTGCAAAATCTATCGCTCAGGCAAGCCAACCAACATTGCTTACGCACAATCAGCCTCTAGTTCATTTACGCAATGAACATTAATCTCCAGCCAATCGCTATTGATTCACAACGAAGCCCAAAGAACACTATTTTGGAACTACGGGGCTTGCCTTCAGGCCAAGCCCCCATCATGGAACCATCCATCAGCATGTGTACTCCTTGGAATACATACCGTTGTTCTGCCCTGCAAAGTCGAGAATGCCTTTTGAACGCAAGATGTCCTGTCCATGCAATTGTAAAAGCCGAACACAGCGGTTCGACTCTCAATTTTTTATGAGGCGTTAATCAGTAAAAATATACCCGCATCTCGACCTCATCCCCTTGTTGATTAGCATCCAACGAGAAGTGCAAATAGCCTGCGTCAGTCACTGGAATCTGCATGTATTCATTACTGCCCCAATAGTTAGATGCGTATTCGTGCTGCTCTGCGGTTGGCCAGTAAGCACGGCTCGCGTACAGATCCACATTTCCTCTGTCAGCATTGCCGTTTATATCCGTTAGACACACACGTACATCTTGAACGCCTTGTGGGACATAAACCGCGGCATAGCGTCGTTCGAGTGCCGTCAGCGTATGTGCTTAGCCCAATTCCAATAACACTGGCGTTAAATAATCTTGTTCCGGCGTTGGTAGAGTTGGCACCTCGGTTTCCAATAAGCCGCACGTACAAACTCGCCAAGGTTTTCCAATTTGCGTGCTTGTTCTGCCTCGCCTTGATAGCTCCGTATAGCTTGATTCAATATGGTTTGAATGCGACTTAAACTCTGCTCACTGTAGATGTCGTTTAATGATCCCACAGGAGCAGAAAACCAAGATGGATAACAATGGTAAGTCGCGGCAGAGACCGCAGAAGCGAGATCAGGAGCTTGCTGAAGCATAGGGATATCACACTGATTATGGGCAAGTGAGACACTGGACAAAGTGGCGAGCATGCAAGCTAGCGTCAAACGGTGGCATGAGAATAAACGGGTATGAGACATAAGAGTACTCATTTATTATTTTATGATTAGTGCTGCTGTTGTATTTCCCACACCCCTCAATGTGAATATAAATTAATATAATTCATGAGGTTAGTTCAAAAAATAGCGCTTATACCCATATATGGTCTCCTCCTAGTTTGCAAGACGACAGGTTTGATTGAAGGGACAGGTTTGCTTTCATATATCCGGCCTGTTTGTGAAGCGTTGCTTCTGGCCTTGATGAGACTTCGCGCATACTGGCCTTATCAAACAATCGGCTTCTAGAGCCTCGGGTATAGCCAGGGTTTCAGTATGCCGGTCTGACCTGTTTTCATCTTGCCTGTTGCCTTCGCAACCTTGGTGTGATTTCCTTTTGTTCTAATGCTTTCTTATGCTGTCACTGGTTTATAGGTTTCTTGCCGTGTAACAACTACCCACGCTATCCGTATAAGCTTGTTCGCTAAGGCCACCGTCGCTTTGTTAAAGCCGCGCGTAGCAACTAG
>NZ_FIZY01000077.1 GCF_900060185.1 Grimontia marina | reverse complement strand
GGCTGCGTTATAAGTTGCTGGGTATCAAACGATGCCTTTGTGGAGGCTTGAGCCGTATGCAGTGAAAGTTGCACGTACGGTTCTTAGGGAGACGGCACTTGGCAACAAGTGTCGTCCACCCGACATTGAAGGGCTACGAAAAGCCGTTGAGCAAAGCGGTTATCCGATTGTTGCGATTGGTGGCATTAACACCTCTAACCTTGATGAGGTGATGGCGACAAGGCTTGCTGGTGTTGCTTTGGTTTCAGCGATTTGCCATGCGCAATCGCCGAAGCGGGCGGCCGAGGAAATCCTTGCCCAAATGAACCGCGCAGATTGAATCAAAATCAGTCTTGAAAACCCGCCCAGCGCGGGTTTTCTTTTGTATCCCACTGTCTTGGCAACAAAACATAGTGCAAGTGGGCTGAGAACTATACTCCCATCGGATTAGTCTCTCAGGTGACCAGATTGCGCATTCATCTTCTTCAAAAAGCTCTCGATTTCTGGCGTCGTGTTCGTCACTCACTGGTCGCTGCATTGGTATTTATCAATGGCTTTCTGATATTCCGTTCTGTGTGGGGGCAAAACCTCGATTTGGTGGCGCTGTTCCACATCAAAAGCTTTACCGACATCAACTGGACACATGCGGTCAATGGTCCTTGGCTGCTGCTTGGCATCTTCCTGATGTTAAACGCGATTGGCTTGCTATTCCGTGCCAGAATTGCCTGGGCGGTGAGCCTGATTTTGCTGATGATTGTGTTCACCTTCACCTGGCATTTCTTCCCGCATCTCGGCGCGCATCTGTATTGGAGTGCCAGCGCGGTTTTACTGCTGATCTTGCTCAGCAAAGACTTCAACCATTCCAGTGCCACAGCAGGCGGTATTGCAGCCTTTATCAGCTTTGCAGTCTTGTTGTTCTATTCCACTTACGGAGCGCTCTATTTCGGTGAAGGCTTCCATCCCGCTATCCATGATTTGATGACGGCGTTTTACTTTTCCATGGTGACCATGACCACCGTCGGTTATGGCGACATTATCCCTCAAACCGAAGCGGCAAGGCTGTTTACCATTTCCGTCATTATCGCGGGGATCACCGTATTCGCCACCTCTCTGACTACTGTGTTTGGCCCGATTATCCGCGGTGGTTTAAACAAGCTTGTGAAAGGAGTACAAAAGCCAATGAATAGGAAAAACCACTTTATTGTGTGTGGCACTTCAGTGCTGGCATCCAGCACCATTTGGCAGCTTCACAAGCGCGAATTGCCCGTGACCATGGTGACGATTGAAGACGAAGATAAGTTTGCCCAGATTGAGCAAAGGGTAGGGACTAAACTGGACATCATTTCTGGTGACAGCACCGACAGTGATGTACTACTGGAAGCGGGTGTCGAGCGTTGTCGTGCTGTCTTAGCGCTGACGGAAGATGACGCCACCAACGCATTTATCGTGCTTTCGGTAAAGGCCATCTCGCCCGATATTAAAGTGGTTACCGCAGTGAATGACGCCAAGAATATGAAGAAGGTTAAGCGTGTAAACGCGGACGTATTGCTATCGCCTCAGCTGTTTGGCAGTGAAATCCTTGCCAGTGTGTTATCTGGGGAGCCCATTAGCAATGAACAGTTATTGGGTATGCTGCTGCGCTCCGGTGATGGTTTGGTGAAAGAAAAAGAAAGCTAACGGCTTTGCTTGCGTTGATTCCAGAGGGTGTGAGCTGCCAAAGTTACGACAATTAAACCTGCACCCGTTGCCACAGAGGGAGTTGGCACTTCTCCTAGAATTAGCCAAACCAGTAGTGGTCCAAACAAGACCTCCAAAAGCAGAATCAAACTTGCTTCTGCCGCTGGTATACATTTGGGGCCAAAATTACTGTAAGTATTTAATATTATGAATTTATGGAATTAGTTCTCCGTAGTTCCTCTAAATGGGGCACTGGTGGGACACGATCTGAATTTCTTATTCAACTACGATTTTTAATGTGTTTGTTCCCCCGTTTCCGCTAGCGACTTCATCACAAATGGGGCAGCTATACGGTCTGGTACCTCTATTGTCTTTAGGGGCGATTTTATTCCCTCAAATCAACACCCAATCACCGGAGTCAGTGACACGTTCAATCGGTTGGATTGGCCTTGTGGCTGTGTCAATCGTCCTTGCCTGCTTCAAACTCTACGTCTGGTAGGTGACGATTGGATGCTTAATTAATGGGTGGAGTTGGGAAGTTAAAGACCCAGAGCTTTGCACTGTTGGTACATGTAGACTAGAAAAGGTGTCGCATAATACAGAAGCACACCGTTTTGGGGTATTTTCACAAAGGTCACTCTATCTCATACTAAGGGCTTTATTTTGGGGAAAGCACAAGAAACATGGATTTGTGGATTCTGGCGAAGAATCGGAGCTTTATGTGCTGATTTTCTATTTTTATCAATTGTCGGGAATCTTTTAGGTATCACCCAAAAAGACTTTCTCGCTCAGCTTGGTGGGTGGGGTTTATTAGTAGGCTTTGCTATATCGATTGTCTATTTTGGAGTAATGAATAGCTCTTTAGTGAATGGCCAAACATTAGGTAAGATGCTGTTAAAGATAAGAGTTGTAGATTCATCAAACTCAACAGTTAGTCTGCCAAGGTCGTTTTTAAGATCTAGCTTTTTTTTGATCCCGATCTTTCTTTCTGGAGCGCAACTCTCTTCCGAAGTACTTCTCCCATACTTAATTTATCCATTGTCTTTTATTATATTGGGTGGCTTCCTATCTATACTTTATTTATATATCTTCAATCGTGTTACTAGACAGTCACTACATGATCTAGTAAGCGGGACTTATGTTGTGAGTGTTAATGGTAGTATTGGTACTCCTCTTTCAATATGGAAAACGCATCTGGTTATAGTAACGTTGGTTCTTATAACATCCTTTCTTTCTCCTATCTTTACATCTGATTTGGTCAAATCTAAGGACTTTATAAGTCTGTTAGAAACTGAAAGAGAGATAAGAAAAAATGAACTAGTAAAAAGTGCGACGGTTCAAGAATTTTCGAGTGCTTTTAACTCGTTTGACTCTGGCAGCAAAACAATAAAATTTGTTGAAGCTAATGTTTTTCTTAATAAAAAAGATGTTTACGATGCTAATATTGCAAAGCAGCTGGCTGCAATTATAGTGGATGCGTACCCAGATTCACTAAACAATAGTTTCATTCAAGTAACGCTTACCTACGGCTATGATATTGGTATTTCATCAAGGTGGTATAGCAACGTTTATAGATTCAGCCCTAAGGATTTAACGAGGTTAAAATAAAGAAAATAATTAATAGAGCTACGTATGCTACTTCTATTAGTAATCAGAGTGCTAGAAGAGATACTCGTCTATATATTGTTTTTGAATTAGAAAAAGGGTATAAATTTTCGATTAATGCATATTATCAGGGGGAATCGAAATGGTCTTTTTACTCTTCAGCTAAAATCTCACCACTTTACAAGGGTGATTACTTTATAGGGAATGCAAAAGATGAAGAAGGAACACTACTCAAAGTATACTGTTCTATCAATACTTGCGATACTACCGAACTCAGCAGCGGCCTTAATTATTGATGGCGAGAGAAATGATTGGGTCTTGGTTTTACAGCTAGGGTCTAACCGATGGGTAATAGGTGCGACCATGCGGCTGGAGTTTGGGATTCCTCTAAGGTAGGATATTTGGCCTAACTAAGAACTACCTTCAATACAGTAAGAGTTTTGTTGATAACGATGAGCTTAAAAGACTACGTAGATACATATTATTTCATTGGTAAAATCCTTTTTTTTCCTCTCCTTTGATTTTGATTTCTCTTCTAATTATAAAGAAAAAAGCTAAAAAAGTTTTCCGGGCTTCCGTCTGTTTATTTTCCGTAGTCGCCTTTGTCTGGGGAGGTTTTTTTGTCTTTGATGGGTTTCTTAAAATTAAAGTAGAGTCGGAAATAAAGAGCTTTGTGTCCAAGCCTTATAGCGAGTACTCTGTTTTTTTAGATGGAGAGCCTCAAAGTTCAATTGAGATTGTTCGCTCTTTGCAGGGACTTTCAACAAGATTTACAGATAAAACGTTTTCTTTTAGGACAAATGAAAGGGTTTATAAGATTATCACAGATGACTCTTCACTTACCTTGAGAGTGTTTAATTCCTCTAAGAGGGAGCCATTTTATTGGGTTGTCTATATGGTTCCAGAGACTAATTATCGGTATATAGGAAGGATTCTATTTAATGAAGCCAATTAATCTAATTTTATTTTCTCTTTTAGTGAACTCGTTCGGGGTGAGTGCTGATACCCCCATTTTGATGGTGGCTGGCATCGGAACAACAATGTAAAAATCGAACAAGTTGTTACTTATTGGGCTGGGCAAAGCCTAAATCCAATCGTCAAGTTATCCAATGGCTCATATTGCAGCATCAACGAAACTGACAGGAACCTATTTTCAACCATACTCGCTATGAGAGCGTCTAGTGCTACAGGTCAGTTTGTATGTGAGGAAAAAACCAGCCCAACGCCAAGAGGTTGTTTGCATATGGCAATAAAGCCTAGATTCGCCGTTGGTGTGTCAGTGTATCTCTAATCTGGACAAAGCCCGACGATCATCGGGCTCTACCTGTCATCTATTATTCGTCGTCCTCGTCCGGGCCCATGACAATCGTCACCGGACCATAGTAGTGATGGTGGTGGTGTGTTGTGCGGTGATGGTGGTGAGTCCCTTTGTGCGAATTCACACCACCATGCAAGTGGTGTCCATGGCTGGGCTCATGGGCGCGGTAATCGAGGTGATCTTTGTTGTGCTTATGTTCGACGTCGTCACCATAAGCATTTTCCATGGTCTCGTGGGTGGATACTTTTGTTTTTTGCTGAGCCATCACTGACCTCCGTTTTGATATCGGAATAGTTTGAGCACCGAACAGTCTGGCACGCATCTCAGCGTGCAGTCGGTGAATCCCGTATTATTGCTGAGACTGGGTGTGGATTGTTGCATTACGCATGATTTCACTTATGGGTGGATACAATGACGTGAGTTGCTGCACTAAAAACAGCGGATAACATTTTTCTGCCATGCTTTGGCGTTACACTCAACGTCAGTCTAAATCAGGCTAATAATCTGAAAGGGAAAGCATTTGAGTAAACCGAGCAAAACCAAAACCAGTTTCTATCGTCGCCTGTTGGTGGCGCACCTTATCGACAATGGCGTAAATACTGTCCCTGCCATTATTAGCGAAACCGGTATGCCGAGACGAACGGCTCAGGACACGATTGAAGCGCTTGGCGAGTTGGATATTGAAACCGAATTTGTCGGTGCCAATAAAAACGGTGGATATGAGATTAAAGACTGGGGCGCGATAAACCGTACTTGGGTGAGAAAGCACTTGGATGAGATTAAAGCCCTTCTAGAATATCCAACGTCGGGATAAACGATAACAATGGCAGAGTAACCCTGCCATTTTTATCTTCAGCAGACTTATCGGACGCTTAAACTAAGGGTGAAGCACCTTGAGTGCCTCAATGTCGACATCCTGTGAGTAGTCGACGGAATCGAATTCAAAGCCGTTCAGCTGCAAGAACTCGCCTAGGACGCCTTGGTAATCACCGACATCAGTGAAGTTTTCAGTGTTCATTTCAGCCAACAGTGCGTTTACTTCCTGTTGGACGTCATCTCGCAGTTCCCAATCATCCATGCGGATCAAGCCTTCAGCATCGCGCGCCGAACTGTTTTGCCACTTGTCGTAAAACAAGCGGTTCATTTGCTCGATACAACCTTCATGAAGTCCTTTCTGCTTCATCACGTGGTAAAGCGCCAGAAGGTAAGGAGTCAAACCCGGTATAAACACGCTCGCCTTGGTAACTAAAGCCTTACACACAGCGATATTGGCATTACCCTCTATGTTTTCTAGCAGTGTGTTGATGTCATCACGGGTGTTGTGTAGATGGGTTTTAGCGAGTCCTAACGTGCCTTTGTGGTAAATGGCATGGGTGTGTTCGGGACCAATGTAGGAGTAGGCCACCGTTTCACAGCCTTTAGATAGTAGCTTTCTCTCGCTGAGGAACTGCATCCAACTAAGCCAGTCTTCACCGCCCATCACCTTCACTGTCTCTTCGATTTCCTGCTCGGTTGCTGGAGGCAACGAGACCATGTCCAGACTGTTTTTCTCGAAGTTGACCGAGTAACCCTCTACAGTCTCCCCAACAGGGCGAATGGCAGAGCGCCAGAACTCACCTGTTTCAGGGTTTGGTCGAATGCCTGTTGCCAGTGAATAGACCACTAAATCAACTAGACCACCCAAATCCTGTTTAATGGCTTTTGCCACTTGCTCACGGGTTTCAGAAGAAAAGGCATCACCGACGATGTTAGTGGAGATCAACCCTTCTTGCTCTGCGGCCTGATGGAAGAAGATGTTGTTGTACCAGCCAGCGCTACCAATGCCTTTGTCTGAAACACCACGTTCGAACGACACGCCAATGGTGTCCGCTTTTGCAGGGCCAAATGACAGTGCAATGCGGGACGCCAATCCGAAACCGGATGATGCCCCTAGGATTAATACCCGTTTAGGTAAGGCGTTGGACGATGACTGTTGGGTGAGTGATTTTGCGATTTGCTTAGAGACGGCGGCCTGGCAACCGAAAGGGTGGCAGTTACGCGCTACCACGCCTTGAATTTGGGGCTGGATAATCATGAGGTTAGGTTTATAGCCTTTCAGAAAGATATTTATCGTAGTCAGGAACTTCGATATCAATTTCGTGTGTCATCATCGGTGACGTGATGAGGTAATTTGCAGAAGCACGGTTAATCGCGACCGGAATGTTCCAAACCGCCGAAATACGCAGCAGGGCTTTGACATCTGGGTCGTGGGGCACGGCACTGAGTGGATCCCAGAAGAAGACCAGCACATCGATTTTCTTTTCGCAAATCATTGCGCCCAACTGTTGGTCGCCACCCATTGGACCACTCATTAAAGAGGTAATGGCTAAGCCAGTTTCACGGCTTAGGATGTTTCCAGTGGTACCTGTGGCGAAGAGTTTGTGATGAGCTAGTGCGTCTTTGTGTTCTTTTACCCAACGTAGTAATTCTGATTTGCAATGGTCGTGGGCAACGAGTGCGACTTGTTTATTTGAACTGACGGTGCGGATAGTTGACTTCATATCTAACTTCTTATGCATTTTTTGAAAGACCCATTTTGAAGTTTTTAACCGAAACGGGCGACACATTAATGGGAAAAGGCCGACATAGATCGTCAATTCATCCACTAGGCATCTATCTAATTGGTTGCTGCAATAATATACAGCTAGCACCAAGAGTCCCGACACAAAATGATTGTTACATTGTCATTGTGGTTGTTCACCTCATTATTTCGCGCCAAATAGGTGTTTTTACAGCTTTAGCTCATAAGCGAGATATTTCTCACTTTCGGGCGCATTTGCCAGCCAGTGTTTTATGAATCCGGCAATATCTGATGGCTGGTTCAGGTCCAGACTTGGTAGATTGAACTCATCTAAAGCATCAGGTTTCTGGTCATAAGCAACGGCAATAATATGAGGGTCGTGCGGAAATAAAGTCGGCTTTACGTAACTTGGCCTGTGAATTTCGATTTTTGGCAGAGTTTCATTGCGAAAGCCTTCAACAAGCACGATGTCAAGCCGTGAATGATCGAGTTGAGCCAAACACTCTCTCAACTGAGGGTCTCTTTCTTCATTGTCTCGATACTCAAAAAACAGCATGTGGCGTTTAGAGGTTGCCAGTAAAAGCTGGTCGCTGCCAGCATAGCGGAGTCGATAGCTGTCTTTGGTGGGTTTATCCGGTTCGATGTCGTGATGGCTGTGTTTCATTAATCCAACCCGCAAGCCCGAGGATTTTAAATGTGGGATAACGGCTTCCAGCAAAGTGGTTTTTCCTGAACCACTAAATCCAGCAAACCCGAGCACGGGAGTTACCAGCCTCGATTGTTCAATCATCAATATTGCCTAGAGCTAATTTTCTAAAAAGTGATAAAGCGATAATGAATATGACATACGGTTAGTGTTTTACGTGCAGAAAAAATGAAACGCACTACATTTAGTTTCGAATGACACTCGTTCGCTGTTGCATATCCGTGGTAGTACAATTACTGATATTTCTCAGTCGGAACTGCTTTCGTCGCAAAGGGATGGGATAAACCTCTCTTCTTTGGTCAGAAATTCCGCAGGTTTCCTGTCTGAGGTATACAATCAATGCAGAATACAACAGATGTGATAACGGGATGATATTGCAGGGTAAAGTGGATGTGCCTGTTGCAATTTCCCACGCCTGACATGTATTTCCGCCAACCATTCATGAGCACTACATTATCATGGAGCGATAATATGTGGGTTACCCTCGATTTTGAAGCGTCTGGACTCACGGAAGCTTCATATCCCATTGAAGTTGGTTACAGTTTGCCCGACGGTAACAGTATCAGCTTACTAATAAACCCAGATACCTCTCCCGAGAACTGGCAGCATTGGGATGATTTTGCTGAAACAGAAATCCATGGTCTGAGTCGTTTCGAGTTGAAAAAAGACGGGCTTTCTGTCATCGATGTGTGTAAGCATCTCAATGGTGCGCTCTGCTATTACAGCGATGTTTTGTGTGATAGCCAGTGGGATTTGTTCTGGTTGGGTCGTTTATATAAAGCAGCACATATGCGACCAACTTTTACCCTGACGGAAGTTGGCCATTGGCTTCTCAATCATGATGGTGTTAGCAGGCAAGATTTTCTTGCCGCACTGGAATCTCTTGGGCCTGCTCCACACCGCGCAGAAGCAGATGCAAAGTATATTCGGGAGGCACTTTCTATGACGCTTGGCAAGGAACGTTGCTCTTAAGTTGCTCAGAGGGTTACTATTTGTGGACTGAAACAGAGCAAGTAGTATCATCATGTCTGAGCAAATGGCGTCTGCACCCAAAACACTGAGGTTTGCCACTTTCAATGTGGCAATGTCGGCAGACAAATCTGGCGAAATCTTCAGTCAACTGGAGGAAGGAACGCATCGCCGTTTCGCCAATATTGCCGCTGTGATCCAACACAGTCAGCCTGACGTTTTGCTTTTGTGCGAATTCGATCACCCTGGAAATGGCGGCGATGATGGCATGCTGGCGTTTTTCCAGAATGAATACCTCGAGAAGTCTCAGTTTGGGCAACTAGCGATTCACTTCCCTTACTCTTACCTTCCTGCCACTAACACGGGGTTGTCTGTTGTTGAAGGAGAGGAGATCTCGGTGTCGCCAGAAAGGGCACATGGTTTCGGTAGGCATCACGGCCAATATGGCTTTGCCATTCTCAGCAAATACCCCCTCGATATCGAAAACTGCCGCCATTGGCAAAAAACCACTTGGCAGGATTATCCTGGCAGCCAGATGCCAGAATCGTATTTTTTGAATAAGGGATTGGAATCCATCCGTCTCTCATCCAAAAACCACATCGCACTGCCAGTGATTGTCGGAGATAAGCGTATTCACTTGGTAGCATGTCACCCTACACCTCCGGTTTTCGATGGTCCAGAAAAGCGTAACTTAAGAAGAAACGCTGATGAGCTGAGGCTACTGCATGACATTGTGACCAACGCCCCTTTTCTTGTTGACGACAGCGGAAAGCGAGGTGGACTTGATAGCAGCGAAGCGTTTGTCATTATGGGTGATCTGAATGCGGATCCTGTCAACGGAGATGGGGACAAAGCGATGATCCGCACTTTGCTTTCTGATCTCATTCTTCATGATGTTCAGCCACAAAGTGAAGGGGCGACAAGGTCTGTATCAGATTCGCGGATGAGAGGAAAAGGCCGTGCGACCCATAACCGAGGCTTAAGGTTGGACTATGTGCTGCCATCTCACCATCTTAAACCGATCAATTCTGGTGTGTTCTGGCCCAAAGTAGATGATGCTTTAGCTCCATTCATATACAACGAGAGTGGAAAGCCAGTGCCGGGTCGGTCTTCTGATCACCGTTTGGTGTTTGTTGATGTAATACTGTAAGAGCCACCATAGAAGCCCCCTGTGAAAACGAGAGTCAGCGCACGTAAATGCGCGCGGTGTGTGAAAGCGTTCAAGATTTCACCGCATGCGGAACGATATTTGTCCGTGCTTTGTGGATGAAATGTTAATTTGTCCTATGAATACATATATTCAAATCATATGAAGCTCTGAGTCTTCATGTGGCTAGGGGCTGTTGACCTTTGGTGATGATTTTTGCAGCAGTTTGTGGGGATTTTATGCAAGGCAGAGGCTTCGATGTGTAGCTAGCCTACATGAGAAGACGATAACGCAGCAGAAATTCCCCACAAACGCTGCCCGAAGGGTTCCGCTCTAACCGTTTTATGCTTTGTTGAGGTGTATTTGCTTAGAATGACTAGGCGGCAAACACCTCGCCGCGCCTAAAACGCTTACAGCGAGAACAAAATTTAACCACCAAAGGTCAACAGCCCCTAGCGTATAAATTTATCAAACAACGGATTTCCTCAATAGATGGAGTATCAAGGATGAAAACGATCACCTCACTGGCTGCAGCAGTTACTCTGGGTCTAATGTCTGCATCGGCGTCAGCAGCTCAGTTCAAGCCTTCTGTCATTTTCGATATGGGTGGTAAGTTCGACAAATCATTCAACCAGGCTGCTTATACTGGCGCAGAAGCGTTTAAGACTGATACAGGTATCAGCTACGGTGAGTTTGAAATCACCAACGAGGCACAGCGTGAGCAAGCGATGCTGCGCATGGCTCAGCGCGGTTTCAGCCCAATCGTTGCAGTAGGGTTCCAGCAAGCGCCTATCGTAGAGAAAGTGGCGAAGCAATTCCCTAAAACTGAATTCGTTATCATTGATGCAGTGGTCGATCTGCCAAACGTACGTTCTGTGGTGTTCAAAGAACACGAAGGTTCGTTCCTGGTTGGTGCACTAGCCGTGATGAAAAGTGAAAGCGACAAAGTCGGTTTCGTTGGTGGCATGGACATCCCTCTTATCCGTAAGTTTGCGTGTGGCTACGAGCAAGGCGCGAAGTTCCAGGCTGATGGCGCGGAAGTTATCCAGAACATGACGGGTTCAACCCCGGCTGCATGGAATAACCCAACCAAAGGTGCAGAGCTGGCGAAATCACAGTTTGATAAAGGCGTAGATGTGGTTTACGCAGCAGCGGGCGGCACTGGAGTGGGTGTTTACCAAGCAGCTGTTGACGGCAGCAAGTATGCCATCGGTGTCGATTCAAACCAAAACTACCTGCACCCAGGTGTTATGCTGACTTCCATGGTTAAGCGTGTAGATGTCGCGGTTCAGGACGCATTTAATGATGCGAAAAATGGCGAGTTCACTCCGGGTCTTCAGGCGCTGGGTCTGAAAGAAGGCGGTGTTGACTGGGCGCTGGACGAGCACAACCGAGATCTGGTTACCCCAGAAATGGAAGCGCGTGTGAAGCAAATCCGTGATGACATCATTGCGGGTAAAATCGTGGTTCACGATTACTTCAGCACGGATTCCTGCGAATACTAATTCGTGATTGTCGCCCCCGGTGGATCTGATCTTCCGGGGGCGATTTGCATCAAGAGATAGCGATTCGCCTTGCAACCTAACTTATTGCTCTTACGGGGATAATCGCTTAAGTCGTTCTTAAATTGATGCCAAGGAGCTGGCATGACACAACCCGCCATTCAACTGCGAGTGATCAATAAACGATTCGGCGCAGTTCATGCAAACAAAGACATCGATCTTACGGTGATGCCAGGAACCATACACGGTATTGTCGGGGAAAACGGTGCAGGTAAATCGACATTGATGTCGATTCTCTACGGATTTTATCAGGCTGATTCAGGCACCATCGAAGTGGATGGTGAAACGGTCAAAATCAAAGACTCTCAAGATGCTATCTCCCACGGCATCGGTATGGTTCATCAACACTTTATGTTGGTAGAAACCTTCTCTGTTCTTGAAAACATCATGCTTGGCGCGGAAGGACATAGCCTACTTAATGTAGCCTCCCGCAACGTGCGTGGTGCACTGGAGAAAATTGAAGACGAATATGGCCTGACCGTGGATCTTGATGCCATTGTCGGCGAGCTTCCGGTCGGTATTCAACAACGCGTCGAAATTCTTAAATCACTTTATCGTGGCGCGCGCATTCTTATTCTGGATGAGCCGACAGGCGTACTGACGCCGCAGGAAATTGAGCAGTTCTTCGATATTCTCAACACTCTAAAATCACAGGGTGTCACTATCATTCTGATCACCCACAAGCTCAAAGAAATCATGGCAATCACAGACACGGTCTCTGTAATGCGTCAGGGTGCGATGGTGGCTCACAGAAATACAGCAGAAACCAATGTGGATGAGCTGGCCGAGTTGATGGTGGGTCGCAAAGTTCTTCTTCGTGTGGACAAAACAGATGCGATGTCAGGCGATGAGCGCCTGAACGTGAGCAATGTGTCCTGGTTTGATAGCCGAGGCGTGAAGCGTCTTAAAGATCTGAGCTTCTCGCTGCGCGCAGGCGAAATTCTCGGCGTAGCGGGTGTATCCGGTAACGGCCAATCTGAGCTGCTTTCTGTACTTTCCGGTGTGCTCACTCCGCAAAATGGGGAGTTTACTTTGAGCACCTCACAAGGAAGACGCAGGTTTGCCAAAAAAGACAAGCGCGACGCAGGGTTAATGCGAGATTTAGGTGTAGGACATATCCCAGAAGACCGCATTAAACAAGGTTTGGTGAAAGCCATGCCTGCATCAGAAAGTGCCATTTTAGGCTTCCAGAACGATGAAGCTTATGGAAAGACGTTGCTCGATCCTGCTGCCATAGAGGCCGCGACCCGAGAGATGATGGAGCAATACGATGTCCGTCCGACAGACCCTCATCTGAAATCTGCTAACTTCTCCGGTGGCAACCAACAAAAGCTTATCATTGCACGAGAAATGCTTCGTCATCCTGATGTACTGCTCGTTGGCCAGCCAACCCGTGGTGTTGATATCGGTGCCATTGAATTTATTCACCGCAACCTGATCACCGCCCGTGACGCAGGTGCGGCGATTTTGCTGGTTTCGACAGAACTGGAAGAAATTATGTCGCTGTCCGATCGCATCATTGTGCTAGTGGACGGTGAAATCACCGGTGATGTGATTGCCAAAGACATGGACGAGCGCCAACTCGGTATCTTGATGGCTAACGCCGCAGAAGAGGAGGGCGCAGCATGAATGTACCTCAACAAAGCGCCCCAATGTGGGTGAAAACCTTTCTGGTTCCCTTCATTCAACTCTCCGTGGCGCTGGTCATCTCCAGCTTGGTGGTGTTGCTCGTGGGTGAGAGCCCAACAGCGGCATTCAGCGTGATGATTCAGGGTGCAACCAACCTGGAATTTGGCGGACTGAACAATACTTTGTATTACGCGACAAACTTTGTGTTCACTGGTCTGGCAGTTGCAGTCGCTTTCCATGCGGGTTTGTTCAATATCGGCGGTGAAGGGCAGGCTTACATTGCAGGACTCGGTATCGGCATTTTGATGCTGCTTCTCGATGACGTGCTCAATATGTGGCTGATGGCACCGTTGGCTATATTGGTAGCAGCGGCTTTCGGCGCAATCTGGGGCGCAGTACCGGGTTATCTGCAGGCGAAACGTGGTTCGCACATTGTTGTTACCACCATCATGTTCAACTTTATTGCCTTCTCAGTGATGGGTTACGCATTGGTTGAACATATCGCCAAATACGGCGGCAACTCGACTGATTCGCGCTATTTCAACCCTGAAGCGGTTTTCCCGAAACTTTATGAGCTTGGCGCAAGCTATGGTCTTGAGCTTCCCTTCTCTCTGCTCAACCCTTCCATCCTTCTCGCCCTGCTGGTTGCCTACTTGGTGTGGGTGCTGATGTTCAGAACACGCCTCGGCTATGTCATTCGTGTGGTTGGGCAAAGCGCGACAGCCGCTGAATATGCAGGTATCGACGCCAAGAAAATCATCATTATCGCGATGACGATTTCTGGTGCATTAGCGGGCTTGATGGCAGTGAATGAAGTGTACGGAGCACAAAACCGCCTGATCCTGAACTTCACTGGTGGTTTCGGCTTTATTGGTATCGCCGTAGCACTGATGGGGCGAAATCATCCTTTTGGTATCATTATCGCAGCCTTGCTGTTTGGTGCGCTTTACCAAGGTGGTACTGAACTGCAGTTTGAAATGCCGAGTCTGAACCCAGAACTCATCATGGTTATTCAAGGTCTGGTTATCTTCTTTACGGGTGCATTAGACAGGCTGATTCGTAAGCCGGTTGAAGGCTTCTTTATGCGCCGTAGCGCGCAAACAGAGGGGGCGTAACATGGAATGGTTTAACTGGATTCTCTCCTCTGCTGACTCAACGCTTCGTCTCGCGGTTCCGCTGATTTTTGCTGCAATGGCCGGGATTTTCTCAGAACGCGCAGGCGTGGTTGATATTGGCCTTGAAGGTAAGATGTTGTTCTCTGCCTTCACTGCGGCGGCGGTTTCTTATGTTACGGGCAACCCTTGGTTAGGCTTGATGGCTGCCATTGCGGGTTCCATGATGTTGGCGCTGATCCATGGCTATGCGTCGATCACTCAAAAGGGCGATCAGATTATCTCAGGCCTGGCGGTGAACTTCTTCGCGTCAGGGATGACGATAACGCTCGGGCACGCCTGGTTTGAACGCGGTGGTCAAACGCCAACGCTTCATAATGACCAACGCTTCCTACCCACTGAACTGCCGGGTGCAGAATGGTTAGGAGATACTATTCCTGTATTGGGGCCACTTTATAGAGATGTGGTTTCTGGCCACAACGTTCTGGTTTATCTGGCCTTTATTACGGTGATTGCGACATGGTGGGTGCTGTTTAGAACCCGTTTTGGCTTGCGCTTACGTGCAGTAGGTGAAGAACCAAACGCGATTGATACCGCAGGTATATCGGTCGTTTGGTTGCGTTATCGCGCGGTTCTGATAGCGGGGTTATTGTGTGGCTTAGCGGGTGCTTACCTTTCCACTGCACAGAATGCGGCGTTTGGTAAGGAGATGACAGCAGGTCAGGGCTACATTGCACTGGCAGCGGTTATCTTCGGTAAATGGCAGCCGCGCAACGCGTTTTTAGCGTGCTTGTTGTTCGGTTTCCTGTCTGCGCTTGAAACACGTATGCAAGGCGTAGAAATCCCGTTGATTGGGGTGTTGCCAACTCAGGTATTCTCGGCATTGCCGTATGTACTGACCGTGGTACTGCTTGCTGGCTTTATCGGCAAAGCCGTTGCTCCGAAAGCGATTGGGCGACCATACGAGAAAGAACGCTAATGGCTTAAAAGTGCACAAAGATAAACGAGGGCATTTGCCCTCGTTTTTTTTATTCTTTAGCAATCTAAATACGGTTAAGCACTACGTTTTGCCAAGTAATCATCCTGAAGAATGTACATGCGCTTAATGTCGCAGTATTCACCATTCACGAAGATTTCCTTCACGAGATGGCCTTCCTCAACGAAGCCACACTTATTGTACAAGTGAATCGCCTTTTCGTTATTCACTGCCACGTTCAGGTAGACCTTGTGCAGGTTCAGAATCGTAAAGGCGTAATTCAACGCTTTGTTGATGAGTGTCTTGGCATAGCCGCAACCTTGGAAATCCGGCGCGATGATAATCTGGAACTCTGCATTGCGGTGGATCGAGTTGATTTCCACCAACTCAACAAGGCCAACCGCCTGCTTCTGTTCGTTCTCTGCGATAAAACGACGCTCGGTGCTGTCATGAATGTGCTTTCTGAACAGATCTTCCAGCTCATAGTAAGACTCATAAGGTTCTTCGAACCAATATGACATGATTGAGCGGTTGTTGTTTAGCTGGTGGATAAAGCGAAGATCGGTTTGCTCAAGGGCGCGTAATCGAATAGCGTTTTGCATACTATTTCTCGTTCTAAAGTGTCTGTTGGCGCGACTGAATTTTTGTCGACGACGGAAGATATCACCGGATTTCGAAGTAGGGAAATGAAATGTTTTATCGTTTTAGTGGAAACAAATGAGAAGCCGCTGATTTCAGTCAGCGGCTTTTAATTCTGGCTATTAAGATGGTACCTGAACCAACTCCGGCTCCATATCGTCCGTTCTTTTCTTCCGTACCAGATACCAAAGTGGCAGCAGACCAAAGCTTATCACGGCAAGGGCAACAAGGCCGTTTTTCGCCGCGCCATAGTGAAGCACAACCTGACTACCCAGCAGCGCGCCGCCGCCAATTCCTACATTGAAAATGCCGGAGTAGATAGCCATGGTGATATCGGTCGCTTTCGAGCCGTATTCCAGCGCGCGTGTTTGTAAGGCGAGGGCGACTGTCATCATCACTGCGCCCCAAAGAGCCACGCCCGGGAAAAGCTGGAATATGCCTACGCCGGATCTCGAGAGCATAGAAAGGCACAACGCCAGCAAGCCAAAGCTCAGAATCAGCAGGGTGTTTGGATGGCGAGGCTGCATGCGGCTGAACAACAAACTGCCAACAATACCCGCTGCGCCGTAAGTCATCAGCGCCCAGGTGGTGACATCCGTACTCATACTCCAAACCTGCTGAATCAGCGGTTCAAGATAGGTGTAAGCCGTAAAATGAGCAGTGACGATAATCGCCGTCAAAAGATAAAGACTCAGCAGCGGCTTATTACGCGCAATCTCGGGCAGGCTGGATAGGTTACCGGAATTGGAAACCGGCAGCGTCGGCAGCCAGCGCCAAAGAGCCAACATCAGCACGCCAGAAATCACACCAATGCCACCGAAAGTCGTGCGCCAGCCGAACCATTCGCCAACAACGCGACCCAATGGCACGCCCATTACCATGGCTAACACTGTGCCCGTTCCAAGTAGACTGATTGCCACCGCGCCTTTGCCTTTCGGGGCCATTCTTACCGCCATCGCGACACTGACCGACCAAAACACCGAGTGCGCAAACGCGATACCAACACGGGAAACCAGCAGCATGTTGTAACTGGTCGCCATGGCAGAAATGACATGGCTGGCAACAAACAATGCGAATACGCCAAGCATTAAGCGACGACGCTCAAAATTGGCAAGCAGTAGCATTACTGGCAACGAAGCCAACGCCACAATCCAGGCGTAAATCGTCAGCATTGGGCCGACTTCTGCTGGGCGCATACCGAAGCTTTCGCCAAGGTTGGCCAACATGCCGACAGGGACAAACTCGGTGGTATTAAAAATAAAGGCACTCAGGGCGATCAGAAACACTCTGAGCCAAGGCAACAGATTTTGGGATTTGGTGTGCATGGTGATGAGAAGCGACAGGCAAAAAATAAACAACAAGAGAAAAAGGAACGCGAGTGTAATGCAGGTTCAAAAAAGAGGCAATGGTCAAAAAAGTTGCAATCAAATTTACGCTTCGTTTAACAGGGAAAGACAAGCTTGGACGACTTTTAGGCAACTGAGCCAACCAAATGAGCTATTCATCATTTCATACAGTTTTATACCCAAACGACCTGAAGATGCTCGCATTCAGAGGCCATCAATGCGTTCAATTCGAGGCAAATACAATGAGGAATAGTCGCTCTATTTCCGTGGTATTTAACAAAGAAGTGGGCGCATTGATGGCCTCCCTCCGGGCGAGTTGACTGACGCCGTGCTCTTTGTTGTTCCTTTTTGATGGAGATGGCTACACCTGCAAAGGAACGCCGCGATCACAACGCCAGTCAACCTCGCTGAATCCTGCATCTTCAGGTTGTTTGATGAGATGGTCTCCTCCTACTCCAGTCCGGCGTCATAATGCGCCAAGATAGAAGTGTTATCGACTATCTAGATAAGCAGGAGAAGACCATGAACAAGTGTAAAACGCTCGGTATCGATTTGGCAAAAAATAGCTTTTACCTCTTCGTGTTAAACCAGCAGGGAAAGCCCATCGGTAAGAAGAAACTGAGCCGGAGCCAACTCCTGCGGTACTTGGCTCAGCAAGAGCGCTGCATTGTCGCCATGGAGGCTTGTGCTTCTGCCCACTATTGGGGGCGTGAGATTTCGCTGCTAGGGCATGACGTTGAGTTGTTACCTCCTCAGCATGTCAAAGGGTATCTGCGGGGGCAGAAAAATGATTACAACGATGCACAGGCCATCGCAGAGGCTAGCGTTCATGGAGCCATCCGTCATGTTGCAGTAAAAAGCGTGGAGCAGCAGGATGAACAGACCTTCCTACAGATGCGGCGACACCTTTCGTCTGAGCGGACGCGTTTGCTCAATCACATTCGTGGGCTGCTGGG
>NZ_FIZY01000076.1 GCF_900060185.1 Grimontia marina | reverse complement strand
TGCAGTTCTGTCCCGGTGTGACCACTTTTTTCTGCTGGCCTTTTACCGTCCAGTCAGCCCCAATTTTGGGGTTAAGGTCGATATCAACTTCGTCTTCATAAAACACCGGATGGTCAACACTGCATTTCTCCAGCGCCTCACTTATCTGAGCGAGCTTTTCTTCCTTGTCAGGGTCTCGAATATTGAGGGTAGGTGCCGCCCTACGCCAGACGATCCCGATTTTCGGTAACCAACGCCTGACCGTAGAAGCCGCCACTGTACTTTGGAATACATCATTGAGCTGCATCGTTAAAAGCTCTGTACTCCAGCGGCTTCGCTGATAACCGAAATCCTGCGGGGAAAACTGAACCAGAATAGTCAGCATCGCACACATTTCGCTAACGGGAAGCGTTGGCGGTCTGCCAACAGGCAAAGCGTGCAGGGCATCCATACCACCTTGAGTAAACCAGTCAATCCACCTACCCACTGAGGAGCGGGCTGCACTGATAATACGGCAGACATCGACAATCGTTTTGCCTTCGTGGAGTTGCATGAGAGCAATAAGTCTGCGGGCATAATCCTTGTCCTTGGTAGTCTGTATCGCTTTTTTCATCCTACGACGTTCGCCACGAGGTATCGGTGCTATGATGGCCATCACTCAGTCCTTTTGTCGGTATGTTTCGGTTTGGCGATTGATCAGATCGCACAAAGCGGACTGAGTTTCTCTTATCTTTGAGATCTACTATTAGGAACAGCTATTTAGTGAACATTGTCGTTGAGCAGGTTTATTAATTTGTATTTCTGATGAGGACAATTTGATGAAAAAACAGATTGCCATGTGTGGATTATTTCTCTCCTTTGCCGGCCTCGTAAACAGTGCCGAGACAGTTAACAGTACTGTAAGCAAAGTTCGTGTTCACACCGAAGTTCGTCCTACAGCTGCTGTTCGGCAGTTTGTGACGATTCAGCTTAATGAGTCTTTAGGAGGTGGATGCGAGTGGCTATTTTTGAACTCGAAAGATGAGAATGCCGTCAATCAGGTTCTTACCGCGAAAACATCTGGTCATACTATTACCGTTCATTACGATTATTCTGATATAGCACCGTGGCATGTCTACGACACTTGTGCTGTTACTGCTGTGGGTCTCTAATTAACTCTAGCTACGCATAAGAAATAAACTCAATGCCCAAGTCACGATCTCATCGTTTGACGAAGACTACATAATGGACTTTTTATCAATAATTTAGTTTCTTTCTCTTTATATCCAGCGTTTTATTCCAAATTCGAAAAAGCCCGCTCATTGAGCGGGCTTAATCTAATTGTAGCGGAGCCAGTAGCAAAGAAAGGCGGGATTTACTCGGTCGCAAGCTCCGTTGCCTACTCGGCTTCGCCGGGCAACGTTGTCTCGCTTCGCTCGGCTGAACCCATAGGGTCTAGGGTTCTGCACCCTATCTCTTGAAAGGGGTAAAAATGCAAAAAGGCCGCTGATAGTTCAGCGGCCTTTTCTAATGTGGCGGAGAGATAGGGATTTACTCGGTCGCAAGCTCCCTTGCCCTTCGGGCCGTTGCCTACTCGGCTTCGCCGGGCAACGTTGTCTCGCTTCGCTCGGCTGAACCCATAGGGTCTAGGGTTCTGCACCCTATCTCTTGAAAGGGGTAAAAATGCAAAAAGGCCGCTGGTAGTTCAGCGGCCTTTTCTAATGTGGCGGAGAGATAGGGATTTGAACCCTAGATACGCTATTAACGTATGCCGGTTTTCAAGACCGGTGCTTTCAACCACTCAGCCATCTCTCCGTAAGTGCCGCGCATATTACAAAGCCCTCACGAGCTTGTAAAGCCCGAATTTAGTCAAATGCGCTCGTTTGAACAGGGTTTAGACACATTGCACACACTAGCACCAATAAAAGGCGCCAAACAAACAAGGCGAACCGAAGCTCGCCTTGTTTGCATCGTCGCTTTCGTCGATTAGCCGAAGCGGCCACCGATGTAGTCACGTGTCAACTTGTGCTCTGGGTCTTCAAACACACGCGCCGTTTCGTTAACTTCTACCAAGTCACCCAAGTGGAAGTAAGCGGTGCGGTCAGAAACACGCTTCGCCTGAGACATGGAGTGCGTCACCATCACGATACTGAAGTTTTCTTTTAGCTCGCTGATCAGCTCTTCGATGATGCCAGTAGCAATCGGGTCAAGCGCTGAACATGGCTCATCCATCAGGATAACTTCTGGTGCAATCGCGATAGTACGGGCGATACACAGACGCTGCTGCTGACCACCTGAAAGGCCAGTTGCTGGCTGATCAAGACGGTCTGCCACTTCAGCCCAAAGACCTGCACGGCGCAGCGATTCTTCAATCACGCCATCCAGTTCATCTTTTCCATCCACCAAGCCATGAATGCGGGGACCATAAGCCACATTGTCATAAATAGATTTTGGAAACGGGTTTGGGCGCTGGAATACCATGCCCACCTGTGAACGCAACTCAACGATTTCCTGTTCTTTGGCATAGATGTTATGGCCATCTAGCAGGATTTCACCTTTCACTTCACAACCCGGTACAGTGTCGTTCATGCGGTTCAGACAGCGCAGGAAAGTGGATTTACCACAACCTGAAGGGCCAATCATCGCCAACACCTGTTTCTCACCGATGTCGAGATTAATATTACGAATGGCAGACTTTGCGCCACCTTCATAGCTCACGCTGACATCACGCGCTGTCATGCGTGAAGCCGTGACAAATGGAAGGCCACAGGTCTCTTTTGGCGCCGCGGTTTTTTCAGCCGCCATTTCTTGAGGTATTTGATTCAGTTCACCTGTGTGAGTCATTACGGTTGTCATATCCATACTCCTACCATCTGCGCTCAAGGCGCTTACGCATGATAACGGCACATGCATTCATCAGTGCCAAGAACGCCAGCAATACCATGATTGCGCCTGAGGTGTTCTCAACAAAACCTTTTTCCGGGTTTTCCGCCCAGAGATAAATTTGTACTGGCAGCGCGGTGGCTGCATCCAGCGGACCAGAAGGAACGTCAACAATGAACGCCACCATACCGATCATCAGCAGCGGCGCGGTCTCACCCAGCGCCTGAGCCATACCGATAATGGTACCGGTCAGCATGCCTGGCATGGCCAGCGGCAGAACGTGGTGAAGCACCATCTGCATTTTCGATGCGCCCACACCCAATGCAGCATCACGCACCGAAGGTGGGACTGCTTTGATTGCAGCGCGGCTGGAAATAATGATGGTTGGCAACGTCATCAGTGTCAGCACCAAACCACCGACAACCGGCGCAGAGCGCGGCAAGTCAGCCACATTAAGGAACACCGCCAGACCCAGCAGACCGAAAACAATAGACGGCACAGCTGCAAGGTTGTTGATGTTAATTTCAATCAGCTCAGTCGCGCGGTTACG
This sequence comes from Grimontia marina, assembly GCF_900060185.1. Classification (GTDB taxonomy): domain Bacteria; phylum Pseudomonadota; class Gammaproteobacteria; order Enterobacterales; family Vibrionaceae; genus Enterovibrio; species Enterovibrio marinus. The sequence goes on along the minus strand of NZ_FIZY01000076.1, from coordinate 14,852 downwards.
TGGCGCAAACTCTTCCAGGTAAATCGCTGCAGCCACACCAATTGGGAAGCTCAGCACCAGAGTGACCAGCAAGGTGTAGAAGGAACCCACCGTTGCACCCCAAATGCCAGCCAGTTCAGGGTCACGGCTGTCACCATTGGTAAAGAACTTGGTGTTAAACACGGTGCGAACGCGGTCTTCTTTTTTCAGTTCGTCATACCATTCGATTTGAAGGTTCTTGAACTGACGGCCATCTTCCGGCGTGCTCGCCTTGATGTTGCCTTTGTTGTACTGGTTAAAGTTATCGCCTGCTTGCGCCCAGTAAGTGATGGTCGTCCCAATCAACGACGGGTCCGCCATTACCTTGTCACGCAGGTCGTATTCCGCGCCGTTCGAGATAAAGCTGTAAAGCGCGCGGCGTTGTTTGCGGTCGTCAACCTCAATCTCTTCACGAAGCGCCTGGCGAAGCGCTTTGCGGTAGCTTGCGCCCATCAACACTTGAGGGTCGGTTTCATCGCCATCAATGCCAAGCGCTTCCGGTGAAAGGTCTACCTGAAGCTCGATTTCGGTAGTGAAAAACGCGGTGTAACCTTCTGAAAAAATGGTGGTCATCAAGACAATCAGGAACGCAAACGCCATCGAAATCGAAGCAATACCGTAGAAGCGGAAACGCTTTTCTTTGGCACGACGACGGGCTACACCCGCTTTGACTCGCTCGCGTTTGGTCTCTGCCAGTTTTAATAATTTATCAGTCATACTGCTCTCGATATTTTTTCACGATTCGAAGGGCGACAAAGTTAAGTGCCAATGTCACAACGAACAATGTCAGGCCAAGTGCGAACGCCGCCAAGGTCTTAGGGCTGTCAAACTCTTGGTCACCCACCAGCAGGGTCACGATTTGCACCGTCACTGTGGTCACAGAGTCCAGCGGGTTAGCAGTAAGGTTTGCTGACAAGCCTGCAGCCATTACCACGATCATGGTTTCACCAATCGCGCGTGAAACGGCGAGCAGCAAGCCACCCACTATCCCCGGAAGTGCAGCTGGCAATACAACTTTACGAATAGTTTCTGAACGCGTTGCACCCAAGCCAAGTGAACCATCACGAAGAGATTGTGGTACCGCGGTAATCACATCATCAGAAAGTGATGACACAAACGGGATGATCATGACACCCATCACCGCCCCTGCAGCCAATGCACTTTCGGATGAAGTATTGCTAAGGCCGATGGCCTGAGCAACATCACGGATAAACGGCGCCGCAGTCAAAGCGGCAAAGAAGCCATAAACCACGGTTGGGATACCAGCGAGGATTTCCAGAATAGGCTTAACGATATTGCGCACGCGCGGAGAGGCATATTCCGCCAAGTAAATTGCACTCATCAAACCAATAGGCGCCGCAATACACATGGCGATCAAGGAAATCATCAAGGTGCCGGTGAACAGCGGAATCGCACCAAATGCGCCACTCGCACCTTGCTGGTCAGCACGCAAGGCAATTTGCGGTGACCATTCTGTCCCAAACAGGAAGTCCGTGACGGGAATAATCTGGAAGAAGCGAATCGCTTCAAACAACACAGAAAGGACAATACCTGCCGTGGTCAGGATGGCCAGTGTTGAACAGAACATGAGGAATATTTGCAGGCATTTTTCCACATAGTGACGTGCTTTCAGCTTTGGACGAACTATTCGCCAACCCACAGCCAACCCCACCAGTGACACTGCCAACACCGCAACCCACCTTAAGGTCAGTCCGATGCTTTGCAGATGTTTGTAATGCTCCGAAGCAGCCAACAAGGCAGGGTCTTCTGTTTTCAATACGCCATTCGCGATATGCACAATTTGGCTATATAGCAGTGTCATGCTCTCGTGTGCTTGAAGCGTCGCTGATGGGAGTTGAGCCATGACCAGAGAATGAACCATGCTGGGTTCAATCGCCTGCCAGATCAGAAGAAGAATCACTGCGGGTACCGCTGCTAAAATCGCAGCAAAAGAACCATAGTAGGCGGGTCGGGAATGAAGCTTGTTCAAGCCACCTTCAATGGTAGCTACTTCCCGGGAACGTTTTTTGGCGAGTACAAAAGCGCTTATCGCAAACAGCGCTAAAATCACCATCAATGTGGACGTCTGCATCCGTATTCCTTAAATCTCTTTTTACCGAAACCGCTTTTCAATTCGATTTAGATAAATACAGCAAAAGGTGGTGCACCTTAAAAAGTGCACCACCTCGGGTTAGTAACTTACAGGTTTGGTTTCAAATCAACCGCATCGTTACGAACCAGTTTCCAATCACGTGCTGACAGAGGAATCAGGCCACGGTCAGTCAGGTAACCTTCGTCACCAATCGCATCTTCAGAAGTGAAGGCTGTTACATACTCTTTCAGGCCAGGAATCACGTCTGCATGTGCATTTTTCACGTAGAAGTACAGTGAACGTGATACAGGGTAAGAACCGTCACCAATCGCATCAAACGTTGGTACAACACCGCCGATTTTCGCGCCCTGAACTTTGTCAGAGTTTTGCTCAAGGAAGCTGTAGCCGAAGATGCCGAATGCGTTAGGGTTCGCGTCGAGCTTCTGTACGATCAGGTTGTCGTTCTCACCCGCTTCGATGAATGCGCCATCTTCACGAATGCCGTGACATACTGCTTTGTACTTCTTCTTGTCTTGCTTCTTCATCGCTTTGAGCTCTGGGTACTGCTTACAGCCACCTTCCATTGCCAGCTCTACGAATGCATCGCGAGTACCAGACGTTGGTGGTGGACCCAGAACTTCAATTTTGGTCGCTGGAAGAGAAGGGTTGACGTCTTTCCAGGTTTTGTTCGGATTTTCGATGAGGTTGCCGTTCGCATCAGGAACGACTTTAGCCAGTGCAGTGAAAAGATCTTTCAGAGTGATATCGAACTGCTCAGACTTTTTAGAGTTAGCGAAAGCGATGCCGTCGTAACCTACTTTGATTTCGGTGATGTCTTTAACGCCGTTCTTTGCACACAGCTCGATTTCAGAGCTTTTGATTTTTCGCGATGCGTTAGTGATGTCTGGGGTGTTTTCACCCACACCTGCACAGAACAGTTTCAGACCGCCGCCCGAACCCGTAGATTCGATTTTCGGTACCGAGAATTCTGAAGTGCGACCAAAGCGTTCCGCTACAACAGTAGCAAAAGGATACACTGTTGAAGAACCAACAATGCTAATGTAGTCACGAGTCGCTGCAGCTGCGTTGTTAGCAGCGAATGCTGACAGGCATACTGTCGATGCCGCAATCAGAGCCTTAAGTTTCACATCAACCTCCAAGTCGATAGTTTTTTGAGTTCAACTGCCAGTGTTCTCACTGACTGTTATTCGATTTCTGATCAAAAACTGCTATCAAAATTAGAGATCGCTTGTGACACTAACCTTAATGAAATGTGAACATTTAATTACAACAGGAAATGTCATTTAACTGAAATATTACTTACACCCATTTTTCATCGCGTTGACACATTTTCTGCCTAGTTTATTTTTGTGCCTACCCCTCTCCGCACCTGTCTTTTCTTGCTGTATTGACTGCGTTATATCGCGGAAATTCGCTTGCTGAATGGCACAAAACAGAAGTGCGTCTGCCTAATTCCACGCCTCAAGGCTGCTTGGGCATCGCAACGCAGTGGCTTTAAACATTCCAATAAATAAAAGAGAGTAAAGAAATGGCTCAAACCGCTTCTGTCAGCTCAAATCTAGCTGAAAGCTTCGATTCAACGGCGCTTTCTGAACGTGATTCTCGCTTGAAACACAAACCGTCCGTGCTGTTTCTGTGTGACGGGAAAGAAGGTTATTCACTGGTGGCAGAAGCGATTTTGTCCCACAAGGCAGACAGTCACTTTGATAGCTACAGCGCTTATACCAGCAGCAATTGTGATGTCACTAGCGCCTGCAAAACGCTCAAGCACTACAACATCGCCTGCTCAAATTCGCATTTCCGGCCTATTGAAGCTTATCACCAAAACAATGTGGATTACTTGATTGCGTTAACCCCTGCATCCGTTCAATCGGGCAAAGTCCTACCAAAATATGAGAAGTTCATCCCATGGGATATTACTGAAGGTGGGGAGTCTAGCGATCAGCAGAAAACCATTAAATACATCAACGACCAGATAAACTATTTTCTTTCTGTTTATCTGTATCGTTGAGTGGTGCAAGTTAGTGGGTAATTGACGTGATGGTAACAGGACGTTTGGAGGCCGAAATTGCGCAGTTACGCCCCTTGGCTTTCGCCTCTGCCAACGCGTTATGTGCAAGGTTGATCAGTTTGTCTACGGCACGGTCATAAGGAATTTGCTTTTCGCTATCACTCCGGAAAGCGCAGAAGCCAATGCTGATAGTTATCGGCTTATTGTCTATCGTACACAGGGCAACACCTTCTGACATACGTTCGCACACTTTCACCACTTCTGACTGAAGCGTGTCTGGCAGCCAAACAAGGAATTTCTGACCACTGTAGCGCGCTACATAGTCATAATTTCGCACCGCCTGACGAAGGGCTGTCGCCACCCCTTTTAGGATGCGATCGCCCTCTTCGTGGCCATACTTTTCATTGATCGCACGGAAAGAATCTATGTCCAGCAGCGCAATCGCACCTTCACCATCACGTCGGATCAACTGATTGAGTTCACGATATAAGTAGTCAAATAAGGCCTGGCGGCTTGGTAACTCTGTCAGTAAATCCACCTCTTGCAAGTTTTCCAACCGCTGATGGAGTTGACGGTAAGATTCGTGAGCACCGTTGAGCTCTTCGCGGTATTCCTCGTTTTCCAACTTCAGCTCCAGAATTCCCGCCAACAGAGTCAGGATGCCATCATTGTCCAGATGCTGACTGCCATCTGCATCAGCGACAACACTTAACGTGCCCCAAACAATTCCGCCGTAGTGTATTGCCACCCCCCAATAGGCAGTCGGAAGGCGGTTTACGCCCGGGTGACCGGAAAGTTTCTCGTGCTTTCGGGTATCCGGCGCCATCAGTGGCTTTGACATACCCGCCGTTACACTGCAAAACGTGCTGCCAAGCGCGACAACATCCCCCGCTTTTTTCGCAACCACATTGCCATTCGAATAGCATTCGACCACCTCCAACTCGACGTTATCGATGCGGGAAAGGCAAGCGGTGTCAGCATCAAATTGCCACGCCGCAATTTGAAGCAGTTCCTTCACCCATTCCGAAAATTCTAAGTCTTTGCGACGGGTAAGGTGTTGGATACGACCAACAATACTGGTTTGCAAAACAGATATTTCGGGATCAGAAGCATGAGATGACATGGCGGTACCTTGTTCAATAGCCCTATAGAAACAAATAGCACAATCAGGCTCATTGGTCTGATTATCTAACTATTGCCACGCTTTCTTGCAAATAAAATGAAATGAACAGCGTTCTTTACAATAGTGTATACAAAATTTTCATACAGATAGCGTATGGAGCACATCTCAACACATTGATTCATTGTTAAAAATATCGACAGTTACCCATTACCTACCCTAAAACTCACCTCAGAAATCATCTAACGTTGCCTTTAGTCGTTTAACTACGAAGGGCGGTAGCGTTTTTATTTTTTACGCTATTAACATTGAGCCCTCACCCGACATACTCATTAGGTAGCCAATGAATAAAACACACATCTATGCGGCTACCGGTGTTGCTCTGCTTGTCAGCGTTATTGGCTTTGTATCTATTTCTTCTGCGCCAACACCACATTCATCGCTTCTAGTTGAAAGTGAGACACAAGGTGTCACACCTGAAAGTGATGTGGACGTGGATACACCTGCCAAAAAACTGCTCAGCGACGATGCAGAGTACCCAACACCGGTTGTTCAGCTTCAACAAACATTAACGTACGGACTCGTCAATGCCGACGCCCCTTCTCTCCCCATTCTCAAGGGAGATTTGGAATCGTTTGCCCAAAGCAACATTGATGACTCACAACAAGTCCCTGATGAGCTGGCAAACCTCAAAGCAAGGCTTGACGCGTTAAAGCAAATATCAAACTCCCAATAGCCATTGGGACAAGAAACACTGTTTCCAATTTCCAACTCCCCTCTTCAAAAATAAAAATCAGGTAGTAGATATGGATATCTGTTCGTCTGCAGTGGGTACATCGAAGAACACATCAATCGCATCAAAATGGCTGACAGGCGTTTTCACCGCCTTGACGATATTCAGCCTGCCAACGCCCACCTTAGCGCTGACACCCAGCGGTGGCAAAACCGCCGTGTTGTCCGGTGACTTTTCTGTTTCTGGCGGTGAGGCGACTTATTCCCTTCCTATCTCTGTCTCTCCCGGCCGAGCAGGTCATCAGCCTCGACTTTCCCTTGAATACCGAAGTGATGGCCCAAACGGCAACCTTGGCTTGGGCTGGTCAATTGGTGGTTTGTCGGCAGTCACGCGCTGTGGAAAAAACTTAGCAACAGACTCACGCTGGGGAGGTGTGCAGTTTAACGCTGACGATCGATACTGCCTCGATGGGCAACGCCTGATTGCCATCACGGGTAAAGATGGTGGAAATCTTACAGAGTACCGCCTGAAAGAGAATGGCTATTCAAAAGTCATTTCTTACGGCGCAGCAGGAAGTGGCCCTGCATTTTTTAAAGTGTGGACCAAAGACGGCTCTGTTTACGAGTACGGTGCGACTGAAGACTCACAGGCACAATTACCCGGTCAGGCTCATGTCTACAAATGGGCGCTGAACAAAATTACCGATATCACAGGCAAAAACAGCATCACTTTCCATTACTCCGAGCAGGCTTCTGGCAGCGACCAAAAAATCGCATCCATTGACTATGTCGGCGGGAAAGTTGTTTTTAGTTATGAAGGTAGAACAGATACAAGAAGTGACTACCTTGGCGGAAGTCTTCTGACCAGAAACCAAAGGCTGAAAACGGTGACTGTTTATCAAAGCGATAAAGTGACTGAGGTCGGGAGCTATTCGCTCGAATATGATAACGATTCGTCAATTTTTAGCTTCTTGAATCGAATCCGCTATTGCACCCCATCCTCTTGCGCAACAGACATCACATTTAGTTCTCTGTTCCGCACCAATCTAAAGGGGTATCAACCAACAGAAACTGACTACAAACAGATTCTGTTTACCGACAAAAATCGAGACGGCCAATTGGAGCAGTATGGTGTCATCGCCAAGCACAGTAACGGCCAAGTTAACATTCGCGATCAAAATGGCACTGTACACAATAATGTAAAGTCTTTTTCTACGGTAGGCTCGTTGAATGCCCCTTCTCTCGCACTTAATCAATGCGAAAAAAATGTTGGTGGTAGTTATGCAAAAGCTGGAAATGGCACGCTAACCGCCTACTGTAAGTTCACATCCTGTGACGCGAGCAATGGATATTGTTCAATTGGCTCGAAGGGTCAGAATGCAGGCGATTTTAGTGGTACTGGAAAAGAAACACTGGTAACTGGCTGGTCTGTCATAGACATCAACGGTGATGGGCTTGACGACAAACATAACTTTGATGACCCAAATGGCGGATTTAAGTACCAAATTACTGGAGGGCCCAGTGGTGCGCTTAGTGGTTTGCCCACTTCAAGCTCGAGTAGCCTCACTAGTGTTCTTACTTCAATCTTCAGCGACGGCTATAGTGTTGTCACTTCCAACTTTAGTGGCACATATAGCCAGCCAGTCGACTTTGCCGACATCAACAATGACGGGTATCTGGATGTTGTTATGCGTGGCCATGGTTCAAGTAAGCTCTACGTCTACTTTTTCAATGGCTTAAACTATCTCAGTCCCCAAACGATAAACTTGGAGACCAACTCTCCGAAACTATCTCTCTATTTTCATGACACTGATAGAGACGGCTATCCTGAGCTTTTCTTCGAGGGTAAACAATACAAAAACAACAAAGGCACAATCGACCCAAATTCAGGGACAAAGGTCTACGAAAAGGAAGATGCCCTTCAGTTTGTTGATGTAAACGGTGATGGTTACTCAGACACCATCATCACACCCAAAAATGGAAACGCTAAGATCCAACGTGGTTATCCGTATTCCAACAAAATTACTTCTATTCAAGAAGCTGGCGTTGACTACAACATCTCCTACAAATTCGCCACTGATTCATCGGTACACAAACAGGTTCGCTACTACCAATACCCCTACCTCAACACAACACCTCGTCGATTCTTGGTGTCGGGGTACACCAAGTCACCCGAGGGCTATTCGCCCACCACTTACAGCTATGTCTACGAAGGTGCCCGCTCGCACTACAAAGGTTATGGGTTCTTAGGTTTTAACAAAATCACCCGCACCGAAAACGCAGCAATTAAAACCGTGACAACGACGACGTATGAGGTGAATGACGGCATTAAAGCGGGTAAGCCACTCTCTATTATTGAAACCCGCAATGACAAAAAAGTTAGCGAACAGAGTTTCGACTACCAACTGGTGACTAAACAAGGCTATGGTGCCAAGTATTACCAAATCTATGCCAACACGATTACCACACAGGCCTTTGACCTCGCCAGTCCAGCCGACAATCCGGTGGTAAAAAGAAAAGAAGTCACGACCCGTACCCTCGACCATTTCGGCAATGTGCTGAATGAAACCAATACCATCACCAGTGGAATTGATGGCGGTGGGCATTTCTATACCTCCACCGCGAACCAGTATCTTTCTACCGGGGTGAACAGTAACCACCAGATTTACGATTTTTCCTCCATCCAGAATATTGATAACTTCGAATCTACGCTTACTACCTTTAAAGCTGGCCTTGGACGCTATTGCGGGTCAGATGGGAAAATTTACTTCAAACCCAATGACCACATCGTCATTATTCACGGGGATGTCGATACCCCTATCGTCCTTCAGCGTTACAACAGCTATTACCGCTACGATGCCTCCGGCTCATCGACAGATTTAGATGGCCTGACCACGGTAACCGGAAATCTGGTCGGCATTACTGCCGCGCAGTTTAATGCGGCTTCCCCTACCTCGTGCGGTAGCTATGTGTACAGTGACATCGATGGCGACGGAAAATCTGAGTTTGGTACCACCACCTCCAGCCGCACAGAGTTGGTGTCAGAGACAGCGGAAAACTATTGGAAGATAGGCGCACTCAACCTCTCCACCACGGTGATTGAAGACAAAACAACCAACGACAAACGCGCCGTTGAAAATAGCTTTGAGTACAACGACGACAAATTGCTGATGAGCAATACCACCCGTGCCTCAGAGTACGGGACGTCCGATGCGATTTCTTCCGCCAAGTCCCTTACCAACAGTTTTAAATATGATGATTACGGCAATGTCACCGAAACCAAGGTGACAGGCACAGGCATTGCCCATCCTCGCATGTCGACCACGGCCTATGACGCCAATGGGTTGTTCCCCACCTCACAAAGCAATGCCAAGGGCCATACGACGTCCCTCGCCTATTACCCGAATGGTTTGATGAAACAATCGGTGAGCCCACTGGCGGAACGTACCATGGGCTACGCCTATGACGCCTTCCAACGCCTGACATCCGAAACCCGTCCCGGTACCAATAACGTCATCAGCCATGTTTATAAACTGGGGGATGCCTGTACCGCTGCCACAGCACAAACCGTCTCCTGTGTGGAAACCAGTGCGCCTGACCGTGGTAAAGCGGTGGCGCATTTTGACTATGCAGGCCGTGAAATCCGCTCACTGCATCAGGGCTTTAATGGTGAATGGATTGTGCAGGACAACACCTGGGATAAGAGTGGCCGCAAAGTCTCAGCCACCCGCCCCCGCTTCCTGACGGACAATGCCGTTTCCATCGTGAACTTCAAGTACGATGAATTGCACCGTGAAATAGAAAAAGACGAGCCAGCCGCCACAGCGGGTCAGCGTGCCGTGTTTAAAACCCAATACACAGGCTTTGTGACTGAGCTGACAGATGCCCGCACTTACCAACACAGCACCACCCAAAACGTGCTGGGGCATATTCTGCGTAAAGACGAGCCAGACGGCGCTTACCAGACCTACACCTACTACCCGGATGGCAAGCTCAAAGACACCACAGATTCATCCGGCAACGTGACCACGATTGGCTATGACTCACTCGGTCACCGTAAAAGCCTTGACGACCCGGATATGGGCGTGTGGGGCTACACCTATAATGCGCTGGGCGAACTCAGTGAAAAAGTGGATGCGAACGGGGTAAAAACCACCCTTAGCTATGATGCGCTGGGCCGGAAAATCTCTGAACGCAGTGACAAAAACAATCAGGTCAATCTCTTGTCGTGGGAATACGACGGCAATGGAAAACCCGGCACCCTCACCAAGGTGGGTGGTAACGGACTGACCACCGACTACTACTACAACAACAATGGCCTGTTGTCAGAAGTCGCGAAAAAGACCCTTGGCGAGAAATTCAGCTCACACTATTTCTATGACGACTATGAGCGTGTTAATCAGGAAGTGCGACCAAACGGGATAGATACCTCTCCCTTATCCAGCCCTAACGCACTCAACCGGGGAGACAAACCGGAAGACAGACTGGTGTTGCAATACATCTACAACCCCAACGGTTATATGTCTGCCGTGCGTAGCCCGAAAAACTACGCCGATGAGGTGTTCACCAGTGCCAGCTTCCGAGATGAAATTCGACAGTTGCTGAATGAAGCCATTGCACTTGCCAACACCTACCTGGAGAAGGCTGAAAAATACGCAGCGCAGGAAAGCTTCTTTAAAGGAAAAGCGGCCGAATACAACCAAAAAACCGTAAACGTCCACACGCTGGATAGCTCCTCAGCTGCGATGCTGGCGGGTGGCTATCGCTTTAAACAATGGTGCAACGCTAACAAGGTGTGTTACCTCCGTCCCGGCACCTGGGTGATGCTGCATGATGATGTGGTCACCCCGATTGATGTGACGCTGGATGGCGACATTTATCGCATCGAATCGACGCTGGAAGGCAGCGGCGCGGGCATACGCAACTACACCACCACTGTGCACAAAGTCTCTGAGGCAGAATTTAACAGCGCCGCACTGACGGCGGCTCATGACTTTATCCTCACCGATTATGACAAGAACGGCCAACCAGACCTGATGTCTACCAAGGACATTTATGTCGCACAAGCTGATTCTGAAACACAGGAAGAGTTACTGTTCTCGGCAGAAGATTTAGAGCAAGCAGGCGTGATTGCCGGAAATCACTACAAGTTTTATACCGAGCTGGCGACGGCGTTGATCTCGCTCTCTGAAGATGTGGCTGAGTTTTCCGGTATCTACTGTGAAATGGCGAATCAGTTAGGCGGTGATTTAACGACCGCACAGCGCCAGAAATGTACCAATAATTTGCATGACCAACAGTACAAAGAAGACAGTCAGGCAGAACAACTGGATACCATTCTGACACAATCAAAAATGGAAGAAGGTGCAGACGCCTATATCTACTACTGGCAGCGTCGTGAAACCGATGCGTGGAACCATACCCTCTCTGAAATGCTGGGTAACGGCTTGGTCAACACCTATAAACACAATGCGAGAACGGGTCGCCCTGACCATATCACCACCCATATCGCGTCCGGTCTGTTTGACCAACGGATTAAGAAGTCGTCGGCACAATTGCTGCGTCATATCGAATACACCTACGACAATCACGACAATGTGAAAATGCGATATGACCGCATTCTGGGTATCCAAGACACCTTCGAATACGACGGGCTGGATCGCGTCACCAAAAACAATGTCTCCCTTGATTCGTTAGACGACTATTTGGGTGCCACCCCTGATTTTGCCGGGCTCCATACCGTGCAATATGACAAGCTGGGGAACATCAAGCAACGCTCTGAAATCGGCGACTACACCTATAGCGGTGTGCAGGCGGGCCCACATGCGGTCACACAGGCTAACGGTCTGACTTACCAGTATGACGAAGTCGGTAACATGGTCAGCGCCAAAGCCGTGGCAGGCACTGACAATGCCTTGGAGCGTGAACTGGAATGGAACGAGTTCAACAAACCCACCAAAATCACCCGCAATGGTAAAACGGTTGAATTTAAGTATGACGCTAACCACAGCCGCTACCTGAAAACCAACAGCGATGGCGTGGAAACCTTCTACTTCGACAAGGTGTATGAGCGGGTCAAAGACACAACGACAGGTAACGTTGAGCATAAACACTTTGTGTATGCGGATGGGAAGCTGATTTCTCTGGTTGTACATGAGCGTGACAGCGACCAAAAACTACTCAATAAGAAAACCCAATACCTCCACTACGATGCACTTGAGTCGGTGGACATGATCACCGATGGCTATGGCGTGATTAGTGCCAATGGTATTGAAGAGCGGTTTGCAAGAGACCGTCTGGTGGTTGAGCGTCGCAGTTACAGCGTATGGGGTAAGCAGCGGGAAATCATCTGGAACGCGAATAAGAGCCCAACGCTCGTCGAGACTGCGGTCAGCACCAACCGCGGCTATACCGGTCATGAGCAGATCGAGGAAGTCGGTCTGACCCATATGAATGGAAGGGTTTATGATGAGGAGTTGGGGCGGTTTATTAGTGCGGATCCGATTATTCAAGCGCCGTTTGTGACGAGTAGTTTCAGCAGATATGCGTACGTTTGGAACAATCCACTTAAATATCGTGACCCATCAGGATATCGAATTTCAGACACAGATCCCGGTCAAGCAGAAGATGACTGGGAACCAGGCCCTGAACCCATGCCAGATGGACCTATTACAATTGGCGGCGATGGAGCAGGCGGAGATCCTGACAATGATGACTATTACACACCCAACAACCCAGATTCAAATAATGGCAATGACGGTGAGAATGGTGATAATGAAAACGAATATAATTTTGGAGATGACACCACGTCCGCACTAGAAATTGGTCTGACTATCCCTTCCAAGGTTGTTGAAATCTTTGGGGGTGATAGTGGAGGAGCTGATGTTGGTGTAGAAATTGGTCTGATGAAGCAAAACGGCGTAAGATACGAGTTTGGATTTTATGTAACCACTACCGCGGCTGGTGGGCATGGTATACCAGGAGATATCGTTGAAAAATCTAAGTCCGCAAAGGTAGCAAGCATGCTAAATGCATCTGTCGTAACACATCAAGGTGATTTTAGCGACGTTGCAGGTTCGGCATGGGAAGGGGACGTTAGTCTGGGGGCAGTTGGTGGCTCCCTCGGAGAAACCGACGAAGGCAAAGGTTTTTCTAGCGTGGGGCTCAGATCTGGTATTGGCGCATCAGTTAAGCGAACAAGTACGTCAGTTTACTCGGTAGAGTTTTCAAAAGACGGTATAAAAACCAATAACTATGACGACGGATGTGACTCTTGGGTATGTTAATTTATGTTTAATAGGTGGAGTTCGTGGAATTCGTAGGATTTATTCTAGTACTAGTTGCGATGGTATTATTCATATACGCACTCGTAAACTTGGCAAAGTTTATTATTGGAATCATGAAGTTTCAGTTTAGAGTAAAGAACTTATTAATATTCCTTCTTTCATTTTCACTTATTATTGGAGTAAAACTTATAATTGATAATAACTCTGAACTATTGAAATTCGAAGTCATACATAAGAAAGCAAGTTTAGAGTTTAAAGGAAAGGATAGAGGATTATTGGGGCATAGAGTCATAGATGTAGACACTCCAAGAGAAGGCTAACGACCCTTGTAGAGACAGTTAGCGGGACATATATGGACGCTCCCCGAACGTCAAGCCGACAGCATAACTACTGGGACAGACACCGTAAGAAAAATCTAATCACTCTTATATCAATAACTCATTGATATAATGTTTAATTTATCAAAAAGACGCTCAGAAGTGGCTACTGATAACTACTGGGACAGACACCATAAGGAAAATCTAATCACTCTCATATCGATAAATCATTGATATAATGTTGAATTTATCAGAAAGATGCTCAGAAGTGGCTACAGACGAGATTCCGCGTCAATCCAAGCCAAATTTGCAAATTTCAAACAGCACAAAAACAGGCAATAGCCTGCTGGTTGGTAGTGTTTGGGTTGAGAAGAAAAGTTTTAGCCGTCAGGCAGTCTAAACCCTGAAGCGCCGCAGCTATAACGTTTGGGGTAAACAGCGTAAGGTTATCTGGCAGGATGAAACTACTGGGACAGACACCGTAAGAAAAATCTAATCACTCTTATATCAACAACTCATTGATATAATGTTGAATTTATCAGAAAGACACTCAGAAGTGGCTACAGACGAGATTCCGCGTCAATCCAAGCCAAATCTGTAAACTTCAAACAGCATAAAAACAGGCAATAGCCTGTTGGTTGTTGGTGTTTGAGTTGAGGAAGAGAGTTAGCCGTCAGGCAGTCTAAAGCCTGATAGTCGCTTTCGGTTTAGGTGAGGTAGTGCTGCTTATCGCTCGGCTACTGCCGACTAACCTACCCTGCTCGATTTGAGTGCAAGCGCTCAGCCATTCGGAAGAGATAAAACCTAGCCTAGATATAAGCCTATATTGATCTCTTCTCGCGATATCGCTTTTATAAATACACTAAACATACTAGGAACAGTCATGAAGTACCTTCTAAATAACTGATCCGAATAGTGCTACATTTTCGCCGTGCCGTGGCAACCTCCCGGGTACGGCGATACGTTATCCATAAAGTGCTTCACCTTCCTGAGCAATTGCCACATATGTTTACACCTGTGATTCCGAGTAATTGTCTCATGGAGAGCATTCCACAATCGTTCTATGACGTTGACCCAAGGGCAATAAACGGGCTGGAACAGCAGCCTGAACTTTGGGTTCTTCTTGAGCCAAGCCTTCGTTTTTTTACTTTTGTGGATGATGTAGTTATCCAGTATCAAGGTGACACTTTTGGCTCGGCGGTAGTGCCACTTTAGCTTCTCCAGCATGGCAATGAATAGGTCTGAGTCTTTCTTT
>NZ_FIZY01000075.1 GCF_900060185.1 Grimontia marina | reverse complement strand
ACTTCGTCTTCATAAAACACCGGATGGTCAACACTGCATTTGTCCAGCGCCTCACTTATCTGAGCGAGCTTTTCTTCCTTGTCAGGGTCTCGAATATTGAGGGTAGGTGCCGCCCTACGCCAGACGATCCCGATTTTCGGTAACCAACGCCTGACCGTAGAAGCCGCCACTGTACTTTGGAATACATCATTGAGCTGCATCGTTAAAAGCTCTGTACTCCAGCGGCTTCGCTGATAACCGAAATCCTGCGGGGAAAACTGAACCAGAATAGTCAGCATCGCACACATTTCGCTAACGGGAAGCGTTGGCGGTCTGCCAACAGGCAAAGCGTGCAGGGCATCCATACCACCTTGAGTAAACCAGTCAATCCACCTACCCACTGAGGAGCGGGCTGCACTGATAATACGGCAGACATCGACAATCGTTTTGCCTTCGTGGAGTTGCATGAGAGCAATAAGTCTGCGGGCATAATCCTTGTCCTTGGTAGTCTGTATCGCTTTTTTCATCCTACGACGTTCGCCACGAGGTATCGGTGCTATGATGGCCATCACTCAGTCCTTTTGTCGGTATGTTTCGGTTTGGCGATTGATCAGATCGCACAAAGCGGACTGAGTTTCTCTTATCTTTGAGATCTACTATTAGGAACAGCTATTTAGGCACTGGCCCGTTTCCTGAGGAGCTAAAGCAGTACTTTGACCCTGTAAAGAAAAAACTAAACACACATGAGATTTGGTAAATATAGAGCCATGAATTCTATACCTGGCTCTCTGGATTAGTGTGCCACTCTCTAACTTTCTCTGCCTATTTTGACGTTAGGCTGAAAGTTCCTTTCGCACAATTTCAGTTCCCGCACTCAGCGCGAAGAGCTTGGCCGAAGCCACTCCGCGGGACAGCGGTGCCATGCCACAGTTGGTGCATGGGTAAAGTTTATCGGCATCAACATATTTCAATGCTTCACGCAAAGTCTCGGCCACTTCTTCCGGTGTTTCGATGTTATTTGTCGCCACATCAATAGCACCTACCATGACTTTCTTACCGCGGATGAGTGACAGCAACTCGATTGGCACGCGGGAGTTATGACATTCCAGCGAGATAATATCGATGTTGGATTGCTGCAACTTAGGGAAGACTTCTTCGTACTGTCGCCACTCTGAACCCAGCGTCTTTTTCCAGTCGGTGTTGGCTTTAATGCCGTAGCCATAACAGATGTGAACAGCAGTTTCACATTTCAGCCCTTCGATGGCGCGTTCCAGCGTGGCAATGCCCCACTCGTTCACTTCATCAAAGAAGACATTAAATGCAGGCTCATCAAACTGGATGATATCCACGCCAGCCGCTTCCAACTCTTTCGCTTCCTGGTTCAGGATTTTGGCAAATTCCCAAGCCAGCTTTTCGCGATCTTGGTAGTAGCCATCGTAAAGGGTATCAATCATGGTCATAGGACCGGGCAGCGCCCATTTGATTGGCTTGTCGGTTTGCTTACGCAGGAACTTGGCATCTTCCACAAACACGGATTTTGGACGGGAAACTGGGCCAACCACAGAAGGTACACTCGCTTCATAGCGGTTTCGGATTGTCACGGTTTCGCGCTTTTCAAAATCAACGCCATTTAAATGTTCAATAAACGTGGTCACGAAATGTTGTCGTGTCTGTTCGCCATCGCTGACAATATCGACCCCTGCGACTTGTTGCTCCTGCAATGCCACACGAAGTGCGTCATGTTTGCCATCAATTAATGCATCACCTTCTAATTTCCATGGTGACCATAATTTTTCTGGTTCTGCCAACCATGAAGGCTTCGGTAAGCTTCCTGCTGTTGAAGTCGGTAATAATGTTTTCATAATAAATACTGTCTTTTCTCTTTATTCGTTATTTATAGATCGTGATTAGGCGTAATTCGCAGACCATTGCTCCAGAACATTTTGGTAAGGCTTGATGAAGTTTTCTTCTGCAAACTTACCTTGTTCAATCGCTAATCGGCTGCGCTCTTCACGGTCATATACAATTTGCGTTAGAGAGTGGTCAGCATTTTTCAAGTTTGGCTGATAACGTTTTCCGGCCACTGCATTGGCATTGTAAATTTCAGGGCGATAGATTTTCTGGAACGTTTCCATGGTGCTAATGGTGCTGATTAACTCAAGGTTGGTGTAATCATTCAGCAAATCGCCAAAGAAATAGAAAGCTAAAGGTGCAACGCTGTTTGGCGGCATAAAGTAGCGAACCTGAAGGCCCATTTTCTTGAAGTATTGCTCGGTAAGTGAAGACTCATTTGGCTGGTATTCCACGCCCAGCACCGGGTGTTGGTTTTCTGTCTGACTGTAGATTTTGTTGTCTGACACGCTCAAACAGATCACTGGCGGCTTCTTGAAGTTTTGCTTGTAAGCCTCTGAGTTCACGAAGTGTTTGAACAGCTTGCCATGTAGCTCGCCAAAGTTCTCTGGAATGCTGAACTTAGGCTGGTCCTTGTTGTGATCAAGAAGTAGAACACTGAAATCATAATCACGCACGTAAGATGAGAAGTTGTTACCCACAATACCTTCAATGCGCTCATTGGTCTGGCGATCAAGAATGTTGGTTTTCAGAATCTCAATCGACGGGAATGCCTCACCGCTGCCGTCAATATCCATATCGACGGAGATAATTTCCAATTCGACAGAATAACGGTCGCCGTTTGGATTATCCCAATTGGCAAGAGAGTTAAAGCTGTTATCAATCATTCGCAGTGCATTGCGAAGATTACTCTGACGGCTATCCCCCCGCGCTAAATTGGCGAAGTTAGTCGTAATTCGGGTGTTGTCTTTTGGCTGATAGTTTTCATCAAAACTAATGCTGTTAATCGCGAACGTAAAATTCTGGCTCATGGTATTTGGATCCCTAATCTAAAGCTGACTTAATTCCTTACTCTTCCTGGGCTTTATTTTTGTTTGTCACTTTCCCAGTCAGTCGTATTCACTGTTTTGCAGTGATACTTGCATAGTGAGATTTATACGTGCCTCATGGATTTAATGAAAACTCTTTTCTTTCACCTTCATCATGAGAAATCTTCATGATCTATTTTTATTTGTTCGTGTAGGATTTCAGCCTCTTGAAAATAAGCAGAGATGAAATGGATGAGTGATTTGCTTTTATTGTTTATATATTGTGCGCTGCTCGGCAGCGGTGTGGGTTTTCTGGCGGGATTGCTGGGTATTGGTGGCGGATTGGTCATTGTGCCAATTCTCAGCGTGATTTTGCTTCACTTTGAAGTGTTACCAGCACAGCAGGTCGTGGTTGCGGCCATCGCGACTTCATTAGCCTCGATACTCTTTACTTCTACTTCTTCGGCTATCGCTCATCATAAAAACGGTAATGTTCCTTGGGATTTGGCTCCCTGGATCATGACTGGCGTGGCGCTTGGCGCGCTTATCAGTGGTTTTCTGGCCGCCTTGCTACCTGAGCAAATCGTTCGCATGGTGTTTGCGGTGAGTGTGGTGCTCATTGCATTGAAGATGATTTTCAGCGGCAAGAACGATGATGACGCCGAGCGTAAACTGCCAAACAAAGGTTTACTGACTTTCTTCACCACAATTGTCGGTGGCCTGTCGGCCATGATTGGTATCGGCGGCGGTGCCCTTTTGGTGCCTATGTTGAGTTTCTTTTCTATCGACATGAAGAAAGCGATTGGTTGTGCGTCAGCCTGTGGCATCGTTATCGCTTTGTTTGGCTCGGTAGGTTACATCACATCTGGCAGTGCCCATTTTGCATTGAGCGACGGTTTCGCTGGCTTTGTGTACTTACCTGCACTGTTGGGTATCGTCTGTACGTCTTGGTTCACTGCGCCTTTAGGCGCGAAGGCGACCCAAACCTTGCCTGTTGCCACGATAAAGAAAGTCTTCGCGCTGCTTTTGTTGGCAATGGCGGCGAATATGGCGCTGCGCTAAGCATTTGAGGGGCGATTCGCCCCTTCTTTTCCTTCCTTTTTTGCCAATTTTAGTCACCTCCCGGCTCACATCCTGCCCCCTTACGGAAAACTGCTGCTTATCTTCCAATCTTATGATTTTAATAACAAATACATTGTTAATTGGGAGCTGCTTCTAATATGCGCTTTTACCCACAATGTTAAATTCATCGACTGATTCCCATTGAAGATCGAGAGGGTGATGTTTTCAGCAATTTGCTTTTGCTGTCGGACAACGCCGTAATCTCCCACTCTTCCAAATGACATGTGGTTTACCGATGAAAAAACTCTTTATTGCGTTACTCCTTTTTAGCTGCCATTCCTTTGCTGATAACTACTTCTATGCAGGCACCAATCTCTCCGTTTACGACGATACCGAGTTGAAATACAACGATCTTAAGGTGGACGAAAACAACGCATTCGGCCTGAGCGGTTTTGTTGGATACGGTCTGGAAATTTCAACGGGCATGGAGCTTGGACTGGAAGTGGAATACCAACACTTCGGTAAAGCGGAATTCGCGCAAGATGTTTCCATGGACGGTGAAGCCTACTATTTCAACCTAAGACCTAAATGGGTTGAGCCAGGAAACAATCTCTACAGTGCATTGATCCTGGGTGTCGGCGGTATTAAAGCTCAAACCGACATTTACGGCGTTTCCCGCTCACAAACTGAGTTGGCTTATCAGGCAGGCTTTGAGCTGGGGTATATGTTCGACCAATTGGATGTTGGCATCGGCTATCGTTACCAAACCGGCGATTTCAATGACGTAGACCTGTCGATTCAAGGCGTATTGCTGACTGCGCGTTATAACTTCTGAATCAAATCGTCTTAGGGTCAGATTCGGTCAGTTTTGACTGAATCTGACTTGTTCTGATATCCACCTACCTATCAAGCCCTCTTCGAGATTTAATGAAGCCCGTTTTATCTAGCCATCGCCTAGTATTGCGCTCTATCGTTCACTCTGATGTCGACGATTTGTTTGAGATTTATGGTAACGAGCAAGTCATGGAGTTTGCGTCTGACCCTGTGTTCACCTCAATTGAAATGGTTCATCAAATGCTTGAAAGCGTGGCTCGATTGGAAGCCACAGAAGAATCCTTTGAATGGGCGATTGTTGAGAAAGCTTCAAACAAAGTAATTGGGACCTGCGGATTGCATAGCTTTAACCAAGCGCGCTCTGAATGCGAAGTCGGTTGCTTGTTACATCCCGCTTATTGGAACAAAGGCTTTATGTCAGAAGCGCTTCCCCTGCTGTTCGAGCATGCCGAAACAATGGGTATCCAGCAGTTGAGAGCGGATATCGACCAGCACAATGTCAGGTCTCAGAGGCTTTTCAGAAAGCTTGGATTTAAAGCCTATCAATCATGCTATGTGTTGGGATTCTCCAAGGAAGTCGCCTCTTTTCCTCATACAAGGAATAACGCTACATGAAGTTGCTTGCCAAATTAGTCATTTCGTATTTTCTCGCAAGCTACACGTATATGGAAGTCTGGCTGGCTGTGGAAACGCCTCTGAGTTTTAGAAACCCACATTGGTATGTCGTCGCTTTGATTGTTTTCACCGCCCTGATTTCTCTTTGGGTCTATACATGGTTCTGTGTTCACAGAAAGCACGCCGTCGTGGGCGTATTATTCTCGTTGCTCGCCATCACGCCTTATTGTTTTGCATCACAAAGAGTGCTCTTTTTATTTCTTATTTCGTCGCCCCTGCTGATTCTTTCAAGCTGTTATGTTTTTGTGTTTTTCTGGCAAAGGAAAAACGAATTGGCGAGCACTACCGAACCAAGTTAGGGAGCTGCCTACCTGCTCTGATGGACGGGTGGCTGATAATTCAAAGATGCATCGTTTTTCATAAAAATATTGCTTGCCACTAAGCTCCCGATGCACACAAACCCCAGCGCAGACATAGTCACCATATCCGGCACTTCGTAGAAGATGGGAATAGCCAGCAAAGTCGCAATCACCGGTGTTGCGCTGCCGAATGCCGCACTTCGCTCTGCCCCGAGTTGTTTAACGGCATACAGATAAGTACAAGAAGACACAATCCCAGCCCCGACACCTTGCAACAAGGTATGGGTAAACACCTCCTGCCATGGCCATTGTGATACTGAGGTTTGATGGAGTGTGCTCGGCAACCATCCAATGGTGACCGCCACAAACAGAACCAAGCAAGACATGATGGCTAACACGCCAGAACAAGCGAGAGCATTCAGGTTCGCCACCCGTGCACTGATCGTGAAAATGGCCCACATCAAACTGCCCAAAAGAAAGAGAATATGTCCTTTGGACTGTGCCCAATCATAAGCCCCCTCGGAACTGCTTATGTTGCTTATGAGAAACAGAGCGGTGCCTATCGCGATTGCAACAAGTCCAAGTTTGCGGTGTGTGCTTAATGGTTGCTGATAAAAGAGCACTGCAATAGCGGTGACAAACAACGGCAAGGTACCCGGCACAAGCGCACTACCGTGAGAGACTGGGACATACTGCATCGCGTTGCTTGCCACCAGAAGATACGGTAGCCCGCTTCCGACAAACATACCCAGCATATATTTGGCCGGAATAGCTGCGATTTGCTCTCGTGCCTGATAGACAAAAGGAGTCAGTAACAGTGCAGGAACAAGGAAGCGCATGAGTGCCAGATCAGCCGGCAGAAAATCTGAATTCGCGCCGCCTTTTAGAGAGAGGAAAAAACCTGCCCAAACCAATAGCGTTGCCATCATCGACAAGTAACCTGCCGTCTTGCTTTTTGTCGTTCCGTTTTCTGCGTTCGAAGCCATCACTGTTCATCTCTGTCCTTGATGTTGAATAGCTATTATCTGGCACAGCGATTAGCGTTAGTTGGCAACTTTTTATATCAATTACACAAAGATTGATGGTTTCCGCTAATGTTTACATCATTCTTGATTAATAAAAGCGCGAACACATGGATCGTATTGATAAACAGCTTCTGGAGCTGATGCAAAAGGACGCGAGACTGACAACAGCAGAACTTGCAGATTTGGTTGGCCTTTCCCCCTCTCCTTGCGCAAGACGTATTAAAAGGCTGGAGAAAGAAAAGATTGTTGCGGGTTATCACGCTTCGTTAACGCGGGATAAGGTCGGCATCGCCATGACAATGTTTGTGGAAGTCAGCCTGAACAATCACCAGGTGACATCAGTAGATGATTTTGAACAAGCGATTGGTGATATGCAGGAAGTAGTCAGCTGCCATGTCGTCTCTGGCGCTTATGATTATCTGCTGGAAGTGGTGGCTAAAGATCTGAGCGGCTATGAGCAATTCACCCGAAAACTGCAATGCCTACAAAACGTGAAAGACATTCATACACAGCTCGCGATTCGTAAAGTGAAAGACCGTGGGGCGTTGCCGATTTATGTCTAATAGCGCGGCTAGAGTTTAGTACGGTAATACTTCACTCGACGTTCTTTGCCCTGCATGCGATTGGTTCGTGTGTCAGTATATTCCACTCCCAGTTTGTTAATCACAGACTGGGACTGCTGATTCTCTTCCAGGTGCATGACTTCCAAATACCTCATGCCGAGGTGTTCTTTCGCAAAATCCACCAAGGCACGCGACGCTTCATAGGCATAACCGTTTCCCCAGTAAGGCACGCCAATCCAGTACCCTAAGACACCTATGCCCTCTTCAATGCTGGGAAAACTGACGGTACCGATAAGCTGTTGATCGCTTTTCAATGTGACCGCATAAACGGCACCCTTGCCTGATTCCCATTTGGCCTGATGAGTGGCTATCCAAGACTCCGCCATGTGTATCTCATAGGGATGAGGAATATTGGCGGTCATATCTGCAATGCGTTTATCGCCCGCTAACTGAGCAACGATTTCACTATCTTCTTCTGCAAACGGGCGAAGGGTGAGGCGTTCAGTATCAATGTTAGGTTGGCTATTCAATTTAAACCCACTTCTTAACTCACTAATTTTTAGATGATTATTCAGTACCACAAAGAAAATGTACACCCAACTAGATAGATATCATCATTTGTTGACCATTCGACCCCCTAGTTATGGTTAAAAGCGACCTACGCGGTCCGCATTTACTGCCTTTTGCGGGCCGCGAGCGCCAAAACTGAAAATGAGGATCCAAATGATGAGCAGAGTAAAACAAGAAGTTGAACACGCGAATCAAGCATACGTAGCGAATTTTGGGGATAAAGGACAATTACAAATCCTACCGAGCCGAAAGTTTGCCGTTCTTACCTGCATGGACGCACGCCTTGACCCCGCTAAATTCGCTGGGTTATCTGAAGGCGATGCACACGTCATTCGTAACGCGGGCGGAAGGGCCAGTGACGACGCCATTCGCTCATTAGCTCTATCGCACAAGCTACTTGGAACCAACGAGTGGTTTGTCGTTCATCACACTGATTGCGGCATGCAGAAATTTGATCAGAAAACCATGGGTGATTTGCTTGAAAATAGCTTAAATACCGCCGTACATAATGGTGCAGAATGGGTCAACACAACCGAAGAAGGCGGTTCAGTTGAAGGACACTTTGTGAATTGGCTGACGTTTAGTGATCTGGAAGCCAGTGTTGTTGAAGACGTAAAACGAATTAAATCCAGCCCTTTGGTGTCAAAAGATATTCCCGTTTATGGTTATGTCTTTGATTGCGAAACAGGAAGGTTGATAGAAGTCAAAGAGGCTACCAAAGCCGGCACAACAATTTAAGAGAATTGAACCAGAGGTGGTGGTCTTTATGTGTTGCTATTGGAAATTAATTAATCATTGAACGCCAGCACCTCATCCTCAATCCATCGATGCAGCATTTGACCAAACTCAACCGACACATCCACATCTGGAAATTGCGCCTGCAACTGTGTGCCGAGGTTATTGAGGCTAACGCCTGCTTGAATCATCGAGATCGCAGCAGATTCCAATGGCGAAATACTTCGGAAATGTGGAGAGTGCCCTTTTCGCCAAACCAGTACATCGACAGCTTGCGATAATGGCGCAACGGTTGGTGGTGCTTCTTCTTTATCGATGGCATGCCAGATATCGAGGGTATTGCAGGTATGTGTGGTTAAGGTGAGGGTCGGTACGGCAAACAGTTGGATGTTTTCCGGATCTGCAGCAGCCTTTACCTGAAGTGATTCCATGGTCAGTACTTCACTGTCTTCGCCGTCAAACGCTCTTCTGAGCGTCCAATCAAGTTCCGCCAACTCTGCGACTTCAAGATCATCGGGAAGCTGCTCGGCAATAAAGCTGGCAAACAAGTGGCCATAGTAGCCAATATTGGTGTAAGTAGATGGATGCGTTTGCACGTAGTCCGCAGCCAGTTCGTTAAACCAATCATCGCCCAGGTAAACCGCGGTATGTTCAAAATTGTCACGCAAAACATCGATAAGTCGGATGCGATAGGCGTTGTAGTAAATCGCCAAGCGATCTTTTGATGGCAGGCTGCCTTCTCTCTCGTTTACCCAGTCAGCCTCAGTGCATTGCTGGCTGAGCACGATGGTTTGAAAGCTGTCCTGAAGGGCTTGAAGACTCATGCTGCACCCTCCGTATTCAGAACATCTCCAGCGATTTTTCGGGCAATATCCAACTCATCCAGCAGTTCAGCCAAAGGCGGCACATTGTCGTCACGTTCGATCATGGTCGGTACATTGCCGTAGCGGGTTAGCGCGTATTCATACAAATCCCACACACCTGCACAAACCGGATGATCATGGGTATCAATCAGGTGGTCGCCGTTGTTTTGGTGGCCGGCGAGATGGAACTGGCAAATGTGATCTTTGGGTACACCGTCAATAAATTCAAACGCTGAGAACCCGTGGTTGAAGGCACTGACATAGATGTTGTTAATATCCAGCAAAAGCTGGCAGCCCGTGGCGTTGCAAATCTCGCTCAGAAATTCCCATTCAGTCATCTCTGAATCTTTGAATTCAACATAGCTAGAGACGTTTTCTACCACCAAAGGACGCTTCAAAACATCCTGAGCATGGTGAATATTTCTCGCCACCACATCCAGCGCTTCTTGCGTGAATGGCAATGGCATTAAATCGTGAAGTTTACGACCGTGGACACCCCCCCAGCAGAGGTGATCGGAAACCCACATGGGTTCGATTCGTTGTTCAAGCGCTTTGAGGCGTTTGAGATAGTCTTCATCCAGGCCATTAACCGAACCAATCGACATGGAAACGCCATGCATAGTCATCGGGTAGTCGGCGCGGATACGGTCAAGTATGGCCAATGGCTTACCGCCATTGACCATAAAGTTGTCAGAAATGACTTCCAGCCAATCAACAGGTTGTCGTGCATTCAGAAAATCGTTGTAATGCTGAGTGCGTAAACCCAGTCCAAAGCTCGAAGTCATTTCATTCACTCCAGGCAATCAATTAGAGATCAGAGATCACGCCACCTTGATCAAGGCATTCTTTCGCTTTCATCGCTTTAAAACCGTGGCCGCCACAAGCGTTTTGACCTTTGCACTGGTGCTCGGCAGTTTTACAGTCTGACTGGCCTTTACAAGAGTGGATGCCGTAGCAGTGAACTTTGTCACCAGCCCCGATTGCAGCACCCGAGCTACCAGCTGGTGATTCTGCCGCAAACGCACTCGCGCTCATTGCTACTGCCAGTGCTACTGATGCAAAAGTGGCGCTCTTTTCAATCTTATTCATCGTCTGTACTCCAATGTTTTTAAAATTGGCAGCTTTCCAAACCTCTTCCTTCAATGAGTGAAAATTAAGATCAAACCGTATGGGAAAAGTGTTTGCTACCGTTGAATAGGGCAAGTGCCCAGTCCATTCAGTAGACCCAACTAATAATTCTCTTCTTTCAATATTTTTTAAATCTGCTGAAGATTAACTTTCATTTCGTCATATTTACATACGCTTAAAGCAATAAAAAACCGCTTCCAAGCATGTATGCAATAGAAGCGGTTTAGCAATGACGATGGCGGCTATGTTTTCTCAGTTACCTGCCTTCCGCCGATTTCAGAAGTACGTTGATAATAATACTACTGCTTGGAGGCGTCCTCATTCAAAACCACAGGATCAACCGCCCTGACTTCCTTGTTTAAACTTTGACGAGTCAAGATAGATCGTCTGAATCTTTGCTGCTTGGCAGGGATGGGAAGATCGTGATACGAAAGAATAGAAATTGCCATTGACTCACCCAACCTTCTCAGAGAATCTTCAGTGACATAGTTTGGAGCAAAGCCCGATTTATCGTAGGTGGTTTCAAATGTCACCGCCATGACATCACTCCCATAGTTTGTCCACCACCAAGATTCAGGATAGTTGCGACTTGCAAAGCTGCTACCACCCTCTTCAGGCGTTGGCTCAATCAAATCCTCTCCGAATGATGCTTTTACTCCGTCAATAAAACGAACTGTTTTATTCCAAAGCTCTGCTTCTTCTTTGCTATAGCCCAACGACTCTGGACCAAAATGCGGGTAAAAGAATGGGCGTGTATCGGGATCAGATTGTGAAGAGTGAAGGTTCAGTGCCATGGTAAACTTGCCATCTTGCTCGGCTAACCTCAGCATTGCTTCGTTGAGTAACCGATTCTCAATAGGTGCATCCTCGTTGAGGAGCATCGGATTAATCTCATCTCTTTGCCACATCACCTCTAGGTTGACCGAACTACCATTCAAACGATAATGCCCCAAATCAACGCCGTCTGGGTTATGGACAGGGACGATATGAAAAATCAGGTTATCCAAAGCTTCCTGCGAATATTCATCGGAACGAGCAAGAAAGTTCATTAAACCCTCTACCAGTAAAGACCCACCGACTTCCGCTGAGTGTGTTCGCGCATGAATCCAGACCCTTTTTTTATCTTTTGCGTCAACATATGGGTTAGTAATAGTGACTAAGTCGATGGGTTTACCCAAAATTGGTGAATGACCGAGTGTTTCTTTTGTCACATACTCCTCGGGCAACTTGGTGATGAAGTCTTCATAAAATGCGTCAAATTGACCAGAGCTGTATGGGTAAAAGCGCGAGAGTAAAACATTATTACTATCAAATTGTTTGTCGATTTCAATTGTTCTTGTAACCTCTCCTTCTACTTCATCCGTTACCACCGTAATCTCACTCGCGTCAAAACGATGCCATTTCTCGCCATCATACGAATACAATGGTGTGTAGTCGTACTCCCACCCTCTTTTATCGCTCGCGTATTTATCGTTCACGCTAAATGTAAATGGCGTATCCGTAAATACTCCGGACAATTCCAAATACCACCAGTTTCTCCATTTAGGGATGGCATTCAGCCAATCTTCAGGGCCGTCATTTCGTAAAGTAATTGCCGCTGATTGGGTTCCTGTAATTTGAGCATCATTTCGACCCGCATTCCCTGAAGGAAAATTCTCTGCAATTAAGGGATAAGGATAATCCTGAGGTTTAACTTGATCGGCAGTGTAACCATGCAGCCACCACGGGAAAAATTGTGCCCACCAAGGCAAATGATTAATCCAGGGTGAGAACAGTATCAGCCAATTGGGAATAGCACTCGTGCCTGCACCGCCCAGTATCAACCCTTCTGGTGTGTAAGCGCTAACAGTGAGGAATTTTTTTCCGTAGCGTGTAGAGTCCAGTTTTAGCTGTTCAATAAATGTCTCGTCACTGACTTTAATGTTATAGACAGGCTCACCACCAAAACTCCAAAAGTGGCGTTTTTTGAAAGCCTTGAATCGGAAATTGCTAAGCTCCTCAAGGGTGATATCTCTCCCTATGTAACACCTCGTCTCACCATTAAAAAAATACGGTACCGTCTCTTCTAAATTAACGGTAAAGTTCACCCTCCAAGCATTGTGGGCAAAGTCGGAAGTAATGGTGCGACAGTCATGTTCATTCGCAAAAGTCTGAGCAGAACATGCAGCAGTCGCGACCAGACACAAAGACTTCACTTTGGATTTTAATAAGCCATTTAACATAGAATTCGCTCCTTGTTACGAAATCTCACATGTATAAAATAGTTAACATTCTACGGTCATAGCTTTGACACAACAGCTCAACGTTATGACTGTCAAACCCGCTAAGTACAACTCGTAGTTTTTCTTTTTTATCATATTGTTATATGTAAACTAGAATAGAATCCCTTTACTGTTAAGGAGAAGAAAATGTCTTGTTTTACTTACAAAACAAAACATGTAAAGGTTGGAAAATTGGGAAAATCCTTAATGGAGGGGATTTTTAAGTTGACTAAGCAGTCTCAACCCAGTGCTCTCAACTTGCTTTGCACACTCTGCGAACACCATCGTGATACTGACTGCAGCTATCGCTGTTTTCTTGAGTATTGTGGTCGTCCTTGTTTGCATCAATTAAGGCAACAATGACGAATTTTCCTAGGGTCTGTTGACCTTTCTAACGAGTACCGCTTATTGGAAGGTACTTTAAAGCTTCAGGGCGGGTTTTACTGCACAGCGCGATATAGTCACCACGTTCGAATGACTCGAGCTGTTTTTCCGTCATCACTGGGCCCATTTCTTCATCAAACAAAGGTTCGACATTCCAGCGAGGATCGACACTGAAATCCATTCTTCAGAGTTGCTGGCTGAGGACATTCGCTAGGCAGGAGCGTTCGTTTATCTGGAAGTGGTGAGTTTGGATGAAGAAAGTGAAATCCAATCAGCGAAAGCGGCGATGACCTTGAACGTCGACTACCTGCTTAGTGGAACCAGACCGGAACTGGTCGCTTCATTGGTGAGAAACCCCCCTCTTAAGCACTGCCCTTTTGCAGGAGAAATAGAAGGACACCCAAGTATCCTGATCGGCAGTGTCGATAGCATTTCCCGGCATGAAGAAGAGATTTCAGCTATAGATGAGGTAGACGGATTAGATTTGCTCGCATACCGTTTTTCGGGAGATGAACCCGAGTTGATGCGCAGAGTATGTGAAGCATCATCAAAGCCGGTCATCATGGCAGGGAGTATTGATAACCGAGAACGTATTGAGGTGGTATATCAATCAGGTTCCTCAGGATTCACAGTGGGGACGGCGGCCTTTACTGGTGCAATTCCATCCGAAAAACCAGGATTGCTGGGTCAGGTCAGCGCCATCTCAAAGACATGCCTGGCAGTTCAACAATCTCCTAGACGGACTGGATAGCGACAGGGGGAAATTCATTGATACTAACAAGCCTGCTCGCTGCAGGCTTATAAGCTTTATTATCTGGTTTAGGTCTTAAACTGCATTGTCAGCTTAGACAGCTCACTCGACTGACTGCTTAGCTGACCACTGACATGACTGGTGGTATTGATGGCATCAGTCAATGACTGGCTTCCGCGCTTCAACTCCCTTCTTCGCTCTGTCAGGTGTTCGATCTCGCGATGCTGGGAAGTCAACGCCACGCCAGCTTCTGCACTGAGTTGTTCCAAGCCTTCAAACGTGCGATGTATTTCACTGAGATATTGTTGAAGCTGCACACTCGCCTGCTGGTTGTTTTCACTCGCCACCTTCGTCTCACTCAATAGTGAGCTTGCATCTTCAACCTGCGAAATCAAATCGTTAATCCAGTTTCGAATGTCTCCCGTCGATTCAGACGTACGTTTCGACAAGCTACGAACCTCGTCTGCGACAACAGCAAACCCTCTGCCCTGCTCGCCAGCGCGTGCAGCTTCAATAGCCGCATTGAGCGCCAACAGGTTGGTTTGTTCAGCAATGGACTCAATCACATCAGTCACCCCAGAGATTTTTTCACTGGTGGCTCTCAGTGTTTCCATCGTGATTGCCACTTTGCCGACAGAATCGACACTGTAGGCAATTGACCTCTCTGTCGCAGTCATCTGCGCCTGAAGATCGCCATTGTCTTTGGCCATTTTGCCGATACATTCACGCGTGTTATTAACTGCCGCCACGATGTCTGAAGTCGCCGTTTCCATCACAGTCAAAGACTGAGCCACTTCATTGATTTGTGACTGAGTGTCTTTGTTAATGTCCGACACCCTGTGGCTCTGGCCATCGAGCGTACCGGATTGTTCATCCAACTCCCCGGTTCTGGTGTGAATGTGCGTGACGAAATGATTGAACTTCTCCAGCAAATTATTGGATGCTCTGACAATGGCTGACACTTCATCTTTGTAATGGTCTTCAAGACGTACAGTGAGATCAGATTCCGTATCAATATTGGTCAGCGCCGTCGAAATCCTATTCATACGAATGATGACGGTGTGGTGCAGCCACAACATCAAGATCACGGCGACAATGGTCGCTATAACAATTGCGGCCATGATGAACATCGACTGCTGCTTTAAAAAGGCAATCAATCCGCCTGCAGAAATATTTGCATATTCGCGCCGCTCCGCCAGCTTTTCACTTATTGCGGCTAACATTGGGTCTACAGCGGGATACAAATCAAAGTCGACCACTCGCCCAGCGTCGTAGAAGCTTTTGTCTTTAATCGCGCGCGATAACTTAGTGACATAAGCATCAGCTTTCTCTTTGTTTTCAGCGTTGTCGTGAACCCATTCACTAAGGGAGGGATGCTGGTAGAGTTGCTCCCAGCTCGCTTGGTAATTTGCATGGAAGTTCTCAAACTGCGGTGTGATTTCGCCCCAAAACAGGAGCTGGGCTTTAATCTTTTGAGAAAGGGTAGAGAGGTCCCGATGATCCCTTTCAAGCGCCAAGAGCGCCCATACTTCAGGAAGCTGTTCGTTCACGTATTCCGAATACGCATCGGTCGAACGGGATGAAATCCACAGCGCCAAACTGCCAAGTCCTATCGTTGACGCGAGAAAAAGTGTGAATGCCACCAGCAATCGCTGACGTACGCTCATAGTGTTTCCTTTCACTTACCTACTGCTTTTGCTGGTAAGCCTAGTAACGCTACATTTCACATTGGTTACAAATTTATCACTAAAAGTGACAGTGGACTGATATGCGATTCGAATCACATTTTAAAATTCACATACTATTTGTAAAACAATAGGTTAAAAAGCGCCCAAAGGCGCTTTTTAACGACTACCAAAGTTCTGGATTGTTCATTGCAGGTACACAGCCTGATTCACCTGAAATGGCCTCTAAAGCTTCGCCACTAAGCGACTGTCCCAGCCAGCCTTCTGGGAAACTCAATGGCAATGGCGCTTTGATAACGTCTTCGCTGATTTGTGCAAATCCCACCTTACTGTAGAAGTTAGGATCGCCATAGGTCACCGCAATGTCGACGCCTTGGGATTTCAGGATACCCAATGCACGGTTAATCAGCGCCTGGCCAATACCTTTACCTTGTACTTCTGTACTCACCGCCATTGGTGAAAGCAGCTTGGCTGTTTTGTCACTCTTCAACGTGAGCGTGGAGAACATCACGCCGCCAACAATTTTTTCTTCGTCTTTGGCAATGAATACCTGTAAGTCTTGCTCAGGTGTCGTTTCCATCATCGCGCGGGCAAATACGCCAAGCATTTTTCCTGCTTCTTCACCTTCAGAGTTGGCAAATGTCGCTTGAAACAATTCGATAATCGCTTCGACGTCGTTCTTTTGGTAAGTGGTGTAATTCATGTTTCATTTTCCTTAGCGGCCTTTCTTTTTAAGCACAAAGACCTGATAACTAAATTCGTTCAAATATCGGTTGTAGATGTTCAGTTCAGCCTGAATATCCTTCAGCGCCGCTGATTCCGGCATGTCTGCTTTCAGCGCATTTACTCTTTCTTCCAACGGCTTGAAGTAGTTTTCCCAAGCCTCTGGAGCGAGCGTAAAACTCTCTATGACTTCATATCCTGTCGCTTTCGCCTGTTCTTCACGTCGGGAAATCGAACCAATGTCTGGGTATTCCTGTAGCCAGAATGTTTTGGTTTCGTCACTTGGCGTGTCGGTCAGCCAGACCAAATCGCTTAACACCAGCACTCCCTCTTGCTTAAGTGATGGACGCCATGCTTTCATTGCGTTTTCGACTCCCATAATGTAGGCACAGCCTTCTGCCCAAATCAGGTCAAAACTTTCAGGCTCAAAAGGCAACTCGGTCATGCTGGCGTTCACGGTCGCAATGCGATCTGAAAAGCCAAGCTCTGCTGCACGCTCATTCAAGCGGTTGAGCGCAGAAGGCTCATTGTCCAGCGCTGTAATCGTTGCGTCGGTATGTTTTGCCAACACAGTCGTCGCAATGCCTTTGCCACAGCCAATTTCAAGCAATGTCTTTGGCGAAGACTTCACACTGCTGAGTGCACGAAGTGTTTCCTCTTCCGAACCTGGCCCCCAGCGATCTAGTGTTTCGAAAACACGCATAAAGTCGGCCATGTAGCGATCATGTTCATTCATGTCTTTTGATAACCATTTCAAATGCAGCGCCTCTTTTTCACTGAAGCCCTGCTTTATTAACCACTCCAGGTGCGCATCAGGCGCTATTTTGTCGACAGACTCATGCCAGGCTTTTAAGTCCCCTTCACCCAGCAGTGCTGCTAACAATTGTCGTGATTGCTGTTTATGAGCAATTTCTTCGTCCAACTGTTTTAGGCGACTCTGCAGAAGCTCACGATCGACCTTGGCATTCAGACAAGCTTTACATTCCTTGAGCGTTAAACCTCCAGCCTGAAGCTTCTGGATCAAACGAACGCGTTGAACATCTTTATCGCTATAGACGCGATAGCTGTTTTCCAAACGCTTACCCTGAATCAGTCCCTGCTTTTCGTAATACAGCAGCGCCGTACGGGAAAGCCCCACAAAATCTGCAAGCTCGGAAATGCGGTACATGTTTGGCTCCTATGCCTATCAAGATCGCCACCATAAACTATAAAGCTATAGACAGGTCAATAAGAGTTATGCAGAAATAGAAAACGCCGACACCAAATGCCGGCGTTTGATCGATAAGGTGAGGTTTAACGGTTTATCAGATCTTGTGCCAATGCCAGTGTTGATTCTGAAACGTCTGGCGTTTCCAAAATCTTACGGGCAATTGATTTGTTTAGTTCTGTTGGCTGGGCATTGTTAGCGAGAAAGGCGAACAGTAAATCGCGAGTGGGAGTCAGAATATCTGGCGAACCAATCCTGTTTCGTAACTGCGCCTGATAGGTCTCTGAAAGCTTCAAATTCTGAGTATTAGTTTCAATACCCGCGGTAATGGCCTTTACCACATTAGGGTGGCTGTCATTTAACATTTGATTTAGCAACCTTGATTGCATCTCTGGGTTCCGGCTGAGCATTTTCGCTGCCACTTGCCTCTCATCAGCATACTCGCTGTCCAGATACGGTAACACTCGGTTATCGAGTTCTGCATTACCCAGATTAGCGATAGCCAGCAGTTCGCTGTACCCCGCACCACTTGAAGCCAGTTTGTTGGCAAGAAACCCTGTGACTTCACTAGTCATCCTCGGATTTTGTTTACCCAATATACCAATGTTCAGCATGGCGGTTTGTGCCAACAGACTATTAGAATGGTTGAGCATATTTTGAAGCGTGCTGAGGGCAATCTGGCTATTAATCTCCCCCATTTTAGAAATAGACATTATCGCTCGAAGACGATCCGTTTCTGCTAAAGCGTCATCTTCAATGATGGAGGACAACACGTATTCCGCCTCCTGTTCCCCAGAGCGCTCGAGGGCAAAGATCAGACTCGAACGCATACTGTCGGTGATATCGTCCGATACAAGAAGGTCACGGACAAAACCCCAACCTTCGCTAACCAGATAAATCCCAAGAGCCTGAGCATTATCTAACGTTGGATTAGCATCAAATAACACCAGCGTTTCCATAAAGTTTCCTTCGGTCACTTCTAGTTCTGGCGTAGTGCCTGTGAGGGCGACTTTGTAATGACCGTTTGCTCCAGTACTATAGTTTGCCAACGTGAATAAGTTGCCTTTGGACGTGATGGGTTTGATGATAATTTGCTGATCCAGTTGAAGTTCGGAACCATCCATGATGATGGTTTTTCGCGTGATGTTTTTGAGCTTTTAGGGAAAAGCAAAATTGTCTAATGTTAATTGCCAGCTGTCGTTATCAGACAACGTTTGATAGCTTGCTGAACTGCTAATGTCTGCGGCTTTCTTACGAGTGACCGCGTCGCCGTTAATCTCATAGAGATAAGTGTGGGTGCCCTCCGGTAGTTGCAGACTCTGAATGCCTTCGTAGTAAGAAAACTGCTGAAGTAATGCCGTCATCAAATTTAGTGGATGCATGGGTTCTAACCCCAGCATGGAAACATCCTTGAATGCACCATCACGGTACCCGAAAGTAAATCCCAGATACGACGGGATTTGGGTATTGGGGTCTTCTGACTCAAACTTCACGTCAAACACAACGCCTTTATTTGGCACTCCACCTTCCATATCGAGTTCAAAGCTCAGTGCATTGGTAAAATCGGCCAAAACGGCTTGCTGTGTTGAAAGTTTGGACTTCACTACCGCCTTATATGCCCTGACTGTCGGGGCTTGTTCGCTGTTTTGTGGGGAGTGTAAAGTGTTATTTTCGTCAGGAGAAACCTCCATCAGTTCAGTGACAGCGTCACTTATAGTATTCACCTCTGACGAGACGTATGTTTTCTCTGATCCTGACTCTGTTTCAAACCATACTAAAGATGCTGCTACCGCTGAGCACACAATCAGAGAAATAAGAATAATATTCCTGTTCATGACTTATCCATTGAAGAAATAGGGGGCACTAATGTGCCCCTATAAATATTATTAATTAGAAGTAAGCCGTCTTTTCATAAATCGTATGTTCAAATTCGTAAATCGGCGACCAACTAACTAAGTCAGTTTCTGCATAAAATATCCGCGCAAGGCCAAATGCTTTAACTTCGCAGTACAAACCAATTTTACCGTTACCACCTTTTGCACTTGCATCCCATTTCAGCTTGGCATAGTACTGGTAATCTTTTGCTTGATCACACTCACAATCCGGTTCGTAGGAAATACCAGCTTCAGCGTAAGCCTTCGTGCCCGCATTAATTAAAGTCAGCGAGCCCTTTACGCCTTTTTCAATGGTTTTCAATATTTTGTTTAACTTGACATAGCCTTTTGCTGTTGCATCTCCAGAAATAAAAGGACGTACGCTAGCATAAATAAAGTCAGGACGACGCTGACCGTTAATTTTGATGGGTTTGTTAGGTTTATCAAAACCACCCACTTCTAAATAACTGATCCGAATAGTGCTACATTTTCGCCGTGCCGTGGCAACCTCCCGGGTACGGCGATACGTTATCCATAAAGTGCTTCACCTTCCTGAGCAATTGCCACATATGTTTACACCTGTGATTCCGAGTAATTGTCTCATGGAGAGCATTCCACAATCGTTCTATGACGTTGACCCAAGGGCAATAAACGGGCTGGAACAGCAGCCTGAACTTTGGGTTCTTCTTGAGCCAAGCCTTCGTTTTTTTACTTTTGTGGATGATGTAGTTATCCAGTATCAAGGTGACACTTTTGGCTCGGCGGTAGTGCCACTTTAGCTTCTCCAGCATGGCAATGAATAGGTCTGAGTCTTTCTTT
>NZ_FIZY01000074.1 GCF_900060185.1 Grimontia marina | reverse complement strand
ACAAAGCACACAAGGTTTATCCCTACCTGCTGCGTGATATCGATGTCACTTATCCAAACCAAGCTTGGGCGATTGACATCACGTACATCCCCATGGCGAAGGGGTTCCTGTATCTGGTGGCCATTATCGACTGGTATAGCCGCAAAGTACTGGCTTGGCGCTTGTCGAATACGATGGATACAAGCTTTTGCATTGAGGCTCTCGAAGACGCACTGCAACACTACGGGCCGCCCGATATCTTCAATTCAGATCAAGGCAGCCAGTTTACTAGCGCTGAGTTTACTCAGAGATTAATCGACCATGATGTACGGATAAGCATGGATGGGAAAGGACGCTGGGTCGACAACGTGTTCATCGAGCGATTATGGCGTAGCTTGAAATATGAGGAGGTTTACTTAAAAGCCTATACCACCCCCCGAGAAGCTGAACTTGAAATCGGCCACTACATGGTGTTCTATAACGAAGAGCGTAACCATCAGGGACTCAATGACCTTACTCCTGATGAAGCCTACTTCGGCAGGCAAAGATACGCAGCATGAGCGGGATCAAACACTTAAAAAATTAGCTTGTGTGTCCAACCAATGGGGTCCACTTCTGTGAAAAGTCGCTGCCATAAATATTTAGTGCGGTATTTTGAGAATATGTCAACTTATCGTCTTCGATATTAATCGTCATCGTAAAGTCAGTCGTGGTAGCGTTTTGCGTCATATAGTTTGACTCTGCGATACCGCGGTTTGATGCCTTCAATGTCATCGTCTTACCAGCTGTACCTTCTGCAGTGACACAAGTTGTACGCGGAACACAGAACGAGTTATAGACGATTTGGTTTTCCTGATCGTAAATAAAGTATCCACGTTGGTCGTGGAACTTAGAGTCATCTGATTTACGGAAAACTTCCTGCTTATAGTAAAGAGCAACTAGACTCTGATCGCTCGCGTTAACTGCGTCGGCTGCCACTTCAAAAGTGATGGTTTCGTAGAATGGCGTAACAGCAGGTGCGCCTTTACCTTGTTTAGTACCTTCCTGAGCCGGTGCGACATCAACGCCGCCTGTTTCAACACTTTTCCAAGTACCCACAAGAGAGGCTAGAGGACCAAAGTCCATACCATCGATAACATTATGATCGGCAAATGCTGGCATTGCGACAGCAGAGGCAAGAATTAGCGTGCTCAATTTTTTCATCATTACTTCCTTTTCTAAGTTGGCTTTGGAAAAGGAATATAGGTATGTATCGCAAACTATTTTTGAGCTGGATCATTTTTAATCAGAAACTGAGAGCTTGAATGTATGAAAAGGTAAATTAGATGAGAAATATTGTTTTAGTGTAATGACATATTAATATCGCGATAATGATTGTATTATCACTAATATCCCTGGTGATGTTGGCATGCGTGGTAATTGAAATTATATATATTTATCTTTGATAGTTGCAATGTATATATTTTAAGTGGTCAATAAAAAAGCGCTGATTAGCAGCGCTTTTTTATTAAATTGATAGTGAGTTTATTTCTTGTAGTGACTAAGGAATATTGCAGCTGTGTTTTCTGCCAGAGCTTTGCCTTCGCTATCATTGAGCGGCTGACAAGCTCCAATCAACTGCGGCCAGAATGCAGATCCTTTGATCAGGTTGTGTAACTGAGTTCGCGCAAGCTCCACATTTTCCATTCTCAATGTGCCGATTTTATCTTGTTCGACCAGCCAAGCATGTAAGGCGGTATCTTCCTTCGACATACTCTTGATTTGTTCCTGCAACGCTTCCGGCTGGAACAGGAAGTGGCCAAAAGCCACCTTTGCCATGTCGAGGTAATCAGGTTGGGCAATGACAGCGATCTCTTGATAGAGCAGAGTAGAAAGCTGTTCAGACAGTGGCAGTTTCGACAGTTCTTCAAGGCACTCTGGCGTGATGGAGCTTTTCCAAAGCACTGAGAGGAGTTCCATGACCAGTGCTTCTTTAGACGGGAAATGATTATAGACGGTTCGCTTGGAGACATTGGCGAGCGCGGCAAGCTTATCCATGCTGGTATTTTGCACGCCAAACTCCTGAAAAGCCTGACGCGCGGCTTCCAGAATGGCTTCACGCTTTATTTCTCTTCTGGTTTTTTTCTTCACTGTCATTGGGTTAGGTGCCAACTCAAAAAGTAACGGTGACTATATTACACTAAGCGGTTTACTTTTCATTATTCTTTTGTAAACTACACCGAGTAGTTTACATCAAAATTCATCAATCAACACGTGGTCGCTATGGACAGAAACCTTTTGAAACACACCTTACTGACGACACTAGGAGTGATTGCGATGAGTTCAACAATGCTGTCTTGTTCCAGTACTGATGGGCCAGAAGCGGATTATCCAGACAAATTTGTAAATAGCGATCCGGCGTTCGAAAGGCAAAGCAACCCTTTTGAAATCCTTATGGCTTTCATTAAGGCGGAAGAGAGAACGCCAAAACCGACTTTTGATTTTCCAATGCATACGATTACGACTGAGCAGCTGATCGATGAGCGTGAAGATGTGGTTTATCGTCTCGGCCACTCGAGTATGTTGATGAAATTGAATGGTAGCCTCGTGATGACTGATCCGGTATTCAGCGACCGCGCTTCACCAGTGCAATTTATGGGTCCTAAGCGCTTCCATCCAGCGCCGATTTCAATAGAAGATTTGCCAGAGATCGATGTGGTTGTGATCAGTCATGATCATTACGACCACTTGGATAAAATGTCGGTGAAAACGTTAGCAGACAAAACAGGACTGTTTTTAGTGCCATTGAAGATTGGTGCAATCCTAAAGGATTGGGGTGTGCCGGCAGAGAAAGTCGTAGAGTTGAAATGGTGGGAATCGCGGGTGGTCAATGGTATTGATTTTACCCTGACACCAACGCAACACTTTTCAGGCCGAGGCCTAACCGATCGTGATTCTACACTTTGGGGAAGTTGGGTAATGCTCTCCCCTGAAAAACGGGTGTATTTTAGTGGCGACTCAGGCTACTTCGATGGTTTTAAGGAAATTGGTGAGAAGTATGGCCCATTCGACCTAACCATGATTGAAACTGGCGCCTATAACTCTCTCTGGGCGAACATTCATATGTTCCCGGAGCAAAGCGTGCAGGCACACATTGACCTCAAAGGTAGCGTGATGTTGCCCATCCACAACAGTACTTTCGATCTGGCGATGCATGACTGGAAAGAGCCGATGAAAAAAGCACTGGAAATCAGCAATGAGCGTGGCGTGACCATGGTTAGCCCAGAGATTGGTCAGCGTTTGGCTATCGGTGAGGCGTTGCCAGTGGTTGAATGGTGGAATCAGGAATGATGATAAAATTAGGACTTGCGGCGGCATTGGCTGCCGCTGCCTTAGTCAGTATCCCAGCTTCCGCATCGGTAAAAAACGATGTGGAATACCTCATCGCGCAGATGAAAAGCTCGGATTGTACCTTTGTACGCAACGGTTCTGAATACGACAATCTGCAGGCG
Source organism: Grimontia marina (assembly GCF_900060185.1). GTDB lineage: Bacteria > Pseudomonadota > Gammaproteobacteria > Enterobacterales > Vibrionaceae > Enterovibrio > Enterovibrio marinus. The sequence goes on along the minus strand of NZ_FIZY01000074.1, from coordinate 17,209 downwards.
GCCGAACATCTTCAGAATAAGTGGGAATACGCCGAAGACAGGGTGGAATCGACGGAAATGTTTATTGAAGAGGTGGCTTCCAAAAGCTGGTTTACTGGCCGCGCGTATCTGGTGAAATGTGGCGAAGAAACTCAAACCAGTCAACAGTGGCTTACCGAGCGGTTAGTGGAAAAAGAAAAGTCCGATTAACGCCTATTTCCACCGAAAAGCTCAGAAAGATAAGCGGAAATCACACTGCTGAATATCCCGATAATCACTGCCACGGCGATGACTACAAGCAAAGTGATGACTGCGATAAATATGGAACCAATGAAAAGACCGACCAACGGAAGAATCACAAAGAAAACAAAAGCAATGACCAATGCGGCAACGATTAATGCACCAGCTTGAAGCGCCAAGATGGCAACCGGGTTGGAGATTTCTTTTCCGTTAATGACCACTCTTCTGTTCATCTTCCCCTCCTCAATGTTATGCCAACAGAATAGCACTTCGCTTCGCCTAGTTTTTCAGACCACTTAACAATCCTCGATTGAAAAATAACCAGCTTGGCGTGTTAATCTGGTAAAGCTCAAAAAATAATCATAAGTACAGCTGGGAGAAGGCATGAAATACACAGGAAGTTGTCACTGTGGGTCGGTGACGTTTGAATTCGAAGAGCATGAAATTAAATCAGGGCTACGATGCAATTGTTCAATCTGCCAGAAGAAAGGGGCATTGATGAGCGCATTTACCGTCCCACCGGAAGCCATGAATATCAAAGCAGCAGAAGGTGTACTGGCGACTTATTCGTTTGGTAGTGGTACGGCGAAACATCACTTCTGTAACCGTTGTGGGATTTATCCTTTCCACCAAACACTTAGAAAACCAGGACACTACCGGGTTAACCTCGGCTGCCTTGATGGTATCGATACAACCAAGTTGCCATTTGATGTGTTTGATGGTGCTTCGGTTTAGAGCCCAACGTTAATCAAAACAATGAAGAAAAGCCTGACGATGTTATGTCGTCAGGCTTTTTTGATCAGAAGTGATAGGCGACTGTCGCACCAACCAGCCATTGGTGTTTGCTGTCAACGATAGGGGAGTCAGCAACGTCGCTGCCTAATTCTGTGTATTGGGTGGACTGAGTCAGGTTCCAGTTCTCGCTGATAGGATAAATCAGCTTATAACCTACTTCATAAGCGACTGAGCTTTTGCCAGTGTATTCAGGTCGGTTGGCGCGTGCTTCCTTTGGCTGTACGCCGAAGTAGTAGTCCACAAAGTCTTTACTCTGGAACATCACCCCTGCGAAGGAAACCAAATCCGCATCGCCAATGGGAAAGATGTCGAAATACCTCACGCCCGCCAGATAGCCTTTGTAAGCGCCAGAGATATCATGCTGGAAGTAGGTGGAAATCACGCCGGTACCAACTTGGAAATCAGCATTTAATCCGAGGTCGACACTGATGTCCCTGTCATCCATGCCTTTTAGGAAATCCGAGGTATCGTCATCATAACCGATCCCCGCACTGGTGAGATGGACACCTAGATTGACCAGATCACCGTCGGTTCCATAAAAGCGGTAGTTTGCACCACTGAAGTCGATGTTGAAGTCTTCACCGTGGTAGCCAAAGTTTAGGAGTGGAACGACTGAGTGATCTTGCTCTTTGTAGAGGTCGCTGGTGGCAGCTACGCCTGCTTCAGCTATCCAACTGCTTTGCTTGCTGTAGATGTTACCGTTAAGAATATAAGTTTGATTCGCTGCCTGTACCGCAGGTGCAGCGGCGAGAATGGAAAAGAGTAATGCAGATTTATTCATGATTCTGTCCTTGTTTGTGCGCTTAATGAACACCGTACAAAACTCGGCTAACTGACAATAGAATCAATTTGTCATGGGTTTGTCAGCGATTGTCAGGGTCTGTGGTTTGGAATGGTCAAAATGAGTTTGGCTCCTCCTTTTGCGCTTTCTTCAAAAACGGCATGCCCGTCATGTTTTTCAACGATAAGTTTAACAATGGCAAGACCCAGTCCATGACCCATATTGGCTTTGTTCCGAGAAGGGTCGACACTGAAAAACGGCTCAAAAACGGATTCGCGATATTCGTAAGGGATCCCGGGGCCATCGTCTTCAACAATGATCTGGGCTGATCTTCCGTTTTGTTGGCAAATGACTTTGACGGTTGATTCCGCATACCGCACTGCATTCGTTAATATGTTTTCTATAGCGCGTTTCAACAAGGGTTTATCAGCCAGAAGTGAGATATCAGGCTCAATAATCACTTCTATTTCACGGTTTTGACGATTGGGCAGTCGTTCAACCAAATGCTGGATAAAGGGCGCAGCAGGGAGGGTTTCTTTCGTCAGTGACCTATCCTGACGCCCAATTTTGGCGAAGTAGAGCAATTCGTTCACAAGTTGCTCCATCTCCTCTGTGTCCTCGACAATACTGGCGACCTTGTCTTTAAGGTCGGCAGATGTGACTTCTTCTTTGATGATCTCTGCTTGCCACTGAATGCGAAAAATAGGTGTGCGAAGGTCATGCGCAACAGCCTGAGTTAATGAGCGGTTGCTGGTGATCAACTCAGAAATCTTGTCTGCCATATCATTGAAGCTTTCATTCAACTGGCCGACTTTACTCCCACTGTTGGTTGGCGCTCTAGCGTTTAGGTCGCCTTTGGCAAAGTCTGCGGTCACCCGTTGTAAAATCCGAACCCGCCTGCTGAGAAACCAAATTAGCCAACTCGAATAAATCAGGAATCCTCCACCGATAAAGACGAAAAACAGAGAGTCGCTGAACTCGATATTCTGTCTGACTACGTCATCGGTATTTGGCTCAAAATGGTAGTAGTTCGTTGAATCCGGCAGTCTCAGCCAAAGTCCCCGGTCTTCATCGTGAAAGGAATAGGAATGCGGGATATCGCTTCCTGAAAAGTATCGTTTTACTTCTTCGGGTGCATCATTCATTGGCACGAGGTTTAGATTGTTCGCCGTGGATTGGGCGTAGTCAGCAAGCAATTGCCTGAGCGCTTCATCATCTTGATACTCTGACAAAGTCGCCATTAAATCTTGTACTGCTGCTGCTTGCATGTCCTCAAGGACATAGTCGTAGTCTGTATTGAGCTGATAGACAAACAAGTCAAACGCGAAAAGGCTGACAATAAAAAGGACAAACAGTCCGATAAAGGATTCGATATAGATACGCCACATAGTTTACCTGGTCTTGTTATTCCTTCCATGCGTCCGGCACAAAGAGATAGCCTTTCCCTCTCACTGTCAGTATCCGGTGAGGTGATGAGGGGTTATCTCCCAGTTTTTTTCGAAGACTGACGACCTTGTTATCGACAGTACGATCCAGTCCATCATATTCAATGCCACGAACAGCGAGTGTCAGTGTTTCTCTCGACAAAACCTCGTCTGCAGAAGCCGCGAGCAGCCACAAAAGGTCAAATTCGCTGTCTGATAGAGCAATGTGTTCACCAGACCATTCACACCATTTTCTTGCGTAGTTGAGAGACAAATTCCCAAACCTTAGTACGCTGACAGATTCAGACTTTGCCGTTTCTGGCAAATCATTACCTGAACCCTCCCTGCGCAGTAACGCTCGCAACCTAGCAAGCAGTACGCGGGGTTTAATCGGTTTGGTGACAAAATCATCTGCTCCAATTTCCAGCGCGGCGACATGGTCAAAGTCGTCATCACTTGCCGTCAGCATTAACACCTTACCGGAGAACTGGGGGCGAATCTGTCGGCAAATTGTCAGGCCATCAATGTCTGGCAGCATGAGATCGAGCATAACGATGTTGGGCTGTTCAGAAAGAATTGCACCAATGGCACTTTCTCCATGATCAAACTCCTTGACGTCAAAATCTTGCTCGCGGAAATAGGAAGAAAGAAGCTGTCGAAGCTTGGTGTCATCTTCAACGATAAACAGAAGAGGTTTGGGTGACATTGAAAATCCTCATAACTGAATGTAATACCAATCACAGTAGGTAGCTGATCAGAAATAGCGCAGGAAAAATGCTCGAGAACAAGGCGGGAAATTTCGATAAGTAGTTATTCTACAATCAAATTTTTCAACGCAGTTATCGAGCATTTTAACAAGCTAGGATGAGCAGATATTTACTACGATTGGTATAAGTTCTATCAAGGGGATAGCACGCTAAAACGTATTTGTCACCGCTTTAGCGTGAGAGTTGAGGGCTTTCTACAAAGGTCATCAGGCACTTTTATCGCTCAAAAGGATAGAGCTGGCTGGATGGAGTGAGAGGAAGGTAAGTGCTCCGAAAGCCTTTATTCCATTCATGCAGCATGTAGCCGCCGGGATCTTGTGTAAAACCGACAGGCGCATCACTTCGATGATCCGTCAAAAAGGAACTCGCCGTTGCGGGGGAGGACAAGACCGTGGCTCCACCTATTGTGCTAACAATGCTGTTGTGAAGATGGCCGCAGATAATCCGCACGTCACGGGGTGATTTTTCCAGAATCTCTGTCATTTCATCGGCACCTTCCAGACCAATCGCATCCATAAACTGAATACCGGATGCAAAAGGAGGATGATGCATGGCGATCAAGGCGGGTTTATCCGGTTGACTCGTCAATGCATGTTCCAGAAAAGCCAAAGCATTGGGAGATAAACGACCACCGCCTTGACCCGGAATCACGGTATCCAGACCGATGATGTCGAGGTCTGGGAAGTGTTTCACCCAGTTGATTTCTTCACTGGTCGCGGGTGTCAGATTCTCAAAGCAGTGGTGCATAGAAGAGCGAAGATCATGGTTGCCGGGTATCACGAAATAGGGAATACCTAAACGTCTTACTACAGCCTTGAAAGCGTCGTAGCTCTCGACGTCGCCGTGGTCGGTGATATCACCAGTCACGATGATGGCATCGACGTGTCCAAGCCTCTCTAAATCCTGCTCAATCTTAGTGATGGCATCCTCAAACAAGGCCAGCGTGTCGAGTACGCCGGAAACCTTGTTGGGAGGGCAGACAACGTGCGTGTCTGTCAGCTGTATGATTCGTGTCATAGCGGCCTCCTTACTTGATACCTGCACGCAAGAACGCTTGCACGAACTGACGTTGGAAGATCAAGAACGCGATCAGTAGCGGGGCAATCGACATCATGGTGGCGGCGGATATCACGGAAATATCTACGCCGTTTTCCGGTGCACCGAATATCGACAAACCCACGGTGAGTGGTCGGGTATCGTCAGAGTTAGTCACAATCAAGGGCCACAGGAAGTTGTTCCAGTGGGTCGAGACAGAAACCAGTGCGTAAGCGAGATAAGTCGGCTTTGCGAGCGGCACATAGACTTTCATCAAAATACCGAACAGCGAACAACCCTCGACGCTGGCTGCTTCATGCAACTCATAAGGCACCGATTTAAAGGACTGGCGCATCAGGAAAATACCAAATGCACTCGCCATATAAGGCATACCGACACCCAGGATAGTGTCGAACAGACCAAGTTTGGATGTCACTGCGTAGTTTTCAACGATCAGCACTTCCGGGAGGATGAAAAGTTGCAGCAAGACCAGAATGAAAACGAAGTCTTTACCCGGAAATGACACCTGTGCAAACGCAAAGCCCGCCAGCGTGGTGATGATGAATTGCCCAATCAATACCACGGTCACCAAACAGAAGGTGTTGATGAAGTACTGAATCCAAGGCGCGCCTTCCCACGCGACGCGGAAGTTATCTAGTGTCCAGCCTGAGAGCAGGTTGAAATTCACGGCATCTGAGGTGGTGTGAAACGCTGCCCAGAAAGCAAATAGTAACGGCGATATCCAAATGACGGCCAGTAAGAGCGCACCAAAGGTATCGAGATATTTTTCGATAAATTTCATTGATAGTGCGTCCTTTTATCCAGATAGGTGAACTGAATCGCTGCTGCAATCCCCAGAACAATCAACACCAGCACTGTCATCGCGGCAGCATGTGGTGCATCGAAGAAGGCGAATGCCATTTCCCAGATGTAATAGAGGATTAGCTTGGACGCGTCGGACGGCCCACCCTTGGTAAGAATGAACAGGTGGTCGATCAGCTTCACCGAGTTAATCATGGCGTTGACCACAATAAACAGGGTGGTGGGCATCAGCAGTGGCAACACAATACGGCGTGTGTACGTCCAGCGGCTGGTGCCTTCAATATCTGCGGCTTCTTTGTAATCAGCAGGAATGGTCTGTAAAGCAGCGAGATAGAAAATCATGAAGAATCCCGCTTCTTTCCAGATGGTGACAATAATCACCGCCCAAAGCGCGGTTTCAGGTCGGCCTAACCAATTGACTGATTCAAAGCCAAACAGCGCGCCGATTTGGTCGAGTACGCCCAAATCTGGCGTGTAGAAAAACAGCCAAAGGTTCGCAGCGGCAATCATGGGTAGCACTGTGGGTGTGAAATACGCGGTGCGGACAAAGCCCTTGGCCGATATTTTTGAGTTAGCCCAAAGCGCCATAATCAGTGCGATAGCGATCGACGCCGGAATAGTAATCGCGGCATAGAAAAGGTTGTTTTCGACGACGATCCAAAAGGTCGGATCGTTAAACAGATCCGAATAGTTTTCCAGCCCGGTAAATTCTGAAGGGCGACGACGCGTTCCTTTGGAAAATAGACTTTCCCACAGGGTAGCTACCGAAGGGTAGAACGCGAAAAGCGTCAGTAAAATGGCAGCGGGAGTCAGCAGAAGCCAGCCATACATGTGCTGTCTGCGGCGCTCCATTTCAGCGTAATGATTCATAGTACTGCTCAACTTCCAGAGGGTCCCCCACCTGAATCACAGGCAGGGGAGATGTGCTTATTGATAATCGCGCAGGAGACGTTTTGCGGATTTCTGAGCTTCTTCAAGCGCAGCTTCAGGCGTTTTCTGGTCGGTCAGGGCAAACTGAATTGCGTTATTCAAACCTTCCCGGACACGCGCGGTTTCGTAAGTGGAGAACTCAGCAACCGCATGCTCAAGTTGGTTGCGTGCAACCAATGCGGGTGGGAACGCTGCTGTATATTCTTGCAGCGCTTCTGTTTCGTATGCGCCTTTTGACACACCCATGTAACCGGTCGCGATTGACCATCTTGCGGCTTGCTCTGGTGAAGTCATGAACTTGATGAGCTTCATGGATGCGGCTTTTTCTTCGTCTGAGGTGTCTTTGAATATGTAGAAGTTACCGCCACCGGTTGGTGAGCCTAAACGGACATTGCCTGGCAGCATGGCAACACCAAAGTCAAACTTCGCCGCATTTTTTACTGCTGTGAGGTTACCGGTTGAGTGCCACATCATTGCTGTATTGCCTTCCAGGAATGCTTGACGGAGCGTACCCCATTCAACGGTGCCGGTTGGCATCACTCCATGCTCCTGAGAAAGAGATTTCCAGAACTTGAGTGTGTCGATCACGGCCGGATCATCGAAGTAGGTAGTGAGGCCATCATCAGACATCAGCTTTTTGCCATTCTGAATCGCCAGTGCCTGGAACATCCAGTATGGGTAACCAGTGGATGGGATCATAATGCCGTAAGTGTCGTCATTCGTGAGCTTTTTGCTCACTTCGACCAACTCATTCCAGGTTGTCGGCGGCTTCTCTGGATCTAGACCCGCTGCGCGGAACATGTCTTTGTTGTAGTAAGCAACAATGGTGGAACGCTGGAATGGAATACCCCAGGTTTTGCCTTCCGCCTGACCGTTTTCCATCAGCGCGGGGTAGAAATCAGCCAACCAAGCTTTGTCAGCGTCACCTTGCATCAGATCATCAAATGGTGAGATCAAATCTTGCTCAATCAAGTCGTACACGTCGATAGAGAACATGACTGCCAATTGTGCGGGCTCGCCAGAGTTCAGTGCAGACAGTGCGCGCACACGGGTATCATCGTAGTTACCGGAGAAGATAGCGTTAACCTTGATATCTGGGTTTTGCGCTTCAAAGTCATCAACAATGCCGTCAACCACTTTTGTTAGCGCGCCACCTACTGCGATGGGGTAGTACATGTTCAGTTCAGTCGCTGCTATTGCGGATTGCGACGCGAGTGTAAACGCACCGGCAAAGGCACAACTCATTAATTTTGAGAACTTCATAGTTTCACCATTGGTTACGTATTTAATTTCGGAATCAGTTTCCCCATCTGAGGCAAGGACGCTGTTCCTCTCCTTTTTAATTTATTCTGTTTCCATCACCGTCAAAGAAGTGCAGGGCACTATCCTCAAAGGTTATGTCTACGGTGCTACCTTCCTCCAAAGAGGAGTATCCATGGAGCTTCACCACCAAGCCTTTTGCTTTTGGGTGATCCAGCAACACATGGGTTTCATCACCCAGGTATTCGCTTTCGGAAACGGTGCAACTGATTCTGCCTTGGCCGGCTTCCACTAACTCAACGTCTTCGGTACGAAGGCCAACTTTGTGTGCGTGCTCAGTGCCAGGAATAACGTCGCCATCAATCAATGCCATTGGTGGGGCACCAATAAATTCAGCGGCAAAGGTGTTCTGGGGTAGGTTATAGAGCTCCTGAGGTGTGCCTGCCTGCATGATGTGACCGTCTTTCATCAAGATAATGAGATCCGCCATGCTCATGGCTTCTGTTTGATCGTGGGTGACATAAACCACAGTCATCCCCAAATCTTTTTGAAGCTTTTTGATGTCCTTCCGAACCGAATGGCGTAGTTTCGCATCCAGATTGGAGAGGGGTTCATCCATCAGGCAAAGAGGTTGACCAGCCACTATCGCACGTGCGAGAGCCACACGTTGTCGCTGACCGCCAGACAGTTCGCCCGGCTTACGCTCTTCGTATCCCAGAAGGCCGGTGATCCGCAGTGCATTTTCAAGTTTCTTCAGGCGTTCATCTTTGGGGACCTTTCGTACCTTCATGCCGAACATGACGTTCTCTGCGACAGAGAGGTGAGGGAAGAGTGCATAAGACTGAAATACCATGGAGAGATTTCGCGCTGAAGGTGCCATTTCTGTCACGTCAGTACCTTCAATACGGATTGCGCCCTCATCAGGAATCTCGAGACCGGCCAGCAATCGAAGAGTTGTGGACTTACCACAACCTGACGGGCCCAGAAGAGCAACAAACGTCCCTTCTGGGATATCAATAGATATGTTTTCAACACCGAGTTGTCCGTTCCACCTTTTTGCTATGTTGTCGAACGAAACAAAGGGTTCTGTGTTCATGAAGCGTCGCCTCCCACTAACTTCAAACGATCTCCGACACGGTCACTCAGCGCTGAAAAGTCATCGCCGGGATGTTGATCCATGATGATCAAATCCACGTCGAAAATACTCCCACCAATGGCAGGGGCTGTTCGAGTCAACTTAGTACTGTCCATTACCAGAATGGACGTTTTGCAATGGGTGCGAATGGCTTCGCGAACCCTCACTTCGGAGGCATGAAAATCCAACATTCCTCCGTCTTCTGAAACGCCGGCTACGCCAAAAATGCCGTACTCAGCGCGATAACTGTTGAAAAACTCAAGCACGCCGTCACCGAGCACATCCCTATCTGGCATGCGTACTTCTCCACCGGGAATGATGATGCGGTTGCTTGGCTCGTTGCTCAGCACCATGGCGGCATTGAGATTATTGGTCATCACCGTTAAGCCAGATTTTGCAGTCAGTGCTTCGGCCACAATGGCTGGTGTTGAACCAATAGAAATAAACACCGTCGCGCCATCAGGAATGACATCAGCCACTGCTTTAGCAATAGCGCGTTTCTCAGTTGGATTTGTTGCGGCGCGAAGGTCATAGGGCGCATTCAACTGCTGTTCGAAACACTCCACACCCCCGTGACGACGGCGAAGCAGATTTTCACTACACAATTGATTGAGATCCCGACGCACGGTCTGTGATGACACACCCAACATTTCCGTGAGTAATTCGACAGATACATTGCCGCGCGCTTGTGTCAGTTCGATGATCTTTTCGCGTCGAATCTCTGTTTTCGATTTGAGTTTGGTTGCTACCGTCATAACTGCTCACATCTCCACTTTCATTTCAATCTAAGATCAAATTTAACAAATTGCCAACATTAAATGAGCGTACGAACATCAAAATGTTCATTTGTTGATCAAATGCTGACTATTGATTACCTTGTAAATAGACAAGTGCTCAAAGTTGTATGGGTATAGAGGTGAAAGCGAGAAGTGAGAAGTGAGAACACGCACGTCGTGCGCTAGGTGATATAAGAATGACGGGAACATCTGTACTAATTAATTTGCTGAGAGGCATGCTTGATGGCGCGTTTGAGGCGTTGAACACCCGCAACTCTGCACAGTTACAGCATATTAAGCGTTCGGATGATTTGGTCGATGAGTACTACGAGAAGATAAATCTTTATTTAACGGAGCTCAGTCGTCAGGACATCCCCAAGAAGTATCGCCGCCGTTGCTATCGCATTTCGTCTTATACGGCCAATCTGGAGCATGCAGGCGACATTCTCGAATACAGCATGACAGAAGTCATCAATAAAATTATCCAACAAAATATTCTCTTGCCTGATTATGAGCGTAAAGCGATTGATGAACTCAAGACCTGCATTTACCGTAATATGGAACTCGCTTTCAGCGTGCTACTCACCGGTGATGTGAACAATGCGCGTGCGTTAATTGAACAGAAGAGCATAGTAAAAAACATTGAGCGCGAAGCAATACTGGCTCATCAAAAAGGACTCCGTGATCAAACGATTACCGTTATTGCTGGCAGCTCTTTATATTTGGATTTATTGAGAGATTTAATCCGTATCAACTCTCACTTTACGTCGATTGCATACCCTATCTTGGATCAAGCGGGCGAGTTAAGAACCAGCCGACTTAAAAATACCCAAACGGAATCGCCAAAAAGAGCGGAGCCAAACTTTAATAACAATGAATCTCCAACGTAAGGTTGCTTGAGTTTTCACTAAGGAAAGAAGAATGACCGTTTTCAAGAATACTTACCTCATTATGCGCCATGGGCAAAGTGAAGCAAACGTCGCTGATATCGTGGTCAGTGACCCTGAGATTGGTTGCCTGAATTACGGGTTGTCACCGCTTGGGCAAACTCAGGCGAAGGAATCTGCAATAGGATACGATGGCAAGCCGATAGATGCGATTTTTTGTTCAGACTTTAAACGTACGAAAGAAACGGCAGGTATTGTGGCGAGTGTTCTTTCACTTCCGGCCCCGATCGAAGACACTCGACTTCGCGAGCGATTTTTTGGTGAGTGGGAAGGACACTCGTCTTCAGCCTATGAAAATGTATGGGAGAAAGATTTTCAGGATTCTCACCAGAGCGTCAATGGTGTTGAGAGCACCATGAGCGTACGCGAACGTTCAGTAAGCTTAATAACAGATCTCGAAACCCAATATGAGAACAAGGTGATTCTTCTCGTCGCCCACGGCGATATTTTGCAGATAATGAAGTCTGCTTTCCACGGTATTGAACCCGGTCAACACCGTTCCCTGCCTCATCATGAAACTGGTGAGATGAAATTGTTGGCCTCTATAGGTGAGAAATTTTATTTTTAAGGCTGCATTTCTGGCGAATAAAACAGAAAAGGTTACCGGGCACTGCTGGCTGTCATGTGCTTCAATCGTTTGCTTCGTAAAGGTAGCTACGGAAAGTAGTGGCATGCGCGTTATAACGATAAATGTGAAGGTCGTAGTATTGCCATCTTTTATGAAAAGCGAGCTTCCTGAAATCAGTGATTCAGCAGCGAGAAGATGAAGCGAAAAACGCGAGGCATCAAGCTGATTAATACTGGCCATTTTTCTTTTAGCCGTAAACTTTCGCAACTAAATAACCAAAACTGTTGAAAGTTCAACATAGTACAGCGTGTATCTCTAGCGAGAACAGCGTATCACTATTGCTAGCAGTGTTCTCTTCTTCGCTTTCTTTCCTACCTCCTACTTATACTCAAAATACTGTCATGTTAAATAAATGTTATGTGTCAATGGTAACTGTTAAAGAACGCAGCCCTTTCACACTGGCAATCAATATTCTTCGAAGGAGTGAATTAATACTCCTCATTCCAATACGATCGTTTCGAGGGTCTCCCTTATGAAAGAAAATGGACAATCTACATCAATTCAAATCATCGGCGTCCCAGTAGATTTGGGGGCCTCACGCAGGGGAACGGATGGCGGTGTTTCTGCTGTGCGTATTGCTGGCTTGGGTGAGAAACTAAAAAAGTTAGGTTACAGCATCTCGGAAGAGGTGGATGTCGCGGTTCCATCCAAGGAATCGAGACCTTCTCAAATGCAAGAAAACATGCGATTTCGGAGCGAAATCCTGCAAGTGTGTCGTGATTTGGCTTTGGTCACGCGAGATGCGCTCAGCAATGGCAACATTCCAATGGTTGTTGGGGGAGATCACTCTTTGGCGATTGGATCGATATCGGGTATTGCCGATTACTACCAGCAGCAGAATCAAGAACTGGGGCTAGTATGGTTTGATGCTCATGCTGATATGAACATTCCAGGTATATCTCCATCAGGTAACATTCATGGCATGCCGCTCTCACACTTGATGGGATACGGTGATAAAGATTTCACCAATATCCTAAGTGATAATCCAAAAATCAAACCCGAAAACGTTGCGCTGGTGGGCGTTAGGGATATTGATGAAAAAGAACGCGAGTTGATTCGACAGTCTGGGGTCAAAGTCTATAGCATGCGCGATATCGATGAGATAGGCATGAGCCGTGTCGCCGACGAAGTCATAGAAATCGTGACTAAAGGGACGGTTGGCTTTCATGTCAGCTTCGATGTAGATGGTTGCGACCCCGAAGTGATGCCGGGTTCAGGCACCTTAGTTCCGGGCGGTGTGACGTACAGAGAGGCACATTTACTATTGGAAAAATGCGCAGAGACCAAGCTGATGACTTCGATGGATTTGGTTGAGCTCAACCCCTTCCTAGATAAAGGCAATATCTCTGCCGAGCGTGCAGTTTCTTTGGTGCTCAGTGCATTCGGACAAAGCGTTATTTGATCAGTCGCTTTGCTTGATTTATCGATACAACACTCAATACTTTTTTGTTTAAAATATGAGAAATCGATGCTTTGGTGAGACTAGCAAACACTCTGACCGAAGGGAGGTTGAATTTTCACCGGTCTCTTTATAATAGAAGCGTTATGAGGGGTATTTCCCTCTTGCGGAGTAACTACAGTAGAGTTTCCAATTATGAAAATTCAGCCACATCAAGGCATAGAAAACAGAACCATTGTGGCGGACACAAAATTGGTAAATGGCGTCTATGTCATGGATAGACGTGATCGTAGAGATCGACGCAAAAAACGTGGCAAATACCAAGGGTATGATCGCCGTGTGAGCGCTGATCGGCGGGATTCACCGGGAATCGACGAGTACATCTAGCCAGTAAGCTCAAAAACATCCAGAAAACGGTGATCTCAAGAGGTCGCCGTTTTTTTTGAACCATAAAACAAAGTCCCTCGTAACCTTGTTGTTGATTACAGGAGGCTGCTATGAAAACACCACTCACCAAACTAGAAAAATACTTTGTTATCGATAAGTTGATTATCCATTCTCTGGATCTGTGTTTATACCAAGCCTCTGTCATCATTGATGAGGAAGAGCACTTTGTTTGTTATGACGACGGTAACTTCCTTCGAACCCATTCGCTGATTGAAATTCAAAAGTGCTGTAAAAACCTAAAAGCGAAAGAAACGGTTCTCCGTCAGGAAAGCGCGTATGACGAAATGGTAGGAGCACCAGCCAAAGGTGAAAGCAATGCCTTGGAAGTGCCTTTAAAGGACTGCGGACTTTACTGACCCCTGTATCAAAACTGCCTCACCGGATCGGAAACCTGACTGATACGCTCAATCATGTCAGTAGAGGGAATCCGGCAAATGTTAGATCATGGTGTTCGTAAATACGTTTCAGAGAAATTATCTCAGATTGGGCTCGACAGTGACCCTTATGGTGCAGAACCCACTCTGGTTTTTATCATGGCTGCAATCGGCATTTCAGCCATCAGCTACCTGATCGTCCATCGGATTATTGTTCGCTACGTTAACCTTGCGATCAGTAAAAACAAGCAATCCTGGACGAACAGCATGACCAAACACGAAGTGTTAGAAAAGCTGGCTGCTCTTGTGCCGGTAATGATTCTGGATGTGTTGGTTCCTCCCATATTGACGCATCACCCTCTGCTCGCGACGATGTCAGATCGCTGCCTTGGCATTGCTGTTATCGTAATGTTCATTTGGATGATGTTTGCGCTTTTGGACGCGCTTCATGACATTGCCTATTTCAAGGGCATCAGCCGTCGAATGCCTATCAAAAGCTTTGTTCAGCTTATTAAGTTGTTTACCTTCTTCGTCGGTATTGTGATTTGTATTTCCATTCTTGCGAACGAATCGCCAATCATCTTCCTGAGCGGACTGGGCGTCGCGACAGGTTTGGTTATGTTGGTTTTTAAAGACACCATTCTGGGATTTGTCGCTGGTATTCAGCTTTCCGCCAACCGAATGGTAAGTCTAAACGATTGGATTCAGATGGAGGAATACGGTGCGAGTGGGACAGTCGAGGAGATCTCTCTGACAACGGTGAAAGTACGTAATTTCGATAATACCATAAGCATGCTTCCAGCCTACGCGCTAGTACAGAGCGCATTTATCAACTGGCAGGGGTTGTCCGATTCGGGTGGCCGCCGTATAAAACGCTCTGTACATATCGACTTAACTTCTATTCGTTTTCTCTCCGAGGGTGAGATCGAATCGTTGAAAGAAATACGAATCTTGCGCGAGTTTTTGTTTGAGCGGGTGAAAGAGATCAAAGAATTCAACGAGAGTTTTGAAGATGTCCACCACGCCGCGAACCTTCGTCAAATGACTAACGTTGGAGTATTTCGCGCCTATCTTGCCGTTTACCTTCGCGCACACAAGGACATTCACAACTACATGACGTGTATGGTGCGCCAATTGGAACCCACTGCGGAAGGTTTGCCACTTCAGGTTTATGCTTTTGTGAACAACACAGACTGGGTTTTCTATGAAGGTGTGCAGGCAGACATCTTCGACCATATCTACGCCATCATGCCGATGTTTGGTTTACGACCCTTCCAATCATTTGGCGGCCATGATGCAGTCAATATCGGATTGGGCACTCAGCAGAATAATGCCGCGCCAATCGGCGATCAGATGCGACAGTAGCTTTCCACCCACATGATCTGCTATGCCGTGGTAAGGTGTTGGTAAATCTTGATTTGGGAAGCCGAAATGGAAATTCGACACATCAGTTGGCAGGAAACCATCGACATTCGCCACAGAGTGCTGTGGCCTGACAAACCACCCGAGTTTTGTAAAGCGGAAGGGGACAATGAGGCCCTTCATCTGGGGGCTTACGTCAACGAGGAACTGATTTGTGTCGCGTCTTTGTTCTTTGACGGTGAAGTGGTGCGCTTGCGAAAATTTGCAGCATTACCGGCGTATCAAGGTCAAGGTGTTGGGTCTTCGGTACTAAAAGCAGCGTTTAAAGAAATGAAGGCACGTGATGTTTCGATGTTTTGGTGTGATGCTCGTGAAGCTGCCATGGGAATATACCGAAAATTTGGTATGAAACCGGAAGGTGAACGTTTTTACAAAGGTGACATTCCTTACTTCAAAATGGCGATAAACCTCGCAAAACTCCCCTAACTATGTGCCATGTCCCACACCGAGAGAAAGAGCGTTTGAATCCAATTCCGTACGGTATATTCTTTAGTTTCTGCGTATGAAACATACGAATCTTCAAAGATTTACTCGAAGGGCAAGCAATTACGATGGGTACATTCTGGGGTAAAGTGAACGACTCCCTTGCGAAATCGCTTAATGATTTTTCTGAGTATCGTGGACGGGTTTGGATTGTGAGTATTCGCGAGAATCAACTGCTGAATGATTCTGTAATCGTCTCTGAAGACTCTTTCCGTGAACCGATGGATTGGATGGTTGACCAAGGCTACCCAGATGATGTTCTCGAAGAACTGGAATACCTCAAGTTATCTCAATCTATCAGTGTTACGGTCGGTGATGTAGAACACTGCATTATGCGCGTTAAATGATACGACGAAACAGCGAAGACCCCTCTGAAATCAAAGTGCAAAGTCGGTGCATCTTCTGCACTGATGGTGAACAATCCGATCAGCATTTAATTGCTTTTAACTAAATAAATTCATTTAAAACAATCAAATAAAAAACTGGCAAGGTGGTTGCTGTTAAGAGAATGGCGTGCGTATGCAGAATGACTGCAGACGTTACGTTTACTCCTTGCTGTCGTTGTTCGTTTCTCTGTCCTATCGATCCTCCGTTGGTTGGACTGGGAAACATTTTTTTATCGGCATCCTAAAACCTCAGATTTTCACCTACCGCGAGTTTCATCCGAATTCATTTATGTGGCTTGCTCATCCTGCGATTTCCAAAGGTCGACAGTTCGTTGCATGGATCAAAACAGTGCAATTCTGCACCCAATCTGTTCGGTTTCTTCAGGCAGAAAATTGAAAAAGAAAGTAAATGTCATTAAATACAATGATATAACAAATTGGCAAGCCCATTGCTTATAACATCATCAGTAACGCACCAAAGATGTATCGTTCGAAAGCGTTCTGACAATTTGAAAATAGACAACTAAATAGCTGTTCCTAATAGTAGATCTCAAAGATAAGAGAAACTCAGTCCGCTTTGTGCGATCTGATCAATCGCCAAACCGAAACATACCGACAAAAGGACTGAGTGATGGCCATCATAGCACCGATACCTCGTGGCGAACGTCGTAGGATGAAAAAAGCGATACAGACTACCAAGGACAAGGATTATGCCCGCAGACTTATTGCTCTCATGCAACTCCACGAAGGCAAAACGATTGTCGATGTCTGCCGTATTATCAGTGCAGCCCGCTCCTCAGTGGGTAGGTGGATTGACTGGTTTACTCAAGGTGGTATGGATGCCCTGCACGCTTTGCCTGTTGGCAGACCGCCAACGCTTCCCGTTAGCGAAATGTGTGCGATGCTGACTATTCTGGTTCAGTTTTCCCCGCAGGATTTCGGTTATCAGCGAAGCCGCTGGAGTACAGAGCTTTTAACGATGCAGCTCAATGATGTATTCCAAAGTACAGTGGCGGCTTCTACGGTCAGGCGTTGGTTACCGAAAATCGGGATCGTCTGGCGTAGGGCGGCACCTACCCTCAATATTCGAGACCCTGACAAGGAAGAAAAGCTCGCTCAGATAAGTGAGGCGCTGGACAAATGCAGTGTTGACCATCCGGTGTTTTATGAAGACGAAGT